>JADFNB010000014.1:5000-80444 GCA_022563595.1 Gemmatimonadota bacterium
GGATCTCCGCAGCCGTTGGACGCCCGAATCCTGGTGGATCTACAGGACAAGTGGGGACAGTACACGAGCCCCGACGCACGGATCGGGCTCGAGTTGGGGTACGGCACATTGCTCCGCATCCGTACCGGCTACGCGTTCCTCCGATCCGAGAACAGCGGGCCGTCGATCGGCATCGGGCTCTCACTCGACCGGATCGCGGTCGATTTCGCCCGGCAGTTCTTTGCCAGCGGTACCTTCGACGAACCCGTATACCTCAGCTTCCGCGTTCTGCTCTGAGCCCGGCTCCGCGATCCGCGCTTGCCGCGGCCGTTCTCGTCATCGCCGCCGTTCGGCCGTGCCTTGGCCAGGTGCGTGAGCCGGCCGACACGGGAACCACCGGAGGTATTCCGGTCCTGACCCCACTCTGGCGCGCCCTCAGCCATGAGCGCCATGCCGGATGGGTTCGGCCGCTGGCCAGCGCCGTCGTGCCCGGTACCGGGCAAATGCTCGGACACAACGAGCGCGGGGCCCTCTACCTGATCGCCGAAGCCCTGCTGCTCACGCGCTTCATCGCTTTCAACAACGAGGGCCGGCGGGAGCGCGAGCGGTTCCAGAACCTGGCGTTCGTCGTGGCGCGAGGACCGTTCGCACCCACGCGCCCGGACACAACTTTCGAATACTTCGAGCAGATGGGCAAGTTCAAAGAGAGCGGACCGTTCGACACCGATGACGGACCCGCCTTCGTCCCGCCGGACGACGAGCTCACGTTCAACGGCAGCATCTGGGCCCTCGCTAAACAGACATTCTTCGCCGATCCGGACAACCCACCCGATCCCGATTCGCCCGAGTTTCAGCGCGCCCTGGCTTTCTATACCGGCCGCGCTATCGGCCCGAACTTCCAGTGGTCGTGGCGCAACGCCGGACTCGAGCAGGATCTCTTCCGGCAGACCATCCGCGAGAGCGACGAGGCGTTCCGCCGGTCGGTCCAGCAGCTGGGACTGCTCCTGGCCAACCACGTCCTGAGCGCGGTGGACGCGTTTATCTCGCACCGGCTCTCTGCCCCCGACCGGCCGATCCAGATTCACGGCTACGTTGTCCCCCGGGGCCCGGGATCGCGGCGCCTCGAGCTGACCGTTTGGCTCACGGCTTGGTTCTGACCCGACCGTTCCAATGCGCCCGTGGCTGGAGCGCGGCCAGGCGATCGGGATCACAGCCCGGCGGCGCGATTTGACTTATCTTCAGGTCACTCCTAAGTTTTTCGCGGGCTTGACATTACGAGAGAGAGGAGAGCGTTGCGGACGCGTCCCACGGTCCTGTATTTCGCTCCGGCCGGGCATCCTGCACCTGATCTCGTCTCGGCGTGGGCGGACGGGAAAGGATTCCAGTTCACGCACGTGTCGGGACGCGCCGAGGTCGAGATGGCCGCGATTCGGAGTCTGCCGGCGCTCATCGTGGTCGCCGAGGACGCCGGTGATGAGGGCATGGAGTTGTGTCGCGCACTTAAGGACGATCCCTATACGGGTATCATCCCTCTCGCCGTGTTCACCACGCGCCATGCGGCGGACAACACGGGGGCCTGGTTCGAGGCAGGGGCGGACGAGGTGCTCTCACCGGTGTTCGAGCCCGATGAACAACGCAGCCGGCTCGACGTGCTGCTGGCACGTACCCAGACCGGCGTTTCGGTACACCCCTCCACGCGGCTCGCCGGTACGACGGAGATCGAGCGCGAGATCCGTGTTCGGCTGGACTCGCGGCAGCAGTTCGCCGTTTGCTATGCCGACCTCGACCATTTCAAGGAGTACAACGACCGGTACAGCTACTACGACGGCGACCGCGTGATTTACATTGTCTCACGCATGTTGCGCGACGTGGTGAAGGGCATGTGTCCGGATGACGGATTCGTGGGCCATATCGGTGGGGATGACTTTATCTTCATCCTTCCGATCGACGCCGTCTCGCGGATCTGTAACGAGATCATCGGTGTGTTCGATACGCTGATCCCGTTCCAATACAGCGAGCAGGATCGGAGAGCCGGATATTTCTTTGGCAAGGACCGCCGCGGCCAACTGTATCGTGTGCCGCTGATGACCTTGTCGATCGGCATCGTGACGAACGAGCGACGCCAGTTCATGCATCCGGCGCAAGTGAGTGGTCTCGCCACCGAGATGAAGAGCTACGCCAAGACACTCCCCGGATCGATCTTCGTGGTCGACCGCCGACAGGACGCCGATTCGGATACGTAGCAACGCAGAGGAGATCCAGGAATGAACGTCCGCTGTCAGTCCTGCGGCACAGTTTATAGGGTGGACCCCGTCAAGGTGCCGGATGGCGGGATCCGCGCGCGCTGCACGATCTGCTCAGCAATCGTGCCGCTGTCGCCGGAAGGCGTCGAGGTAGCGGCTCCCACTCCGCAGCCGGCCGCTGGCGCGCCCGCACCACCTCCGGCGGCTGAGCCGGTGGTGGCAGCGGCGCCTGCTCCGGAGCCCGTCCTGCCCGAGCCGGGGCCTGTACCCTCGATTCCGGAACCGGTGATCCCTACAGCTCCAGCAGCGGCCGACGCGATCACCACCGGACCCCGACTGTCTCGGCCGTTTGCCCACCCCCAGCCATCGCGACAGGCCGCGGCGCCGCCGCGCCGCCCATCGGCGCCCGTGTTCCGCCCCACGCCAGGGCAGCCGGTTCAGCCGGCCGCACCCGTAGCACCGGCTCCGACCCCTGGACCCGAGCCGATCGCACCCGCAGCGCCGCCTCCCACGCCAACGCCCGAACCGGTCGCACCCGTTTCGACGGTGGCAGCGGCTCCGGCGGCGCCCGCGGCCCCCGTAGCGCCCGCGGTGCCCGCAGCCCCGGTGGTGAAGAAGCCGATCAACCCGTTTCTAGCCCAGGATCCGCGCCAGAAAGCGCGGCGGCTCTCACGCGCCCTCATCTCGGACATGATCGTCTACCAGCCCGGCAAGCGGCAACGTTCGCTCGCCGTTGGGACCTTGAAAGAGGATTTCGCGGACGAGATTCAGAAGAGCTGGGAGGAATACGTCGCTCAGGTGGGACAGGAGATGGCCGCCTCCACCGATTTCTGGACCGAGGCGCTCAACGACATTCTCGCGGGGGGACAGAAGCTTTTCTAGGCTTGGCTACCCGCCCCGGTCGCCCTTATCTTTTGGCTGACACCGGAGCCGTCACTTCGTTACCCGGAGGTGACGGCTCAACTAGTGCACATACGGAGGTGAAACGCCGATGGCAGAACAGTTGAGCCAGCAACTGCAGGACCTCGACCGTCGCCTTGAGGAACTCAGAGGCCATCTTTGACCTGGACACCAAGACTACCCGCCTGAAGGAGTTGGAAGCATCGATGGCGGCACCGGGCTTCTGGGACGACCCGGACCGTGCCCGCACCGTCGTCGAGGAGTTCCGCCAAGTCAAGCGTTGGACCGACCCGTACGCCGACCTGGCCCGCCGCACCCACGACTGCCTCGAGCTGGCCGCGCTGGTCGACGAGGAGCCCGACCCCGACCTCGAGGCCGGACTCGCCGACGAGGTGCGGCACATCCGCGCCGGTGTGGGGGCGCTCGAACTCCGGAACATGCTGCAGGGCCCGGACGACGAGCTGGCGGCGCTCCTGACCATCCATCCTGGTGCCGGTGGCACCGAATCGCAGGACTGGGCCGAGATGCTGATGCGCATGTACACGCGCTGGGCGGACCGTCACGATTACAAGGTCAGCGTGCTCGATCTGGTCCCGGGGGAAGAAGCGGGAATCAAGTCGGTCACCCTGGAGATCACCGGCGACTACGCGTTCGGCTACCTGAAGGCGGAGAAGGGGGTCCACCGCCTCGTGCGGATCTCCCCGTTCGACGCGCAATCCAGGAGGCACACGTCGTTCGCGTCTGTGTTCGTCTGTCCGCTGATCGACGATAGCATCGAGATCGATCTGCGGGAGGACGACATCGAGATGGACGTCTTCCGAGCGTCCGGGGCCGGCGGGCAGCACGTGAACAAGACGTCGTCCGCGGTGCGGCTGCGCCACAAGCCGAGCGGAATCGTCGTGTCGTGCCAGCAGGAACGGAGCCAGTTCAAGAATCGTGCGACCGCACTCAAGATGTTGAAGGCTGCGCTCTACCAGCTCGCCGTCGACGAGCAGGAAAAGAAACGCGCCGAGTTGGAGGCCACCAAGCCCGATATCAGCTGGGGCAACCAGATCCGGTCATATATTTTTCAACCCTATACGATGGTCAACGATCACCGGACAGCGTTGAAGGTGGGTGACGTCCAGTCCGTCATGGACGGCGCGATCGACCAGTTCATCGAGGTTTTCCTCAAGCGATTCGGGAGCAAGGCGACGTGACAGTGGCAGGTCGATCCCACGTTGAGGAGGCGCGGCGCGCGACGCTAGAGCGCCTGCGTGAGCGTGGTATCGACCCGTTCGCCTACCGCTACGAGCGGACCCACACCACCGCGCAGGCGCTGGCCGGCTTCGATCCCGACACAGCCGGGACCGTGCGCCTCGCCGGTCGTCTCGTCGCGCTCCGAGGCCATGGGAAGACGACGTTCGCACATCTCGAGGATGGTGCCGGGCGGATGCAGCTCTACTTCCGGCGGGACGAAGTCGGCGATGAGGCCTATGAGCTGGTCAAGCTGCTCGACCTGGGCGACGTCATTGGGATCGAGGGCGACGTTTTCCGCACCCGTACGGGCGAGATCACGGTGCGGGCACGCGCCGTCACGCTGCTCACCAAGGCGTTGCGCCCGCTCCCGCTCGGGAAGTCGGATGCCGCGGGTGACGTGCACGGCGGGCTGGCCGACCCGGAGACGCGTTATCGGCAGCGCTACGCGGACCTGGCCGTTCACCCGGACGTTCGGGAAGTGTTCCGCGTTCGCGCCCGAGCGATCTCGTACGTGCGCGCCTTTCTGGACGAACGTGGATTCCTGGAGGTGGAGACGCCGGTGCTACAGCCGCTCTACGGCGGCGCAATGGCGCGCCCCTTCACCACGCACCACAACTCGCTCGATCGTAACCTGTACCTACGGATAGCAACCGAACTTTACCTCAAGCGTTGCGTCGTCGGCGGTCTGGAGCGGGTTTATGAGATCGGCAAGGACTTCCGGAACGAGGGGATCGACCGGCTTCACAACCCCGAGTTCACGATGCTCGAGGTGTACCAGGCCTACGCCGACTACACCGACATGATGGCTCTGACCGAGGAGATGGTCGCGGGCGTCGTGCAACACGTGACCGGCGGCGTACGGATAGAACGATTCGGCCGACTGCTCGATTTCTCACCGCCGTGGCCGCGTCGCTCGTATCTGGAGCTGGTCCACGAGCATGCGGGCGTGGACCTCCGGACGGCCGACGACGACGCGCTCCGCGCGCCGCTGCGGACGCGTGGGGTAGAGGCACTCGACGCGCTACCGAGGACCAAGCTGGTCGACGAGATCTTCAAGGAGTTCGTCGAGCCTACGCTACAGGACCCGTCGTTCGTGGTGGATTTCCCGATCGAGGTATCGCCGCTCGCCAAACCGAAGCGGGGCGATCCGATCCTTGCCGAGCGGTTCGAGTTCTTCGTGTTCGGGAGGGAGCTGGCGAACGCGTTCAGCGAGCTGAACGACCCCGACGACCAGCGGCGCCGGTTCGCGGCGCAGGTGGCGGCCCGCGCGGCTGGAGACGACGAGGCCCAGCGGATGGATGAGGATTTCGTCCGCGCCCTCGAGTACGGGATGCCGCCCACCGGCGGTATGGGGCTGGGAATCGACCGGCTCATAATGGTACTGGCCAAACAGACGTCGATCCGCGACGTGATCCTCTTTCCGATGCTCCGGGCGGAAACATGACGCGCCTCGAGTGGGCGGTGGCGGCCCGTTACCTGAAGAGCCGGCGCTCGTCGCGCCTCGTGTCGCTGATCACGCTGATCGCGACTGGAGGCGTCACAGTCGGCGTCATGGCGCTCGTGATCGTGATGGGCGTCATGAACGGCCTCCAGCACGAGCTGCGGGAGAAGATCCTCGTCGCGAGTCCGCACCTGCGGGTGCTGACCTTCGGAGAGGGACTCCGCCTGGACGGATGGCCCGAGATCCTGGCGCGTATCCGCGCCCGGGACGACGTGGTGGCGGGGGCACCGTTCGTGTTGACGCAGGGACTCCTGTCGGCGGGACACGATTATCACGAGGGGGTCTATGTCCTCGGGATCGAACCGGACACCGGCGCGGCGGCCGTCACCCCGCTCGGCAGCAAGCTCGTGCGGGGGGATCTTTCGTTCACGACCACACGCGACGACGTCGACGGCGGCATCGTGCTCGGCCGCCGGATAGCGGAGCGCATGTCCGCCTTTCCAGGCGCGAAGGTCACGGTCATCTCGCCGGCGGGAAGCCGATTCAATCCGTCGGTAGGCGCGTTCATCCCGCGCTACTGGCAGTTCGAGGTCACGGGCTATTTCGAGACCGGGATGTACGAGTACGACAACGCGTACGTGTTGCTGTCCCGCGACCTGGCACAGCGATTCGCGGGGCTGGGATTGGCGGTGAGCGGCCTCGAGATCCGGCTGATCGACCCCGAAAAGGCACCTCAGGTGGCGCGATCAATCGAGGACGATCTCGGCTATCCGTATCGCGCCGTAGCCTGGCAGAGCCAGAACCAACAACTCTTCTCGGCGCTCCAGCTCGAGAAGCTGGCGATGGGGCTGATCCTCCTGCTGATCGTCATCGTCGCCGCGTTCAACATCGTGAGCACGCTGACCATGGTCGTGACCGACAAGACCCGGGAGATCGGGGTCCTCCGGGCCATGGGACTGCCGGCGGCAGCGATCCGGCGGATCTTCATCTTCCAGGGCGCCGTGATCGGTCTCGTCGGCACGGCGCTCGGCGCGTCGCTCGGCCTGATCATCGCCCGGATCGTGGACCGGGGCGGACTCATCAAGCTGAACCCCACGGTATACTTCATCGATAGGCTCCCGGTGCGCGTCGATCCGCTCGACGTGGGCATCATAGTTTTGGCGAGCGTTGCCGTAGCGGTCCTCGCGACCATTCATCCCGCCCGCCAGGCCGCACGTCTCGACCCGGTGGAGGCGATCAGGCACGAATGAGCGCCATCCTCCAGGCTCGGAACCTCCGCAAGGTGTTCCGCGGCGGCGATCAGAACCTCATCGAGGTGCTGACCGGAGTGGATCTTGAGGTGTATAGGGGGGAGATGGTGGCCATCGTCGGCGCGAGCGGCGCGGGCAAGAGTACCTTGCTCCATCTCCTAGGGGCGCTGGACCGGCCCACCGGAGGGGAGATCGTGCTGAACGGGATGTCGTACGACCGGCTCTCGGAAGCGGAAGCCGACGCGACCCGCAACCGCGAGATCGGGTTCGTGTTTCAGTTCCACCATCTGTTGCGCGAGTTCACCGCGCTCGAGAACGTGATGATGCCGCTCAGGATCGCGGCGGTACCGACAGCGGAGGCCCGCAGTCGAGCCGAGGAGGCTCTCGCCCAGGTTGGGCTCGCTGGTCGCATGTCGCATCGGCCAGGACAGCTCTCTGGTGGTGAGCAGCAGCGATGCGCCGTAGCGCGCGCGCTAGTCCACGATCCGAAGGTCCTGCTCGCCGACGAACCGAGCGGCAACCTGGATTTCACCAACAGGGCGCGGCTGCACGACCTGCTCACGGGACTGGCACGCAGCTTCGAGACCGCGCTCGTAGTGGCAACGCACAACCGCCACCTGGCGGAGTTGGCCGACCGGGTGCTCCTGCTGGAGAACGGCCGACTCCATCCGGCCACCGCAGCGCAGGCGATGTCGTGATGCAATGTGATCAGTGTGGCGAGCGACCGGCGGCGATCCACCTGACGCAGATCGTCGACAATACCGTGACGACGGTACATCTGTGCGAGACGTGCGCGGCCGAAAAGGGAGTGCAGAGCGAGGCGAGTGTCGCGAAGTTCCCGCTGTCGGATTTCCTCGCGTCCATGGGCAAGGGTGCCACGGGTGCGCTGCCGCAGGGAACCGACTCGGGCCAGTGCGAGTTCTGCAGTGGGACGCTCCAGACCTTTCGCGAGACCGGCCGGCTGGGCTGCCCGCACTGCTACGACAGCTTCGAGCCGCACCTGCGCACACTGCTGCGCCGGCTGCACGGCGCGAGCCGGCACGTGGGTAAGGTCTATCTCTCCCCCGCTGAGGCACCGGATACCAGAAAGCCAAGCACCACAGCGCTGCGCGATCAGCTGCGGCGTGCGGTCGAAGCCGAGAACTTCGAGTTGGCCGCGGAACTGCGCGACCAGATTCGAGCCCTGGAATGACGTTGGACCTGAGCCTGCTCCCGGACGGCGGGGTCTCCTGGCTCGATGCCAGCGGGCCGGAAGAGGATATCGTGTTGTCGACCCGCGTGCGGCTCGCGCGCAACCTCCAGGGCCGGGCGTTCACGATCCGGGCGAGTGCGCACGACCTGGACGCTATTCTCGAGTGCGTGGCCGAGGCCGGCCGCGCGACGCCGCAGTTGCGGGGCGTGGTCGTGTTCCGCCTGGACGGACTCGACCGCCTCGACCGGCAGCTCCTCCATGAGCGGCATCTGGTGTCCAAAGAGCTGGCCGGGTTGGAGCGGGAGGGCGGCGCGCGTCACGCGGCGGCGTTGCTCACCAACGGCGACATCGGGGTGATGGTGAACGAGGAGGATCACCTCCGTATTCAGGTCCTCCGATCCGGCTTCGCCATCCCCGAGGCCTACGCACAAATCGCGCAGTTCGACGGTGATATCGGCGACCGTGTCTCGTTCGCCTTTCACCCCGAGTTTGGTTACCTTACGTCATGTCCGACGAACGCGGGTACGGGGCTCCGTGCGTCGGTGCTCATTCACCTTCCGGGCCTCGTGCTCACAAAAGAGATCGCCAAGGTCTTGCAGGGTCTGGCCCAGGTCGGCTTGACATTCAGAGGGCTATACGGCGAGGGAAGCGAAGTCGTCGGCAACTTTTTCCAGCTCTCCAACCAGACGACGCTGGGAAAATCGGAGGAGGAACTCCTCGATCACCTGGGCAAAATCGTCCGGCAGGTCATCGGGTACGAACAACAGGCGCGCGACAAGCTGCAGCGGAACGCGCCGACCGTCATCGCCGACAAGGTCTGGCGCGCATACGGCCTGCTGCGGTATGCCCGCAGCCTATCGTTTGAAGAGACCATGAACCTGTTGAGCGCCGTGCGGCTCGGGGTCGGAGTGAACCTGATCACGGACCTTAGTGTATATACCCTGAACAAGCTGTTGATCTTCACCCAACCGGCGCATCTCGCCGCGCGCGCCGACAGACCACTCGGTGATCCGGAGCTGCCCACCATGCGGGCGTCCTATGTCCGGCGCGCGTTGGATGAAGACGCTGCACGGCAGCAGAAACCCGAACCGGGAACGGACCAGCAACCGTAATACGCGATGAACGGTTACAATTTTACCGATCGAGTACGCAAGGTACTGCAGATGGCGCGCGAGGAAGCCGCCAGGCTGCATCACGAGTACGTCGGGACAGAGCACATTCTCCTCGGCCTCATCCGAGAAGGGGAGGGCGTCGCGGCGGCGGTACTGACGAACCTGAACGTCGATCTCGACGATATCCAGCAAAAGATCGAGGAGACGGTCAAGAAGGGGAAGGCACCCGCTGCCGCGGGACCGCCGGACCTGCCCTATACATCACGTGCCAAGAAGGTGCTCGAACTCGCCATGAGCGAAGCGCGCGAGCTGAACCACTCCTACGTCGGCACCGAGCATCTGTTGTTGGGGTTGTTGCGCGAGGAGAAGGGCATCGCGGCGCAGGTGCTCACCGATGCGGATGTCAGCCTGGAACAGGCGCGTGCGGAAACGCTCCGACTGCTCGGCAGTGACATGCCACAGGCCCCCAAGAGCGGTGGCGTCGTGCCGGGCAGCGGGTCCCGCTCGGAGAAAAAGTCAAAAACCCCCGCGCTGGATCATTTCTGCCGCGACCTCACGGCTCTCGCGGCGGAAGGGCAGCTCGACCCGACAATCGGTCGCCAGCAAGAGATCGAGCGGGTCATCGAGGTGCTCTCACGACGCAAGAAGAACAATCCGGTGCTCATCGGTGAGGCCGGCGTGGGCAAGACCGCGATCGTCGAGGGCCTCGCGCAGCTCATCGCGTCCGGCAACGCGCCCGACTCGTTGCGTAACCACCGGGTCCTGGCGCTCGATATGGCAGCGGTCATCGCGGGAACGAAGTACCGCGGCCAGTTCGAGGAGCGACTCAAGGCGGTAATGAACGAGATCGCGCAGGACAAGAACATCGTGCTATTCATCGACGAGCTACACACCCTCGTCGGAGCGGGCGCGGCCGAAGGAGCCATTGACGCATCGAACATGCTGAAGCCGGCGCTCGCGCGCGGAGAACTCCAGTGCGTGGGTGCGTCCACGCTCAACGAATACCGGAAGTACATCGAGAAGGACGGCGCGTTGGAGCGGCGCTTCCAGACGGTGATCGTCGATCCACCCACCCTGGAGGAGACGGTAGAGATCCTGAAGGGGCTCCGGGAGAGGTACGAGGAACACCATCACGTCACCATTCCCGACATCACGCTCAATGTCGCCGCCAAGTTGTCGGAGCGTTACATCACCGACCGCTTCCTACCGGACAAGGCGATCGACGTCATCGACGAGGCGTCCGCCCGGGCGCGGTTGGCAGCTCAGGTACCGCCGAGCGACGTGGCCGACCTCAAGGAGAAGCTAGAAGCCATCAACCGCGACAAAGAGGAAGCGGTGCGTGATCAGAACTTCGAGCGCGCCGCATCGCTTCGCGACCAGGAACGCGAACTCCAGGCCGAGATCCGCCAGCGGCAGGAGGAATGGGAAAAAGAGCGGGAAACGCACCGTCCGTCGATCGGCGAGGAGGAAGTGGCGTTCATCGTCTCACGGTGGACCGGCATCCCCGTAACTCGCCTGCAGGAGGCCGAGACGAAGCGGCTCCTCCGCATGGAAGAGGAACTGCACAAGTCGGTCGTAGGGCAGGAGCAGGCGATCGAGGCTATCTCACGCGCCATCCGTCGGTCGCGCGCCGGTCTCAAGGACCCGCGCCGCCCGATCGGGAGCTTCATCTTCTCCGGTCCTACGGGGGTCGGCAAGACCGAACTGGCTCGGGCGCTGGCCCGGTTCCTCTTCGCCGACGAGCAGGCGTTGATCCGCGTCGACATGTCGGAGTACATGGAGAAGTTCAGCGTGAGTCGCCTGATCGGCGCGCCGCCCGGATACGTGGGCTACGAGGATTCCGGCACTCTGACCAAGGCCATTAGGCGCAAGCCGTATTCGGTCGTGCTGCTCGACGAGATCGAGAAGGCGCATCCCGACGTGTTCAACATCCTGCTCCAGGTGCTGGACGAAGGCCAGCTGACGGACAACTACGGTCGCGTTATCGACTTCAAGAACACCGTGGTCATCATGACGTCGAACGTCGGGGCGCGTGACATCATGAAGGGCAAGGCAATGGGATTCCAGGAGCCGGACGGCACGGCCTCGTTCGACAGGATGGCCCAGCGCGTGCGGGACGAGATCGAGAAGGTGTTCAACCCGGAGTTCCTGAACCGACTCGACGACACGATCGTGTTCCATCCGCTAGATCGCTCGCACATCACCGCGATCGTCGGCATCATGTTCGAGCAGATGTCCAGTCGCCTTGCGGAGGAGGGACTGTCGCTGCGTCGGACCGACGCGGCGACGAGCTTCCTGGTCGAGCAAGGGTATGACGAGCAGTTCGGTGCGCGACCGTTGAAGCGCGCGATTCAGCGGTTCGTCGAGGACCCACTTTCGGACAAGATCCTGACCGGCGACGTCACCAAGGGCGACGATATCGAGGTCGACGTGCATCCCGACGGCGAGAAGCTCACCTTCAGGGTTCTCTCAGGCACGAAGGCGTAGTTGCGGCGGATACTCTGGCGCGCCGCAGCGATCCTAGCCGCGGCGCCCGCGGTCTTGGCGGCGCAGGAAGCCGACGTCACGACAGTGGTCGACAGCATCGAGGTGCTCGGCGCGCACCGCGTTCCCGCCGCCCAGATCCGGAGCCTGGCACGCATCCCGCTGCGGCAAGAGATCACCTACCGTGACGTGCAGCGCGCCGTCGAGGCGCTGTTCGCCACAGGGCAGTTCGACGACGTACGCATCTCGCAGGGTACCGTCGACGGCAGGCAGATCCTGCGCATCGAAGTGGTGGAACGCCCACTCCTCGTGCGCTGGACAGTGCGCGGTGCCGAGAAGGTCTCGCCTCGCAGCGTACGCGGGAAGATCAAGCTCCGCGAAGGACGGCCGTTCGACCGGGCGGCCGCGCACCGCGCGCTCGCCGCGATCGACTCCCTGTACCGCAGGGAGGGCTACTATCTCGCGACACCACGCCTGACCGAGGTCCCGCACGCCGACGGGACCATCTCCCTCGTGTTCGATATCGACGAGGGGCGGCGCGTCGCCATCAGCCAGGTCGTCGTCGAGGGCAACGAGGCACTCGACGACGGCGACATCGTCGGTCACATGAAGACCAGCCCAGAAGGTTTCTGGTGGTTCCAGCGCGGCGAGTACAATGACGACCAGCTGGAGCGCGACGTTCGGGAACGCCTCCCCGAGCTCTACGGGGCGCAGGGGTTCATCGACTTCAAGGTGGTGCGGGATACTCTGCTCGTGAACGACGCGACGGGCAAGGGAACGCTCGTGCTCACCGTCGACGAGGGCGAGCAGTACGAAGTGGGACGGTTCGAGATCATCGGAAACCGCCAGTTCTCACTCGAGCAACTCAACCGGTTCTATCCGTTTGGCGTACGCCAAACGGGATTTCTCGGACTGGGTGGTTCGCGGGATGGCCCGGCCTACTTCGATGAGAGCAAGTGGCTCGAGGCCACGCAGGAAGTGCAGACGCTCTACGGCAATGCCGGCTATCTCTACGCCGACGTGCGCCCCGTGATGGAGCGCCGCACACTGGAAGACGGCCGCCGAGCCGTCGATCTCCGGTGGCAGATCGTCGAAGGCAGCCCCGCAACGCTCAACAAAGTCGAGATCGTCGGCAATACGGTGACGCACGAGAGCGTCATCCGGCGGGCGATCGTGTTGGTGCCGGGTGACGTCTTCCGGCAGGACGCCCTGATCCAGTCGTACCGCAACGTCTCCAACCTGGGGTTCTTTCAGCAGCCGCTGGCCATCCCCGAGATCAAGCCGACCGCCAACCGGGTAGACGTCGACGTCGTGTTCCGGGTGGAGGAACGCCGTACTGGAAACATCAACTTCGGGGCTTCGGTGGGGCAGGGTACCGGCGTGGGCGGGTTCATCGGGCTCGACGAGCCGAACGTGCTCGGTCGTGGCAAACGGGTCTCACTTCAGTGGCAGTTCGGACGCAACATATCCGACATCAACGTCACCTATAGCGATCCGGCGATTCGCGGCGGCCTCATCTCGGGATCGCTGAACCTCCACAGCACGCGTCTCCGCTTCACGGTTGCGGACCTCGGCCGGATACGCACACGTGGCGGCAGCTTCCAACTGGGGTTCCCGGTGTTGGGGTCGCGGTTCACCAGACTGCTCCTGTCGTACACCCTCGAGCAGAGCGATTTCGACTCGCCAAGTCTGCAATCCCGGTTCGTCTGCGCCAACTGCGTGCTGTCGAGTTTCGGAGTGAGCGTTGTCCGAGACACGCGGTTCGACCTCCCGTTCGCCACAGGTGGCGCGCTTCACGAGATCCGGATCTCTCAGGCCGGAGGACCGTTCGGCGGCAGCGGCGACTTCCGTCGGGCGACGTTCGAAGGCCGCTGGTACGCGCCGCTGGGGCAGTTCGGATCAGACCAGCCGGGTGCCGGCGCCATGAAGTTCGTGCTCGGCTTCACGGCCAAGACGGGATTCATCTGGGGCGATCCGGGGCCGCACTTCCGCCAGCTCTTCACGCTCGGCGGTACGCAATTCGGGGTCCCGCTGCGCGGTTACGACGAGTTCTCGGTCACCCCGGAAGGGTTCGACCCGTTGGCCAGTGGATTCCGGGCCAACACGGTCGATGCGTTCGGGCGCGCGTATCTGGCGATGACCGGGGAGATCGGCCTCCGCATCAGCCAGGCGCTCTATCTCAATACGTTCCTCGACGCCGGCAACGTATGGGCGCGGCCCGGGCAGTTCAATCCCACCCGGCTGTTCCGCGGCGCCGGGGTAGGTCTGAGCGTGCTCTCGCCGCTCGGCCCGCTCGGTCTCGACTACGCCTATGGCTTCGATCGAACCGACGCCAACGGCGAACCCGCGCCGCGGTGGAAGCTCCACTTCAAGCTCGGCAACTTCTTCTAACCTTCGGCTCAGGCGTTCAGATATGGCACAGTTCCGTTTCCAGATCGGCCACTCGGCCGTCGCCCTCGCCGCGTTCGCGCTCTTGTCCACAGCACCGACGACAGTCAGCGCTCAGGATTCCCCTAGTGCGCGTTTCGGGTGGGTAAACTCGCAGATCATCATCCGACAGACGCCCGGATACGCCGCGGCGGAATCGACGCTCAGCATAGAAATCGAGGCCTACCGTCAGGAGGTCGAGCAGCTCCAGGCGCAGCTCGATTCGATGATCGGTGCCTACGATCAGCAGCAAATCGTGCTGACGCCAAGCAACCGCCGGGCGAAGCAGGAAGAGATCCGGCAGATGCAGCAACGCCTCAACCAGCGCTACAACGACCTCCAGACGCGCGCCAGCCAACGCGAACGGGAACTCCTCGAGCCCATCGAGGAGCGCGTGAAGGGGGTGATCGAGGGCATCCGAGCCGAGCGGAACCTGACTTTCATATTCGACGTCGGCGCGCCCGGCAACAACATCATCGCCGCGGATCGTACCCTCGATCTCACTGACCTCGTCGTCCAGCGCTTGAATTCGTCGCCGTAACCGGGTCGTGTCCCGCACGCTGAAGGCGGGCCGGGTCGCCACCCTAGTGGGCGGAGAGTTGATCGGGCCGCCCGACATGGCGATCGCCGGGATCGCCTCGTTGGACGAGGCGGGTCCCGGCGACCTCACGTTTCTTGCCACGGCATCACACGTTTCCTATCTTCCCGCCACTCGCGCGGGCGCGGTGCTCGTGACCCCGGAATTCCGGGCGCTGACCACCGGGCCCGCAACGCGTATCGTGGTGGACGATCCGCGCGCGGCGTTGATTCTCATCGCCGACGCACTCCACGATCCAGACTCGCCGACCTGGGGAGTTCATCCCACAGCGGTGATAGGTGCCGGCGCCCGGTGGAGCGGGGCGATCGCCGTCGGCGCGTATGCGGTAATCGGGACGGACGTGAGGATCGGCGGGGAGTGCCGGATCGGGCCGCACGTAACGATCGGCGACCGAGCCGTGCTCGGCGACCGGTGCAGGATCGATGCCCACGCCGTGGTTGCCGATGGCGTCGAGTTGGGCAACGGCGTAGTGCTCAAGGCGGGGGCCCGCGTGGGCACTCCGGGATTCGCGTTCGTGGATCGGGACGGGCACCACACGCCGATCCCCCACATCGGTGCCTGCCGGCTGGGGGACGACGTGGAGATCGGCGCCAACACGACCGTCGATCGTGGGTCGGTCGGGGCGACCGTGATCGGTGCCGGGACCAAGATCGACAACCTCGTTCAGGTCGCTCACAACGTGCGTATCGGGAGGCGCTGCCTTATCATGGCGCAGGCGGGGATCGCGGGCACGACGACGATCGGCGACGACGTGGTCATCGCGGGACAGGCGGGTCTCGCGGGCCATCTCACGGTAGGCGATCGGGCCCGGATCGCAGCACAGAGTGGCGTGATCGGCGACGTGCCGGAAGGGGTGACCATATCAGGCTATCCGGCCCGCGATCACCGGGCGGTGCTCCGGCAGGCAGCTGCTCTGCGGCGCCTCGCTCCGATCGTCGCAACGCTGGAAAGGGTCGCGGCACAGCATGGCGAAACCAGCTAGGCATACACTCACGCAGGTGGTGGAGTTGGCCGGCATTGGACTCCATACGGGCGCCGACGTCACGATGCGCCTTGTGCCGGCCGACCCCGAGAGCGGCATTGCGTTTCGACGGACGGACCTCCCGGACGCCACGCCGATCCGGGCAACCGTCGATGCCGTGACTGCCACAGACCGGCACACCGTACTCGGCGAAGGGGACAACGTCGTGCATACGGTGGAGCACGTACTCGCGGCACTCGCGGCGCACGAGTTAGACGATGTTACGATCGAGCTGGACGGGCCGGAGCCCCCAATCGGCGACGGGAGCGCACGGGAGGTGTTCAGCGCGGTCGCGCAGGCCGGCGTAACCGCGCACGACGGCGAGCCCCGCTCGGTGCACCTCCAGGCAGCCCTTACCGTAAGAGAAGGCGACACGCACTACGTGGTGGCGCCGGCGTCCGCGTTGCGGTTGACGGTTACGATCGAGTACCAGCATCCACTGATCAGCCGGCAATCGGGATGCTTCGATATCACTGCCGACGCGTTCGACCGGGAGCTGGCGCGCGCACGCACCTTCGGATTCGAGAGCGAACGAGACTCGCTCCTGGCTGCCGGTCTCGCGCGGGGCGCATCGAGAGAGAATACGCTGATCCTCACCGAGACCGGCCTGGCAGCCGGCGAGCTTCACTGGCCAGATGAGTTCGTACGCCACAAGACGGTGGATCTCCTTGGGGACCTGACGCTACTGGGCGGACGCCTCGCGGCCGACATCACCGCGTTTCGGCCGAGCCACGCAGGCAACGTGGCTCTCGTCCGTGCGATCGGACGTTTCGCGACCCTCACGACCCCGACCCCGTACGTAGCCGGGATTCGGGAGATCATGGATGCGCTCCCCCATCGCTATCCGATGCTCCTGGTCGATCGCATCATCGAGGTCGAGGAAGGGAAACGCATTGTCGGCATCAAGAACGTGACGATCAACGAGCCCTTCTTCCAAGGCCACTTCCCGGATCACCCGATCATGCCGGGTGTGTTGATCGTCGAAGCCATGGCCCAGACAGGCGGGATGATGCTGATGGGAGCCGTGGAGAATCCGAAAGACAAGGTCGTGTACTTCATGTCGATCGACAACGTGAAGTTCCGCCGCCCCGTGATCCCCGGCGATCAGATCCGTTTCGAGCTGGAGATGTTGCACTTCCGCGGCCGCAACTGTCGCATGCGCGGCGTCGGCTACGTGGAAGGGCGCCCCGCCGCCGAGGCCGAGTTCATGGCGCGCATCGTCGACCGGTGACCACGCTCGTCCACCCCACCGCCGTCATCGATCGTCGGGCGGACCTGGAGCCGGACGTCGTCGTCGGACCATACGCGGTGATCGGACCGTCGGTCGAGGTGGGGGAAAGCACCGAGATCTCCGCACACGCCGTGATCGAGCGCGACGTACGGATCGGGCGGCACTGTCACATCGGCTACGGCGTAATCCTCGGCTCGGCTCCGCAGGACCTGAGCTACCGCGGGGAGCCCACCAGCGTGGAGATCGGCGACGATACCCGGATCCGGGAGTACTCCACGGTCAACCGGGCGAGGACCGCGGGCGGCGTCACGCGTATCGGGGAGCGCTGCTACGTGATGTCGTACGTGCACGTAGCGCATGACTGTCAAATCGGACACGACGTGGTGATCGCCAACGCCGTGCAGCTGGCTGGGCATATCGAGATCGGCCACCACGCCTGGATCGGCGGGCAGACTCCCGTTCATCAGTTCGTGCGGATAGGTGAGTACGCGTTCCTTGGCGGCGGCTCGCGCGTCCCGCAGGATGTTCCGCCATACACGCGCGCGGCGGGCGCCCCGCTCAAGCTCTATGGGATCAACACGGTCGGTCTCCGGCGCGAGAGCTTCCCGCCGGAAGTGCGGCTGGCGCTTCAGCGCGCGTACCGTCTCCTGTTCAATTCGCGTCTTACACGATCTCAGGCCATCGTGCAGCTTCGCGGCGAGCCCGAGGCGTGCGCGGAGGTCGCGAGACTCGTGCAGTTCGTCGCCGCCTCGGAGCGGGGCGTGCTCATCGGGTGACGGCGTTGCGGGTCTACCTCTCCGCAGGTGAACCGTCCGGCGACCGGCACGCGGGGGCGCTCGCTCGTGCCATCAGTGACGCGGCACCGGGCGCCGAGCTGGAGGGTATGGGCGGTAAGGAGATGGCGAGCGCCGGCGTGGCCATCACGCATCCCAGCGAACAGCTCTCGACCCGCGGGCTGGCCGAGGTCGCCGCACAGGTCCCCGCTCATCTCCGGATCGCCCGTGACCTGCGGCGGCGGTTCCGGCAGGGGGCATACGACCTCGTGATCCTGGTCGATTATCCGGGGTTCCATCTCCGCGTGGCGGCGGCGGCACGCGAAGCCGGGATTCCGGTCTTGTACTACATCGCTCCGCAGCTCTGGGCCTGGGGTGCATGGCGCGCAGCGCGACTGCGAGCAAGCATCGATCAGCTGGCAGTGATCCTTCCGTTCGAGGAGCCTTTCTTCCGCACCAGAGGGATTCCCGCAAAGTTCGTCGGGCACCCGCTCCTCGAGTACCGGCGAAGCATCGAGGCGGCCTCCGCCCGTGAAGCGCTCGGGGCGCCAGCGGCGGGTCCCCTACTGGGAATCTTCCCTGGAAGCCGGCCGGCCGAGATCGCGCGACACTGGCCCGTGTTCCGGGACGCGGCGCGCCGGGTACGGCGCGCCGTGCCCGAGGTCGCCGTAGTCGTGGCTGGGATCGACGGCGCGGCCTACGCCGGAGCGGAAGAGTTCATCCTGCATCGCGGCGATCCGGCGCTCGCATTCGCCGCCGCCGACGCTGGTCTGTGCAAGTCGGGCACCACTACCCTCGAAGCTGCGCTCGCCGACACCCCACACGTGGTAGCCTATAAGATGCATCCCCTGACCTACGCTGCCGCGCGCCGCGTCGTCCGGGTTCCGTGGATCGGGCTCGTGAATCTTGTCGCGGGCCGCACGGTATCACCGGAACTCATTCAGCACAGCGTCACTCCACAGCGGTTGGCGGAATCCGTGCTCCCGCTACTCGATCCCGCCGGCTCCCAGGCACGGGGCCAGCGGGTTGCGTTTGAGCAGGTGCGCGCTGCCCTCGGCACCCCGGGTGCCGCCCGGCGGGTGGCCGGGCTGGCGCTCGACCTCGCCGCATGAACCGGCTGGCAAGCTGGCTGGGATGCGCCCTGTGCCGGGTGCTGGCGCTGACCTGGCGGGTGGAGGTGGCTGGCGCAGAGCACCTCGAGCGGCTGCGCGCGTCGCAACGCGGTTTCATCTTCGCTGTGTGGCATCAAAGCCTGATTCCTCTCGTCTGGTGGCATCGGGCGCAGGGCGTGACGCTGCTCATCAGCGACCATACCGACGGCCGGCGGTTGGCGACGCTGGCGCGCGGCTGGGGGTATCGCGTGGTGCAGGGTTCCAGCACCCGAGGCGGCGCACGGGGCATGCGCGGCCTGCTTCGGGCGCTGCGTGACGGACACGAGGTCGGCTTGACGCCCGATGGGCCGCGCGGACCAGCAGGCGTGGTCAAGCCTGGCACCGTGGCCGCCGCCCGGAGGGCGGGGGCAGCCATACTGCCGGTCGCGGCCGGGGTAACCAAAGCGTGGCAGGCGCGCTCCTGGGACCGGATGAGGATCCCGCGACCGTTCGCCCGGATCCGCATAGTGTACGCGCCACCGTACCACCCGGCGGGTAGTGGAGCGCTGGAGGACGATCAGACGGACCTCGCCGCCCGGCTGGACGCCGTCTACGCGGTCGCCCGGAGCGCCTCATGATCTGGATCTGGCGCGCCCGCACTCCGGGTGCCCGGCTGGCTCGTCTCGCGCTCCTGCCCGCGGCAGCGGTGTTCCACGTCACCGCCGGCGCGCGGGCGAAGGCCTATCGATCGGGGTGGCTGCCGAGCAGCCGCCTGCCGGCACCGTCCGTAGCGGTCGGCAGCTTGGCGGTCGGTGGCGCCGGGAAGACGCCGCTGGCCGCATGGATCGCCGGCTACTACGCGCGTAGCGGGCTTACACCCGGTATTCTGCTCCGTGGCTACGGCGGCGACGAGGCGGACGTGCACCGGCGCGCGGTGCCGCGCGCGGTGGTCATCGAGCACGCCGACCGCGTTCGAGCCGCGCGTCGGGCGGTGGCGCGCGGAGCGGACGTCCTGGTCCTCGACGACGCATTTCAGCGTCTCGACGTCCGGCGGGACCTGAATGTCGCGGTCGTGAGCGCCGAGTCGCTGGATGCCGCGCCGTGGACCCTCCCGGCAGGCCCGTGGCGCGAGAGCTGGCGGGCGCTGCGCCGGGCCGACCTGGTGGTGGTCACGGTCAAGTCCGCCGGCGAGGCCCGGGTCAGAGCGACCATCGAACGCGTGCGAGCTGCCGGCCGCCGTCCCGTTGCGGTCGCGCGGCTGCGACTGGCACGTCTCCGCGGCCTCCTGTCAGAACGGGAACGGGTGCCGGCTGAGCTCGTGGGGTCGCGTGTGCTGGCCGGTGCCGGCATCGCCGATCCGGAGGCGTTCGCGGCCCAGCTGCGGGAGTACGCCGCAACCGTCGCCTTGCTGGCGTGGCGCGACCATCATCGGTTCGTGCGGGCGGATGTCGCACGCATGCTTAGCGCCGCCAAGGAAGTTGATTACGTTGTAGTCACCGCAAAGGATGCCTCGAAGCTCCGGGGGCTGTGGCCCCGCGACGCTGCGGAGCCCCTAGTTGCCGAGTTGGAGGTCGTCTGGCAGGAAGGTCATAAGGAAGTCGAGCGCGCGTTGAGCGCTGCGGTTGGTGGTGACGTTACGGGGATGACACGACGACGAGGCTCGATCTTCACCTCGCCGGTCTGCTGATCCCCACGAGAAAGAGCGCACGCAAGCAGCATGAACCAAGACAATCTGGCGGTCGGGCTTCGCACGGCACGTGAGCTGATCGGACGCGACAAGGACCCGATCCTCAGCGAGGACAACCCGTTCGAAGCGATGATGGCCCGCTTCGATCGGGCGGCTGAGCTGCTCGACCTGGATCCCGGCATGTGCAAGGTGCTCCGGGAACCGGAGAGACAGATCATCGTCGCCATCCCGGTCCAGCGTGACAATGGCGAGCTGGATGTCTTTACCGGTTACCGCGTACTTCACAACTCGGCCCGTGGCCCCTGCAAGGGGGGGATACGGTTCGACCTCAACGTCACGCTCGACGAAGTGAAGGCCCTAGCAGCGTGGATGACGTGGAAGTGCGCGGTCGTGAACATCCCGTTCGGTGGCGCAAAAGGCGCTGTCGTCTGTGATCCCAGCGTCCTGTCCATCAACGAGCTGGAGCGCGTCACTCGCCGCTACACGGCGGCCCTGATCGACACGCTGGGCCCGGATTCCGACATTCCGGCGCCGGACATTAACACGAATGAACGGGTCATGGCGTGGATCATGGACACTTACTCCATGCATATGCGCCACTCGGTCACGTCGGTCGTCACCGGGAAGCCGATCGAGATGGGCGGCTCGCGGGGCCGCCGGGAAGCGACTGGCCGGGGTTGCATGATCGTCACCCAGGAGGCGTTGCGGCACCTGGGGCTGCCGCTCCGCGGCACGAAGGTGGCAATCCAAGGATTCGGCAATGTCGGCTCCGTCGCCGGAGAGCTGCTCGAGCAGGAAGGCTTGACGGTCGTCGCCATCAGCGACAAGACGGGCGGGTTCTACAATGCGAACGGTATCTACGTGGCTGACGCGTTGAGCTGGATTCGCGAGCATCGCTACCTGGCGGGCTACCCCAACGCCGATCCGATCAGCAACGCAGAACTGTTGGAACTAGATGTGGACGTGCTCCTGCCGGCTGCCGTCGAGAATATGATCACGCGCAAAAACGCCGACCGCATCAAGGCGAAGATCATCTGTGAAGGGGCCAACGGTCCGACCACACCGGGGGCCGACAAGATCCTGGACGAGAAGGGGATCTTCGTCATTCCAGACATATTGGCCAACGCCGGCGGTGTCACGGTGAGTTACTTCGAGTGGGTTCAGGACCGTGCGGGCTACTTTTGGAGCGAGGCGACCGTAATCGAGCGCCTCAACGAAATCATCCAGCACTCGTTCCAGGATGTGCTCTCGGTCGCGAAGCGACATGACGTGAACATGCGCACCGCCGCCTACATGCTGGCGATGGAAAGGGTCGCGGCCGTCCATCGCCTCCGCGGCATCTATGCCTGATGCCCGGCACGACCGATGATCCTCTACCTCATAGCGGTCGGTCGGGTCCGCGACACCGGACTTCGGGCCGTCTGTGAGGACTACGCGCGCCGGGCACGTCGCACCGTCAGACTCGAAATCCATGAGGTCGCCGAGGCCGGCCGCCGTGGTGGGACGGTCGCGGCGGCACGCCGTCTCGAGACGGAACGACTCATCGCCACTGCCCCCGAGGCGGCGTTCCGGGTGGCGCTGACCCGAAGGGGTGAGACCCTGTCCAGCCTGGAGTTCGCCGAGCGGGTACGGACATGGCGTGAGAACGCCCGAGATGTCGCGCTGCTGGTGGGCGGCGCGTTCGGGCTGGATCCGGCACTCGTGGACCAGTGCGATGAACGTCTCGCCCTCTCCGCGCTGACTCTCCCCCACGACGTCGCCCGATTGGTCCTGCTAGAGCAACTCTACCGGGCCTGCACCATCCTCCGCGGCGAGCCGTACCACAAGGCGGAGCGTTCGTGACCGAATGGTTCGAGCAGTGGTTCGGCGAAGAGTATCTGAACCTCTACCCACACCGCGACGAGACCGAGGCGGAGCAGGTAGTAGCGCTGATCGACAGTATCACACCGCTCCGGGAGCGGTGGGTGCTGGACCTGGCATGCGGGCCCGGACGCCACGCCAGTGGGTTGGCGGCGCGCGGCGCACGTGTGGTCGGCTTCGATCTCTCGATGCCGCTGCTGGCGCGTGCCCACCGGCGGACCGGCACGACGGTGCGACTGGTGCGGGGAGACATGCGACATCTGCCCTTCGCCCCAGCCAGCTTCGACATCACGGTCAACCTCTTCACCAGTTTCGGGTACTTTTCCGACGACCGCCAACACGAAGCGGTGATACGGGAGGTGGCGGCCCTGCTTCGCCGCGGCGGCTCGTTCGTGCTCGACTACTTCAACGCCGCCCGGGTACGTGCTACGCTGGTGCCACACGAAGAGCGAGTGGTAGGGTCGCAACGCATTGTGATCGAACGGCGGATCAGCGAGGACGATCGGTTCGTGATCAAAGAAATGCACCTACTGGACGACGGCCGCAGCTTCGTCGAGCGCGTTCGGATGTTCGCGGCCGAGGAGATGGTGGAGCTGCTCACGGCCGCCGGTCTCCGGGTGCGCCACCGCTTGGGGGACTACGACGGATCGCCGGCCAGTGATGACTCGCCGCGTCTGATCCTGGTGGCGGAGCGCACGTGAACCTCCGATTCGAGAGCACACCGGTCGCGCCGCTACCACGGGTGGACGCCGGGACGCTGTTGCGAACCCGCGCGTTCACGCCCGATCCCGATCTTCGCGCGGCGTGTCTCGCTCACGGCGCCGCCACCGAGCAGCTCGACAGGCTCTTCACGGCCGACGCGCTCTGCGTGACTACCGGCCAGCAGCCGGGGCTCCTCACCGGCCCACTGTTGACGATCTACAAGGCGGTGTCCGCCATCGCGCTCGCGCGGCGGTTTGAGGAGATCCTCGGGCGGCCCGTCGTCCCGGTGTTCTGGGTCGCCGGAGACGATCACGACTACGCCGAAGCCAATCACGTCCATCTCGTCGACGCCCGGAACGAGATCGTGCGGCTCGCGCTTCCCGACCGGCCGGCAGAGGCTCCGCTCACGCCACTCTACCGTGAACCGGTCGGCGAGACAATCGACGGTATCCTCGCAGCGGTCGTGGCAGCCACACCCGCAACCGAGTTCCGGGACGACGTGCTGGCGTGGCTGCGGCGTCACTACGTACCTGCGCACGACCTCGCGACCGCCTTTGCCGGCGCGATCGCCGAGCTGTTGGGACCGCACGGGCTGGTCGTATTCCGTCCTACTCACCAGAACGCCAAGCGGGCGATGAGCCCACATCTCGTCCGCGCGCTGGAGCACGCGACCGAACTGGACCGTGCGCTCGGCGCGCGCGGAGCGGAGCTACAGAGCGCGGGAAAGCCGACACCGGTCCACGTCGGAGACGGGGCAACGATGGTCATGCTGGAATGCAAGATGGGAAGGGACCGGCTCGTCCTCGACAATGGCCGGTTCCACGCCCGGCGTTCGAAGGAACGGTACGGGCTGGATCAGCTCCGTGCGCTCGCCGAGGAGGAGCCACAACGGTTCTCACCCAACGTACTGCTCCGTCCGGTGATTGAGGCGGCCATCCTGCCGACGATCGCGTATGTCGCCGGGCCCAGCGAACTGGCGTACTTCCCGCAATGCACGCCGTTGTATGAGCGGCTGGAGGTGGCCCCGCAGGTGCCGGTCGCGCGCTGGTCCGCGCGCGCCGTGGAAGGGCGGGTGGGGAAGGTCTTGGACAAATACCAACTCACCGCCCAGGATCTGGACCTGCCCGAAGGACAGCTCGAACAGCGGCTGATACGCTCGCACATGCCTGATGAGGCCAACGACGCCATTCGAGTGCTGCGCACCGCGCTGCAGAGCGAGTACGTGCGGCTTCGCTCGGCGGCGGTCGCAATCGATCCGACACTCAAGAGATCGGTCGAGTCCGCCCACCACGCGGCGCTGGCCGGCGTCAAGGACGTCGAGAAACGGATTCTCTCACATCTGAAACAGAAGAACGAGATCCTGATCCACCAGCTCGCCAAGGCGCGACACAACCTCTTTCCCGCCGGCAAGCCCCAGGAACGGGTTTTCAACGTGGTGCCGTACCTGATCCGGTACGGGCGAACCTTCGTCGATGCCGTGTTGCAGCATGCCGGGGAATGGATGTCCGCTCTTGAACCGGGCTCCGGGAAAGCCTAGAATGCGCGTATGCCGTGGATCATCATCCTAGTCGCCATCGTCGTGATAGTGGCGTTGTCGATTCCAATACTGTCGATCGTGCTCGACTCGCCAATCCTTCAGAGAATGGCCGAGTCCCGCCGCGGAGGTGCGCTCGAAGGTCTTGAGATGGTGGACCTGAAGAAGCGGCTCGGGGTGCTCGAGGATGAGGTCGAGGATCTCGGGCACGCAATGCGGCAGATGAAGGACGAGACCCAGTTCCTACAGCACCTGCTCGAGAGCCACGACGAGAAGTCATCCCCGAAGCTCCCACCGGCCACGTGATTCGATGCCCCCGTCACAGGGGCGCCTAGCGACCCGGGTCGCCGCCGGGATCCTCGTCACCCGCATACTGGGCTTCGTCCGGGAGCGGATGTTCGCGCACTACTTCGGGAACAGTCCCACCGCCGACGCCTTCCGGGCTGCGCTGCGCATCCCCAACGTCATCCGGAATCTGTTGGGCGAAGGCACGCTCTCCGCATCGTTCATTCCGGTTTACGCCGGCATGATCGCTCGCGGCGAGGTCGAGGGCGCCAAACGCCTGGCCGGAGCTGTCGTGTCGTTCCTGGCGCTGTTGGCGGCCGTCGCCGCCGGCCTCGGCATCGTTCTCGCACCCGTGATCACGGACCTCGTCGCCCCGGGGTTCGACGGCGCGACCCGAGAACTCACGGTGACGCTGGTGCAGATCCTGTTCCCGATGTCCGCGGTGTTCATCCTCTCCGCATGGTGCCTCGGCGTTCTGAACACCCACCGCCGGTTCTTCCTGGCCTACGCGGCGCCGTCGTTGTGGAACATCGCCTGGATCGCCACCCTGCTAGCCGCTGGCGGGGTCATGGCCGGTGCGCGGCTCGCCACGGCGCTCGCCCTAGGCGCCGTTGTCGGGAGCCTGCTCCAGCTTGGCGTGCAGCTCCCAGCGACTCTGCGGCTCGTACGTGGCGTCTCACCGAGCCTCGACCTCGATGTACCAGGGGTGCGCCCTGTCATGCGTGCATGGATACCCGTGGTCATCGGTGCTGGTATCACGCAGATTTCGGGAGTGATCGACACCCAACTCGGGTCGCTACTGGGTACCGGAGCCGTCGCTGTGTTGGGATATGCACAGCTCGTAGCACTCCTGCCCGTATCGCTGTTCGGCGTGAGTGTGGCCGCGGCCGCCCTCCCCGAACTGAGTCGCGATGCCGCGACGGCCGATCATGATGTGCTGCGCAGGCGGTTGGGGGACGGCGCACGGCGCATCGCCTATTTCGTCGTTCCCTCGGCGCTCGCCTTTGCCACGCTCGCCACACCGATTGTGGGGACGCTGTTTCAGACCGGACAGTTCGGGACCACAGATACCGAGGTCGCCGCCGGCGTGCTCGCGGCATACTCCATAGGTCTGCTCGGCCAGGCGGCCATCCGACTCTTCGCGTCGGGCTTCTACGCCCTTGGCGATACGCGCACGCCCGTACGGATCGCCGTGCTTGCGCTCGCACTCTCCGCGAGCCTCGCTGTCCTGTTCATGCAGTTTTTCGGTCCCGCCGGGATCGCGTTGGGTGCGGCAACGGGCGCATACGTGAACGTCGGCCTGCTGCTAACCCGCCTCACGCGCCGTATCGGCCCGATTACCACGCCCGCCGACCGCCGCGCCCTCGTCACGGTCCTGCTCGGCGGCGTCACTGGTGTCGCCGCCGCGTGGGGGATGTCGCTCGCGCTGGCGGACCAGCCAATCGGTATCGTCTGCCTCGGTGGTCTCGGTGGGTTCGGCTTAGCATACGCGCTGGTGACCTACGGTCTCGGACACCCCGAGGCGCGACGTCTCGCAGCGGTGCTGCGGCGTGATGATACCGGGTGAGGACGCGATGATGGTGATCCCCTCGATCATTGAGCAGAAGCTAGACGCGCTTCCCGACAAACCGGGCGTCTATCTCTGGAAAGACGCCCACGGGAAGGTGCTCTATGTCGGGAAAGCGAAACGCCTGCGACAGCGCGTGCGGAGTTACTTCACGAGCGACCACTCGCACAGCCCGAAGCACCGCATGCTGCTGCGGGCTATCGCCGACCTGGACACGATCGTCGTGCCGTCGGAGCCGCAGGCGCTGCTCCTGGAGAACAACCTGATCAAGGAGTACGCGCCGCGCTTCAACATCCGCCTACGGGATGACAAGAGCTATCCGCGGATCGCGGTCACACTGGGCGAGCCGTTTCCCCGGGTGCTCGTGGTGCGGCGGCTCGACATCCGAGACGCACGTTACTTCGGCCCCTATACGGACGTGACGACCCTGCGCCGCACGCTGCGGGTCATCCGTCGCATCTTCACCGTCCGCTCCTGCCACTACGCGCTCCCCGACGACACGCCTGACAGGCCGTGCCTCGATTACCATATCAACCGTTGTCTGGCACCGTGTGTCGCGTATCAATCGCAGGAATCCTATCGCGCGATGATCGACGATGTTCTCGCCTTTCTCGAGGGACGGACCGTGGAAGTACGGCGCCGTCTGCGCGAGCGCATGGAAGCGGCATCCCGCGCGCTCGACTTCGAGCGCGCGGCCGAACTGCGGAACTCCATCCGTTGGCTGAAGCAGATCGAGCAACCGGCGGCCGTGGAAACGGTCGGCGGCGGTAACGCCGACGCTATTGGGTACGCCCGCGACGGCGACGACGCGGCGCTGGCGATAGTGCGCGTACGCGACGGGAAAGTCGTAGCGCGGGACGAGCGTTTCCTCCACAACCTCGCCGAAGAACCCGACGCCGCAATCCTGAGTGCCTTCCTGGTGCGCTCTTATCTCTCGCTCGAGGGACGGGCCTCCCGCACCGTCCTGCCGTTCCCGCCAGACGGTTTTGCAGCGCTGTCGGAACTCGCGCCCGGAACGACATGGATGACACCACAACGCGGCGCGTTCCGCCGGCTGGTCGACCTCGCGGACCAGAACGCCCGTCACTCGCTCGAGAGCTTCCGTATCGAGTCGCTGGACGCCGACGAAAGGGCTGAGGATCCGGTCTACGCGCTCGGGCGGGATCTCGGCCTCACGATCGTGCCGCGCCGACTCGTCTGCATCGACATCTCCACCAACCAAGGCCGTGACACCGTGGGAAGCCTCGTGTGGTTCGAGGGCGGCCGGCCCAAGAAAAGCGAGTATCGCAAGTTCAAGATCAAAGGGACAGACGGCGAACCCGAAGAGCAGGAGGGACAGGAAGAACGCGGAGAGTACGACCGACAGCAGGACGACTACGCGGCGATACGCGAGGTGGTCACCCGCTACATCCGCCGGCGTATGGACGAGGAGAAACCGCTGCCGGACCTGATGCTGATCGACGGCGGCAAGGGACAGCTCGGTGCCGCACAAGACGCGATGGCGGCGCTCGGCGTCGAATCGGTCATGCTCGGCAGCCTGGCGAAGCGCGAGGAAGAGGTGTTTCTCCCGGGACGGGCCGAGAGCATCCGGCTACCGGGCAACGCGCCCTCGCTGAAGCTATTGCAACGGGCCCGGGACGAGGCGCATCGTTTCGCGGTGACCTACAGCCGGAAGCGCCGCCGGGCGCGGACCGTGACGTCGGAGCTGATGAATATCTCCGGTATCGGACCCGCACGACGTCGCCGGATCCTGGAGCGATTCGGCAGCCTCGCGGGCGTGCGTTTGGCCAGCACCGAAGAGATCGCGTCATTACCCGGTATCTCCACCCGACTTGCGGAGCGAATCCTCCAACATCTGCACTCATGACCTATCACTGGACCCTCGAGTGCTCGTCATGCGACGAGCGCCACGACGCCTCCGGACTGCCCACCGTATGCCCGGCGTGCGGGATGCCGTGGCTCGTGCGGTACCGGCATCACCCGTCTCCGGATCTGCGCGATGCTATTGCACGGCGCGGACCGACTATGTGGCGATACCGGGAGTGGTTGCCCATTCAGCCGGATGAAGAACCCGTCAGCCTCGGCGAGGGGATGACCCCGCTGGTGCGCGCGGCATCGATCGAACAGGACCTCGGGCTGGACGAGGTCTGGATCAAGGACGAGTCCCAGAACCCGACCGGCTCGTTCAAGGCACGCGGGATGTCCGCAGCGATCACCCGTGCGACCTTGGGCGGCGCGACCGCCTTCACCGTGCCGACCGCCGGAAACGCCGGCGTGGCGTTGAGCGCCTACGCGACGCGCGCGGGGTGCCCCGCCCGCATCTTCGCGCCACGAACGACACCGCCGCGGTTGCTGGAGCAGATGGACGTCCACGGCGGGGAGTTAATAGCCCAGGACGGGCACATCGGCGATTGCGGTAAAGCCTCCCGCGCATATGCGCGGGACGCCGGCGCATTCGATGTCTCGACCCTGCGCGAGCCCTACCGCATCGAGGGAAAGAAGACCCTCGGCCTCGAACTGGCCGAACAGTTCGGCTGGGACCTGCCCGAAGTCATCATTTACCCGACGGGCGGCGGGACCGGACTCATCGGGATGTGGAAGGCGTTCGACGAGCTGCGTGCCGCGGGCTGGATCCCGGCCGGCAGCAACGCCCGCCTGTTCAGCGTGCAATCCACGGGGTGCGCTCCGGTCGTTCGGGCTTTTGAGGCGGATCGAGACCGGACCGAGGCCTGGGAAGATCCCGTGACCGTCGCGAGCGGATTGCGGGTGCCTGCGCCGCTCGGTGGAGGGCTCATCCTGCGCGGCCTGCGGGAGACCGGCGGGTGCGCCGTCGCCGTTACAGACACCGCACTCGAGCAGTCTCAGAAACGACTCGCGGCAGCTGAGGGGATCGACATGTGCCCGGAAGGCGGCGCGAGCGTCGCGGCCCTCACCGAACTCGTCCGGCGCGGCATAGTCGAGCGGCGGCACCGGACCGTACTCTTCAACACCGGAGCCGGGTGGCTTTATCGCTAGGCTCTGGCGATATTTGCTCGCTGAATCCCAGATGCTCATAGCCATCCTCGACCCAGCCGCCGGCATAAGCGGCGACATGACGCTCGGTGCCCTGGTCGATGCCGGGGCGCCGCAGGACTGGCTCGAGCAGCTGCCCCGGCGCCTGGGGTTCCCCGAGGTCGAGGTGCGGATCGAGACGGTGCGCCGCGCGTCCCTAGCGGCAACCAGGGTCTTGTTCGACATCCCGGGGCACGGCGCCGGCGAGCACGGACGCAGCGTGGGCGAGTTGATCGGGTTGGTGGAAGCCGCGCCGGTATCCGAGTGGGTTCGAACCCGGGCAGTGCGTGCGTTCACGCTGCTCGGTGAGGCAGAGGGACGGGTACACGGCTGCGCCCCGGCGGACGTCCATCTCCACGAGGTGGGCGCAGTCGACGCGGTGCTCGACATCGTCGGATCGATCGAGGGGTTCGAGCGCCTGGGCGTGGATGCCGTGTACAATCTGCCGGTCGCGATAGGGACGGGATGGGCGAACGCCGCGCACGGGAAGCTTCCGGTGCCGGCCCCGGCCACGGCGATTCTCCTCGAGGGGATCGAGCTTGCGGGCCGCTCGCCGGTGGAGGGCGAGGCGACGACCCCTACGGGCGCGGCCCTGTTGCGTGTGCTCTCGCGGGGCGCGCCGCCCGAACGGTGGCGCATCACCCGGAGCGGATGGGGCGCTGGGCAACGGGATCCCTCGAGGTACCCCAACGCCCTGCGTCTGCTCATCGCCGAGGCGGCGCACGAAGCGGGCATGGTCGAGGTCATCGCCACCGATGTGGACGACCTCAATCCGGAGTACCTCGAGCCGCTGCGTCGGGCTGTGCTGGACGCGGGAGCACTCGACTGCGTTGCGTGGCCCACGCACGGAAAGAAGGGACGGATCAGCATGCGCATCGAGGCACTGGCTCCAGTTGATCGGGCCGACAGCGTCGTGGAGGCCATGTTCCGCCACAGTACGACTGCCGGCGTACGACATGGAACTTTCTTGAGGGAGACCCTCCAGCGACGGCAACTCGTTGTGGAGCTAGATCCCGATACCAGGGTACGGATAAAGGTATGGGAGGCTCCCGGCGGCCGTCGGCTGAAGGCGGAGTTTGATGATGTGGATGCGGCAGCCACCAAGCTCGGGCGCCCGGCGCTCGAGATCGCTCGTGAGGCCGAGCGGCGCGCAGAATCTTTGCTCGGCGGCGAGGATCGAGAACGGGATGATTTGGAGCGATAAAACGGAGTGAACATGAGAAACCTCGTAGCAGGCATAGGAATCGGGATCGCGCTCAGCATGTCGACAGCCGGTGCAGCGATCGGGCAGAGAATAGCGCCGTGGGGCGCCCCGGCCGATTGTGAGTTGAACACCGGTCACTACCTCATCAACAGCGCTGTGCTGTATATCCGCACGGCAGCAGGCGCACGTTTTCCGGACACACGCGATCGAAACCTGCGGGACGCGATCCGCGTGCTCACCCAGGCATTGGACCAGGGAAGGGACAACGATCCGGCGGTGTGGTTCTACCTGGGACGGTACTATTGGGCGGAGCGCGACATCCTCGGCGCCGATTCGGCCTGGGACAAGGCGGCGGCAATGGCTCCCGAATGCGTGGCCGCGATCGAGACGAGTCGCCGCAGGTTATGGGTGCCGATCCTGAATCAAGGCGTGGATGCGCTTCGCGATGACGATGACGAAGCCGCAACGCTGGCATTCGAGAAGGCGAACGTGATCTACCAGAACGAGCCGCCCAGTTTTTTCTACCTGGGCCAGATCTACTCGACGGCCAAACAACTCGACAGCGCCGTCTACTACTACGACCGGACCATACAGATCGCCAACCGCGAATCGAATCGGGGGAATGAGAGCTACCAGGATATGGGCGCTACGGCGGCATTCAACGTCGCGCGCCTGTACCACACCGACCGGCAATACGACTCGGCCATCGCCTGGTACCAGCGATTCCGGCAGAGCAAGCCGGATGACGCCGCGGCCATCACCGGGCAAGCAAGCGCACTGTTCTCGGCCGGATACACCGACGTAGCCGTTGTGCTCTACGACAGCGTGCTGATGCTTGCCGCCGACATGCCCACACTCGATCTCTTCACGACGGGCGTGGCACTCTTTCGCGCCGGCCAGTTCGAGCGCGCAGCCCAGGCGTTCGAGGCGGGTCTCGAGCGGAGCGCGAACTATCGCGACGCGCTGTTCAACCTCACGAACACGTATTTTCGCATGTCGGATCTGGATTCCGGCTTGGCGGATGCGGAACGGGAAGCGATGGAGAAGGAATACGGCGAGAAGATGCTTCCGATCGCCCAGCGCCTCGTGGCGGTGGATCCGCACTCGGCATCCGCGTTGCGGCTGCTCGCCGCTTCCTACCAGCTCCAGAGCCAGGAAGACTCGACGCTGGCCGTGCTCGAGCGCGCACAGGCCCTCACCTTCGACGTGACGGTGAGCGTGTTCCAGGCGGCGTCCGGGGGAGGGTTCGAGGTGCGCGGAATCATCACGAACCTCTCGGACGAGTCATTGACCGTGCCGGCGATAAGGTTCGAGTTCGTGAACGAAGCCGGCGAGGTCGTGGAGACGGCCGAGATCCCGCAGCAGACGATCGAGCCGGAGTCCGTGGCACCGTTCCAGCTACGGCCGTCCGCGGAAGGCATGGCGGCGTGGAGGTATAGCAGCGGGACATGACGCGGCTCGCTTGACACCGTGGCGGGGTATTCATACACTCCGCCGAACGCGGGCGTAATTCAGCGGTAGAATGCCAGCTTCCCAAGCTGGACGTCGCCGGTTCGAGTCCGGTCGCCCGCTCTTTATCCCGCAACGACTTAGCTCGCATGGGCGGATCGGCAGGACATGGGGTAACCCCCGGGTAACCTGCGCACGTGATCTTGCCGGTTCCCGGCCCGCTTTTCACCGAATCGCCAATTTGAACGCCTGGAGCATCGCCGTCACGTAGTCCGAGCGGAGGCGGGGCGTCAACTCATCGGCCCGGCGCATCCCGCGCGCGGCCAGCGGCGCATCGAGGTAGCTTGACCAGCGTCTCCGCGTGGATGTCCGAGTCGGCACGCGAGCTGCTGCTGGCCGATCTCCGGATGGTGTTCGCAGGGCGGGGTGGTGACCGGCTCGCATTCGCTGACATCGTGGAGGCGCTGGCGCGCCGCCGCAGGCGGACTTTCAATAGCTGAACGTGCACAATTCTCTCCCGGGCGCACAACCCAACGACCCACCGCGAAGCTCATGAGGGTTGCTTCGTTCTAGGCGTCAAGGCCGCGCCGCGACACAGCGTCGGCCAAGGTCTCTAGATGGCTGGCTATTGCCTCGTGGGCTTTCATGCTACGCCACAGCGTCATCAGCATGATTACCGGGAATGCGATGTAAGCCAGCACAACAAAGACGCCAAAGAGGCCCACAGCGTCGGTAAACATTTTTACCCTCCCAGATTGGACCCAGTAGCCCAACGTGCACAATCCTCCCCCGGCGCACAACCCAACGACTTCCTTGTCGCACGAGCGCGCCTGTCAGCAGCAAGCGTGCTATGCAGTCTCACGACGCCACTCCCAGCCATCTAGCTACCTCCAGCCTGACCTGACAATGCTCATGATGCCAGACATTACGGTAAAGTCGAGAGGTGTTGGAACGCCTTGCGCTTTCAGTTCTTTGTAGAAATCCGGATTCTGTATGACGGGGACGCTTACAATCCGGACTCCATCGGTCACGTCCTGTCCGAAGAAGGGAGCCATGATCTCAACCTCGCGCCCTGCCAGCGTCCGGCCATTCGCTCGGTGCACTTAGCACTGAAACGTGACCCAGGTAGGACCACGGTCGATGAAGAACTGAATCAGGCTTTGAGGCTCCACAGAAATAGCTCTTCGGTGAGGCTGACCTAACGTCCCTGCGCTTCAACCCGACCCCACCGCGGGCCGCCCCGGCAGGGAGCCGTCGGGGCGACCACCTCTCTCGAAGGCGCCTAGCTGCTGCCGAAGCGCCGGTTCAAGTATCGGCTGACGGTTTCCCGACCGCCTAGCCCGACGGCCAGCGCGGCGGCGAGGCACGCGGCGCCGAACACAATCAGGAAGCCGTTGGCCACGATGCCTTCACCGATCCGCAGCTGACTCAGGGCAATCACGAACGCGAAGACGATCAACGCGTAGCGTGCCACCGCCGCGAGAAGCGGGGCCTCCTCGATGCCTGCGTTGGCCGCCGCCGTTCTCACCAATCCGGCAACGAAGTTCGCCGCTGAGAGGCCAACCACGAGCACGATGACGGCGACGATGACGTTCGGGACATACAGGAGGATCTGGTTGAGCATCTGGGACGCCATCTCGAGCCGTAGCGCGTTCACCGCCATGAGCAGCACGATGAGCATCAGGAGCCAGTACACCAGGACGGCGAGCAGACCCGCCGCCGAATGCGTGACGCCTCCCTTGGCCAGGAACTCGTCGATCCCCGCCTTTTCGGCGAGGACGGGAAACCTGATGAGTTTGAGCATCCGGACCACCGCGGCCTTGAGCACTTTGGCGGCGATCCAACCCACAAGGAGGATGACGAGCGCGGCAAGAATGTTGGGCAGGAATTCACCGAGCCCGGTCATGAAACTGGCAAATGAGTCGCTAATGATATCCTGGATCGGCATGGTGGCGTCCCTCACGGTCCGAGGTCAATACGGCGGGAGGGCTGGACCTGGCCGAGCGGCGCCCGTCGCTGGCGTGTCCCCGAGTCGATCCCGGAGACGTTTCGCCTTTCGATAAGATGTACCTCGGTTTGGACCGGCGCCAACATCTCTCGCGCAATGGCCCACCACATCACATCTTGAGGTGTCCGGTCCGGCTGGAGGCGGCGATGCTCCCGCACGGGCGCTAGCGTCGTCGCGGGCGGAGGGGAATGACGGGGGAGGCGAGGGGGGACGATCACCTGCGCTGTTGCCAGCAGGAGCATCACGCGTTAGTCTGACGTGAAACTCATCGTGCGAGACGCTCATGTCCACGTTTGCCCGCACGCTTCTCGGGATCGCTCTCGGCGTTCTGCTCACGTCACCGCTCCCGGCACAGGGTCGCTGGGTACGCCACCAGGATCCTTGTAAGCTCAGCACCGGCCACCCGCTCGTGGGCGGCGCCATCCTCTATCTGAAACAGGCCATCGAGACCCGATATCCGGACCAGCGGGACGGCCGTCTGGCCGAGGCGCTCCGCGTGCTCACGGAAGCGCTGACGGACGAGCGCCAGCACGACAATGCTGCTGTGTGGTACTTCCTCGGACGGTACTACACGGAGATGGTTGACCCGGCCGGCGCCGACTCCGCGTTCCGCAGAGCGGAACAGCTGCAGCCGATATGTGCGGATGACATCGCCCAGTATCGGGACAAGATGGCGCCGCTCTCGCTCAACGAGGCGCTGCGCACCTGGGGATCGGGACAGAACGACTCGGCCGCATATTTCTTCCACTTGGCAGCCCGCCTCAATTCCGATGACGCCGAGGTGCCACTCTACCTCAGCATCATGTATGCGACGAGTGGCGCGCTGGACTCGGCCGCCAAGTACCTGGCGATCGGTCTCGACGCGTCGGCGAGTGATACGACGGCAGGCCAGCGGCTCAAGCAGGCACAACTGGAGCTTGCCCGCGCCTATGAGACGCGCGCCTATCAGAATCAGGCGATCATACGGGCACCCCTGACGCGGATGAACCGCGACTCGATGGTCCGGATGGTGGGACGCGACTCCACCCGGCTCGCCACGATGCTTGGCCGTGTACAGGAGATCTACGACCGCGGACGCCAGCTCGATCCCGAATCCCGAGGCGTGTTCGAGCAGGAATCCACTACGGTGGCGACCCGATTGGGGGGCTACCGCGCGGCCCGCGACTCGCTCACCGCAGCGGCGATCGCCGATAGCGTGGACGCGATGGAATCGCTCGCGCCCGCTCTGGACCGGTACCGAGCCTACCTCGACCGGTTCCCGGACGACGTAACCGCAGCGATGAACCTCGCCCGGCTGTATTCGGCCGCCGGGGACAGCGACAAGCTGAGCGCGCTGATCGATCGGATCGTCGTGGCGGATAATGCCGATGCCAGCGCGCTCGTTCAGGGAGGGATGAGCCTTTTCGGTGAAGGGCAACACGTCAGCGCAGCCCGCATGCTCGAGGCGGCGCTCAAGATCAATCCCAATCACCGCACCGCGCTGCTCATGCTGTGCCGCTCGTATTACGCGCTTCAGGAGCAGGAGAAACTGATGCCGGTGGCCCGCCGCCTGGCGGTGATCGATCCCCTCAACTCGAACGCCGTCCGGATGCTGGCGCTCGGATGGGCGCTCGCGGGCGACCGCGACTCGGTCGGCTACTACGTCGCCATGGCCGATACCGGCATCGTCTGGCACGTCAACGTCCAGCAGTTCATGACCCGGAAGACCCTGACCAGGCTTACCGGCTCGGTGCGCAACCTCGTGCCCCGCCCGCTGCCGGCAACGACCCTGCTGTTCGAGTTCCTCGACAGCGACGGGAACGTCCTGTTCAGTTTCCCGGTCGAGGTCCCCGCGCTCGAGCCCCGCGCTCGGTCGTCGATCTCGATTCGGGAGCAACAGGGCGGCTCCGTAGCGTGGCGGTACCGCAGGCAGTGACCTGGTGAGGAGCCGGCGTGAGACGAGGAATGGCGCGGCCACGGTCGCGCCATCTATCTTTAGGGTGCGGCCGCGTAGCGGCCGTTTTCGTATCTGTCTCTCAGGGCTGTGAGATCCTATGGTGCGCATAGAGAACGTCGCGGATGGGTCGTTGGGTGCCGAGCTGGGCCTGACGACGGGAACCGAGTTGGTATCGGTGAACGGTCGTGCGCTCGACGATTTCCTGGACTGGGAGTTCCTCACCGCCGAGGACCACTTCGTCCTGCTGGCCCGCCTGCCGAGCGGAGAGGCTATCGAGTACGACGTGGAACGCCCCGAGGAGCTACCCATGGGGGTGGAGCTGGAACCGCCGCGCATTCGTCGTTGTGGCAACCGCTGCGACTTCTGCTTCGTGGACGGGCTGCCGGAAGGCCTGCGGGAGAACCTCTATATCCGTGACGACGACTACCGGCTTTCCTTCCGGTACGGCAACTTCGCTACCCTGACGAACCTCAAGCAGAAGGACGTGGATCGGATCCTGGAGTACCGACTGTCTCCCCTCTACGTGTCGGTACACGCCACCGACCCCGTGATCCGGCGCCGCTACCTGCGAAACCCACGGGCGCCCGCGATCATCCCGCAGCTCGCACACTTCGCTGCCGGCGGAATCCGGTTTCACACACAGATCGTGTTGTCGCCGGGCGTCAACGACGGCGACGTGCTGGTACGGAGTCTCGAGGACCTCTATGCACTCGGCGCTGCGGTACTCACCGTATCGGTCGTTCCGGTAGGACTCACGGAGTTCAGCAAGCATCACCTCGTGCGTGAGCCGCGACGGGACGAATGCCGCGCCGCGATCGAGGTAGCGGACCGGTACGCGGCGCGTGCGTTGGCCGAGCGCGGCGTCCGGTGGGTCTCGGGGTCGGACGAGCTGTACCTGGTTGCCGAAATGGAGCTGCCGGCGGCCGAGACATACGGTGATTTCGAGCAGGTGGAGAACGGAGTGGGCAGCGTGCGCCACCTCCAGCAACGGATCGCGGCATACCACGACGACCTTCCGGATCTCCACGGGAGGAGTATCGGCGTGCTGACCGGCACGGCCATGGGGCGCCTGATGGCTCCGGTCCTGGAAGACCTGGCGCGCGCGACCGGGGCGCGTTTCGACGTCGTGGTGCTGGAGAACGATCTGTTCGGCCGCTCGGTGACCACCGCGGCGCTGCTCCCGGGACGAACGTTCCGCAGCGCGCTGGCCGACCGGCACGATCTCGATCTCGCGTTGCTGCCCGCCGAGGCGGTGAACGATCGGGGTTTGCTGATCGACGACATGACCGCCGCCGAGCTAATCGCGGGTGCCCCTTGCGACGTCAGGTTCTCATACGATTTCGGTGACGCGCTCCTGGAGGGCGTTCCGGGATGACACGCGCGACGGTTGCGATCGTAGGAAGGCCCAACGTCGGCAAGTCGACCCTGTTCAACCGCATCGTCGGCGGGCGCCGCGCCATCGTGCACGACCGGCCCGGCGTGACCCGAGACCGGCACTTCGGTCGCGCGTCCTGGGCGGGGCGGGATTTCTGGCTGGTCGACACGGGAGGGTGGGTGGCGGGCACGGACGACGCCCTCGTGAGCGCAATCCGCGAGCAGGTGGAAACGGCAATTCAAGCGGCCGACGCGGTCATACTGGTAGTGGACACACAAGAGGGAGTGCATCCAGCCGATCTCGAAGTCGCGGAGATCCTGCGACGCCGCAGCGATCAGGTGGTGCTGGCCGCCAATAAGGCCGACGAGCCCGCCACCGACGTCGCTTACCACCAGTTTTGCGAGCTGGGGCTCGGCGACCCGTGCCCGGTGTCAGCCGCCTCGGGCAAGGGAACGGGAGACCTCCTCGACCGGTTGGTAGACCTTCTTCCGGCAACGGAAGCCGAGACGCGCGATCCGGATCAAGTGGACGTAGCCGTGGTGGGCCGGCCCAATGTCGGCAAGTCGAGTATCGTGAACCGGTTGCTGGGTGAGGAGCGAACCGTCGTTGCACCTGAGGCGGGCACTACCCGGGACGCGGTGGACTCCCCCTTGCGGTATCACAGCACGACCCTCAACTTCATTGATACCGCGGGGTTACGGAAGCGAACGAAAGTAGAAGATGAGGTCGAGTTCTACTCCACCCTGCGCACCGAGCGGGCGGTGGAGCGAGCGGATGTTTGCGTCCTGGTGGTCGATGCGGCCGACGGCTTCCACGCGCAGAATCTCAAGATCGCCGCATCTATCTGGGAGCGCGGCGCCGGTCTCATCATCGCGGTCAACAAGTGGGACCTTATCCACGAGAAGGACACCACCACCGCGAAGCGCGGCCAGGATGAAGTGCTCGAACGAGCGCCGTTCCTGCGGGGCGTCCCGTTCGTGTACGTCTCCGCGCTGACCGGCCAGAGGACACGCAAGATCCTGGACCTCATCTTGGAGGTGGCTGCAGTCCGGCAGGAACGGATTCAGACGGTAGAGGTGAACCGCGTGCTCCAGGCCTTGGTGCAGAGGCAGCAACCGCCCCAGCAGGCCGGTCAGGAGGTCAAGCTGTTGTACGGATCACAGATCGGCACCGCTCCGCCCACGTTCGCGATCGTGGCGAACCGCCCGGAAGCGGTCCCGGAATCGTACCAGCGCTTCCTCGTCAACGGCTTTCGCCAGGCATGGGGGTTCGCCGGTGTGCCGATTCGCGTGAGGCTCAGGAAGAAACGAGGCCGTCGGTGAGCGCCGCTGCCATTTTCCTCGCCGCCTACGTGGCGGGATCGATCCCGACGAGCTGGATCGCAGCGCGCTACGGGGCGGGAATCGATCTGCGCGAGCATGGGAGCAAGAACTTGGGTGCCACCAATCTCTATCGGGTGCTCGGGTGGAAGTACGCCATCCCTGTAGGACTGTTCGACGCGGCCAAGGGTGCGGTCCCGGTGGTGCTGCTCGCACCGCTCGCGGGATCACAGCGCTGGATGCCGCTGGCGGTCGGCGTCGCCACCATCCTGGGACACGTCTACTCCGTATTCATGCGGTTCCGGGGAGGGAAGGGCGTCGCCACCGCCGCCGGCGTGCTGCTGGCGCTCGCCCCGATCCCGTTGGCGATCAGCGTGGCCGTCTGGGCGCTGGTCCTCAAGCTCACTGGCTACGTGTCCCTGTCATCCGTGACCGGCGCCCTCACGTTCCCTGTCGCCGCGTGGCTGCTGCATCCCGATATCTATCTCCTGGCGGTCGGCGTGGCCCTCGCCCTATTCATCGTCTACACGCACCGCGCAAATGTTCGGCGGCTCCTCTCCGGTACGGAGTCACGATTCGGACGGCGTGGGGAAGCGTAGATGCGAGTCGCGGTCATCGGCGCGGGGAGCTGGGGAACCACTCTGGCCGATCTGCTGGCCCGGAACGGGCACGACGTCGCGGTCTGGGCGCTCGAGGCCGAGGTCGTGGAGGCGATCAACGCACGTCACGAGAACACGGTCTTTCTCCCCGGCGCCGAACTCGCGGAGTCGATCGTCGCGCACGGCGACATAGTCACAGCCGTCCGCGGCGCCGAGCTGGTGGTCAGCGCCTCGCCTTCGCACGCGGTCCGCGCGGTGAGCGCTCGTGTGGCGCAGGCCCTGGGCGACCGAGCCCCCACCTCCGCCCCCGCCCCCGTGGTCGTGAGCGTCTCGAAGGGGCTGGAAGAGGGCACCCACGACTTCATGAGCGAGATCCTCGGCGAGACGCTTCCCGGCTGTTCCGTCGTCGCCCTGTCAGGCCCGACCTTTGCCAAGGAGGTGTCAGCGCGACAACCGACGGCGCTGGTGGCGGCCTCACGGAATCCAACCGCTGCGGAAACCGTGCAACAGGTCTTCTCTAACAGATACTTCCGGGTGTATACGTCGTCAGACGTCGTGGGTGTCGAGCTGGGCGGAGCCCTGAAGAACGTTATCGCCCTAGCCGCCGGTATCCTGGACGGCATCGGGCTCGGCCACAACCCGCGTGCCGCGCTCATTACCCGCGGGCTGGCAGAGATCACGCGGCTCGGCGTGGCGCTGGGTGCCGAGGCGAGCACCTTCGCGGGCTTGGCAGGGATGGGAGATCTGCTGCTCACCGCGACCGGCACGTTGAGCCGCAACCGCACGTTGGGGGTCGAACTCGGCAAGGGCCGCAGCCTCGAAGACGCGCTGCGCGGGCGCCGCACGGTCGCCGAGGGCGTGCGTACGGCGCGGACGGCGGTCGAGCTGGGCGAGCGCGAGGGCGTTGAGCTGCCGATCGCCCAGGAGGTGTCGCACATTCTGTTCGAAGGCAAGCCGCCGCTTCAGGCGATCGAGGATCTCATGGAACGGGAACTGAAAGCGGAGCACTGGCGGTGACCGCGTCCCGCCCCCGCCCCCGCCCCCACCCCCTACAGGAGTTCTTCGCCATCGGCGATGTCTGTCAACTCACAGACCTCAAGCCCCACGTGCTGCGCTACTGGGAAAGCCAGTTCCGATTCCTCAGTCCTGCAAAAAACCGCTCCGGGAACCGCGTCTACCAGCGTCGTGAGATCGAGCTGATCATGCTGGTCAAGCACCTCCTGTACACGGAGAAATACACGATCGACGGCGCACGGCAGCGGATCGACCACTACCGGCGGACCGGCGTGCTGCGAGCCGAGGCGCGCTACGCCCTCCAGCACGAGACCATCGAGAACCTGCGACGCGAACTGCAGGACATCCTCTCCATTCTGACACCACCCGGCTCCGTTGCGGATACTCATCAGTAACGACGACGGCATCCTTTCGCGCGGTATCGGGGTTCTGGTGGACGTTTGCCGCAAGGTCGGTGACGTCACCGTAGTCGCGCCCGACCGCGAGCAGAGCGGCGCGAGCCATTCGCTCACGCTCGCCCGGCCCCTCCGTCCGGTGAAACGGGGGGAAAAGATGTACCAAGTCGATGGCACGCCGACCGACTGCATCCTGCTGGCGCTCAATGCGCTGCTCGACGAGAAGCCCGACTTTGTCTTCTCCGGAGTGAATCACGGTCCGAACATGGGCGAGGACGTGCTCTACTCGGGCACGGTGGCGGCTGCTATGGAGGGACTATCCGCGGGAATCCCCGGAGTGGCTGTCTCGTTCGCCGGCGGTGACATCGAGCTGATCGACACACAACGGGAATGGCTGGAGCGCCTCACACGGGACATCCTGAAGGTACGGAGCTTTCCGGCGGAGACGTTGCTCAACATCAATTTCCCGCCAATCGCCGGGGACGAGATCGCCGGCATTCGTGTCACGACGCTCGGTAACCGCGTGTTCGAGGGATCGATCGTCACGAGCAAGGATCCCTGGGGTCGGAAGGTCCACTGGATCGGGGGAGGGCACATCTCATGGTCCGGCAGGGAAGACTCCGATTTCCGCGCGGTCCAAGAAGGCTACATCTCCATCACACCGCTGCACGTAGACCTCACGAACTACGATCTCCTCGAAGCCGTGAGCGCATGGGATCTCGGCCGCTAGCCGACACATACGGCGGCTACCGCGCGCGGCTGGTCGAGACGCTGCGCGCAAAGGGCATCCGTGATCTGGCGGTCCTACGTGCCTTCGGGGAGATACCGAGACATCTCTTCATCCCGGAAGCCCTGGTGCGGCGGGCGTACGATGACACCTCGCTGCCTATCGGAAACCAGCAGACCATTTCGGCGCCTTCGACCCAGGCTCGCTACCTCGAGGCGCTCGCCCTGAACGGCACCGAGCGGGTCCTCGAAATCGGCACGGGATCGGGGTACCAGGCGGCACTCCTGACCTACCTGTGCAGGCGGGTAGTGACGGTGGAGCGTATCGCGGTTCTCGCCTCGGGCGCCCGGACGGCGCTCGAGCGAGCCGGCATCGACGGGGTTCTGGTCGTGACCGGAGACGGGTCGATCGGCTACCGTTCTGACGCGCCCTATGAGGGAATCGTGGTGGCGGCGGCGGGTCCCGAGGTACCCGAGCCGCTGCTCGAACAGCTCGCCGAGGGGGGCCGCCTCGTGATGCCACTCGAGCGCGGCGGCGGGCAGGCCCTGGTCAGGATAACCCGCGCCGGAGACAGCCTGAGAGAGGAAACGCTCGGCAATGCCCAATTCGTGCCGCTGATCGGTCGCCACGGGCACACTGGCGAGCCCTCATGATCGAAACCCTATCGAGTTGGCTCGGCAGCGTCGTCACATGGCTCGTCAACACGATCGGGACCCTCGGATACCCCGGTATTACCGTGCTCATGGCCTTGGAGTCGTCGTTCTTCCCATTCCCCAGCGAGGTCGTGCTACCGCCGGCAGGATACCTGGCCGCCAAAGGCCAGATGAACGCCTATGCAGTGGCTGGTGCCGGCATCCTGGGAAGCGTCCTGGGTGCCGTGTTCAACTATGTCGTCGCCGTTCGGCTGGGCCGGCCGTTGCTCCACAAGTACCACCGCATGCTCCTGATCAAGGAGCATTCGCTCGACCGAGCCGAGGCATTCTTCCGGCGCCACGGCGAGATCAGCACCTTCGTGGGCCGCCTGATTCCGGTCATTCGCCAGTATATCTCGCTCCCGGCCGGCCTGGCCCACATGCGCCTCGAGCTGTTCGTCCTGTACACGGCGCTCGGTGCGGGGATCTGGTGCGCCGTTCTCACCTGGATCGGGTGGTACCTGGGAACGCATGCTGAAGTGCTCCAAGATCAGCAGGTGCACCGCTACGTGACCGGCGCCCTACTGGTTCTGGCCCCGGTGATCGTCGTGATCGTCACCACATATGTGGTCCACCAGCGCCGCCGGACTCGGCGTGAGGCCCGGGTCGCGGGGGTCGATGAGTGAGCACGAGCGCCGACAGGGCATACCGTTGGCTCATTTCAGGCCGGGTGCAGGCAGTCGGATTCCGCTGGTTCGCGCTCCGGCGGGCTGATGAGCTGGGCATCGTGGGATGGGCCAAGAACCTCGCCGATGGTCGTGTGGAGGCCGTGGGCAGGGGAGCGACCGCCGCATTGGATGCCTTTGACGCGGCTCTACGTAAGGGACCCTGGCACGCGCGTGTGGACAATGTTGAAAAAGAAGATATTCCACATGAGCAGATTGACATCAAGTTCTTTGATACCAGATAGTTAGCTATCTCATGACCGGTGCCATCAACACCTGATACCATTTCTCGTGGACACTCCTTCCCGGCCCCGGTACCCAGTCACTCGCTCCAGCATTGGCCAATTCGAACAACTCCCGGCGAATTGAGCCCATCCGTGCGGCCGACGCCCAAATGGCAGCACAGGTGGCGCTGGTACGGCGGTACGCAACGCTCGTACTCGCGGAGATCCGCCAATACCGCCCCAACCCGTAAGTGATTAAGTTGTCTCGGCCGACGCCCCTGTAGCTCAGCGGATAGAGCAGCGGTTTCCTAAACCGTTGGTCGGGTGTTCGAGTCACCCCAGGGGCATTGGCGCCCCCCGGGCAACGGGTGGGAAGGAAATGACTAAACGAGCAAAGAAGGAAGAGCGCCCGGTCCCCGGGAAGCCCGAGGAGATCGATCCCGGCGAGCGTGTGCTGGCATGGGTGAAGGCCCGGCAGCGAAGCCTCACGGTGGCCGCTGTTGTGGTCGCGGTTGTCGGCGGCGGCGTATGGTTTACTACCACAGCCCAACAGCGGCGCGAGGCATTCGCCCGCCGTGAGTTGTCCCAGGCACGGCTCGCCGCTGAGTCGGGGAACCTCGCTCTGGCCACCAACGACCTGTCGCGGCTGATAGGGACGTACGGGGGGTCGAGGGCGGCCCAGGAGGCCGCGCTGGTGCTGGCGCAGGTACGGCTCCTACAGAACCAGGCCGAACTCGCGATCGTGGATCTCGAGCGTTTCATCGCCGTGGGTCCGGACGACGACTACCAAGTCCAGGCCCATCAGCTCTTGGGTGCCGCGCTCGAGCAGACCAGTAGATTCGCGGCTGCCGGCGAAGCCTATCTGGCCGGTGCCAACTCGCCGGGATTCGATTTCCTGCGATCGGAATTGCTGCTCGATGCTGGGCGGGCATTCGTCCTCGCCCGCGACACCGCTCGAGCGGTGGCTGCCTACGAGCGCGTCCTCACCGAGTTTGAAGACCCGCCCGGTGCTACGGAAGCCCGCCTCAGATTGGCGGAACTCAGCCGTTTTGACATAGCCGGATAACGCCGGTCGGCGTACCTCAGCCTGTCGGATCGCCTGGCGTTCGTTCCTGTGCCCGCCACACAGACGTCGTATAAGATATGTTATGTTAAGCTACATGCGAACATGGTGTGGAGAAGTAGTGGCGCATCCCCCACCCTCATTACGTAATCCACTACTGCGCCGCCAGTTACGCGCCTAGACCTCAACCACCCCCGAACCCTCTGCCCCAACGGTTTCCCATGGGGGCATGAGAAAGTGGCAGAGCGGTGGCAGGATACGTTTGTGGGAAACCTCTGGGCCGAGTTGGTCGGCGGCGGCACCAGAGTGACGGCGGGCAGTGTCAGATGGTCAGAGGATACCGCGAAAGACGAGGAGGGCCTGGCCGCCGACGCCCGGCGAGACGAGAGCCGGCGGTTCGCGGTCCAGATCCAGTTCCCCGGAGACGGACAACAGCTCGCCCATCCGGCTCCGCACAGCCCAAGGAAACTCCAGATCGCCTGCCGTTCCGAGAACGAGCGCGCTGGCCACCGCCCCAGTGGCACAGGCCAGGGTCTCACCCTCCACCCCTCGCTCGTAGGTCCGCATGGCCCAACCTTCCCCGGTCCGGGCCACGAAGTTCACATTGGCGCCTCCCGGCTCCAGCACCCGGTGCTCCCGCAGCGCCCTACCCCGGCCCACCAGATCGACGGCCTCCAGATCGTCAACCACGACCACCAGATGAGGAACCCCGACGGTCGCGAACCCGATGTGGCGCTCCCCGTCCGTCGGGACGATCTCCGGATGGCTGAGATCGGTAACATCAGCCAGCCGGATCTCCGCCCGATCGGTCGTCTCCGGGAGACACCGGGCCTCGTAGGTTCCGGCATCTGTCTCCAGACACATCCCCTCGGCCGGCGCAAGCTCGAGCCGCGCGGCCAGGCGCGTGGCGCAGAGTGCCCCGTTGCCGCACATCGGGGCCCGACTGCCGTCACTGTTGAAGAAGTGAAACCGCACCCTGCCGGGCGCCGATCCCGGCTCCAGGACGACGAGGCCGTCGGCCCCGACCCCTGTCCGGCGTGCGCACACCGACCGAATGCGTTCCGGCGACCATTCAGCAACCGGATCGCATCGGCCGTCGATGAAGACGAAGTCGTTTCCAGACCCCGTCATCTTGTAGAAGACCGATCCCCCCATCACAGCCGCCGCAGCAGGGCCATGAACCGAAGCCGCCAGACTAGCCAGATCGCCTCCCGGACGATCACACCGGACATCTTGCTGACCCCATCCGTCCTATCCACGAAGACGATGGGAATCTCGACGATACGGAATCCCTTGCGGTGTGCGCGAAAGCTCATTTCGATCTGAAACCCGTAACCGTTGGAGTGTACCGCATCGAGGTCGATCGCCTCTAGGACCCGGCGGTGGAAGCACTTGAAGCCCCCGGTGGCATCATACAGCCTGTGCCCCGTGACGATGCGCGCGTATAGGTTCGCGCAATAGCTCAGCAGCAGTCGCGGCATCGGCCAGTTCACGACCGTCACCCGCCCCCGCAGGTAGCGAGACCCGAGCACCAGATCGGCATCCTGCGCCGCGGTGAGGAAATCCGGCAGGTGCTTGGGGTCGTGCGAAAAGTCCGCATCCATCTCGAACACGTACTCGTAGTCGCGCTCGAGCGCCCAACGGAACCCCGCCATGTACGCCGTGCCGAGCCCGAGCTTCGCTTCCCGGTGAATGACCCGAACGCGCGGATTCTCCGCCGCTATCTCGTCTGCGGCGGACCCCGTGCCGTCGGGCGAGTTGTCGTCGATCACGAGCACCTCGATCCGCGGGTCCTGCCCCAACACCAGAGGCACGATCCGGCGCAGGTTGTTCAATTCATTGTAGGTCGGTATGATGACCAGCGCTTTCTCTTCAGCCACGCAGCCTCCGGGCCGCAATCGGCCCCACGATACCTCCAACCGCGAGCAACAGACTGCCCAGCGTGAGCATCCGCCCAAGCCGATAGTCTGCGCTCTCGAACGACAGCGAGACCTCGGCTGCGCCGGCTGGCACCGGCACGGTGATCAAGGATACGTTGCCGCGCAGTACTTCCGCCGCTACGCCGTCGACCGTGGCCTTCCAGTCGTAGTAGTAGTTTTCGGCCACTACCAGGTACCCCTCCTGCGGCGCCGAAGGTTCCAGCCGCATCACCATGTGTCCTGGCTCCCACGTCTCGAAGATGACGCGGACGGCCAGCGGTTCGGGGAGCGTGTCGAGCGGTGCGAGATCGATCGCGGCTGCAGTATCGAGCAGGACCACGCGGTCGAAATCCAGTTGCGAGCGCCGATCCGCTATCGCCGGTATCGCCTGCTCGTCGGGAACCTTGAGCGCTGCCGGGACCAACCGTGCGTAGCGCACCGGGTCGCGCCGCTCAAATACGGTTGCCCGGCCGCCATTGGAAGTCAGCACGCCGGCCATGACGGTGTCGTAGGCGTCGGCGAACCCCGTGAACGCGGCAAAACGCCCGGAAAGATCGAGGTCCGCCGAGAGCAGCACGTACCGTACGGCAAAAAGGTCCCACAGGCGGCGACTGGCAAAAAGATATCCGGACAGGATCTGCCACTGGTTCTTACCCCCCATCAACTCGTTGAACGCATGGAGCTGGTTCCCGTGATGTCCGAGCAGTTGCGGGATCCCGAACGCCATGAGCGACGAGCCGCGGTACGCCTCGATCCCGGTATCCGAGAGGTCGAGCACCCGGAACGGCCGCTCGACCTCTCGCAGCAAATTGGTGACGGCATCGGGACCATACAGCCCCGACTCCGGAGAATCGGTGTAGGTCCAGAACCCCCTCGCATTCCGCCACAGGTCGGCGCTGACCAAGAGTGGCAGCGCCAGCACGAGGGCGCGAGCCGGCACCTTGCCGCGCGCGAGCGCCCAGACCACGCCGCCGAGGAGCGCCAGCGCCAAGCCGCTCAGCAGCGCACCCATCCTTATGGCACTCCGCCCCGCGACGGCGGCCCGTAGCGCAACGGTCCCCTGCCCCGACCCCCCGCCCTGCGCCAGCGACTCGGCTACGGCGCCGAACACGCCGAGCAGTGCCAACACGGCCACTATGCCCCCCGCAATCATCCACGATACGACCCAACGCTCGGTCCGCCCCTGTGCCCTCTCCAAACGCGCAGCCCCCAGGCCTGCGAACACGGCGAGCACGAGGGCGACGACATAGAGCGCCATCCCCGGCGCCCGTGTCTGCTTCACGAACGGCATGACTGTCCACCACAGCCGATAGAACGGGGTCGCCGCACCAAGGCTGATCAAGAAGAACAGCAGCCCGATCCCCGATAGCCAATAGACGAGGCGGCGTCGGCTGTCGAAGAGTCCCAGCGCGCCAAGCGCGACCACAGGCAGGCCCAGGTACTCCGAATGCAACTTCATCGGATTGCCACCCCAATACGTGCCATCGAAGCTCGTTCCCACGAAGTTTGCGAGTGCCAGTTCGGGAACGTGCGACCACGGCAGCGCATAGGACGTGGAACCCTCGAAGCCGTAGTAGCCTTCCGCGCGTGGGGAGAACGGGATGTAGTGGTAGAACGGTAGAATCTGGATCATGCCGATCCCGAACCCGACGGCAACCGCGGCAAATGCCAGCCCAAGTGGCACCAGACGTTCGGCCCAGGATCGCCCGTCCGCTTCGCCGAGTGCCAGGTAGAGGGCGAACAGTCCGGCCACCACCAGCATGTAGTAGGTCATCTGTGCCTGCGGGCTCACCAGCGCCAGCCCCACGCTGAGCGCTAGAATGCCGTACCCTTCGTAGCGCCGGTCCCGGATCCCCAGCACCAATCCGATGAGCGCGAGCGGCAGCAGTGCCGTGACGAAGAGCTTGCCATCGTGTCCGGGCTGCACATACGAACCGATGACACCCGACAACTGGTACGCGAGACCGCCAACCACGGCACCCGTCCAGGAGACGCGCAACAGGCGCAACAACAGGTAGAGGAAGAGCCCGGCCAACACGTAGTGGATCGCGAAGCCGAGGTTCATGGCTGTGCCGGTGGGCAGGATCAGTCGCAGCCACGACGTGGGATAGAAGATGTCACCATGCATGGCACCGACGAAGGGCATCCCGCCGAACAGCTCGGGATTCCATAGCGGGATCTTTCCGGTGCGCTTCCATTCCGACGCCAGCCAGTGGCGGAACGCGAACCCGCTGTGGTACTGGTCGCTGAACTGCCCCGCCAGGAACTTCCCCGACCACATCGGCAGCGACAGGATGGCGATCCACAGAGTCAGGACGGCGGTCGCCACCCATGTGGGCGCGGGCGGCTCGTAGGTCGCGGTTGTTTCCGGCTCGCGTTCAGCCTGAGGCACCCTTGCGCTCCCTGGTCAGCAGTCCGGCCGCGGCCGCACCAGCTTCGGTGATGGTCAGCAGGATTCGGGACGCGATGCCCAGCGCCACGGCGGCGCCGCTGCCCAATATTGGGGCGAGCAGGCCGATGAAGATGATTTCCCGTACCCCCAGCCCGCCGGGGGCCACCAGCGCCAGCAAGCCTATAATGTAACCGGCCGCGAACACTCCAACGGCAGACGCGAGGCTGAGGGAAGTGTGCCCGAACAGCCCGCGTGCCAGGAGCCAGAAGGCCACGCCGTAGGCGACCCAGCTCAGTGTGGTTACGAGCGCGGCGATGGTCACTGCGGCCGGATGAAGCGGGCGCAGCTCGCGTCCCAGAGCGCGTGATGCCAGCCGCATTGTCTTGGGCCATACCAGGACTGCTACCACACACGCGGCAACCAGGGCTGCGAGCGCGAGCGAGAGCGGAGAAGCCGCGCCGGGTGCCGTAGCCGCGACGACGGCCACCCCGGTCCCGAGCGCCACCGCCTGCATGATGATGGCCGACCCGGCTGCCGCCCACGGGGCAACGCCCGAGCGCTGCGCCAGAACGGCGAGTCCCGCAACGCTCCAGATCTTGCCTGGCAGATACCGCCCCAGATTCGAGATCGTCCAGATGCGCACCGCCGTAGCGTACGGGAGGCGTTCTCCCCAACCGGCGAGGATGCGGCGCCACGCCTCGATGAGCCCCCCATAGGTCGCCCATACCACGAGCGCCGAGAGTGCGATCCAGCCGGGTTGCGGGTCGAACGCGACCTCGACAGCCCGGAACTCCTCCCAGTGCCGTGCGAGCGAACGCCAGACGAACGCGCCGACGGCCCCCACGAGGACCGCCTGCCCCATCCAGAACAGGGCGCGGCGACTCATGCGTTCCGCTCGACCGCGTCTCGGAGAATCGTTTCGAACCGTTCGGCAACCCGGGCGGGAGCCAGTTCCGCGGCGAGCGCGACGCCGGCGGTGGCCGCGCGGCGGCGTGCCTCCGGTCGGCCCACCAGCGACATGATCGCTTCAGCTAGCGCGTCCGGATCGTTGGGAGGAACCACGCGGCCCGCATCCTCACTCACGATGTCCAAGACCCCACCCCCGTCGGAGAGCGACACGACCGGTACGCCGAGCGCGAGCGCCTCCGCCACGGCGAGGCCGAACCCTTCCCGCTCGGCCGGGAAAGCGAACACGTCCGCACCGGCGATCGTCTCCGCGACCCGGTCGGGCGGCACCATGCCGAGGAACCGGGTGCGATCGGCAATACCGAGCCGCGTGGCGCGCGCCGTCAGCGCATCGCGTTCCGGCCCATCACCCACGATGGTGAGTCGCGTCTCGCCGGGCAGCTTGGCCATCGCGTCGAGCAGGATGTCCAGCCGTTTCTGCCGGGTCAGCCGCCCGACGGTGACGATCCCGCCGCCACCCTCGCTCGCGCTGGTCACCGGCCGCACCTCGAACGGCATGGGTTGTACGATCACGTCGCGCTCGCAGAGTGCGCACACCTCGGCGGCGAGATAGCGGGAGACAGCCGTGACCCGTGCCGCTTGCGTGAGCACCCGGCGCGCCATCCACCGCCCCAAACGTGACCGCCGGAGCAATGCCACATCGGTTCCGTGGACGGTGACGACATACGGCAGGGCTTCCGATCGCACCGCGCGCCGGGCGCTGAGTCCGCCGGGAATCCACCAGTGGGCGTGGAGCAGATCGGCGCCGATCGCGTGGGCCTCCGTCAGCGCGGCGCCCTGCATCGCACTGACGAGCGACATGAACCGGCGGAGCCCGCCGAGCGAACGGGCGGCATCCGTCATCGTGCCCCGATACGCGAGCGTCTCGTGTTCAGGCGGCGCGTAGCGAACCCGCTCGACGGGAATCCCGTGACGCCGCTCGCGCCCGCCGCTTCCTTCATCGGATGGGGCGACCACGTGAAGCTGATGGCCGCGCTCCGAGAGCGCGATGCAGAGTCGCTCGATGAACGCGCCCGCGACATCCCCATCCCACCGGGGATAGGCGTGTGTGATGATTACGATGCGCAACGGAGGATCAGGGTTTGCGACGTTCCAGCTCGGCGGCGAGACGTTCCACCGAGCGGCCGAGGGCACGAACCTCCTCGCGGGCACCGGCCAACATATCGCCCAGGAATCCGAATCCAAACAGTACTATACCGGAGATCACGAGCACCATCACGAGGTCGAGCATCGGCCGGAAACCATACCCATAGCCGAACCGCATGATCAGCGCGGCTATCCCAACCAGGAATCCGAGCAGGAACAACAGACCGCCGGACAACCCGAAAAAGAGCAGCGGTTTGCGCCCGAAGTGCAGCTGGAACCAGACGGACATGAGATCCAGGACCCCGACCGGAATCCGCCCGATGCCAAACTTGGATTTTCCCGCGCGGCGTGGGTGCAACGTCACCGGCCGCTCCAGCACTCGATACCCGTCGGCGGCGCCAATGACGACCATGAACCGATGCCAATCGGGGCGGGCCGGCACGACATCCATGACCTCACGCCGGTACGCCTTGACCGCATTGAGATCGGTCACCCGAATTCCGAACAGCAGGCGGCATAGACCGTTGTACACACCGGAAACCAACGACTTTTCGTATTGTCCCTGCTTCGCGCCGGTGACGATATCCGCCTCGTCCTCTCGGATCGGGCCGACCAGCCGTGGGATCTCCGACGGCAAGAACTGGAGGTCGGCCGGGTAGAACACGAAGATACGTCCGGTGGCGACCTCTCCCGCCGAACGCAACGCGTCGGCGATGCCGCGCCGCGTTCGATGATGTACGACACGCAAAAAGGGAAACTCGTCGGCCAATCGCGCGAGTACGGCCGCCGAGTCGTCTTCGCTCCCGTCGTTCACTACGACGACCTCACAGCTGTACGGTTCGGCCGCGAAGGCGTCGGCGCACTGTCTGATGAATTCCGGAAGGTTCTCCGCCTCGTCTTTCGCGGGTACGAGTACGCTGACATCCGCCTCTTCGTCGCGGGCGGCTAGCGTCATATGCGTTTCCGCATCCGGGCGGGCAGAATGCCGAGCTGGTCGCGGTACTTCGCCACCGTTCGCCGCGCGATTCGCACGCCACGGTTGCGAAGCGCATCGACGATCTCGGCGTCGGTGAGTGGCTTGGCGCTGTTCTCCCCGTCGACCAGCTTGCGAATTTGCGCGCGGACCGCTCGCGCGCTGGCGTCCTCGCCCGACGTGGTTCCGAGACTCGACGAGAAGAAGAACTTCAGCGGGAAGACGCCCCGCGGAGTCTGGGCGTACTTCTGGTTGGTGACCCGGCTGACGGTCGACTCGTGCATGTCGATGACTTCGGCAACTTCACGCAGCGTGAGCGGTTTGAGGTGCTCGATGCCTTTCTCGAGGAAGTCGCGCTGCCGGTCGACGATGAAGTTCATGACCTTCAGCATCGTTTGGCGCCGTTGCTCGATCGCCTGGATCAGCCACTGAGCACCATTGAGCTTTTCGGTCACGAATTCCCGCGTCTCGCCGACGAACCGCTTCTTGTCGCCCGCGAGGGTCCGGTACACCTTGCTGATGCGCAGCCGCGGCATACCCGAATCGTTGAGGAATACCCGGTACTCGCCTTCGATCTTATCCACGATCAGATCCGGTACCACGTACTCACCCTCTGAAGAGAGGAACCGCAGACCGGGTTTGGGATCAAGCCGGGCCAACGCGTCAGCCGCGTCCTGCACATCTCTGGGATCGATGGCGTACCGTTTGGCGATATCGCTCCAGCGATGGCCGATCAGGTCGTCAAACGCCTCTTCGACGAGCTTGTAAGTCAGCGTGTCCCGACTGCCATTATCCTCTAGCTGGAGCAGCAGGCACTCGCGGAGATCGCGCGCGCAGATACCGGGCGGATCGAGCTGGTGGATGATGCGGAGCATCTCTTCGACTTCCACGAGGCTGTAGGCATCTGCACCGGCGGCAGACGAAGACGCCGGCTCATCGGCAACGACCGCCTCATCGGCAACGTCCGGCTCATCGGCAACGACCGGCTCATCGGCAACGTCAGCCTCATCTGCGTGCTCCGCCACCACTACCGCTTCTGCCTGCGACACGCCTGCCGTCTCGAACGTCTCTTCTATTCCCGGCATCTCATCTGCCCCGATGACATCCAGTCCGCCCGCCGCCTCTCCCTCCTCGCCCGCGTCCCCCGTCCCGTCACCATCGGGCTCGTACCCGAGCAGCCGGTTCACACCCTCCACGATCTCCTCGAGCGAGGCGTGAAGGTATCCATCATCTCCGACATTGCCGATGAACTCGTCGGCCAGGAGCCATTGCCGGTCGGTCAGATCCAACATCTGGAGCTGCTCGTAGAGGTAGTCGCTCAGGTGGTGCCGCTGGACGGTAACCCGCTCGAAGGTCTCGGTCTCGGAGAGATCACGCGCGCCCGATCCGCTCACCTGGAACCCGTCCAGGAGGATCTGTTCCCAGTCCGTCTCTTCTTGCTTCTCGGCCTCTGCGCGCTCTTTCTCTTCATCGGCCGTCTCACCCAACTGCATCTCGTCCTCGGACTCGATCAACTCGAGGAACGGGTTGACCAGCAGTTCTTGCTTGAGGTGTTGTTGCAGATCGAGGAGCGGCATGTACAGCAGATCCATCGCCTGGTACAGGCGTGGATTCATCCGCAGTTCCTGGCGGAGCGTCACCGACTGCTGGAGGGAGAACTTCATGCCGCCGCTCCGAGACGCTCGCGCAGTCGCGCCGTGAGTGTGGGCCCGAAGTAGAGGTCGGCGACCCGTTCGTCGAACACGAGATCACGGACGCTACCTGAGACCTGCACCTTCCCCTCGAACACTATGTAGGCGCGATCCACGATGTCGAGAGTCTGTTCCACGTTGTGATCGGTGATCAGGACGCCGATGCCGCGATGCCGCAGGCTAGCCACGATCGTCTGGATGTCGTGCACGGCGATCGGATCGACCCCGGCGAACGGCTCGTCGAGCAACATGAACTTGGGAGCCGTGACCAGAGCGCGCGTGATCTCGAGCCGGCGCCGCTCGCCACCGGAGAGCTTGAATGCCGGCACGGCGCGCAGGTGCTTGATCGAGAGCTCGTCCAGCAGGGATTCGAGCCGCCGCTCCTGCTCCTGTCGCCCGATGGGCAAGGTCTCCAGAATGGCCAGCACGTTCTCCTCCACGGTCAGCCTGCGAAACACCGACGGTTCCTGCGCCAGATAGCCGATCCCGCGCCGCGCTCGGCGGTACATCGGGAGCGCCGAGATATCCTTCCCGTCGATGGAGATTCTGCCGGCGTCCGGACGAATCAGGCCGACGATCATATAAAATATGGTGGTCTTGCCCGCTCCGTTCGGCCCCAGCAGACCTACGATCTCTCCCTGGTTGAGATCCAGATCCACGTCATCCACCACCTTGCGCCGACGATACGCCTTTGTGAGACCTCGCGCCACCAGCGTGCTGCCGGCGGCGGACGGCGCTACCCTACCCAGAGCTTCTGCCGCAGCCAATCTTTCGGCCGCGACGCGGACGAGATCGTTGCACACCGCCTCGCGGCCGGCGACCACCGCGCTCCAGGCGTCGTGTCGCATCCGCAGGTGGGTAGCGTCGAGAAGATCTCTGGGGATCGGCTCCAGGATGCCGTCGGTCACGAGGCGCGGAAGTACCGACGACTCGAGGTACCGGCGGACCTGATCCACCGATAGCGCGCCGCGTTCGCCGCCGCCGCCCAGCCCCACCCGGCCGCTGAGCTCCAGGTGCTGCTCGCGATAGGCCACGGCGAGCGCACCAAAACCCGCCGCGCCGGTCACGTCGGCCACGCGCAGGAACGCCGCCAACGCCAGCGGCACAGAGGGATTCTGGTCTTGACCCTGCGGAAGGAGCACGTGTGTCATTGTCGCCGCCCCCGCGGTGCCTGGAGATAGACGCCGTCGGTCTGCCCGGCCACATGGACCCGCTTCACCTGATCGGCCTCGAATCGCACGAGGATGCGGGCGCCTCGCGAGTAGCTGATGTCCGGCATCCCGGCTGGAGCATCCGCCGGATAGATTCGATAGCGCGCCTGCGCACTTCCGTGCGCCTCGAGCCAACTCAGCGTTGTCCGTCCCACCGCCGTCGTATCGAAACGCGCGACGACCGTGTCTCCGGCGAGCCAGTCGGTCTCTGTGTCCATCGAATCCACCCGGGAGGTGGCGCGTGCCGAGCCGAATCCCCACATCTCAGAAAGGTGCTGCCCGGGCGCGTAAATCGCCAGCGAGTCGGCCGTGATGCTGTGTGAGATGGAAACGGCGCGCGGGCGGGTGGAATCTCCCCATGCGTTGCCCCGCTCGACCCGATCGTTCACCAGATCGAATTGGATGGTGTCCCCCAGAATCCGCCACTCGTCGGACGTCGCGTTCGCCAGGCCCTCAGCCTGCACCCAGCTGGGTTTCCGGCCCGTGAGGCGGTACTCGATGACCCGGCCGGCGAGCGTATAGCCGCTCGAATCACCACCGGCGATCCGGGCATGGCCGATCAGCGTCCCCGCGCCCACATCGGTATCGAGCGTCGCGCTGTCAGCCTCGGCTGCGAAGTCGCTGCGGTCGATCGTCACCCTGCCCCAGGCATAGGCAGCGCTCTCTCCCCGCATCGAGACCCGATCGGCAATGATGATGTACGGTTCCGCACCCACGGAATCGTCGGCCGACCGGTACTCGATCGTCGGGCGGCCCGACGCGAACCACTCGGTCGTGTCACGCACCCCGGGCACTCTGCGCCGATACGTGAGGTTCGGGCCGCGCAGTACCGAGCCCGTCCGCAGATTCACCAGCCGCGCGTTGCCATAGGCTTCCAGCCGCTCGTCCCGTGTGAAATAGCTCGCCCGGTCAGCGGTGAGGTGGACCGATGCATCACGAAAGTCCACATCACCGACCATGTCGAACCGATTGAAATCCTGGTACCACGCGGCGCTATCGGATTGCCACCGGGTATCTTCCCCGCGGCAGTGGGCCCAGATACCATCGCTCTGAAACCAGCGCACGAATCCGCGCCCCACGTCGACTTGGCGGGCCACCCCGCCCGTGCTGTCCACCATCACGAAGCACTGCCCGTGCGCATCATCGGGCGCAACCACGGCGACGATCGCCACGAGCACCACGGCGTTACGTACCATCATTGCCGCTCGATCTCCACCTGCCCGACAGCCCCGCGCGGGCGCGTCGTGACGACGTTGCGAAAATCGGGATCGCTGGTGAAGGCGTCACCCTCGATCCGTTGTTCGGCGTTGATGAAGAGGAACGTCTCCGGGCCGACGATCTGGTTGGTGTTCCTGTTGTACTCGAGCACCGAGGTGGTGAGCCGCCGCCCGTCCGGCGTGACCGCAACCACGTTGCCGCGTGCCTGCATGTAACCGGTACGCCAGTAGTAGGTCCCCTCGCGCGCCGTCAGCGTCGACGTCTCGGCACCCACATACGAATAGAATGTCACCGTCAGCGTGCGAAGCTCGATCGTCTGCGACGCCTCGTAGTAGTAGGCCGTGTCCGCTTCGAGTTTCGCCCGCCTGAGCCCCTCGAAAGTGAGGTGATGTCTGAGGCCGAAAATGATCTGATCCGCCGAGTCAGCGATCGCTACCGTCGTGGGCGGCAGCTCGTCGCTGCCGCAGCCCGTCCATGCCGCTACCGCGACGGCAGCGGTGCCTATTGCCAGTGACAGGCCACGCCAGTTGCGGTGTCTACCGTGTGATCGCACGACCGATCCTCGGGCTGCGATCGCCCCGTTGCTCGAAATACGTCTGAAGCACCGACTCCCACTGTCCGCGCGCGCGCAGCAATTCCTCCACGAACTCGCGCACAGCGCCGTGTCCTCCTGCCGCCGCGGTCACGTGCTGGACGATTCCCATGACGTCGGGCGTCGCATTGGCCACCGCCACGGGAAGGCCCACCCGCCGCAGCACCGGCACGTCGGGCAGGTCGTCGCCCATGAAGGCCGCGTCCTCCATCCGTACACCGAACTTCAACAGGAGTCGCTCGAACGCCGAGAGCTTTCGTCCGCGATCATCCTGCGCGAGATCGTCGACCCCCCATTCCTCAGCATAGAGCCGAGTCGCCTCGGACAGGCGGCCGCTCACCAACACCACCTTGAGCCCCGCGATCCGCATCAGGTGAATCCCGATCCCGTCCTGGATGTCGAAGCGCTTCAGCTCGGCGGGCTTGCCACTCACGATCCCTACGTACACACCGGCATCGGTGAGTACGCCATCCACGTCAAGGCCCACCAGTCGCACGCGTTTCGCGGTCAGTGGTTCAAGCACGGAGCATCCTCTCTCGCACGCGCGTCCACACGTCGAGCGCGCAGTCTATCAACGGTTCCAGTTCCGCCAGCGGCCAGACCGTCGCGGCATCGCTCGGGGCGTCGTCTGGCGTGGGATGGGTCTCCACGAAGAACCCGTCCGCGCCGGCCGCGGCAGCAGCAGCGAGCAGCGCCGGAACGTGTTCCCGACCCCCGCCCATAGCACCCCCGACGCCCATACCCGGTCGCTGCACCGAATGTGTCACGTCAAACAGGACCGCAGCTCCCGTCGCCGCCTTGAGTCGGCGGAAGTTCCGCATGTCGACGACGAGGTCATCATACCCGAAAAAGGTACCGCGCTCCGTAACGGCCACCACAGCCCCGCCGGCCGCTCGGACTTTCTCCACCGCGCCCGCCATCGCTTCGGGCGGCATCCACTGCCCTTTCTTGATGTTCACCGGCCTGCCGCTGCGGCCCGCCGCCTCGAGCAGCGCGGTCTGCCTGCACAGGAAGGCCGGAACCTGCAACGCATCGACGACCCCGGCTACCTCCCCAACCTCGGACGATTCATGTACGTCCGTCAGCACCGGAAGTCCCGTCTCCCGCTTGACCTTCTCGAGCATCCGCAGGCCCGCCTCCAGTCCCGGTCCGCGTGGCGCGTCGGCGCGGGTACGGTTCGCCTTGGAGTAACTCGCCTTGTAGATAACGCGTAGCCCCAGACGCACCCCAAGCTCCGCGAGCACCTGGCCGATCTGTAGGTTGATCCCGTCGTGCTCCAGGACGCACGGTCCAGCGACCAAGATCGGACCCGGCGTCCACATGATCAGCCGGCGCGCGACTCGGCCAGTGCCTCACCGCCGTGTGCCAGCTGGCGCAGTCGCTTCCGGGCAGCGGCAATGAAGCTGGCGAACAAGGGATGCGGGCGGGTCGGCCGCGAACGCAGTTCCGGATGGAACTGACACCCGATGAACCATGGATGGTCGGCGAGTTCGACCATCTCTACCAGTGATCCGTCCGGCGAGAGCCCCGTGCACCGCATCCCGTACTCGGTCAACTTGTCCCGGTACGCATTGTTGACCTCGTACCGATGGCGGTGCCGCTCGCTCACCTGGTCGGTCCCGTAGACCTGCGCCACCCGCGATCCCGGCGTCAGCACGCACGGGTACGCTCCCAATCGCATGGTCCCACCGAGATCCTGCACTTCCCCCTGGGAATCGAGGAGCGACACCACGGCATGTTCACACTCGGGCGCGAACTCGCTGGAGTTGCTATCGCCGAGCCGGCAGACGTCCCGGGCGAAGTCTATGATCGCCGTCTGCATACCGAGACAGATCCCGAAGAACGGCATGTCGTGCTCGCGCGCCCACCGGATCGCTTCCACCATCCCTTCCACACCACGCACGCCGAATCCGCCGGGGACGAGGAGCGCATCGTGACCTTCGAGCAGCATGCCCGCCGTCTTCTGATCGACGAACTCGTCGCTCGAGATCCACTTGATGTCGACACCGACCTCGTTGGCGATCCCGCCGTGGATCAACGCCTCTCGCACGGACGTATAGGCATCGGTCAGTTTCGTATACTTGCCCACTATCACAACCCGCACCCGCTCGACGGGCTCGAGAACGCGCTTGACCATGGCGGTCCAGGGACGGAGATCCGGCTCCTTCACGTCGAGCCCCAACCGGCGGCAAACCTCGCGATCCAGTCCCTGCGCGTGCAGGAGCAGCGGGATTTCGTACGTGGACTTCACGGTACGACTCTCGATCACGCACCCGAAATCGACGTTGCAAAACAGGGCGATCTTCCGCTTGATGGCATCGTCGAGGAGGCGGTCGGTGCGGCAGATCAGGATGTCTGGCTGGATTCCGATCTCCATCAGCTCCCGCACCGAGTGCTGCGTTGGCTTGGTCTTCAGCTCGCCGGTCGCCTCGATGTACGGCACTAGCGTCAAATGGATGAAGAGCGCGTTGTCCCGTCCGACCTCCTGGCGGAACTGACGAATCGCCTCGAGGAACGGCAGCGATTCGATGTCACCGACCGTGCCGCCGATCTCCGTGATAACCACATCGTGTTCGGGAGCGAGCCGCTTGACCGCCGCTTTTATCTCGTCCGTGATGTGCGGAATGACCTGGACGGTGCTGCCGAGGTACTCGCCGCGTCGCTCCTTGGTAATGACCGAGAGGTATATCCGGCCGGTGGTGACGTTGTTGACCTGGGAGAGAGACTTGTCGATGTACCGCTCATAGTGACCGAGATCGAGATCCGTCTCCGCACCGTCGTCGGTTACGTACACTTCGCCGTGCTGGAACGGCGACATGGTGCCGGGATCGACGTTGATGTAGGGATCGAATTTCTGAATGGTGACCTTGAGATCACGCTCGACGAGCAGGCGGCCCAGCGACGCCGACGCGATACCCTTACCCAATGACGAAACGACGCCACCAGTGACGAAGATGTACTTCGTGCTCACAACATGGCCTCCGCGAGTCGTAGATCCTCTTCCGTATCGATACCGTGTGGCGCAGTCTCGCTGAGTTTCGCCACGCCGATGCGCATCCCATGCGCCAGTGGGCGGAGCTGTTCCAGCTCGTCCGCTCTCTCTCCCGCCACCGGCGGCAGTGCGACCCAGCGCCGTACGGTCGCCGGCGTGTAGGCGTATACGCCCAGATGCTGCAACACCTCGCCGGCGGGCGGGGTCGCTGGGTCGGGTGAGCGGAAGAAGCGGCGTGCCGTACCTCGGGCGTCGATCTCGACCTTCACGCGGTTGGGATTCCGGTCGACGCCGGGCCCGAGCGGCTGCGCCGCGGTGCCGACGTCATCCCCCCGTTCCACCCGCCTCAGGGCGCCCAGCGCCGCCGAGCGCGTCAGGAACGGTTCGTCCCCTTGCAGATTCAGCAACATGTCCGCAGAGGCAAGTTCGGGTCGGGCCGCGACTTCTGCCACCCGCTCGGTGCCCGACGCGTGTCCGGGATCGGTCAGGACGCCCGCCACCCCGAGCGGAGCAACCGCCTCGAGTACCCGTCTATCGTCTGAGGCCACCACTACCGGACCACCCAGACCGAGCGCGAGGGCCCGCCGCGCGACGACCCGGATGAGTGGCTCGCCGGCAAGGAGACGAAGCGGCTTCTGTGGCAGTCGGGTGGACCCGATCCGGGCGGGGATGACAACAACGATGCGCACGGCGAAAACTAACACCCGGGTGTCCCGCTGTCAAAATCTGGGCCAGGAGGTAAGTCGTTGGAAGAGAAGGTGGTTATGGACCTCGTGCGACCGTATCCAAGAAGTTTCCCACCAGCCGCTTGCCCACCTCCGTGCCGATCGACTCCGGGTGGAACTGCACGCCGAAGACTGGTGCGGACCGATGCTGCACGCCCATGATCTCCGCGCCCTCGGGCCGGTCGGCGGTCCACGCCGTGACCTCGAGGTCGTCGGGCAGGGCATGAGTGTCGAGGATGAGCGAGTGGTAGCGCATCGCGGTCATCGGACTGGGGAGCCCCCGGAAGATTCCCCGCCCGGTGTGCTCCACCGGCGAGGTCTTGCCGTGCATCAATCGGTCGGCCCGCACCACCCTGCCGCCGAACGCTTCCCCAATCGCCTGGTGGCCGAGACAGACGCCCAGCAGCGGCACGCGACCGGTGAACCAGCGCACCAGCGCGAGGCTGATCCCCGCCCCCGCCGGCACGCCCGGCCCCGGTGAGATGACGATTCCTGCCGGCGCCAGCGACTCGACATCGTCCACGGTCACCTTATCGTTGCGCTCGACCACGGGCTCACCACCGAGCTCGCCAATGTACTGCACGAGGTTGTAGGTGAAGGAATCGTAGTTGTCGAGCACGAAGATCATGTTCAGGCCCGCGGATGGTAGTTCTTGTGCACCGATCTAAGGTACTCACGATCCACGTGCGTGTAGATCTGTGTGGTCGACAGATCGGCATGGCCGAGCATCTCCTGAACCGCACGGAGATCGGCGCCGCCTTCGAGGAGGTGCGTGGCGAAAGAGTGTCGCAGCGTATGCGGCGTGACCCGCTTCTCGATCCCCGCCTGTTTTGCCGCTTGCTTGATGATCCCCCAGGCGCCGACCCGCGAGAGGGGGCGACCCCGCGCGTTCAGAAACAGGCGCCCTTCTGACTGGCCGCGGTCCAGCTTGGGCCGGATCTCACGGACGTAGATGGCAACCGCGCCTAGCGCGCGTCGGCCGATGGGTATGAGACGCTCTTTCGATCCCTTGCCCAACACGCGAACCATCGCCTCATCGAACCCAATATCGTGCATGCCGAGCCCGACCAGCTCGGAGACACGCACGCCGGTACCGTAGGCCACCTCGAGCAGCGAGCGATCCCGCCAGGCGAGCGGCTCGTCGGGACTCGGTGCCGCAAGCAGGGCTTCGATTTCGGGCACCGCCAGCACCTCGGGCAGGGTACGCCAGCCCTTGTGAGTCTCGATCCGCTCGCTCGGATCGGACTTTGCATAACCCTCTCCTACCAGGAATCGGTAGTACGTCCGGATGGCGGAGATCTGGCGTCGGATGCTCGCGGGCGCCAACCCTAGGTCCTTGAGGTGGTAGACGAGGTCGCGGACAATGCGCGGCGTGACTTGGTCCGGCCGACGCGCACGATGCGCCACCGCATACAGTGTCAGCCGGCGCACGTCTCTGAGATAGCTCTCGACGGTGTTCCGGCTGTTCCCCGCCTCGAGCGCGAGATAGTCACCGAACCCCTCCACCCAGAACGCCCGGTCGATCTCCTCCTGCTTCACGCGCGCCTCCTGCCCTTCCCTCTCCTGGTGTGCATGAGTATCAAGACGATGAGGAGCGCCACCCCCACGATGGCGAGCACCAGGCGGTTCAGCCCCCCGACAAAGCTCCCGATCTCGTCGATGTTCCTGATCGCGGTCGCCGCCACATAGGTCAATGCCCCGTACCAGATACCCGATGCGATCACCAGCGGCACCAGTGCACGCACGGCGCCCAGCCCCGCCACGCCGGCGAACGGCGGTACGAGAGCCCGCACGCCGGGCACGAACCGACTCAAGAAGATGGCCCAGGTCCCGTGCCGCTCATAGAGCGCTTCGATGCGGGCTAGCGCCTTCGGCCTGAGCAGTTTGGAACCGACCCGCCCGCGGAAAAACGTGCGCCCGGCCGTGCGCGCAGCGACATAGACACCCGCCGCCGTCGTGACGTTGGCCACCCACGTGACGAGGAACACCGTCAGGGCCGAGATGCGTCCGCCGGCCGACAGGAACGCTCCAAGGGCGACGGCGGTATCGGCCGGCACGAGCGGGAACAGGTTCTCGGTGCCGGCGAACACCGCGATGACGGCGTAGACCCATCCGGACGGCAGGGCGAGCAGGCGGTCGAGTACGTCCTGAAGCAGAAAACCCTCGAACGCTCGCGCTAGCGCGCGGTGCCTGTGGCTTGGACGGAGGCGATCGCGAACACCTGCAACCCTTCTCCCCTACCGACGGCATCCATCTTCTCGTTGGTCTTCGCCTTGACGGATACGGCGCTCACGGGAACCTCGAGTGCCTCCGCCAGGCAGTCCCGCATCACAGCTGTGTATGGGGCGAGCCGGGGAGCCTCGGTAATGATGGTGGCATCGATATTGACCACCGCGTACCCGGATGCCGTAACCCGATTGCGCACGTCGGCGAGCAGTACCATGGAGTCGGCGCCCTCCCATTGCGGGTCGTCATCCGGGAACAGCTGACCGATGTCGCCAAGCGCGGTGGCACCCAGGAGCGCGTCGATCACAGCGTGTGCCAGAGCGTCCCCGTCGGAGTGTCCGGTGAGGCCCTTCGAGTTGGGTATCTCGACACCTCCCAGCCTGAGCGGCCGGTCCGCGCCAAAGGTGTGGCAATCGTAGCCGAGACCGAAGCGCATCGTCATCATCGTGCATCTCCTCTCGGATACGGTGTCGGGTCCACCTGGTGGTATGAGTCCGGCTCGACCGCGTGGCTAGACAAAGGTCGCCGTCCAGCGCGCGCCACGTGGAAGATCTCCTGCATCGCCCCCTCTAGCAGCCGTGGCGTTTCCGGCATCTCCCTGAACACGCCGATCGGTGCCCGCGTTACCGCCCCAACCCCGCCAACGGAGACGACGAAAAGAAACTTCCGCCATAGCGCGGCGTCGATATCCTCCGGAATTTCCGCCCTGATCCCCGTCCGGTCAAAAGCCTCGCGCAGCCTCTCCAGCCGGTCGCTCCGATGATCGTCCTGGTAGTCGATCAGCGCCGCGAGTTGCTGCACCTGTCCAGCTTCGAGCTGCACGCCTCAGCCTTTCTTCCAGTCATCGAGCACCTGGCGTGCCGCATTCTTCCCCGGAAGGCCTGTCACACCACCGCCCGGATGCGCGCCTGCCCCGCACAGGTAGAACCGCTCGATCGGCGTACGGTAGCGATACCAGCCGGGGACCGGCCGCATGTAGAATAGCTGGTCCAGCGCGAGTTCGGCGTGGTAGAGGCAGCCCTGCGTGAGTCCGAAACGCTGTCCGATATCGACTGGCGTCGTCACGGCGCGGCGCAAGACGCTGCTCATGAAACCGGGTGCATAGCTTTCTATCAGCGAGACGACACGATCGCCGAGTTTCTCCCGCTCATCTTCCCATGTGCCCGATCGGAGGTCGTGGGGCACAAACTGAACCCACACGACCATGAGATGCTTGCCGTGCGGCGCGATCGTCGGATCCGTGAGCGACGGGATCGTGCATTCGAGGCACAGTTCCGCCGGAACGCGACCGTACTTCACGCCGTCGAACGCCCGCTCGAGATAGTCCAGACTGGGGCCGATCTGGATACGGCCCGTCAGATGGTCGCCGCCTTCCGGGGCAAGACGGAACCGTGGAAGCGTCTCAAGGGCAAGATGGACGAAGGCCACCGTACCCCGACCCCGTACGTTACGAACCATGGTGGTGAACTCAGGATCCAGCCACACGGGATCGATCAACTCGAGCAGCGAGTGCCGTAGATCCGCCGCCGTAACGACGACGCGGGCCGGTATCTCTTCCCCGTCCTCCAGCACGACCCCGTTCACACCGTCTCGGTTGACGGCTATCCGGGTAACCGATGCCTCGGTCCGGATATGGGCCCCGGCGGCTGACGCGGCAGACGCGAGTGCGGAGGCGAGCGCGCCCGGTCCTCCCTGCGCGAACACCGGCGGCGTGAACAGCGCGCTGCACCATGCGGGACGGTGATGCAGGAGCCCGTAGGCCGAGCCCGGAGAACGCGGACCGAGCCAGGACGCTGTGAGCGCTGGCCACGCGATGGCCGCCTTCAATGCGTCCCCCGCAAAGCGCTCGTCGAGCACGTCCTGGATTGCCATCGGCAGGTAGCGCATCGCTTCGCGCGCTTCTTCCCTGCCGAGCCTACGCAGCCGCCACCCTAGCTTGAACAGGTCCACGATGTCACCGATCCCCCGCAACTCCACTTGCGGCAAGGGCGCGGTGAATACGGACTCCAGGACCGCGCCGACCCGTTCCACGAATCCCTGGAAGGCGGCGAGCGATTCGGCGTCACCACTTGAGAGAGGCGGCCGCACGGCCGCCCCGTCGCCACGGCCCGTCAGCAGCAACGGCTCGCCGTTCGCGAGCGGCAGGAACGTTCCAACCCGTCCTGACAGGAGCTTCAGCCCGTGCCGGCCCAGCGCGAGATCCTCGACGATCGAGGGGTGCAGCAACTCGGCGGTGGGAAACCCGACCGGCGCCCGGAAGCCCGGCGCGAACTCGGCGGTGCCGACCGTACCGCCGACCACGGCGCGACGCTCGAGCACCACGACCGACTTCCCCGCTCCCGCGAGATAGGCCGCAGCAACCAGCCCGTTGTGGCCACCGCCCACGATCGCAACGTCATGGCCGCGCTGCATCGTCAGCTCAGATCCCGGATGATCCGCTGTGCGGCGAGCTGACCCGGCGCTCCCATGACCCCGCCGCCCGGATGCGCGCCCGAGCCGCAGAGATAGAGGCGGTCGATTGGCGTCGTGAAACTACCGTATCCCGGAACCGGGCGGAGAAAGAAGAGCTGCTCCAGACTCAACTCACCGTGGAAGATGTTGCCCTGCGTGAGGCCGATCTTCCGCTCGAGATCCCACGGCGTCAGGACCTGACGGTGCAGGATGATCTCCTTCAGGTTGGGAGCGTATTCGGCGAGCGTTTCGATCACCGTGTCTCCGAACGCATCGCGCTGTTCTTCCCACGTTCCCTGGGCGAGCTCATAGGGAGCGTACTGCACGAAGATCGACATCACGTGTTTCCCGGGCGGCGCCATGTCGGGATCGATCAGCGACGGGATGACGATGTCCATGTATGGCCGCCGCGAAAAGTGCCCGTACTTGGCATCGTCGTAGGCGTGCTCTAGGTAGTCGATGCTCGGGCTGATCGAGATCGATCCCGCCAGGTACGGCACCGCATCCCGTCCGCGCTTCCCCATCTCGTTGAGGCAGGTGAACTCGGGCAACGCGTCGAGCGCGAGGTTCACTTTCCCGGAAGATCCGCGGATCTTGTAACGCGCTATCTGGGTGCGGAACCCGGCATCCAGCTGATCGGGCTCGATGAGGCGCTCGAAAGTCAGCTTGGGATCGACACTCGACACGACCACCCGTGCCCGGATCTCCTCGCCGTTTTCCAGCACCACGCCGGTCGCCTGGCCGTCATCGACCAGGATTTTCGCGATCGGCGCCTCGGTGCGGATCGTCGCGCCGAGAGTCCGCGCCGATCCGGCGATGGCCTCCGAGAGGCCGCTCATCCCACCTCGCGGGAAGCCCCATGCGCGGAACTGCCCGTCGATCTCCCCCATGTAGTGATGCAGCATCACGTACGCGGAGCCGGGCGAGCGCGGACCGAGGAAGGTGCCGATGATGCCGCTCGCCGACAGGGTTCCCTGCAGCACGGGGGTCTCGAACCACTGCTCGACAAAATCGGCAGAACTCATCGTCATGAGCTTCGCGAGATCGTACAGGTGGTCACCGTGCCCGGTGAACTTTCTTGCCACTCGCCACAACGCCAACAGGTTGCCGGGCGCGAGCGAGGTCGGATCGGGCGGGACCGTAGAGAGGATCGGCCGCACCGCCATCGCAAGATGATGCATCAACTGGCCGTACTGCTCGTAGGCCTCCGCGTCCCTCGGCGAGTGACGCATCAACTCCAGCCGCGTATCACCGGCGTCGTGCCACCGCATCAAGTTGTCACCATTGAGAAGCGGTGTGAGCGTACCGTTGAGCGGCAGCAATTCGAACCCGAAGCGTGGAAGCTCCAGATCGCTGATGATCTGGGGACGCAGCAGGCTGACGACGTACGCACAGACCGTGTATTTGAATCCGGGGTAGATCTCTTCAGTGACGGCCGCACCGCCCACGAGATGGCGCCGCTCCAGTACGACGACGGAGTGCCCCGCCCTAGCCAGATAGGCGGCGCAGATGAGACCGTTGTGGCCACCGCCGATGACGACGGCGTCGTATCTGTTGCTCTTTGTGGACATGAGGGACCCGACGTGAGTATAGTGGAGCGGAAACGCGACTTCAACGAGTACTACTGACCAAGGCAGTCGGCCAATGGCGATAGGCACTCCCCTCCATCCCCGAACGGCGCCGCTCTGCAGGAGCCACGATTGGCGCCAGTGGTCCGGCTACCTCGCAGCCGACTCCTACGACGATTTCGTACAACCGGAATACGCCGCGATCCGGCACGCAGCCGCCCTGATCGATGTCTCACCGCTGTACAAGTATCGCGTACGAGGTGCCGATGCGGTCGGGTTCGTGAACCGCGTCTTCACGCACGACCTGGCGGCCGTCGAGGTAAATAGCGCCATCTACACGCCCTGGTGTGATTCCGACGGGAAGGTCCGGCAGGAAGGCACCGTCTTTCGCCTCGCAGATGACGTCTTTCAGATCAACGCCGCCGAACCCGCGCTACGGTGGCTGCACCAGAACGCGCATGGCTACGCAGTGGAGATCACCGACCGCTCGACCGACACCGCGGCACTCTCACTACAGGGCCCGCGATCGCGTGATGTCTTACTCGAAGCGGCCGGTGCCGGCGTGAAAGAGTTGAAGTTCTTCCACATCACGCACGGCGAGATCGCGGGGGCACCGGTCACGATCTCACGCACGGGTTACACCGGTGATCTCGGGTTCGAGATCTGGCCGGCGGCGTCCGACGCGGTGCGTGTCTGGGACGCGCTCATGAAGGGCGGAGCGCCCCACAATATCACACCGTGCGGCCTGAAGGCGATGGATCTCGCCCGGGTTGAGGCGGGGTTCGTCCTGATCAACGTGGACTACATCAGCGCGGAGTCGGCTCTCGTCGAGTCCGACAAAGCTTCTCCCTTCGAGCTGGGGCTTGGCTGGGCCGTCAAGCTGGACAAGCCGCACTTCATCGGCCGGTCCGCGCTCGCCGCGGAGAAGGCAACGGGCGCAGCACGGATGGTGGTGGGTCTCGAGATCGGCTGGGAACCGCTGGAGCGGTTGTATGCGCAGGTGGGACGCATGCCCGACCTGCCGCTCATCCCCTGCCGCGAACCGGTGCCCGTCTACTCCGAGAGCGGCGGCCAGATCGGACGCGCCACCAGTCGCGTGTGGTCGACCCTGCTCAAGAAGTACATCGCGTTGGCAACCGTAGAGCGTCGCTTCGCCAGTCCCGGGACGCACGTCGACATGGAAGTCACCGTTCAATACGAACGGCAGCGCGCGCCAGCCACTGTCGTGAAGCCCCGGTTCTACCGCCCGGAGCGCATGCGCGCGTGACCGCACTACGCCGTCCAGTTGGAGGCTGTGCCGGGATCAGACGCCGAACTGTCGCAGATGGTAGTCGAAGTGCCTCCGGGTGAGTCCTGCCCAGAGCCCGCGTGACATCGTTCCGAAGAACGGGTGCGGCGCCCAGGAACCCGCCGGCTCGAACCCGGCGAATCGCTCTAAGAGCGCTCGCAGCGTCGCCACGTCCTTCTCCCATGGGCCGGGGTCGGTCGTGAGCGCGACCGGCGGTGCCTTGATCTTGCCCTTAGGCCACGGTAGGAAATAGATGAGGAGCTGCTTGATCGGCGTGAAACGTAGCGGCGATCTCGTCGCCGGCACTTCGATCTCGCCAAGCGCCAATCGCAGCTGATCGCCGAGATGACAGACCATGCGCGATGCGGTCATCCGACCCCACCTCGGCCGGCTGTCCGGTTGCAGGCGGCCGATACGCTCGATGAGCGACTGACAGGTCGACTGACGGAGTGTAGTGGCCACCCATCCTCGCCTAAACTAGACCTCTTCGATCTCCGCCGTCCAGCTCACCTCCACCGCGCCCTTAAGCGTACTGGCGGTCGGGCACTTGTCCTGATGCCTCGCGAGCGCCCGGTCGACGACCTCGCGTGAGCCCTTCGGGATTCTGAGCGCATAACGTATCGCTATCAGCGTGAGGACCGGAATCCCATCCCGTACCTCGTTGATACCGTCGACCGATACCTGCATGGCCTCGGACGGCAGTGACACCCCGCGCACCTCCAGTGCGCCGTTGAGCGTACCCAGCATTCAGGCGCCGGTAGCGGCAACGACATAGTCTACGGGGAGCGGAAGGTCCCTTGCATCCTCTAGCTTGTAGTGCGCCTTGATCGCGCCGTGGACGCCGAACTCGACCACCGCTCCGACCTCGAGCACTGCCCGGCGATGAACGCCTTGCACCTTCTCGATGGTAGCACGTGAGGTGTAGAATGTTTCCGACATGGAACGAATCCCGGTATGAGGTGAGTAGAGATGGTGTGGGAAGGTATATAGGGACTCGACCAGTGACCAGGCGACCGGACAGCCTCACGGTCCGCTTTCGATGCCGGTTCACGCTGTCTTGCACTCGATGCCGGCCACACTTGCCGGTGGAGACCTCCATGCGAACGGCATTCAACCTGCTGCTGCTCGCCGCAAGCGTGCTCGCCGCCTGCGACGCCTCCACCTCGCCGGAGAATGCCACCCAACCGGGGGACATCTCGTTCGATGAGGGCGTGCTGATGCGGCACGTGAGGATGCTGGCGGCCGACAGCTCTTGCGGTCGCCCCGCCGGCTCTCCTTACGAACGTCGCGCAGCCGAGTATATCCGGGACGCCTTTATCGAATACGGCCTCGAGCCCGGCACACCGGAGTACTTCCAGCAGTTCCCCATCGGACCCGGCATGGTACTGGCACAGACCAATGAAACCGTTGCCGGACGGGAAGCGGCGGTGATCTGCGATCCGACCCGATCACCGTTCTCGCAAAACGTGATCGGCATACTGCCGGGCGAAGGAGCGCTGGCGGGCCAGTGGATCGTAATCGGCGCCCACTACGATCATCTGGGTTGGGATGAGCCGCGTGGAACGGTCAGGGTCTTCAACGGTGCTGACGACAACGCCTCGGGAACCGCAACGGTGCTGGAGGCCGCGCGGCTGCTCAGCCGGTTCGTCGCCGCGCATCCGAACACGGCACCGCACCGCCGGTCAATCATGTTTCATGCCTACGGCGCCGAGGAGGAGGGGCTGGTCGGTTCGCTCTTCTACGTGAGCAACCCCACCGTCGCAATGGACAGCATCGTCGCCATGGTGAACCTGGATATGGTCGGCCGGCTGCGGGACAACGTACTGTTCGTCATCGGAACCGTTTCATATCCGGGATGGAACACGCTACTCGAGACGGCCAATGACGGCGACCTGCGGCTCGTGTTCACCGCCGAGTTCGCCAGCCGCAGTGATCAGTTCGGCTTTCTGGTCGAGGGAGTCCCAGTGGCATTCCTCCACACCGGCCTCCATGCCGAATATCACACGGCGCTGGATGACCCGGACCGCCTGAACAGCGGCGGGATGAAAGAGGTCGGGGAACTCGCGCTGGCGCTGCTATGGGAGCTGGCCGTGGGACCGCCCTTGAGTCAGCCACAGGCGACGGTCGGCCAATGACTACCGCCATCGGTCGACACTCGCCTCACCGTTCGAGCAGCACGCTGCGCAGCGCGTCGGCACGCGGCTCGAGCGGCGTGACCCGCGATTCCCGTTCCTGATACGCGGCGAGGCGATCAGGAATCGGCACCGAGTCGCCGATAGCGGACTCGACCGTCTCCGCGAACTTCGCCGGATGGGCAGTGGCCAGAAGGATTCCCACCTCCCCTTCCCGCCGGCCCAGCTCGCGATGGAGCGCCAGGTATCCCACCGCCGAGTGGGGATCCAGCACGTAGCCGTACTGCCCGTACACCTGGGCGATGCCGGCCCGTGTCTCGTCGTCGGTGTGCCAGCTTCCCACGAGGTCTCGCCGCAACCGCTCCAGGTCTCCGTCATACAGCATGAGTATCCGTGCAAGGTTGCTCGGGTTACCCACGTCCATCGCGCCGGAGATCGTCGTGACCGAGGGACCGGGTGTGAAGATCCCAGTCTCCAGATAATCGGGCACCACGCGGTTGACGTTGGTTGCGGCGATGAACCGGCCGGCAGGAAGTCCCAACCGCTTGGCCATGAGACCGGCCGCGAGGTTGCCAAAGTTGCCTGACGGCGTGGCAAACGCTGCGGCGCCAACCGAGTCGGGAAGCTGCGCCCAGGCATGGAAGTAGTACACGATCTGCGGCAGGAGGCGGCCTACATTGATCGAGTTGGCCGAGGTGAGCGCTATCTCGCGGCGGAGCGCATCGTCCGCCAACATCGCCTTCACCAGCCGCTGGCAGTCGTCGAACGAGCCATTCACCCCAAGTGCCGTGACATTCTCGCCAAGGGTGGTGAACTGGCGCTCCTGGCGCGCGCTCACGCGGCCCCGGGGAAAGAGGATCACCACACGGATGCCGGGCATACCGTGGAACGCGTGCGCTACAGCGCCACCCGTATCTCCCGATGTTGCGACGAGGACGGTGAGCACGCGCTCGTTCTGGGACCGGTAGTGAGCCACGAGCCGCGCCATGATCCGGACGCCGATGTCCTTGAAGGCAAGCGTGGGGCCGTGGAACAGCTCGAGCACATAGAGCCGCTCGTCGAGACGAACCAGTGGTATCGAAAAGTCCAGAGCCTCGTCCACGATCCGGCGGAGGGCAGCATCCGGCACTTCGTCCCCGATCAGATGTCGCATGACGACGCGCCCGATCTCCTGCAACGGGGCGGCACGCAGCGCGCGCACTTCGTCTTCCCCGAAGGCCACGAGCTGCGCTGGCATGTAAAGCCCGTCATCGGGAGCGAGCGCCTGTAACAGCGCCGTCCGGAGATCGACCGCGGGCGCCCGGCAGCCGGTGCTCGCGAATCTCACGGCGCGCCGTTCCGCAGGCTCCACACGTACGCGGCGACCGCCCGCACCTGCCGCAGCGTGATATCGCTGCCGCCACGGGGCGGCATCCTAGCCTTGAACCGGTTACGGACTCGGGCGGTGGGTACACCACCCAGGATCTGCCGGATGATCGCCTCGTACGACCCGTCGCTGTGCCACCACTCGCCGTCGGTGAGGTCGGGACCGATGCCGTGGGACCCCTTAGCGTCTTCCCCGTGGCACGACCAGCAGTTTCTCGCACGCGCGAAGATCTCCGCACCCTCCCGAACCATCTCGAGACTAACTCCCGGCGGGAGCGAGTCGGACTGTGCCGCGAGCGGCACGCTCGGGACGGCGAGGACGGCGACAGTCAGCGCCACACAACGGTGCGTGGCGAGAGCGTGTCCCATGTCCGGCCCGATCCCACGCGATGCACCGGTCACCCGGGCGTTCGTGCTCCATGAACTGTGCATGCATGTCCAAGATAACGTGCCACCGACCAGGCGCCGCGATACGTCTGCCACCAGCTTCGCTCAGGTAGCCTGACCGGATACCGAGAGCGCGATGCCGTATTGCTCCACGTAGTAGATCGTGAGGATCACGGCCCGAGCGGCGGCAAACGGCAACCGGAATCGGTCGATCCAGGGCCGGTCCCGGCCAGGCTCAGCCCTCTGGCTCGCCAGCCGCGAGTTGCAACGCCGCTTCCCGCACTACGGCCGCATGCCGCAGCGTCGAACGCAGCTCCTGATCGTCCAACTCGGCAGGCTCACCGTCCACCCACTTCAGCGATTCGAGCAGCGTTCCATCCGGCCCGAACAGCAAACGGAACGCGATCTCCTCACGCTCGTCCGGGCTGCTCCGGCTGCGTTCCGCGAGGCGTTTCAGCGTCTCGACATAGAACAGCGCATCCTCATCGAAGAAATACGCGTTCGCCGCGGACCCATACTCGCCGATCGTCATGCGCTCCTCGAGGTAGCGTAGCATGCCGTTCTCGAAGTAGGCGCTGATCATGGAGCCGGCATCACCTTCCTGCCACGTCCCGTCTACCCGCTCGTAGTCGGACAGTCTGGCGGCTATCTCCGCGGCGCGTGGCGGCAACGGTCCCATCGCACCGGACGGAACGACCTCGAGTTGGATCCGGGTTGGATTCCCCTGCGTGATCACCTGCTTGCTCTTCACGCTCATGAAGAGCAGGTCCGTACCGCGCACGATTCGCGCGGCCACCGCGTAGAGCCGGTTGGGGTCGATCGCGGCGGTATCGTAGTTGAGCTCGAACGGGATCGGCACGGACCCCAGCTCGTCCGTCGTGTCCTCCACCAGTGTCCGCGGAACCGGCTCGGTGACATCCGCCAGGATGATCACCAGGCGGGCATCCTGCGGCAGCGACACATCCTGCCGGTAGATCACTACGCCACCCACGTGCGATGGGCCGGCACCGGGCTCGCCGCTACACGCGGTGACCATCACGAGTGCGACCACCGCACCAAGCTGGCGGTTCAGGAGTGGGATGACGAGACGTCGGTGTCGCATGATCACCTGATACTAACCAGGCTGCGGCCTCACTGCCGTCCCCTCGAGTCCATCGCAGTAATGCAGATCGGAGTTGGTCATGCTCAGGGAATCACGGTTCCGTCGCCGGAGAGCACGAACGCCAGGCCCGGCTCCACACCGCTCCCTGGTGTATCCACGATGCGGCTGAGCAGCTGGCCGTTCGCTCGCACCCCGTTCGTGCTGGCACCAGTCGGATTCTGCGCACACACGTTGGGATCGCTGACGCGGATACGCAACTCGGTACCGACCGGCGCGTCATCGAAGTTGATCTCCCACAGGTCCGTCCCCACCGCCGTCATGGTGAAACGCTGGAATCCGCGCCAGCTCGGATGCACGTGTGTCTGGCCGACCCCTTGGACGCACCCAGGGAACCGCGCCGCCACCGCCGTATCGAGTGCAGTGGCCGCCTCGTAGACGATCTCCACGCTGCCGGGCCCGCCCGACCCGGCGGGGTTGTCGCCGCAGCTCAAGAGGAATACCGCCATGCCAATCGCCGCGCAGTCTCTCATAGGCTCCCTCGCGCTTCGCCTACCATCCTCCAGCCGCGATGAGCGTGATACCCCAGACGCCGATCGTGAGTACACAGCTGATCGAAGTGCACGTGCCCGGGACAGACGATCTGGCAGTTGCAGTTCTCGACGAGCAACCCTTTGACCCACCAACGCATGGTCCCTCCCCTGGATTGGCCTACGAACGTATCACGTTCAGGACGTCGAGCAACCCGTCCAGGCTCGCCGTCTCGGCGGTCGGCCGCGCCTCGCCACCCGGCGCCTCGCCGAGCCGATTGACCCAGACACTCGCGATGCCGAGTGTAGTGGCCGGTTCGATATCGTGGAAATAGCTCTGCGCCACGTGCAGCCACGGCGCGTCACCAATCTGCTCCCGTGCCCTCAGGAAGTGGTCGTGCGCCGGCTTGTACGACCGCACCTGCTGAGCCGTGATCAGGAGATCGAACTCCACCGCCAACTGGCGCAGCGTGCCCGAGAGCAGGTCATCGTCGACGTTGGAGAGGAGACCGAGCCTGTACCCGGCATCGGCTAGCGCTGTGAGGGCGCGATTGGTATCCTCGAACGGTCGCCAGGTCGGCACGCTGTCGGGCAGGTACGCCTCTCCCCCTGCCTTGAGCGGCCATCCGACCTCTCGTGCGATCCCCCTGGCCACACCTTCGAGCACCTCGCGATACGAACGGAAGGCCCCGCGCTGGATGTCGGGTTCCAGTCGATGGTGTAGGGCCAGCACCTGCCCGGCGTCCAGCTTGACGCCGTCTTCCAGCGCGGCACCGAGCACCGCCTCGATGATGCCCGTGCGCCAGTCGATCAACGTACCGTAGCAGTCAAAAGTGATGTACTCGAACGGTCCCATCGATCCCCCGGTGAGCGGTTCTCCTCATCCTGGCGCACCGGTCGGCGCCCATCAAGTGGTGGAGATGTATTGCCGGTCGCTGTGCGAGAAACCGGCGGGGGCAACAGGTACGGTCATTGGAGCTCGCTGATGCGGAGGCCACAGAGGAGGCAGCACTGTCAACACCCAGTGGAACTCGGACAAACTAGAGGTAGGCTGTGCGGCGCTGCTGTTCACGGGACGGAAACCAGATGTTGCCGGCAGCAAGTTCACTCACCGGGATCCAGACCTAGAAGACGACGCAGCAGCCCGGATTGTACGGCACTGTCCCACTCGCGCGGCCCGATTTCGCGTTTGAGTATCACGCCGTTTTGGTCGATCACGAAGCTCTCCGGCACGCCGGTTGTCTGATAGAGTTCCTCAATGCGACCGCTCCTGTCTTGCAGGATCGTGAAGGTGAGGCCCAGCTGTTCCACCCATTCCTGGACCTTGTGTCGACTCTCCCGGTCGACGCTCACCGCCACCACGCGCAGCCCTTCCGGCCCCAGCTCGCGGTACAAGCGTTCCATCGAGGGCAATTCATCCTCGCACGGTCGGCACCACGTCGCCCAGATGTTGAGGAGGATGATCTCTCCCTCATAGTCCGCCAGCGAGCGCTGCGCGCCACTGACCACGTCGACCGCCTCGAAAGCCGGCGCTGCTGCTCCGGGGATCACCCGCTTGACTTCCGGCGCCCGCAGCACCATGGCGACGGCCACCGCCGCTAGCGCTATCCCGACGCCACCAGCGGCCACCCATTGCCTTCGTGAGACACGGCGCGGCGGCATCCCATCAGCGCCCAGCGCGTAACGGGCATAGCTGCGGACTCGCTCACCCGCGTCACGGGGTGGCGTTACGGACTCGGCGGGAGGGAGCGCATTCCAGGCTTCCTCGAGGCGTCGGAACTCGCTCGCGCAAGTGCCGCACTGCGCGAGGTGGGCGCGCGCCACGCTCTCCCGGTCGCCTGACAGCGCGCCGTCGAGCAGATCGATCAGGGATCGCCGTGCCAACTCGCAGTCGGTGCCATTCATAAAGCGCCCTTACTGCAGGATATCATGCCGTTGGTCTCGTCCACAAGTACGTCCAGCGCGAACCCAGGGTAGCACACCATCACCGAACCGGCGGGCCCGAGCCCCGCCGGAGGTGTATCAGCGCCCGGTACGCCTTCTGCTTAACGGCAGTCTCCGTACTTCCGGTCATCTCGGCAATCTCCGCATACGAGAAGCCATGATATCGATGCAGCAGCAACACTTCCCGCTGATCTCGGGGGAGCGCTCCCAAGATCCGGGCCACAAGGTCGCGGAACTCCACGGTGTGGGCGACGTGCCCCTTGGCCAAAGCCTCAGCCAGACCTCCATAGGTCATGGCACCGGAGAATACCGTTAGCTCCCGGCCAAGTTTACCCGGCGAATGAGCGTCGGA
>JADFNB010000042.1 GCA_022563595.1 Gemmatimonadota bacterium
CGCACGAACGTCAGGCATCCATTCAAAAGTACGCGCCCGGGATCTTCAATCGAAAACGAAGGCCGACGCTTCGACCGGCGCCTGAAAAAGCTCCGCGAGGAGGCTCACCCGGCGCTCTCGTTCGGCTCGACCCCGACGCGCTCGGGACTCATGAGCCGTTCGACCTCACGGATGACCTCGACCGCGTCGAACGGCTTCGTGATGAGACTGGCGCCAAGCGAGGCGGCCGTTTCGGCGACCCTGGGCTCGGCGTGCCCGGTCACCACGATCACGGGGATCTTGGCCAGCCTGGCATCGCCGCGCATCGCGCGCAGCAGGGCCGGCCCGTCCATCCCCGGGATCTGCCAGTCGGTCATGACCAGATCGGGTGGACGCTCGCGCGCCAGGGCGAGACCCGTGTCCCCGCTCGCTGCCTCGAGGCAGGCGTACCTGGCGTGCCTCAGAATGCGCGCCAGCGCCCCCCGCACCGCCGGATCGTCCTCGATCACGAGCACGATCGGCCGGCGCGGCGCCGCAACGAGCCGCTTCGCTTCCTCCACGAGGGCCTCGGCATCGCCCTCCACCCAGCCGTCGGCCCCGTAGGCGACCGCCTGCGCCGAGTCACCGCCCGGGCCGACCAGCAGCGTCGGGGTGTCGACGCTCGCGGGGACCTGGCGGAGGCGCTGGAGGAACTCCAGCCCGTGCATGTCGACGAGTTCCATCCCTACGGCGATGAGGTCGGGGAATCCGCGCCCGACGTGGCGCAAGGCCTCGGCGCCTTCCGACCTCGCGACGACCTGCCAGCCCTCATGCTCGAATTGCGCCTGGAACAGGCGCAGCGCGTCAGGATCTTTCTCTACCACTAGCACGTGCCGCGGACCTGCTGCGACCTCGCTCACCGGCTCGCGGGACGGCCGCGTCTCCTCGGTGAGCTTCAGCCGGACGTAGAACCGCGACCCGTGACCCTCTTCGCTCTCTACCCACAGATCGCCGCCGAAATGCTCAACGATGGTCCGGCTAATGGCTAGACCCAGCCCTGCGCCACCGTGCATGCGTGTGGATGCTCGCTCGAGTTGCCGGAACTTCTCGAAGATCGTCCTGAGCTGATCCGCTGGTATTCCAGGCCCCTCGTCGGAGATCTCGAGGACGGCGCACTCACCATCCGCCCACCAGCGGAGGGCCACCCGTCCTCCGGGCGGTGAGAACTTTACGGCATTGGACAGGAGATTGACGATCACCTGCTCCAGGCGATCGGCATCGGCCAGCACCAGCGTTGCATCGTCTGACGCCCCGCACTCGAGCCTCACCTCGCGCTCCTGGGCAAAGCCGTGTACCGCCTCGAGCGCCCGGCCCGCCGCCTCCTTCACAGCGACCGGCACCAGGTCGATCGCGATGCGGCCGCTCTGGATCTTCGAGAGGTCGAGCAGGTCATCGACCAGTCGAATGAGCCGCTCGAGGTTCCGCAGCGCGATTTCGAGGAACTCCTGCATCTTATCGGTGACCGCGCCAGCCGCCCCCTTCATCAGCAGCGTGAGAGAGGTTTTGACGGAGGTCAGGGGGGTACGAAGCTCGTGGCTGACGATGGAGACGAACTCACTCTTCGCAGCTTCCGCCTCCGCTTCGCGCGTCACGTCGCGATAGAGTACCAGATGGCCGAGCACGTTCCCCTCCGCATCCAGCACCGCGGTCACCGTGCGCTGACAGGTGAGCCGACGCGGGAAGACGAGCTCGACCCGGTCGCGCAGTGGTTCGCCCCCGGGCTGAAGCGCCAAGATCTGAGCGGTGAGAGCCTCGGGGTTCGCCAGCGAGCGGGCGAGCGCCCGATGGATGCGCTCGACCGGCGCACCGACCACGACCTCCCAGGGAATCCCCAGGAACTCGGCCATCGCGCGGTTAGCGTGCGCGACCTTGCCGTCGGTCACCATGAGAATCGCGGCATCGCTCGCTTCGATCAGCGCCTCGAGCCGGCTGTGCTCCGATTGAACCTTCGCATGTTCCTCGGCCAGAGCGTCGCGCTGATGCTCGATGGTGGCGAACAGCTTCGAGTAATGGAGCGACGTCTCGACCTGCTGTGCGAGGAGGACTGCGAGTTCCAGGTCCGCGTCTCCGTAGTGGCTGGATTCACCCGCCCCAAAATTCAACGTACCGATGACTGTCCCATCGAGGCGGAGCGGGACGATGAGCGCAGACACGTTCCCCTCTCCCTCCGCCCGAATGCCCTCGGTCCCGCGAAAGTCATCGATGCGCATCGCCTTCCCTGTTCGAATCGCTTGACCGGGGAGACCTTGATCGAGCGGGAACGTACCCTCCTTGTGAACGAAGCCGGCCACTGCGGCGTCGTACAGCGTGTGCAGGTAGTAGTGCGTCCGGTCATCTGTGACAAGCAGCACACTCGCGCGTCGGAACGCCAACACGCCGCGCAGCTTGACAATCGCCGCACGGAATATCTCGTGGAGGTCGTAAGTGGTGTTAATGAGCGAAGCGAGCTCGCCAACGACGGCGAGGCGCGCGGCTGACCATCCCGTCGGTCCCGGCCCCTGATTCACGGCGGACTCCTGCCCTCGACCTCGGCCGCGTAACGTTGCGCCGCCAGTCGCGGGCGTCGAACCCGCGCGGCCGCGGCAGACACTTCCGCCGTGGCTGCGGCCGGTGGCTCAGGCATGCTCGTCACTCTCACACAGCCGGCGGATCTGGGAGGCCAGCTCCTCCGGCTCGAACGGCTTGAACACTACGCCGCTGGCACCTGCGGCTCCGAGCTGCCGCTCGTCAAGCTCCTTGCGAGCGGTCAGCAGCACCAGCGGGATTGCCGCCGTCGCCGGATCCTGCTTCAGGGAGCGACAGACTGCATACCCGTCCATCTCGGGCATCATTAGATCGACCACGACCACGTCGGGAGCGCGCTCGCGAACCGCCTCGATCCCCTCCCGGCCGTTGGCCGCCGTGACGACCTCCCAGCCCGCGGTGAACTCCAGGGTGATCTTGATCAATTCGCGAAGGTCGCGGTCATCGTCGATGACCACGACTCGCAAGGCATCCGCCACGCGCCGCCGCTCCTCCCTTCAGGGCTTGCCGCTAGAATGTTCGTCCACAACTATTACGTGGGTTCATCCCGAAAATCTACATCCTGGACGACGACCGGGACTTCGCCAAGCTGCTGGCCGCGAACCGGACGGGCTCCTTTGGCAACATGAACTGTGCCGCGGTTCGCCCCGGCATGCCAGGAGCACGCGAAGTCGGGAAGGGCGCATACCCGGTCTGCTCTGCCGTCGATCCGCCGTAAATGATTCAATGATAGCGAGCTGGTGAGGGCGCGGTGCGATCGACTGCCTCGGCCTGCCCTGTGTGCGTGTATCTTTGCTTCCGTATATGGACAAACTGGTTCTCTTCGACGTCGACGGGACACTGCTTCACACCGCCGGTGCGGGGCGGCGCGCGATTCGCGCGGCGCTCCTTCCGGAACTCGGAGCCGACGGACCAATCGACGGCGTGCGATTCGACGGAAAAACGGACCCACAGATCATCCGCGAGCTGCTGGTAGCGGCACGGCATCCAGAGCCGAATAGCGATGCCGTCATCTCCGCCGTGTGCGACCGCTATCTCAGGTTGCTGGAGCGCGAGTTCGCCACCGGCACCCGTCGGCCGACGGTGTACCCCGGCGTGCGGGTACTGTTGGATCGTCTGGAGGCGCGCGGCGACACGTTGTTGGGGCTGCTGACCGGGAACCTCGCCCAAGGGGCGCGCATGAAGCTGGATGCGGCTGGGCTCTCACCGGACCGGTTCCGGATCGGCGCCTTCGGGTCGGACCATCACGACCGCGCCCGACTCCCGCCAATCGCCGCCGCGCGGGCACGGCGGCTGATGGGTCGAGTGCCAGTCGGTGCGGAGGTCATCATCATCGGGGATACGCCCGCCGACATGACCTGCGGGAGTACTCTGGGCGTCCGGGCCATCGGTGTCGCGACCGGTCGTTTCACGACGGACGAGCTTCGCATGGCCGGCGGATTCGAGGCCTTCCCCGATCTCGCGGAGACGGAGCGGGTGCTCGCAGCGATCTACGCATGACCAGTCCGAAGCTGCTGATTCCGCTGCGGGTTCTTGAGCTGGGCCCCTCTTTCGGCAAGCTGGTGACGGGTACCCGACATGTGGCCGGCGGGTTGGACATGGACGCGTGCCGTGTGCAGCTCGTCACCAAACTGATGGACGCGGCCGGTGAGGCGCGGCGTCTGGCATCGAACGAAGAGCGCGGTGCCGCGCTGGCGGCGCTGTGCTCCCAGGTCTGGCTCGACGCCTGGGACGAGATGGTAGCGGCGGTAACGGACAAGCTGGTGCAACGCATCAATGGCCGGCTGGAAGCCGAAGCTTTCGCCGTGCGGATGCCACGCCGGCTCTGGCGGCACCTCCTGCCCGACGGCCCCGAGACACGAGCGCTCGCGGGCCGACTCGGGGCTGCCGGTGCCCGGTTGGTGCCCGCCCTCGATGCTCTGGAGGTCAACGCCGGACGGGTGCTCGACGCGACGGTGCGGGAGCGTGGTGCGCTCGAAGAGTGGCAGCAGGCCCTCTCCGTAGCCGCGCGCCGTCTGGAAGAGGCCTGGATCCTCCTCGAGGAGGAGGTCGAGCGCGAGCTGCGTGAGTGGGAGGAGCTCGCCGAGCGGGTTTCGCGCTGGCGCAAGCCGATGTGGCCGGTCGTGGTGGTAGGCATCCCGGCCCTCGCGCTGGCGACTTGGCTCGGCTTGGTGCTGGGTGGTTACCTGGCGCCGCCCGCGTGGCTGGAATGGATCTGGCAGGCGCTCTCGTGAATCCCAAGAGCGCGGCGATGCGTCTCGTGGTCGTGCTGTCGGCGTTCGGCCTGCGTCCCGCTTCAGCGCAGGAGCTCGCCCTCACACGCGTGCGCGTCGATTCTGTGGGGACCTTCGCCCAACTCGCGCGTGCCGGCTACGAGGTGGCCGGCGTGGTGACGGTGAACGGCATCGACTACGCGCTCGTCGTGACGAGCCCGGCTCAGCGACTCGCGCTCGGCGCGGTGGGGCTCGAGGTCCGTCTCGCCCCACTCGCCGCGCCCCGCCCGGCGGTTCCCGCCAACTTCAAAGATGTCACGACGATCGCCACCGTGCTCGACAGCCTGGCGACGGCCAACCCACGGATCGTCCTCGACACGATCGGGTTCTCGTTCGAAGGGCGTCCGATCCACGGCGTGAAGATCGGCGAGCCCGACGATGCCTTCGAGCGCCCCAACGTACTGTATGTCGCGACTCATCATGCGCGCGAGTGGATCTCCACCGAGTTCGCGATGCGGCTCATCACCTACCTGGCCGACTCGTTGGCGCTGACGCCAAACGGTGCGGCGCTGCTTGCTGCGCGGGATGTGTGGGTGGTACCGGTGCTGAATCCTGACGGATATCAGTTCAGCTTCGAGGTGGAGCGTCTCTGGCGCAAGAACCGCCGGCCCAACGGCGACGGCTCGGTCGGTGTCGATCTCAACCGCAACTACCCCGGTTTCTGGAGATATGACGATCTCGGGTCGAGCGGGCAGACGGCCGCGGAGACGTTTCGCGGGGCCGCGCCCGGATCCGAGCCGGAGGTCGCGGCACTGATGGCGTTCCATGCGGCCCATCCGCCGGCGGTTGCGATCTCATACCACAGCTTTACGAACCTGATACTGCATCCGTATGGATTCGCTTCCGGCGCCTTGGCGCCCGACGCGCCGATCTTTCGTGCGTTGGCGGGCACTCCGCTCGCCCCGGCGATCCGGGACGGGTTGTTGGAAACGGCACGGCCGGCGTATCACCCGGGACCGGGTTGGCAGCTCTATCCCACCAACGGTGAGTACACCGAGTGGGCGTACCGCGCGCACGGGACCGTCGCTTTCACGGTCGAACTCACGGCGGGTTGCTGTGTGGCCGGCGAGTGGTACGGGTTCGAGTTCCCCGACGATTCGGCAGCGATCGCTCAGGTGGTGAGCGACAACCTGCCGTTCGCGCTCGCCGTCCTGTCCGCCGCCGGCGATCTCGATCGGGCCCGCGACCCGGCCGGCAACTCGCCCGCCGGCGCGTTCGTCGAATCGGCCTGGCCAGAAATCCGCGTGATCGGCCCACCCGGATCGGCGACCCTCCCGGTCGTGCTGCGTCGCGGTGCCGGCGAGACGATGTTGGCCTTGAGCGCGGACTCGCTCGATCGGGGAACGTGGCGCTGGCGCTGGAGGCGTGAAGCGCCTGACATCGGTCCCGATACCGAGATCGAGGTTCCGGGATTGGGGCTGCGGCTCTCGATCCTGGAATCGGCGGGTGCCGAAGACACGCTCGATGGGTGGACCGGGTGGGTCCGTGACTCGATACGGTCGCGCGAGGGCCGATTCGCCTGGGCAGCGCGGAACGACACGCTGTGGTCACCGGCATTCAGACTCGACGACATAGACCGGCCGCAACTCGTCTTTTGGACCAGGCACGGCGGGTCACTGTTCCAGCCGGCACGCCTCGGCAGCGTGGAGCTGTCGACGGATGACGGGGCGACCTGGACGGTGCTATCCGTGGTGGCGGGCGCGGCGACGGAGTGGTATCCAATCAGCCTGGCCCTCCCGGACGGGTTGGAGCAGCTGCGCGTGCGGTTTGCCGCGGTCGAGTTCCCCTGGTGGATCGACGCCGTGCAGCTCCTCGGCACGCGGCGGGCGCCTCCATACGTGGCGCCGGGCGGGACCATCACGCTTTCCGAGAACCCGGTGCGATTCGGCCGGCTGTTCTTCAGCTGGTCGCCGACCGCCGGCGAGGCAACGCTCAGCGTGTTCACCTTCGCCAGCGAGCTGGTCTTCCGCCAGACGTTGGATGCGCAGATCGGGCAGTTGGAGTGGGACCTCCGGAACCGCAACGGCAACCCGGTGAGCAACGGTGCTTACGTGGCCGTGCTACAGCTTCCCGCCGAGACGTTACGGAGGCGCATCTTCGTGGCGCGCGCACAATGAGCCCGCGCGCTGTAGGGATCGACCTGGTGGCGGTGGAGCGCATTCGGCGCATGCTGGACCGGCACGGCGATCGGGCGCTCGCCCGCCTGCTCACTCCCGCCGAGCGTGCCTACTGCGAGGGACAGGCGGTGCCGGCGCGTCATGTCGCCGCGCGCATCGCCGCCAAAGAGGCCGTCTACAAGGCGCTGCAGGGAACAGACGATGCACGCGCCATCGGGTGGCGCGAGATCGAGGTCGTGCGGGACCCACACGGCCGGCCCGGTGTGCGACTGAGCGGCCGTGCCGAGCGTCGGCTTGCGCAGATGGGGGTAGCCGAAGTGCTCCTCTCGCTCACGCATACCGACGACCTGGCGGCGGCGATGGCGGTGCTGGGCTAGCGCAGCCTTCCTCACCGGGATTTCAGGGTCGTTCAGGACGGTGGCGTGCAGGCAGGTGTGGCCCGCCACGGCTGTTCCGTAGCCCACCCGAAGCGGGCCGTATCACCCATCAGAGGCGCCGGCGGCGCCTCTGTTGCGCCCGTGGGCGACCCTCTCTAGTATTCGTGGTCACCTCAATTGAGAATGAGTCTCATTTGCTGTCGTTGGGTTGCCGCACTCCCGGTCTGGTCGGTTCTGCTGGCCATGCCCGCGGTGCTTCAGGGCCAGGACGACCCGTCCGGCCTGGGGCGGCGTGTGGCCATGATAGCGACAATCGCGGTTGACGAGTATGCGCTGGGGGTGACCGGCGGGCGGGTCGTGTCGCAGGATGAGCTCAACGAGGCGGTTCTCTTCCTCGATGAGGCCCGGGATCTCGCCGCCACGCTCCCCGAACCGGCCCGCGTTCGGGCCGAGCCGTTGCTCGAGGCGCTCATCGCCGGCGTCCGTGCCCTCGAGCCGGCGGAGGCGTTGGGAACGAGGGTGGATGAGCTGCGGCGCGCCATTGCCGAGGCGCTCGGCATCGTGCTCGACCCGCTGCCGCAGGAGGCGCCGTCGCTCGCGGCGGGGGCGCGCCTCTATGCCGCAAACTGCGTGAAATGTCACGGAGACGTGGGCGCGGGTGACGGCCCCCGGGCCTCCGAGCTGTATCCGGCACCGGCCGACCTAACCGATCGGGCGGGCCTGCACGGATCCAGCCCGCTCGACTTCTTCCGCAAGATCACGGTCGGCGTCGCCGGCACCGACATGGCGTCTTTCGAGGACGGCCTGTCCGTTCGGCAGCGCTGGGCACTCGCGCTATACACCTCCGGTCTCCGGTATGGGGATGCAGCGCGCGCGCGCGGCAGCGCTTGGGTCGCGGCCAACTGTCCCACCTGCGACGTGCTCCTGAGCGGTTTCTCGGAGACGGCGGCAATGAGCGACGATTCGCTCTCTGCGTTGATCGGCGCCTCCTCCAGGTCCCCCCCCCCGGCCTCGCCCGACGCCGTTGCGTTCGCCCGGACGGCATCCGCGAAGGAAGCGCTCGGATCCAACCGGCGGCTCGCCGCGCTGCGGGTCGCGCGGCAGGTCGACGACGGCGTCGCCCACGCGGTGCGGCTGGCCCACGCCGGTGACCGTGAGGCCGCCCTGTCGCGCGCGCTCGCGGCGTACCTCGTCTTCGAGCGCGTCGAGAGCGCTATCGGTGCCAAGAGTCCGGGCGCGGTCCGCAAGGTAGAAACGGCGTTCGTGAACCTCCGGACCGCTATCGCGCGCGGCGAGCTTGACGGTGTCATCCGGGCACATAGCGCGGTGCGTGAGGCGCTCGAGGTGGCGGTCGGGGTCGTGGCCGAATCGTCGTCACCGGCTGTCCTGTTCGGGCAATCGCTCATCATCATCCTGCGTGAAGGCATCGAGGCCATCGTAATCATCGGCGCGCTGATCGCCTTTCTCGCCAAGGCAGGAGCCCGGGAACGGACGCACGAGGTGGGACTCGGGGCGGGCGCCGCCATAGTGGCGAGTCTGGCGACGGCGGTGTTGTTCGCCACGGTCGTGTCCGTGACGGCCGCCGAGCGGGAGGCGCTCGAGGGACTCACGATGCTGCTTGCCTCGGTGGTTCTCTTCTCGGTCGCGTCGTGGATGGTATCGAAGATCGAGGCCGACAAATGGAAGGCCTTCGTCGGGTCGAAGATACGGCAGGCGCTGACGAGTCGCGGCAAGTATGCGCTTGCCGGTGTGGCGTTTCTTGCAGTGTACCGTGAGGGGGTCGAGACGGTGTTGTTCTACGGTGCGCTCTTCGGCACCGCGGACGGCGCCGCCGGCAGCGCCGGCGTGCTGGCAGGATTGCTGGTCGGGAGCGCCGCGCTTGTGCTCCTCTACGTCGCGATCCTGCGCTACGGTGTGCGTATCCCGCTCAAACCGTTCTTTGCGGTCACGGGCATGTTGCTCACGGTGATGGCGGTGAGTTTCGCGGGTCAGGGAGTCGCGGAACTACAGGCGGCGGGATGGATTCCCGCTACCCCGTTCGGGCACCTGCCGCCGGTGCCGGCCCTCGGGGTCTTTCCAACCGTCCAGACGCTGGCCGCTCAGTTCCTGCTGGCGGCGGCGTTCCTCGCGGCTCTGGTGTGGATCTTCTTCAGTCCGCGGCCCGCGGCTTCAGCGCTCTCTCGGGACGGACGCTGACCCCGTCCGATTTCCACCAGCGGCTTATCAGGATCACTCCGAGCAGCACCGCCCCCACGCTCGCCGCCTGCGCGAGCGTGTAACCGCCCAGCAACCGGTCGTCTTTCGCGCGCACGAACTCGATGAGAAAGCGCTCGATGCCGACGAACACGAGGTACATGCCGAAGAGCCAGCCGAGCGCGTGCCCGTGTCTCCGGATGCGCCAGAGCAGCCAGAACATGAGGAGCAGGGCGGTCACTTCGTACAGCTGGGTCGGATGGACCGCGAGCACCTCGAACGGTGATGTGTCGGGCGGGAGCGCGACTCCAAGACGCGCCAGTTCCTGTCCGGTCGTGGGCGGGAGCCCTTCGGGGAACCGCATGCCCCAGGGCAGGTCGGTCGGGATCCCGTAGTCGTCCTGCACCAGGAAACACCCGACCCTGCCGAGACCGTGGCCCAGCGCAAGCCCTGGCGCGGCCAGCTCCAGAGTGAACCGGGTCGGTATTCGTTTCCACCATCCCTGCAACAGCACGGCGGCCGCGCCACCGATGAATCCGCCGTACCAGACGAGCCCACCGCGCGAAAGGAGCGCGCCGGTGTCGCCCTGCAACGCGACATACCACAGCTTGGCGCCGAGAATGCCGCCGATCACACTGCCGACCACGATGTCGGCGGCGTAGTCGCCGTTCAGGCCGCGGCGTGTAAGCTCCCGCTGCATCACCCAGCCGGAGACGAGGAACGCCACCATCATCATGATGCCGAAGCCGGTGATCGGTAGCCCGAGGATGTTGAAGCTGAGTGGATATACAGTCATGACGATCTGGTGACCGGCGTGGATGCAGCGGGATCGGGCTCGATACCCGGCAGAGGGAGTGTCGCGCTCGCCTCGAGTGTGCGGTCCGATCTCTCGCCGCGTTGGAGGTGGAACCAGCCGGCTCGGGCGATCATCGCGGCGTTGTCCAGGTTGAGCCGCGGGCGCGCGACGGTCACGTGAGCGGTCCCGGCGAGGTGCCGTGCCAGGCGCTTCGCGAGCGTCCGGTTGCACGCGACGCCGCCTCCCAGAATGACGCTACGCCGTCCCGTGCTCTCGACGGCCCGTGCCGTCTTCTGCACTAGGACGTCGATCACGGCTTCTTGAAACGAAGCCGCCAGATCCGGCCGATCCCGAGCGATATCGTCCGAGGCGCGCACGGCGTAGAGTACCGCGGTCTTGAGGCCGCTGAACGAGAAATCGCAGCCGGCGTGAAGCATCGGTCGCGGGAAGGCGAACCGGTCGGTCCCGCTCTCGGCGAGGCGCTCGATCTCCGGGCCGCCCGGGTAGCCAAGCCCGAGTAGGGTGGCGACTTTGTCGAACGCTTCCCCCGCCGCGTCGTCGCGCGTCTCACCCAACAAGCGGTACCGGCCCCAGGCCGGCACGTCCAGCAGCAGCGTGTGCCCGCCCGAGACCAGCAGGGCGACGAACGGCGGTTCCAGGTCGGGATTCTCGAGCGCCGGTGCAAAGAGATGACCTTCCAGGTGATGCACGCCAATCACCGGGATATGCAACGCGTCCGCCAACGCCTTTGCGTAGCAGACACCCACGATCAGCGCCCCGATGAGCCCCGGGCCTTCCGTCACGGCGATGGCGTCGACGGCGTCGAGCGGTACTCCGGCCTGCTCGAGTGCACTTTGTACCACGGGGTCGAGTGCGCGCAGATGTGCGCGGCTGGCCAGTTCGGGCACGACCCCGCCGAAGACGGCGTGGATGTCCTGCGAAAGGATGACCAGGCTGGCCAGCTCGGGCCGGTCGCCGTCACCGACCAGCACTGCGGCGGAGGTCTCGTCGCAGGATGTCTCGATCCCGAGGACGACCTCAGCCACGCACCAGCCTTGTCAGGACGGTGCTGTCCGGGGTGGCGACGGCGGTGATGCCAGGCGGAGGTACGACCTCGAGCGCTACCGTGTCCGGCCCCGCGCCGCTCTGTAGGGAGGCGATGACGCTCACCGAGTCGCGCGTGAGGTGAACCAGGCGCGTGCTCGGTCCGCGTACGGTGACGATGACGGCCGGAGGGTCGGCGATCCACTCCGCGTCATCGGGCTGGATGGCAATCGGGACGCCCACGAGCACGCGTTCGGCGATGAACGCCACCTCGGCCGAGATCTCCACCTCTCGGGGTATCACCCGCGTACCGCCGAGTACCGTGGTGTCGAGCCGCACCATGCGCCGCACGGGTGACGTGACGCGCCGCAGCTCCAACCACACTGTGGGTACGCTCGATATCGACTGAACAGCCGACTCGGGGCCGAGGACGGTAACCCGGCTTGGCACGATGGCGATTCCGCCTACGAGCGCGTAGCCGGCGTCGGGAACGATGCGCACGCGCGGCGCGACTCGGACGCTCTTGCGTGTGACGTCGTTGAGCGAGATCACGAGGATGCGGGGCTGCACTGCCTGCGGGTGCGCGTCGACGTCGCCGCCTATCAACAGATCCTCTACCGACAGCTCGACCCTGTATTCGTTCCCGCTCAACGTGTCGGGCACGGCCTTCCGGATCACGGGCGGCGAATTGACCAGCTTGATGAGTTCGCGTGCCGCACCCGAATAGATGGCCTGAACCGCGGGTAGCGGTCCAGTGATCGTTCGACCGGGCGGCGCATCGATAGACAGATCGACCGGAACCAACCGGGTGGTCGGCTCCTCCGCGGCCACGGCCGCCCACAACACAGCCGACAGCACCAGCGCAGTGACCTTGATGGGCCAGTTCTTCACCGCGGCGGCGCGCAGGCGGGCGTACAACGTCCTACTTGGCTGCAAGCAACCTCCGGAACAACGCGTACCTCGCGGGATGATCCCACGCCGTCGCCCCGATCTCCTTCTTCACGATGATTCCGCGGCGATCGATTACCCAGCTCTCAGGCACCCCGGTGGTTTGATACACCTGCTCTATGCGTCTCGAAGGATCGTGCAGTACGGTGAACGTGAGGCCGCGCTCGTCAATCCACTCCCGTACCCTGGACGAGTCGCCCTGATCGACGCTCACCGCGACGACCCGAAGTCCCTGCGTGGACAGGGAATCGTGGAGACGCTGCATCGACGGCATCTCCGCCTCGCACGGCGCGCACCAGGTCGCCCAGACATTGAGCAGCACGACCTCGCCTTTGAAGTCCGCGAGCGTCACGCTATCCCCGGTGGCGATGTCGACTGCATGAAAGTCCGGGGCATCGCTCCCCGGATCGACGCGCCTGATCTCGGGCGTGAGCAAGACCGCGGCGAAGAGGGCGAAGCTCAACACGCCGAGAATCACGCCGACGGCGATCCACTGTCCTCGGTTTCTCATTGTCATACCGTTACCGCACAACGGCGGCGAAGTTCACGTACCTCTTCTGCCGGATCCGCAGCGGAGAACACCGCCGATCCGGCCACGAACGTATCCGCACCGGCCCTATGCGCCGACGGAATGGTCTCCCGGGAGATCCCTCCGTCGACCTCGAGCCGTGCCGGCGAGTCAAGATCGTCCAGCAGAACCCGCGCGCGCGCTATCTTCGCGCTCGATGCAGGAATGTACGCCTGTCCGCCGAATCCGGGATTGACCGACATGACCAGGAGCAGGTCGATATCGCGGATGACCTCCTCAACGTCTCGCAGGGGCGTCCCCGGATTGAGGGCGATACCCGCGCGCATTCCGCGTTCCCTCACCGCGGCGAGGTGCCGCTGCACGTGGTGTGTCGCCTCGATATGCAACGTGAAGATATCCGCCCCGGCATCGGCAAACGGCTCGATGAACCGTTCCGGTTCCGCGACCATGAGATGGACGTCGAGCGGCAGATCGGTTACGCGGCGCGCCACGGTGACAACATTGGTTCCGAACGTGATCGGCGGAACGAAGCGACCGTCCATCACGTCGATGTGGATCATGTCGGCTCCGCCCGCGACGACCAGCTCCACCTGCGCTGCGAGCCGGCCGAGATCGGCGCTGAGGATACTCGGGGCAATCTGTATGGTGTTCATTGCCGGCTCCGCACGATGCGCACGTTCACTGTCGTACCCGGCGCGCTCAACGTGCCGGGCGCTGGATCCTGGTAGAAGATCGTTCCTGGTTCTCCCACGTTGCTTCGTTGCGCGAAGTTGGTCCCGAGTTGGAGTCCTGCGGCCTCCAGATCGATTCTCGCGCTGTCGACCGTCAGCCCGACGAGGTCCGGTACGTGGATCGTCGCGGCGCCGACGCTCACCACCAAGGTCACCGCCGTACCCGGCAAGAGCGTCGCGCCTGCCGGCGGACGGGTATTCACCGCAACGTCGGCCGGGGTCGGTGCCTGAGTGTGGACGACCGATCCGACCGCGAGGCCAGCGGCCTCCAGCAGCGTGCGGGCGATAGCCGCATCATACCCGGCCACGTCCGGAACCGGGATCCGCTGCGGGCCCGCGCTCACCGTGACCCGGACCTCCGTACCTTCAGGAACCACCATGCCCGGTGGGGGATCCTGCCATACCACCCCGCCGTTCTCGACCGACGGGTGGGTGATCCGGTCGATCTCGACGAGCGTGAACCCGAGTCCGGCTAGCGCCTCGCGCGCCGCCACGGTCTCCATCCCGATCACCCGCGGCACGCTGCGGCTGGTCGCGAAGATCGGTGCCGGGAACAACACCAAGGCGGCGATAAGGTAGCCCGCGATGACGGCGCTCGTGAAGACGATAGTGGCGATCAGGGCAAACCGGTGCTGCTGGAAAGTCGCGGCGCGCAGCACCGTGCCCAGGCGCCTGCTCCAGCCGGACCAGTCGGTGCGCGGGCGGAACCGGCGGCGAACCCTCATCCCGTGCGGACCAGCCGCGCAGCGAACGCGCCGTCGGTACCGGCGTCAGGCGGGAAGACGAACAGGTCCTCGCATTCCCTGCGGAATGCAGGATGAATCTCGAGGAATGTCTCCACCTGTAGCTCGTTCTCCTCGCGCTCGAGAGAGCAGGTCATGTACACGAGACGCCCCCCCGGTCGCACGACGTTCGCGACGCCCCTGAGCAGCGCCTCCTGTTGCGAGGCCAGGCGCGTGATCTGCGCCGGCCTGAGCCGCCATCGGGCGTCGGGGTGTTTCGCGATGGTTCCCGTCGCGCTGCACGGCGCGTCGACGAGCACAACATCCAGTCGGCCGGCGGCGAAGGGCGGTGCGGACGCGTCGGCGGCCATCACCCGGACCGACGGGCTCGCCCGCCTGACGGTGTCGGCGAGCCGGCGCAGCCGGTCCAGGCCCAGATCGGATGCCACCACGCGACAGCGCCGCGCCAGGATGGCCGCTTTGCCGCCGGGGGCGGCACAGGCGTCCCACACCAGCGCCCCAGCCGGCAGATCGGCGAACCGGAGGGCCAGGGCCTGCGCGGGATCCTGCACGATGAACCCGCCTTCCTCATACCCGGGCAGCGCGCGCACGCTGCCGCCCCGGACGGCGAGTCCCGCTTCCAGCGGTGCTGCCTCCACCGCGATGCCGGCGCCGCGCAGTGCCTCCCGCAGGCGCTCCGGCGTCCACCGCGCCGCCTGGAGGAAGATGTACGGGCGGCGGTTGTTGTGAATCAGCAGCGCCTCGGTGCGTGCCGTGCCAAAGCGGCTCACCCAGCGAGCGACCAGCCACTCGGGATGCGAGTGACGCTGCGCGAGCGCCGCCACGCTCGCCGTCGCCGGCTCGCCCGGCTCGTCGTGCCGGTCAGCCCGGCCCAGCTCCCGTGCCATCCGCCGCAGGACAGCGTTGACGAAGCCGGCGCTCTTCTCGCCACGCACCAGCTTCGCAGCCTCTACGGTGGCGCCTACGGCGCCGTGTGGCGGAACCCGGTTCAGCCGTAGCAGCTGGTAGGCCCCGATCCGGAGCAGGTCTTTGAGGTCGTCCTCGACGCGCCGCCAGGGACGCTCCACCAGGGGCGCCAGGCTACCGTCGAGTTCGCTGCGGGAACGGAGGACCCCGGCCGCGATCTCGTGCGCGAGGCGACGGTCGGCGTCTTCCAGGCTGCCGGCTGCATCTTCCAAGGCGGCGTCGAAGGTGCGCCCGTCGCGCACGGCACGCAGGATATCGAGCGCCGCCCGTCTCGCGTCCAGGCCGCTAATCCAGCATCCCCTGCGTCGGGCTCGACGGGACAGCGATCTCGCGTCTGGGCATCCGACCAGCCAGGTAGGCGCGGCGGCCGGCTTCCACCGCGAGCTGCATGGCGTGGGCCATTTCCACCGGGCGGTCCGCTGTGGCGATCGCGGTGTTCATCAAGATGCCATCCACGCCCTGCTCCATGGTGACGCAGGCATCCGATGCAGTACCGACACCGGCATCCACGATCACGGGAACGGATAGCCGTCGCTTGATCGTACGGATGGCATACGGATTGAGCAGTCCCAGCCCGCTGCCGATGGGTGACGCGAGCGGCATCACCGCCGCCGCGCCCGCGTCTTCGAGCCTGAGGGCGGTGATGAGGTCCTCGTTGGTATAGGCCATCACCTGGAACCCCTCCGCCACCAGCGTCTTGGTGGCAGCGAGCAACCCGGCCACGTCGGGGAAGAGGGTTTCCTCGTCTCCGATGACCTCGAGCTTGATGAACTCGTTGAACCCCGCCTCGCGCGCCAGGCGCGCATAGCGGACGGCGTCCTCCGCCGTGTAGCACCCCGCCGTGTTGGCGAGCATGAAGTAACGCTCGGGGTCGATGTGATACAGGATCCCTGCGCGGTTTTTGCGGTCGAGATCCACGCGCCGGACCGCCACTGTCACCACCTCGGCGCCGGACGCCGCGTGCGCGCGGACCATCGTCTCGTTGTCCGGGTACTTGCCTGTTCCGACGATGAGACGTGACGTGAAACTCCGTCCCCCGACGGTGAGGAAGTCGGTCGCCGACAGCGTTGAGGTCATCTCACCCGCCTCCCACGAAATGCACCAGCTCGACCCGGTCGCCGTCGCGTACGGTGGTGCCCTCGAGCGCCGGCCGTCTCACGATCTCGCGGTTCAGTTCGACTACTACCACGCGCGGGTCGAGTTCCAGGTGACGCAGCAGTTCCAGCAGCGAAACGTCGGGCGGGAGCTTCCGCGGCTCGCCATTCACGATTACGCTGATCGCCTCTCCGGTCATCGCCCTAAAGATAGCAGGAACTCGCGCACCGTCGCAGCCGGATCGGCCGCGCTCCAGAGGGCCCTGATCGCCGCGACACCGTACGCGCCGGCGGCAACGCACCGGGCGGTCCGTCCGGGCGTGATACCGCCAATCGCGATCACCCGCGCGGGAGTCGTCTCCCCGAGGATGTCGGGTCCCAGGTGCCGGCGCCCGGGGTGGGGGTGTGATGTGGTGGCCCAGATCGGCCCGAGCATCACGTAGTCCGCGCCCTCCGCCAGGGCGGCGCGTACGGATCTCACCGAGTGTGTCGACCGCCCGATCCATCCCGCTGCCGGAAACGCCGTTCGGGCGGCGCTCACCGACAGACCGGCCGCCGGGAGATGCACGCCGTCCGCGCCCATCATGCAGGCGACGTCGGCGCGGTCATTGACGAAGAGCTTGCTCCCGTTCGCCGCCGTCAGCTCACGCAGCGTTTCCGCCAGCTCGAGCAGCGCGCGCGCGCTCACGCTGCCACGCAAGTGAATGGCGACCTCCGGTCCGGCGGCTATGGCCTGCGCGCGTTCCAGAAACCGCCGCGAGGCGAGCACCTCGTCATTGGTGATGGCGTGGAGTCGGGGGAAGGTGGATGTCACACGAAGCGGTCGCCGGGGCGGGCGCCGCGTCCCCGAATCCACTCGGCGGCGGCCATACGGGGTTTGCCCTCCGGCTGCACGTCGATGAACTGGAGGGCACCCCGCCCGGTCGAGACCACGACGGCGGGCTCGGTCTCGAGAATCTCTCCCGGAGCGATCTCGCGTGTCGGGAACCCCGCGGCGTGCGGCCCGAACAGCTTGACACGATGGCCGTTCAGTTCCGTCCATGCGCCGGGTCGCGGATCGAGACCCAGAGTGAGCCTCGCTATCCGGGCCGCGGGCTCTTCCCAGCGGATACGGGCCATCTCCTGGGTGATCTTGGGAGCGTAGGTGGTGTGCTCGTGGTCCTGGGTTTCAGGCGCGATCGCGTCGGCGCTCAACATGGCGAGTGCCTCCACGAGAGCAAGCGCGCCGAGTTCGGCAAGCCGCACTTCGAGTTCGCCGGCGGTCTCGTCGGTGGCTATCGGCGTCGGGACCCGCAACAACACGGGACCTGTGTCCATACCCTCGTCGAGCTGCATGATCGAGACGCCCGTCTCCTCGAGGCCCTCGATGATGGCGTGCTGGATCGGCGCAGCTCCCCGCAGCTTCGGCAGCAGCGAGGCGTGGACGTTGACCATCCCGCGCGCCGGCAGCTCCAGGAGGTGCGGCTTGAGGATGTGGCCGTAGGCTACCACGATCCCCAGGTCGGGTTGGTACTCGCGCAGCTCAGCGAGAAACTCGGGGCTGTTGGGCTTCTCCGGCTGCAGTACGGCAAGGTCTTCCCCGAGGGCGACCTGCTTGACGGCCGACTGGTGCAGCCGCGAGCGGGAGCGACCGCGCGGCCGGTCGGGTTGGGTTACCACCAGCCCGATGTCGAACCCCTCGCCGAGCAGCGCTCGCAGTGACGGCACCGCGAATTCCGGAGTTCCGAAGAAGACCAACCGCACGGCTCAATCCTCGACCGGCGCGGGAGCGACTTGCTTGAGGTAGCCAGTCTGTCCCTTGCGCATCTTCTTCCATTTCTTGAGCAGCATCCGCCGCTTCAGAGGGCTCAGATGGTCCACGAACAGGATGCCGTCGAGGTGGTCGATTTCGTGTTGCACGGTGCGTGCACGGAGCGCGGTCGCTTCGACCGCCACGCGGTTCCCCTCGAGCGTCGTCGTTTGCACGACGACGCGCGCCGCGCGGTCCACGTCACCGTAGATGTCCGGAATCGAGAGGCATCCCTCCTCATCCCGTATGGTGCCCTCTCGTTCGACGATCACCGGGTTGATCAACACGATCGCCTCTTCTTCTCCGATGTCGACTATCGCGACGCGCTCGGCGGTCCCGATCTGATTGGCGGCGAGCCCGATCCCTTGCTCCGCGCGCATCGTATCGAACAGGTCCGCGACCAGCTCTCTCACGTGGTCGTCGACCTCCGGCACTTCGGAGGAGCGCTCGCGCAGGACGGGAGAACCGAGGAGATGCAGGGTGCGGATGCTCACGATCGCTTGGTTTCTTCTTCCGTGCCCGGTGTGTGGACCTCTCCGACCCGGCCCCGCTGCACGATCAGTCGTGACTCGCCGCTCTTGATGGTCAGTTTGTCGTCGTCGACGTGCACGACCTTTCCCATGATCCCGCCCGTCGTGACGATCTCGTCACCCCGCTTGATCTGCCCCAGCCGTGCGCGGTGGCGTTTCTCCTGCTGGATTTTCGGTCGGATCATGAGGAAATAGATGATCGCCACGAAGGCGAGCATCTGGAACAGGAACATGCCCATGCCGCCGCCACGGCCGCCGCCTGACGGTGCGAAGAGCAGGAACAGTGCGAATCCGGTCACGTGGTGCTCCGTGTGTTGTATCGGACGAGCCAGTCACGGTGCCAGCTCTCGAAGGTGCCGTCGAGGATTCGGCGGCGCGACTCCTGTCCGAGCCGAATCAGGAATCGAACGTTGTGCAGGGACAGCAGCCGCAGGCCGAGCAACTCGTCCGCGGCGAACAGGTGTCGTAGATAGCCCCGGCTGTAGGTCGTGCAGGTCTCGCAGTCACAACTCGGATCGAGCGGTGCGCCGTCGGTCCTGAGGCCGGCATTGCGCACGTTGAGCGTTCCATCCGGCGTGAACGCCGATCCGTTGCGCCCGTTACGCGTTGGCGCAACGCAGTCGAAGAGGTCCATGCCGCGGGCAACGGACGCCAACAGGTCTGCTGGAAACCCGACTCCCATAAGATAACGCGGCGCCGCGCGCGGGAGCGACGGAGCCAGCTCGTCGAGCACGCCGTACATCGTCTCGCGTGCCTCGCCCACGGCCAGTCCGCCGATGGCGATGCCCGTCCAGGTCCCCGCGGCGGTGATCTGTTCCACCGCCCGCCGCCGGAGGTCGGGAAAGGTCGCTCCCTGAACGATCGGCCACAGGGTCTGCCGGTCGGGCAGCGACGCGGCGAGCGTATCGTGTCGCGCGCGGCAGCGCTCCAGCCAGCGGCTGGTCCGCTCCAGCGCATCCTCCGCCGGCCCGCGCTCGGCGGGGCCGGCTATCACGTGGTCCAGCGCCATCGCTATGTCCGGCCCCAACCTCCACTGGATCTCGATCGCGTTCTCCGGTGTCAGCGTGCGGCGCCGTCCGTCGACGTGAGACTGGAACTCCACGCCCTCGTCGTTCACGCGGCAGAACCGCGCGAGGGAGAACACCTGAAAACCGCCCGAGTCGGTGAGGATCGGCCGGTCCCACGCCATGAACCTGTGCAGCCCGCCAAGCGTCTCCACGACGTCCTCTCCGGGCCGCACGTGCAGATGATAGGTGTTCGCCAGGACCATCTGCGTGCCGATGGTGCGGAGATCATACGGCGAGAGTGCCCGGACCGTGGCCTGGGTGCCAACCGGCATGAATGCCGGCGTCTCCACCGAACCGTGGGGCAGGACGAGCGTGCCGGCGCGCGCCGCACCGCTCGTCCCCTCGATGTGAAACTCGAACACCCTGGGAATCTAGCGTCAGACGATGGCCATGGCGTCGCCGTAGCTGTAGAGCCGATAGCTTTCCGTCACCGCGGCGCGGTAGGCCGCCCCGCAACCACAGCCTTGCCTCCTGCCCCATCTTCCCTTAATTAAGGGGACCAAATCACTCGGCTTTGCAGCCAATCGGAGTAGACCGGGGACTCCGGCGATCCCCTGGCCGCCCCGTCTCACCGGAGTGACGCCTGACGTGAGTCGTTGCCCACAATGCGGCGCAGATATCCCGGCCAAGGCCATGTTCTGCATCCAGTGCAGCGCGGCCTCGGACGCGTCGCAGGCCAACGCCCCCACCGCACACATGCGCGCCAGTGACATCTCCCAGGTCGTGGCCACAGCACCGAGCCCCGGCACACCTGTCGGGTCCACGACATCTCAGACCGATGCCCTGATCGAGACGGTGCGCGCGGCCACGTTGGGCGAGTACGAGGTGATGACCGAGCTGGGCCGCGGCGGAATGGCGGCGGTGTTCCTGGCCCACGAGATCGCGTTGGACCGCAAGGTCGCCATCAAGGTCGTCCTCCCCGCGCTCGAGCAGCTCAGCCCCGGCATCGCCGAGCGCTTCCTGCGCGAGGCGCGCACTGCCGCGGCGATGAGTCACCCTCACGTCGTCCCAGTCTACGCGGTCAAGCAGACGTCCAACTTGGTGTACTTCGTCATGAAGTACGTGCGCGGCCGCACGCTGGAGAGCTTGATTGAGGATGTCGGACCCATCCCGGCCCCGATCATTCGGACGATTCTCCGTCAGGTTGGCAGCGCGCTCGACTACGCGCACCGCAACGGCGTCATTCATCGGGATATCAAGCCCGCCAACATCATGCTCACCAAATCCGGGGCGAAGCTTCTTGATTTTGGGTTGGCCAAGAACACACAATGATGAGCGTGGAGCAGATTGCCGAGCTATGTGGGGAAGTTGATGTCCCTACCAAGATATTTGATCTCCTTATCGCGCTGACCCGTGATCCTCTTGGTGCCAATCAGTTGGTAGGGGTGTGGCCCCAGGTCACATTGGCGGTTCGGGGTATCCCGGTTCACGAACTCGCGAGTATTCACAATGTCGTGCTCCTGAAGTGGAAAGATGGGGCCGTTACGCCTCTGTCTTCATTCGTGCCGGCCGAACTGGCCTCACAAAACGGCGTCCTCACAGATGGGTCTGTCTGCACCTTGATTCAGGTCGGGGCCAACAATCTCTCCCGCATGGTTCTGGAGAGCAGTCTCGACACTCTTCACGATCATCGGAGCCAGCAGGCGGATGACGAGGCATACGAAATTCTGATGGGCCTGATCGTGCTCGTGCTCCAGGGCCACCGTATCGTCGACCCCGGCGGCGGAGTTGATCGTCACATGGCCCCGCAATATGTTAACCGGTGTCAAAACGTGATGCGGCTTTTGCAGGCGATGTTCCGGCCCCCGATCGCGCCACAGGTTAAGCAGCAGATCGCCGCCATCCAGTCGCAGCAACAGCGAGACAAAGATGCTGCTGGCAATTCTGAGGTCTATGGAGGTTGGGATTGATGATTGTGGTTACGGCAAACCAGTTTGCCAACCTGGCGCGAAAGTTTCCGCCGACCGACAAGTATCGATATGCCGTGCCATACTCACATTTGCTTCGGTTCCTACCCAAGGACCGACAGCCCAAGATATTGGAGTTGGGGACAGGGGAGAAAGCCTCTTTCGTCAAGATGATGCGGCGGCTCATGGGGCCATTGGTTTGGTTGGGGACCGTGGATATCCGGGCCGATTTCGTGGCCGAAGCGAAAGACACAGCCGATTATGCCAAGGTAGTGGACCTGGGGGATGAGGACCAGATCTTGAAACTTGCCACGGAGCTGTCCCTGGGGGGTAACCGGCCCGATATGGTGATCGATGACGGTAGTCACTTTGCCACCCAGATTCACCTCAGCCAAAGTATCTTGTATCCGACATTGAATCCGGGCGGGATCTATGTGATTGAGGACCTGGAGACCAATGACAAACCCAAATACCACCAGGGATCACAATCTCGACCAGTGGATATTCTGATCAAGCTGGTAGAGCGGGTATGTAAGGGTCGGCCCTTTACGGATTCGCCCCAATACTACTTCTACCAGAACTTCGCCGCCATCATCAAAGCGGGCGGTGCCTACACTCGCATTGACATGGAACCACCTACGTCGGCATGATAGAGTTGGCCTACAGGTGTTGACCATACTGTTGTCGCACTTTCCGGAGCCGACAACACATCGGAGGGCGAAGATGCCGTTTGA
>JADFNB010000043.1 GCA_022563595.1 Gemmatimonadota bacterium
GTCACTGCGCCCGAACCCGCAAGGCACGAGGAGGAGTAATAGCAGCGCTATTGCGACGACGAGAAACGCCGCGGGGCGGGATGCGGGGGCGTCCGAATAGCAGCACTATTTCGGCGACACCACACCAGGTGCGGGGCCGCCTGCCGATGCGGCGCGGGCTAGGCTCGCCCCAGGGTACGCTCGACGAGGCGCCTGGCAGCATCGACCGGGGATTCGTTGTGTTCGCCTGCTTCCGCGAAGATCGCCGCGAGTCTCGGACCGATGCCTGAGACGCGGTCCATCAATTCCGTATTATCCGTTATCCCCTGGGCCACGAGCCCGAACGCGGTGGCGCCGCCACCGTTGATGACGTAGTCCGGGGCGTAGAGAATCCCCCGCTTCAGGAGCCGGTCGGCGTCCTCGGGTTCCGCGAGCTGGTTGTTAGCCGAGCCCGCGACGATGGAACACGCCAGGTTGCGGATCGTTGCCGCATTCACCGTGGCACCGACAGCGCACGGTGCGTACACGTCGCACTTGGTACCGTAGACATCGTCCGGTGAGACGACCGTACCGTTCACCTCGTCGGCCAGGGCGCGCGCCTTCTCGTCGTCGAGATCGCTCACGAGCAACGTGGCGCCCGCCTCGGCGAGCGCACGCCCCAACGGCAAGCCGACGTCACCCGCTCCCTGGATCAGCACCGTCTTTCCCGACAGATCATCGGTCCCGGACGTGTGTGCGACGGCGGCCCGGATGCCAACGAATACACCATGTGCCGTGAACGGTCCGGGATCGAGCGCCGACTTGGTGGCATAGTCGATGCCGTGCACGAATCGCGTCTCTTCCGCGATCGTGAGCATGTCCTCCGGCGTCGTCCCCAGGTCCTGGCCCGTCGTGAACCCGCCTCGTAACGATTCCACCAGCCGGCCGTAGCGCTTCAGTATCCGGCGGCGGTCACCGTACGCAAGCGGCTCGGCGAGGGCAATCACCCCCTTGCCTCCCCCGAACGGAATGTCGACGCCAGCCCACTTGTAGGTCATCCCCTCGGCCAGGCGCATCGCGTCGTAAAGCCCGTCCTCGGGCGACCGATACAGCTTCATGCGGGTACCGCCGGTACACGGGCCCAAGGTATTGTCGTGCATCGCAATGAAGAGCCACACCTTGGTAGGCTCATCGTAGGCAATGACTACCGCGAATCCGTCCCACTGCCGGATCAACTCGTCGATCACTGAGGTTCGACCTCCACAGAGAGCGCGCCAAACGGCGCACTGGATTCCAGGGTGTATCGTGCATCAATGATATGCACACGGCGCCCGCCCGTACCGGGCTCGACCTCGAAGAACGGAAAACGCGCCCAAGCCAGAAACCGCCGGCCCGCCTCGGACCGGCGGACTGCATTGGTGTGCTCGCCGCGGCGCGACATCACCACGAGGTCGCCATAACGGATCCTGGGATCATCCAGCCAATTGAACTCGCCCACGCGGTACGCATCCCCTTCGTCCAGCACCACGTACTTCCTGAAAGGGTCGATCGGCGCCGGCGCCACCATGATCCGCCCGACACCCGCACGCGAAAACGGCAGCGCACGCCAGACGAACCAACGCGCGCCCGCGGCCGATGCCGCCATCAGGAGGATGTAGCAGGTGACCGCTATCAGGGCAATGCGGGCTGGGTAAGTGGAACGGTGGAAAGATGGGATCGCTCCGCGCTTCCACCGCCTCATCGCCAACCATACCCCTCCCGCCAGGATCCCCCAGACCCACGGATCCACTATAAACAGCACGTCCCCGTAGAACCACCGATCGCTGAACGGCATCAGCCACCGCATGCCGTAGACGTTCAGGTAATCCAGGGTGGAGTGCGTGGCAATGGCGACGACTGAGAGAATCAGCAGCTGCGCCGGCAGCACCGGAGGCGCGCTGGGCGCCCGTACCCGACGCACGTAACGGTCCCACAGCAGCATCGTGCCGGTGAGCACGAAGGGCAGCACGACGATCGCCAGCACGCCGTGCGTCCACCCGCGACGGAACGTGAGCGCGATTGGCTCGCCCCAGGCGTACGCCGCGATATCGACATCCGGCAGATTGGCGCCGATCAGGAGCGTCGCCGTACCAAGCGGCGTGCGTCGCTTGAGGCCTGACTCGGCGAGGGCGGCCCCGACGAGCGTGTGGGTTATGGGATCCATCGTAAGCCTAGCTGGAAAGATGGAAAGGTTGAATGGAAAGGTGGGCGGTGCGCGGCTTCATCTTTCCATCCAGCAAACATCCTCACTTCTCCATACTCCCACACCTCTCGCACGGACAGATCTGTTTCAAGTGCTCATACGTGTACAGTCCCGTGTTGTGCCCGTCGCTCCACACGATCTTGATCGCGTAGGCGCCGACCAGCGCGATGGACAGGGGCTTGATATCCTCGGGCACGGTCGCCGGATCCAGCAATGGCCTGCCCGTCATCTCCTCATGGCAGACGGCACAGCCGCAGGCGAGCCGCAGATCCCGGGCCGGATAGGTGCCGACGTGACCCTCGTCCCACGTGATGGTGACCGCATCGTCGGCGCGATGGATCGCCTGCGGCATTGGGGTCTCGGTCACGTCTCCAACGTCACCACCAGCTCCAACGCGACGTTCCCCTGAAGCGCCCGAGAGACGGGACACCCGCTCTTGGCCTCCTGGGCCGCCTGCTGAAACGTGTCCTGGTCGATCCCGGCCACTGTGCCGCGTACCACCAGACGCATGGCGCTAATCCTCGGGCCGGCCTCGGAGACCTCCATCGTACAGTGGGCAGTGGTGGTGATGGTCGTGGCGGGCGTCCCGGCTTTCTCGAGACCAGCCGAGAGCGCCATGCTGAGGCACGCGGCGTGTGCGGCGGCGATCAGTTCTTCGGGGTTGGTGCCGGCCTGGTTCTCGAATCGCGTGAGGAACGAGTACTCGCCCCGGAAAGCGCCTGATCTTGCCTCGAACCGGCCGTCGCCTTCCTTGAGCGTACCATTCCACGTTGCCGAAGCTGTCGAAGTCCTAGCCATCTGTCTCGACTCCTCGCTCAAAGGTTGATTACAGAAGTTAGCGCACGGTACGAAAGGCTGAAGAGGCGCCGCTAACAGTATCGTCACGGAGTCGCCGCGCGACGAAATCGGCGGCCATCGCTTCCGCCCAGTAACGCCGCGCCCAGGGGTGGCCGGTCACGAAGCCGACGTGGCCGCCGCGCGCCGTGAACGCCGCCTCGAGCGTTGCGTTCTCGCGCACCTCACGTAGCGGCATCGCAGCAGCCGGGAGGAACGGGTCGTCGGCTGCATGAATCAGACGGGTCGGGACATCGATGGCATGCAGGTACTGTCTCGAGCTGGAACGCCGGTAGTAGTCGTCGACGTCCTGGAACCCGTGAAGCGGCGCAGTCGCCGCATCATCGAACTCGCGGAACGTGCGGGATTCCATTGCGCGCTCGAGATCGAGCAGGCCCCGCACCTGCCCGGCCTTGGCGCGGAGCTTCGCCTTCAGTGACCGCAACAGCCGCCAGACGTAGATGCGCGCAAACCCCACCTCCAAGCTGTCAGCGCCCGCCGACAGATCGTACGGCACCGAGATCGCGGCCGCCGCGCTCAGCCCGGCCAGCCCACCCGGCCCACTCCGCCCCTCTTCACCCAGGAACTTGAGCAGCACGTTCCCACCGAGCGAAAACCCGATCGCGCCGAGGGGCCGGTGGGGAAACCGCTGCCGCAGCAAGTCCACTATGAACCGGACGTCCCCAGTGTCGCCCGAGTGGTAGAGCCGCGGCAGGCGATTCAGCTCGCCGCCGCAGGAGCGGAAGTTCAGCCCGACGCTCGCCACACCGCGCGCAGCCAGCTGTCGGTAGATCTCGAGAGCGTACTTAGACTGAGCAGAACCCTCCAGACCGTGTAGCACGAGGACCAGGGGCAAGCTGCCTTCGATCCCCGACTCCGCGCCGCCGCCTAACGCCACCCAGTCCAGCACCACGAAATCACCGTCGGGCAGCTCAACCCTCTCTCGCACCAGACGCACGCCACGCCGCGTCCTCGTGAGCCGGGCGCCGAGAGTCTGGAGGTGGGCACTGGGGAGCCACCAGGCCGGTCGGAACGCGGGGACGGGTGTTGCCGGGCCTGGACTCAGCACGGCCCGCGCGTCGGACGTCGCGGCGCGCCTAAAAGAGAACCGGCGGCAGGAACCGATGTCCCTCCGCCGTTGGTGCCCGTGTGAGAACCGGGAGAGCTACGCGAGGTCGGCGACCGTGAGACCGTTCTTCTTCAGGAACCTGGTCAGGCCCATCTTGTCGATCGAGCGAAGCGCTCTCGTGGACACGCGAAGCCGTACGTACCGGCTGAGTTCCGGCACCCAGATACGTTTCCGCTGCAGGTTCGGATACTGCCACCGCTTCGTCTTGTTATTGGCATGCGACACGTTATTGCCGCTCATCGGCCGCTTGCCTGTAATCTGACACCGCTTCGCCATATAGTTTCTCGCTGCCTGAAGGCCAGCTCGTGGCCGCCCGCCCGAGGCCGGTGAAGTACCGGCCCTGCAAGAGCGTGTAAAGCTAAGCCCGGTCGCGCTCGAACGGTAGTCCGGCAAACGCCTCCTCACTGCCCGGCTCGGCCCGAATCCTACGACCCGGTCCCGACTCCCACGGCCGGGATCTCGGCGTCCCGCACCATCGCGTTCCAGCTATCCAGCTCCGGCCCCAGCAGCCGGTCGAGTGTCGCCCGGTGCTGCTCCCACTCCCGCGATAGGTCGTCCAGTCGCTGCCGGGCACCGGCGGTAATGCGCGGGTCCGTGCCCTCCACCACCCCGGCCAGGTAGATCAGGTTGGCGTTGAGTCGGTTCGGGAAGTTGATCACGTCCTGAAACGTCTTTTGCTCCGGCTGGACCAACAGCTCTTCCAGCTCGGTGAGCCGTTCGACCAGCCGCCGGCCGGCCGCCGCGATACTGTCGTGCCCCGCCTGGCCGTCGACGCGCTCCAGCAACCCGTTGATCTGACCCCTGACGTCCCGAATCCGCTGCACGCCCTCATGAATGCCGGTTACCTGATCGTGGATCGTGGCGAGCAATGCGTCCCGCCTCGCGAATTCCTCAGGCGTGTAGTGGAACCGCGGATCGGCGATGACCTCGAGGAAGCGGGTTTGCGTGAACTCCCCCACGCCGAGCCGCACCTGGTAGGTCCCCGGCGGCACGCGGTGCCCGCTCAAGGTCCCGAGCACGAACAGCCCCTGCACTCGCGGTAGGGATTCGTGTCGCAGATCCCACACCAGTCGGTTCTGCCCGGCTTTGGGTGACAGCCGGTCCTGTTGCCCCTGCTGGCCCGGCTGCTCACTCGTACTGGATTCCTCTTCGCTCGGTTTCTCCCCGCTGCGATACGCGCGCACCACTGTACCATCCGGCCCCAGGATCTCGATGGTGACCGTGTCGGAGACGTCGCTCATGTAGTAGTAGATCACGGCCCCGTTGGGTGGATTCCTGCCAGCGTTGGTAGGCTGAGCGCTCCCACCGCCAACCAGATAGGCCTGCCGCGGCTCGAACAGGTAGGTATCACCCTCGGCCAGCTCATCGTCGATCTGGTGGAGCGGCGTGAGGTCGTCCAGGATCCAGAACGCCCGTCCTTGGGTGGAGGCTACGAGGTCGTTGTCCTGGATCTTGAGATCGGTGATCGGCGTGACCGGGAGGTTGAGCTGGAGCGACTGCCAGTGGTCGCCGTCGTCGAAGGACACGTAGACACCGGTCTCGGTGCCGGCGTAGAGCAGCCCGCGCCGCACCGGATCTTCGCGCACGACGCGAACCCAGGCGTCGCCGTCGATCCCGCGGACGACGCGCCGCCAGCTCTCGCCGTAGTCCCGGGTCCGATAGATGTGCGGCGTGAAGTCGTTGAACTTGTATCGGGTGACCGCAATGTACGCGGCGGCGGGATCGTGCGGCGAGACCTCGATCGCATTGATCATCGCTTCGCCCATATCATCCGGTGTCACGTCCGCCCAGTTCGCCCCAGCGTCCCGGGTGAGGTGCACCAGCCCGTCGTCGCTGCCCACCCAGATGGTTCCCGCCTCGTGGGGCGACTCCACGACGTACATGATCGTGTTGTAGACCTCGCCGCCGGCGCCCTCATTGGTGATCGGTTCCCCGCCGGCCCCTTGCCTCTCCTCCTCGTCACGCGTCAGGTCGGGACTGATCTCCCGCCATGTCATGCCGCGATCCTGAGTCCGGAGCAGCACATTGCCGGCGTGGTAGACGACGTCCGGGTTGTGCGGCGAGACCACGATGGGCGCATTCCAGTTGAACCGGTACCGCATGTCCTTCGGCTCCATGCCCAGGCCGAGATACGGGTACGCCATGATGGCGCGGCTGGTGTTGGTCCGCGCGTCCCACTCGTTGATCTGGCCCTGATAGCAGCCCGCATACACGAGTGAGGGGTCGTCCGGATCGAACGCCACGTGCGCGCTCTCGCAGCCACCCACCGCGTGCCAGTCCTTCCAATCGATCGACCCGTCGGCGGTGCGGCTGGCGATCGCCACCGTGCTGTTGTCCTGTTGGCCGCCGTATACCCGGTACGGGAACCGGTTGTCGGTGTTGACCCGATAGAACTGCGCGGTCGGCTGATTCCGTTGGCTGGACCAGGTACGGCCACCGTTGAACGAGATATTCGCCCCACCGTCGTTGGCGTTGATCAAGATCCGGTTATCGGTCGGGTTGATCCACAGGTCGTGATTGTCGCCGTGCGGGGTCGAGATCCGGCTGAAGTTGCGTCCTCCGTCGAGAGATTTCATCACCGGCGCGTTCAGGACGTAGACCGTCTCCTCGTCCTGGGGATCGGCGAACACCTCGACGTAGTACCAGGCCCGGGCCCTCAGCACGCGGTCCGAGTTGACCCGCCGCCATGTCTTTCCGGCGTCGCTCGACCGGTACAGCCCGCCCCGTTCGGCTTCGATGATCGCCCAGACGCGCTCCCGATTGGCCGGCGAGACCGCCACCGACGTCTTGCCCATCAACTCGGGGAGTCCCTCGGTCAGTTGCTCCCAGGTATCGCCGCCATCGGTCGACTTGTAGATGCCGCTCCCCTCACCACCGCTCCGCACCACCCAGGGCCGGCGCAGGTGATCCCAAAAGGCCGCGTAGAGCACCCGGGGGTTCGACGGATTCATCGACAGGTCGCTGGCGCCTGCGGTCTCGGAAACGTACAGGATCTTCTCCCACGTCTTGCCGCCATCGCTCGAGCGGTAGATGCCGCGATCCTCGGTGGGGCCGTATGGGGCGCCCTGCGCCGCCACGTATACCAGGTCGGGATCGCGCGGGTGGACCCGAATGCGCGAGATGGCGCGAGTCCGTTCGAGCCCCACATGGGTCCACGTCTTCCCCGCGTCGGTCGATCGATAGATACCGTCCCCGTGCGAAGTCGTCACGCCACGGACCGCATGCTCTCCCATCCCGACGTAGATCACGTTCGGATCCGATTCCGCAACCGTGATGGCGCCGACCGAGCTGGTTCGGAAGAACCCATCCGAGATGTTGCGCCAGCTCTCGCCCGCGTCTGCCGTCTTCCATACGCCGCCGCCCGCACCACCGAAGTAGTACGTGTTAGGATCCGACGTCACGCCCGCCACGGCAACTGAGCGCCCGCCCCGGAACGGACCGATATTGCGCCACTGCATGGCGTGATAGAGGGTGGTGTCGTAGACCGGGTCGATACGTTGGGCGTGGAGCGCGCTCGTCGTAAGCATCAGGGCGGCCCAGCCCGTGATCGCGGCTCGAAGCATCAGGTCTCTCCTTAGTTTCGCTCGTGTGGTACTTTGTCGCTATCAGCGACAGTTCTTGCGTAGTTGTTTACACGGGTTGGTGGCGTCCGCTCGGGAAACCTAATCACTGATGATCGACCGCCGCGCGCTGGCGGAGGGGCCATGACAGAAGAGACCATCTTCAGCAAGATCGTCCGCCGGGAGATCCCTGCGGACATCGTCTACCAGGACGATTCCGTCACCGCGTTTCGGGACATCAACCCGCAGGCGCCGACCCACATCCTGATCGTGCCCAACGAGCCGATCCCGACCCTCAACGACGTCAAGCCCGAGCACGAGCCCCTGCTGGGTCACATGATACGCGTCGCAGCCGAGCTGGCGGCGAAGGAGGAGATTGCGCCGGACGGCTATCGGCTGCTCGTCAACTGCGGTCGCCACGGCGGGCAGGAGGTGTTCCACCTGCACGTGCACCTGCTGGGCGGCCGGCCGCTGGGGCCGATGCTCGCGCCGTAACGAGATGAGGGGAACGAGTGAAGGCAAGAAGTGAAGAGTGAAGCAAGACCCGTTTCACCCTTCACTGCTCATGCTTCCCGTTCGTTGAGAACGTCCACGAACACCTCCCGGTCGACGTTCCCACCGGAAGCCACCAACCCCACACGCTTTCCGCGCCAAGCTTCCTTTTCCTTGAGCAGCGCAGCGAGCGGAGCCGCGCCGGCTCCTTCCACGACGTTGTGTGTGTCCGTGAAGTAGTGTCGCATTGCGGCGCGGATCTCACTCTCGGAGACCGTCACGACCCGCTCCGCCCCCTTGGTGATGATCTCTACCGCAGCGGGATCGGGAACCCGGCACGCCAGCCCGTCCGCGATCGTTTGCGCCGGCGGGGTGGCGATCGGCCGGCTGGCTTCGAACGAGAGCTGGTACGCCGGCAACACTTCCGAGACGACCCCGATGATCTGCGTCGTCAGGCCCAGGACGTCGCGAGCGGCGATCACCGAGCAGATGCCGGAACCCATCCCAATCGGCACGTAGAAGGCAGCGACGTCGGAGACGGCACGGAAGAACTCCAACGGGTAGGAGATGATCCCACGCATCAGCACCGACGCGAACGCGGGTACGAGGTGCAAGCCGCGCTCCGCCGCCAGTGCCTGGGTACGTTCGAGCGCCTCCTGAAAGTCCTGGCCATGGACCACCAGCTCCGCCCCGAACGCGCGCATCGCGGCGTTTTTCTCCTTGCTGTTGCCGTGCGGTACCACCAGCGTCGCTTCCAGGCCGTGCCGGCGCGCGGCGAACGCGATGCTCTGCCCGTGGTTGCCGCGTGTTGCGGCGATGACACCCCGGCACTCGGGATGATCCCGATGGAGCTGCTCCATGAACGTGAGGCCGCCCCGCACCTTAAACGCGCCGATAGGGGTGTGATTCTCGTGCTTCACCCATACCTCGCACCCGGCGCGCTCGCCGAGCAACGGCCAGGCGTATTGCGGCGTTGGCGGCATCGCCGCGTACACGGTCTCCGACGCCGCGGTCGCGGTTTCCAGGGTCGGAACGACGGATTTCACTTGGTCACCTCCAGCAGTGCTCTGCGCTTGCGCTCCGGGAAACGTTCTATCGCGTAGCGAAACGCAGTACGCGGAATCCGCGGGCCGTGCCTCCGCAGCAACCGTTCGAGGCGAGCCATATTCGTCTTTCCTGCCTCGCGGAGCAGCCAACCGGTCGCCTTGTAGATAAGATCGTGCGAGTCGCCGAAAAGCGCCTCGGCAGTGTCATACGCGTCGTCCAGCCGCTCACCGCGTCGGGCGAGCGGGATGAACGATACCAGAGCCGCACGGCGGACCCAGAGTGATCGTGATCTGGTCCAGCCCTTCACCGCGTAACCAAGGTCAGGGTACCGTCCGATCAACGGTGCGATCACCCATGGCGAAACGGCATCGACCGCTGCCCATGTCGCCAAAAAGTCCCGTAGCAACCACTGCTTCACGGTCCCGAGCAGCTGCGTCCGGAACGATCGCTCAAAGCGTGCGAGCACAAGGAGACCCAGGACCTTCGCCTCGAGTTCGGGGCGGCGGACGAGAGCATCACAGTACGCCACCGCGTCATCGACGGTCCAGATCTTCCGTACCTCGCCGAAGACCTCCCGGCCGATCCTCCTCACGTCCGGTGCTACCACACCGAAGAACCGCACCCGCTCGTACACCTTGAAGTACCTGCGCTGCCGTTGGGCCCGCTCCGGGTCCCCGACGGCTCGTAGCCTACGTACACTCTCGGCGACCCTCGAACGGACAGATCTGGCAGTCGTCGGCGCTGGCATTGTATCAAGTTACGGCCTCTCCGGCCTCTTCTGCGCCTTCCCCCAGAGACGTACCTTCCCTCCATGCCCTTCCTCGACACACGCCGCCAGCGAGCCGCGCTCCTGGTGATTCTCCTGGGTGTCGGAATCGCGATCGCGGTGTCGCCGTATGCGAGTGGGCTGATCGGAGCCGCGGTCCTGTACGTGCTCTTCGCACCGCTGAGCCGCGCTATCGGCGGCCACATCGCGCCGGCCGTTGCGGCGGGACTGGTAACGGCCATCGCGCTGATCCTGGTGATCTTCCCGGGGCTCTCGGTCGTGACCCTGCTGGTCAACCAGGCACAGGACATCGCTGGCACCGTGGCGCGCAGTCCGCTGTTACAGCGTCTCGGTGAGCTGGAGATCGCCGGCTACGAAGTAGGGCCGCGCGTGGCGGGACTTGGCGAACAGCTCATCTCATGGCTGGGATCGAGCGCTTTCGGTCTCATCGGGACGGCGACCAGGCTCATGCTCAACCTGACCATAGCCTTCTTCGGGCTCTACTTCCTGCTGCTGAACCCCGACCGGAATTGGGATACCTTCCGGCCGTTCATCCCGTTTTCGGCCGAGAACACCGACAAGCTGCGCCAGCGGTTTCGCGACGTCACCAACTCGACCTTGATCGGACTGTTTCTCGTCTCGCTGGTGCAGGGCGTGATGATCGGGCTCGCGTTTTGGGTGCTCGGGCTCTCGGATGCCGTGTTCTGGGGCATCGTGACGGGCATCCTTGCCATCCTGCCGGTTGTGGGTAGCGGCCTCATCTGGGGGCCGGCCGCCATTACGCTGGCCCTGAATCAGCAGTGGGGAACGGCGATCGCGCTGGCCCTTTGGGGAGCGGTGATCGTGGGGAGTGCCGACAACGTCATCCGGCCGCTCGTCTACCGGAAGTGGGCACGTATCCACCCCATGGTGACCCTCGTGGGAGCCTTCGCGGGCATTCGCTACTTTGGGCTCTTGGGCATTCTGATCGGCCCGCTCATGCTCAACTACTTCTTCGAGTTAATGCGCATGTATCGGGACGAGTTCATCACGCCGAGCGAGGTGGCGCGACTGCACGTCACGGGCCAGCACCGCGTGGTGCAGCGGTCGTGACACCGGCGGCCGCCATGCGGAACCATTCACCCATGAATCGGTTACCTAGAATGAGAGCAGCGGACCGATCTACGAGACCGAGAGCGCTTATGACCTTGAGTCTAGGAAAGACCTCGTACGTCGTCGGGATGCTGGCGCTGGCCGCCGGCACCCTCGCCACGCGTCCCGCCGAGGCCCAGTACTTCGGTCGGAACAAAGTCCAGTACGAGCAATTCGACTTCCAGGTGCTCAAGACCGAGCACTTCGACCTTTTCTACTATCCGGCGGAACGGGAAGCGGCGCTTCTCGCAGGCCGCATGGCGGAGCGGTGGTACTCCCGGCTGTCGCGCCTTCTGAACCACGAACTCAAGAGCCGGCAGCCGCTGATCATCTACGCCAACCATCCCCATTTCGAGCAGACCAACGCGATCGCGGGCGAATTAGGCGAGTCGACGGGCGGGGTAACCGAGGTTTTCAAGCGGCGGATCGTGTTGCCGTTCGCCGGGGGCCTGCGCGAGACCGACCATGTGATCGGCCATGAGTTGGTGCACGCGTTCCAGTTCGACATTACCGGCCAGGGCCGCTCGGTGCAGACCGGCGGAATCCCCGGCGCGCTCCGACTTCCGCTCTGGTTTATCGAGGGCATGGCGGAGTACCTGTCAGTAGGTCCGGTGGATCCCAACACGGCGATGTGGCTGCGAGAAGCTGCACAACGCGAGCTGCCTTCCATCCGGGACATCGGTGATCCGTATAAGTGGTTCCCGTACCGCTGGGGTCAGGCCCTGTGGTCGTACGTTGCGGGGCGCTACGGCGACGAGGTGGTCGGCCGCCTGCTGAAGACGGCGGGCCGGTCAGCCGATCCCGACGGGGCGATGGCGAGCCTGCTGGGCTTGACACCCAACGAGCTCTCGGCAGCGTGGCAACTGGCAATCCACGAGGCATACGATCCGTTGGTCGAGCTGACAACGTCCATGGCAGACTATGGCTCCCCGGTGTTCGCCGCGGGACCGGCCGGCGGGACCAGCATTTCGCCGGTGCTCAGCCCTGACGGTAGCCAACTGGCATTCATTTCCGCCCGGGACCTCTACTCAATCGACGTCTTCATCGGCCAGCTCGAGACCGGCGAGATCAGACACAAGATCACGCAGACCGCGGTCGATCCGCATTTCGAGAGTCTCCAGTTCATCAACTCGGCCGGTACGTGGTCACCCGACGGGCGATCGTTCGCCATCGCGGGCATCAGCCGCGGCAAGGCGATCATCTCGATCATCGACGTCGAGAGCGGGGACATCACGCGTAACATCACACTTGCCGAGTTGGGCGAGATCTATAATCCGGCGTGGTCGCCCAACGGCCGCTTTCTGGCGTTCTCGGCCATACGTGGCGGACTGTCGGATCTGTTCCTGTACGATCTCGATGAGAGCGTGCTGCGGCGGATCACCAACGATCCGTACGCCGATCTGCAACCGGCGTGGTCGCCGGACGGCACCCGAATCGCGTTTGTCACCGACCGCTTCACAACCGATCTGGACATACTCGAATATGGCGACTACCAGCTAGCGACAATCGACCCGTTCTCCGGCGCAATCGAGCATATCCCGTGCTTCGTCGATGGGAATCACACGAACCCGCAGTGGACCCCGGATGGCCGGAGCATCCTGTTTCTCTCCGATCGGACTGGGATCACTAACCTGTATCGCCTTGGCGTAGCCGACGGATCGCTCGCGCAGATCACGAACCTTTACACAGGCATCGCCGGCATCACGCCGCTCAGCCCGGCGCTCACTATGGCTGCCGACACCGAGCTGGTCGTCATCTCCGTATATGAGGATGACGGATACCACCTGTACAGTATCGACCGCGCCGAGGTTCTCGACGGCACCGAAGTTATCCCTATGTTCGCCACGCTCGAGCCCGCCCGACTCCCGCCTGCCGAGCGCATCACGGACGACGTGGTCACCGCGCTCGCCGACCCGACGACCGGCCTGGCCGACACCCTCGAGTTCGAGACGAGGCCTTACAGTGCCAGGCTCGCGCTCGATTACATAGCCCAGCCCAGCCTGCTGCTCGGAACCAATCAGTTTGGCACGTTCATCGGTGGCGGCGCGGCGCTCTACTGGAGCGACATGTTGGGAAACCGCAACCTCACGACGGCGCTACAGGTCAACGGCGGCATCAAAGACGTGCTCGCGATCGTCGGCTACACCAACCTCAGCAGGCGGTGGAACTGGGCTGTCTTCGGCCAACAGATCCCCATCACGAGCGGATTCTTCAGCCTAAAGTTCGAAAACCGCGACGGAGAGGCGATCGTGGTCGAGGAACTCATCAAGTTCCGCCAGACCAGCCGGCAGATCTCCGGTCTGCTCTTCTATCCGTTCAGCCGGGTCCGGCGGGTCGAGTTCTCGGCGGCGTTCAACGACGTCCGGTTCGAGCAGGAGATTCGCTCGCGCGGCATCACGCGCTTCGGCGACGTGGTTTTCGATTCGACGTTCTCGTTCTCGCCATTCGAGTCCCTGCAGTCTGCGACGGCGACGGCGGCGCTCGTGTACGACAACTCCCTGTTCGGGGCGACGTCGCCGATCATCGGACAACGTTATCGCCTCCAGCTCTCGCCGATCTTGGGATCGGTCAAGTACCTGGGCGTCCTCGCTGACTACCGGCGCTACCTAACGCCGGTACGCCCGTTCACCATCGCCGCCCGGATCTTCCACTTCGGCCGCTACGGCGGCGATGCCGAGGACGAGCGTCTCCGGCCGCTCTACCTCGGGTATCCCGGGTTCATCCGCGGGTACGACGACAATTCTTTCGACGCCGAGGATTGCCAGCCCAGCGCCGACGATCCCTGCCCGCTCTTCAGCCGCCTGCTCGGCAGTAAGATCGCCATGGCGAACCTGGAGTTCCGCTTTCCACTGCTAGGGGCCCTGGGCATCGGCAGCGGCTACTACGGATTCTTCCCCGTCGAGTTTGCCTTGTTTGGCGATGCCGGGCTCGCCTGGTGCGAGGATCGCGACGCGCTCGGCTGTTCATCCACGTTCCAGGCTACGGCCGAAGACAAACGGGCGTTCTTCCTGGGTGGAAGCCGCCGGCCCGTGTACAGCGCCGGCGCGGCTATCCGAATGAATCTGCTGGGCTTCATGATCGTAGAGATCGACTACACGTACGCCTTCCAGAGGAACCGCTGGATTTGGCAGTTCGGGTTCATACCGGGATTTTAGAAGGATGGAAGGATGGAAGGATGGAAGGATGGACGGATGGTAAAGATGGAAGGATGGAAGGATGGACGCCCCACCGTTCCATCCTTCCATCCTTCCATCCCTAGTGCCAGGTCACCCCCACGGTGAACAGCAGGCTCCCCACCGTAGCGTCATCGAAGAACTGCACCTGGTAATCGACGTTCGGCGTCACGTAGAGATTGCGGCCGACGCGCAAGTCGAATCCCGTGCCGATGGTTGTTGCCACACCCGTCCGCTCGAACCCCGCGACCTCGTAGCTGGCGACACCGAAGCCGGGCTTCAGGAACCAACCGCCTCCGAGACTGGGGTAGAGCAGCGCCGACACGGTAGCGTTGACGCGGGTGAAATCGGCTCCCCTGCTCTGGTTGAACCAAACCAGCACCTCGCCGCCGAGTAACACCCGCGGATTCACCGTCCCGCCCAGCCGCAGGTACGCGGCTCCCCCGCGGCCCCGGTTGCCAAAGTCGAAATCGGTGTCCTCCCAACCGCCACCTGCTCCGAAGCTGAGCCAAAATCCGCTGTGCTTGTGCACCTCGCGGATGCCCGGGCGACGCTGCTGCGCCTGGACGCCGGACGCCGCGATTCCCAGCAGCGCGACCGCCACAACCGCCACGATGAGCTTTCGCATACGAACCTCGCAATTCCTGTCTTGCCGTTGTCGGATAGCTCCTTGACAGCCAAGCAACGCAAGCGGCATGCCGGTCGGCACATCGTCACAAATGCTTGGGGTACAACGCATTGCAGGTTACGAGCCGGTGAGAAGAGGGTGGGCATGTCCTCCCCGGAGGACATGACGGGCTGTCACGCGGCCATCCTCGCCTGATGAAAAGGCCGGGCAACCGGTCTGGCGCCGCGGCCAAGGTTGTGTGGGTGAGCACGACACTGCATAGGCAGTCGAGGCTTTGCGGCGGTTCGCCACACAGACGGCGGGCCAAGTCGCCGCATTGCTCTGCGAGCGCGGATTCCCGGGTGCCGTCGGGATTCCTCGAGCTACCGCTATAATATCTGCTTGCTTGGGGGCAACGTGGCTCGCTGCTATCTTTGATCGCATGGGATTGGCTCGTAGCCTACTGCTGTGGGGTGCCCGTAACCGTTGGCTCGAACGCCAGATGCGCCGGCGCGCGTTCGCGCGGAGGGCGGTGCGACGCTTCATGCCCGGCGAGACCTTGGATGCGGCTCTTCATGCGTCGCGACGCACAGCCGGTAACGGGATCGGTACGGTGCTTACCCAGCTTGGCGAGAACATCACCACTCCAGAAGCGGCCACAGCGGTTCACGACCATTACCTGGAGGTGCTGGCCCGGATCGAGGAGCAGGGACTACCCGCCGAGATCTCCGTGAAGCTTACACAGCTCGGGCTCGACGGAGATACCGATGCATACTTGGCGCATGTGCTGGCACTGGCGCAGCGCGCCGCCGAACGGGGCAACCGCCTGTGGATCGACATGGAGGATTCGAGCTACACCGACGTCACGCTGGAGCTCTTCCGGAAGGTCCAGGACCGTTTTCCGAGGGTCGGCCTCTGCCTGCAATCGTACCTCAGGCGGACGGCTGCCGACCTCGAGTCGCTACTCCCGCTGAATCCGTTGATCCGCATCGTAAAAGGTGCATACAATGAGCCGCCCGATCGCGCATTCCCGAAGAAGCGCGACGTGGACGCCAGCTACGAGGCGCTCGCGATCCGGTTGATCGAACACTGCGCCAACGGTGGCAGTCCTCCGGTACTTGGCACTCATGACACGCGTCTCATCGAGATCATCCAGCAGCGCGCTACCGCCCGCGGCCTGGCGAAGAACGCATGCGAAGTCCATATGCTCTACGGTATCCGCACGGCAGCGCAGCGCCGGCTGGCCGAGCAGGGCTACGGCGTACGCGTCCTGATCAGTTACGGGGCCGCTTGGTTCCCCTGGTACATGCGACGGCTCGCCGAGCGACCGGCGAACATCTGGTTCGTGATCAAGAGCTTGGTGCGGTGAGGCCACGACCACCATCGTGTCCCAGATCACCGGCCGGCGCGGGCCAATCACGCATTTTGAGCGTACATCCGCTCCTTTCCACCCGCTTCACGGATCCGTCTTGCAGGAGGCGCAGGTCATGACACAACACGTTTCCGCTTCCGCTCTGAAGCGCCGCAACCAGCCGGAGACGCTCCGCCTCCGGGCCGTCATGCCGGTCCTGACCGTGAACAACATCGCGACCAGCATCGCGTGGTATCGCGAAGTCCTTGGCTTCGTCATCACCGACCAGGCCGAGAAGGACGGCCGCATCGTCGCTGCGCAATTGCTGGCCGGCAAGGTTTGTGTGTTGCTGATGCAGGACGAGACGCCGAGTGGGATACCGCGACGGAAGGGCGAGGGAATCCGTATTTTCTGTGCGACACGTCAGGACGTGGATGAACTGGCCGCGCTCGTTCGCGAGCGTGGCGGCATTATCGATCAGGAGCCGCGCGACCAATGGGGCGGCCGGGATTTCGCGGTCGTCGATCCGGACGGGTTCCACATCTCGATCTGTTCCGGGGCGCGCATCTAGGCCGGCGGCGGACGAGCCGTTGGTTGCCGGAAGTCGGCACGCGCCGTGAGCCATGCCCGGACACCGGGCTCCGAGGTCGTCATGCATGTACTGGTAGGCACCAGCGGCTACGCCTACAAAGAGTGGAAGGGTCCCTTCTATCCCGAGAAGGCGAAACCCGACGAGATGCTCGGCTACTATGCCGAGCGCCTGCCTACCGTCGAGATCAACAACACCTTCTACCGGATGCCTAGCGAGAGCGTGATCCTCAGGTGGGCCGACCAGGTACCGGACGGGTTCCGTTTCGTACTCAAGGCGTCTCGGCGCATCACGCACTTCGGACGGCTCAAGAACGTCGCGGACGAACTGAGGTACTTCCTCCAGAACTCGTCCGCATTGGGTGAGAAACGCGGTCCGTCGCTCTTCCAGCTCCCGCCCAACATGAAGAAGGATCTCACGGTTCTTATCGAGTTCCTGGCTCTGCTCCCCAAGCGATGGGCGGCAGCCTTCGAGTTCCGGCATGACTCATGGTTTGACGACGACGTGTACGATGCGCTTAAGCACAAGAACGCGGCATTGGTGTTCGCCGAGACGGATGAAGGCCGGATGCCCTTTGTCTCCACCGCGGATTGGGGATACCTGCGGCTGCGTCGCACGGCGTATGCCGCCGATGAGCTGACCGAATGGGCCCGCAGGATCGAAGAACGCCCCTGGAAAGAGGCGTATGTCTTTCTCAAGCACGAAGACAAGGGTCTGGGCCCACAGTACGCCACGCAGCTCATCGGAGCCCTAGCAGGTTGGTGAAATTCGGCTTTGGAGGCGGTGGTTGCTGTCTCCAAAGAGGGGTTTCTACTGATCCGGTGTTCCACCCTCTCGCCCGTTCGGCGTATTGTCAAGCGATTTGAACCATTCTCGGTCCATCAGGAGAGCAAACCCCACTTGGTGTTGCGACGCTAGGCGGGGTTCTTCTTTTCCTCGAGTTCGGCGGAGTGCGTCGATTGGTAGTGTGCTTACCCGCCGGGCGCGGTCACGACCGGCTGAGAAAGAGGATCGCGTTCCCCCGAAGCACTAGTTCACCGGCCCTAAGTACCGATCCAACCACTCGAGAATCTCTCCTCTGGCCTGGTGACCGAAGTGTCCCCACATACCGTGCCCCCCGGGGTAGACACTATGCACCTTGTGTTCTGGTGGAGTACCAAGCAACTCGAACATAGGCAACTGTGAGGTTTCGATTGGGAATGCGTAATCGTGTTCGCCGTTGATCATGAGTGTCGGAACGCTAATGTGCGGTGCGAAGTTCACGGGATCTACCTCAGGAAGATGTCGCCCCAAGAACCCACCAAGCAGGAAGATCGCGGTCTTGACACGATCGTCAATGGCCACCATGACGGGCCCTACGTTTGCACCCCAGCTCACGCCATAATAGGCCAGCTTCTCGTGAAGTATGTCTGATCGGGTGTCCAAGTAGTCGATCGATCTACGATAATCCTTCGATAATTGGATATACCAGTCCCGATATCCTATCGGCTCTCTGGATGCGGACGGGCGACCACCCGGCAGCTGTCGCTCGTATGTCCCTTTGTACACGGGATACATGAGCGCCCTCCCACTCATCACCACGAACTCCCAGAAGTAGCTGTGGAAGCCCTGCTGGCGATCGATGTTCTCACTCTCGTGCGATCTCAGAGCGACGCCCGTGGGGAAGTAGATGACGCTCTGATAAGGTGGATCGATCCCCTTCGGGATAAACAGGTACGCCGTTACGCGCTCATTACTGTAAGCTGCGTCGAATGTAATCTTCTCCTTTCGCCAAAGCGCCGAGGTCTCGTCAACCTCTTCCACAACAGCGTTCAAATCCGTTCGGTCGTACGCATATAGGTGGGTCCTGTAAGACTCGTATTGCGCGTCTGTAATGGGTGTGACATTCCTATAGTCGAAGTAGGAACGTGCCAGAGAGAGGAATGCTGTCTCCGGTACTGCGTCCCGCCCACCGACATACTGTACGGTACGAACGCCGTTGTCTGGTGCTCGATCCCATGGGGGACGCGTATCCGCAACCAAGAAAAGATAGCTGGGATCACTCCAGCTGCCCCCAAGGATGTAGCGCATATCGCCCGACTCGTCGGTGTTCCAGCACCACTCTCTAACGTTGCCGGCCATATCGTAGAGTCCCGTGGCTCCAATACCAGGATTACTCCCAGTCGGGGCTGGCTCCCCGCTGTAGTTGCTTAAGGTTACTATAGCTTGGGCTTCTTCAAGGCTGGCGGCGGACGCCCAGTGATGAACCGTTGGGAGGTTTTTTCCGGCGAACTCTGCGAACGCCGCCGCCTCGTACCAGCTGATGCCGCCAACGGGATATTCCTCGTGTCCCTCGGGATAGCGGCCTCCTTCCCAGGTCGACGGCCCTGATCGACCGGTCCGATCACGGAACCTAGTCATCGCGGCGTTCCACGATACTTCTTCACCGTCGATAATGATCTCGTGCTTCCAGTAAATCGGATCTTGATAACCACCTGCGTCCACGAAGTCTTCGTACTGCTCGTTGGTTACTTCATATTGGTCGATGAAGTAAGCTGGTGCTTCAATCGGGTCCGTTCCGGCCAGGTAGCCCAATCTCACTCGCAGGGTTCCAGCGGGCATCCTCAGCATTCCGGCTGGAAGGCTACCTAGCTCGTCCAACGTGATTTCGAGCGTGCTCACCGGACGAGACGCGGCTTCCGGCGTGGCCCGGACCGTCTCAACTGTATGAAACCCCTGTTTCCTTATCTGCCATCGAAACACCCCGATTGGGAAACGGAGATTTTCGAGAGGGGATCGTCCTAGATACCGCCACTCTTCGTCCACCGCTGCGTGCTCTTTGAAATAGAGTTCCGCACCCGGGGGGGAAGTGACTATGGAGTATTCGGTAGATATGCGCGGCCAGAGAGCGCTCAGCATCGGGCTGTCCGGGACGTATTTCTCGGCCTCCTCCGCGAGCCAGAACGCACTGAAATGCTCACCTGCCTGCACAAGACTCCTGAGTTCCGGTAAGGCCTCCGATTCAGCCCACCTGATTCGGCTGTTGCGGCTAATGTAGCAGGTCGCCGCCAGCATCATGCCCACCACAACGGCAGCTAGTGGGAGCGCAATCTTTGGCTGGCGGACCAGGCGCCGAATATCGGCTGTCGTTGCAGCCGGGTGCCCTAGCCGCAAGAGTTCCGCACCGAACGCGCTTGCGTCCCCGTAGCGATCGGCCGGGTCTTTTTGGAGAGCGCGCTGTAAGGTACTGCCAACATCTGCATCGACGTCCGTACGAAACTGACTCAGCGATGGCGGATCGGCTGCCAGATGTTGGTGAAGGATGCTCTGGGCCGTCGGCCCCGTGAACGGCGGCTGCCCCGCCAACATCTCGTACAGCACGCAGCCGAGCGAATAGAGGTCGCTTCTGCCATCCAGTTCGCCGCTGCCAGCGGCTTGCTCGGGACTCATGTACGTCGGCGTGCCAATCGCGAGTCCCGTCTCGGTAAGCCGATCGCCGCCCGCCGCGCTGATCGCCCGCGCAATGCCAAAATCCGCGACGACCGCGTGCCCGCTCTCCAATAGGATGTTCTCAGGCTTGATGTCGCGATGCAGCACATCGTGGCTGTGCGCATAGGAGAGCGCGTCCGCCACCTCGAGCGCGATCTGCACCGCATCCTCGACGGGCAGCTGCTTCTCACGGTCGAGACGGTCGCGCAGCGACTCGCCTTCCACGAATGGCATGACGTAGTAGAGGAACCCGTCCGCTTCGCCTGAGTCGTACAGCCCAAGGATGTGGGGGTGTTCGAGCTTGGCGGTGATTTTGACTTCGCGGAGGAACCGCTCTTTGCCGAGGACAGCGGCAAGCTCGGGCTTCACGACCTTGACTGCGACATGGCGTTCGAGCTTGAGGTCCTCGGCGAGGTAGACCGTAGCCATGCCGCCGCTGCCCAGCTCACGCTGGACGGCGTAGCGGTCGGCTAAGGCGGCTTTCAGGCGGTCCAGCGGGTCAGCCATGGGGGCTCCGGCTACGAGCGCCTCTAGAATACAGGCCACGGCCCTCTGCGGCCAGGGGGTTGGCGCCTAGTTCCGGCAGGGCCGGCCGCTAACTGCCTCGGCGTACCGTAGCAGTGCCTTGCTCACCAGCACGTAGCGCAAGGCCACGTGGCGGCCCTGTCTCATCGGAGGGTGCCGGCTGGAAGCCAACCCTCTCGTGCCAGTGCCTCGTGCACGATATCCGCGACCCACGTGTTCCCCTCCTCGTTGAAGTGCCCGCGGCAGACGTCCGGCCGGGTCGCGATCTCGCACGGGCTTCTCCCTGACAGCCGCGAGAGCATCCCGTGCGAGAGATCCTCGACGGGAATGCCGAGCTCGATCACACGATCGATCAGGTTCTTGTAAGAGCGGCGACCGGTGGATCCGATTCTCTTCATCGTCTTCGGAGACGGAATCAGCACCACGAGCAGTTGTTTCTCTCGCGAGGCAACTTTCGCCTGGAACGCCTCCACGATTCGCGGCGCGGCATCACTGCCCTGAACGAGGGTCGGGGCCAGCAAAAGCTCGACCAGTGGATAGCGTCGGTTGATAACCGTCTGGATGTCTCGCCAGACCGCTCCGGTAGGCGACGTGATGACCCCGACTCGCTTTGGAAACTCAGGCAGACTCCGCTTTCGAGATGGCTCGAACAGGCCTTCGTTCTCCAGCTTTAGCTTGAGTTGCTCAAGTCTCAGTTGAAGCTCGCCCACGCCCTCCGGCTGCACGATGTCAACGATAAGCTGAAGGTCGCCCCGCGCCTCGTACACGGAGGCTCGACCATGAGCGATAACGGCTACGCCGTCGTCCAAACGCTCGATT
>JADFNB010000082.1 GCA_022563595.1 Gemmatimonadota bacterium
AGTAGTCGTTCGGGACCGGCATACCCCAGCGGTGCTGTGCGCTTCGAGGAATTGGAGGTGGGGGGGTAGGGGGTCGTGGGTCGAGAAGACGCCCAGACGCCGAGACGCGCAGTGGTTCGTAGGTGGCAGTGGGGAGGGGGAGGGAGACTCAGAGGCATTGGATCTCGTACTGCCCACTGCCCGCCACTATGCGTCTGCGCGTCTCGGCGTCTTTTCGGTGCGTCCTTATAGGACGCTGTGCTTGGCCGAGCGCGCGCACCCCCTGTTCGCCTCTCCACGATGTGGAGAGGGGGAACTTCCGGCGACTCCGTCACCATCGGCAAATCCCGTCATCCCGAGCGCAGCGATGGATCTCCCCGACTCGCTACAGAGCTAACGCAGCTGCTTGATGCGTTCTTGACTCCACCTGCTCACCTGGTACTCTAAGACACAACTGGCCGGTCCGCTGAACCCAGGAATGTCTCCGGGAGGACCCATTGAGATCGCTCACTCGATTGTGCCAGGCGGGATCAGGATTGGCGCTGGCGATTGCCGCGCTTGCCGTCCGGCCGCCGTCGGTGGCAGCTCAGGCCTGGTGGCAGACCACGAAGCGCGCGCCCGCGGAGCGGATGCCAGCTCCGGCCCAGCGCCTACCATGGTTCGACCGGTACAGAACCCCACCGTCCGGCGTCCCGTCCCTCGTGATGCCGCGGCCCGGGCGCGTGGTGCTCGCCACGGTGAACGAGGTCGAGCCCAACGACTCGATCTCCCAGGCGGGTCTGGTCGCCTTGGGCGATGCGCTCGCCGGCACGATCGATCCGGCCGGCGACGTCGATTACTTCGCGATTGATCTCGTGGCCGGCACGCTGCTGGACCTCGACGTAGACGCCAGCCAGGTCGGGTCGCCGCTGAATCCGGTGATCGCGCTGTTCGATGTCGACAGCTTGACCCTGCTCGCGTTGAACGACGACTTCGACGGCTTGGACAGCCGGATCATGTATCCCATCCTGGCGGACGGCCGCTACTTCGTCGGGATCGTCTCGTTCGGGGGCGCGAGCGGGGGGCCGAGCCATACGTACACGTTGGCGTTCGGCGAGTTCTCGGTAGCCGAGGCCGAGCCGAACAACACCGCCGCCGAGGCGAACCTCGTTGCGCTCGGTGATACGACCACCGGCGCGCTCGCGCCGCCCGGCGACGTCGACTATTTCGCCGTCGACCTGCCCGGCGCCGTGCTGCTGGACGTCACGATCGCGCCGCTGGCGTTCGGTGACTTCTTTGCCACGGTTCTGCTGTTCGATGTCGATGGAACCACGCTGCTGGATTCGGCGAGTATCTTCGACAATCCCCCTCAGATCCGCGCGTACATCCCCGCTGCGGGGCGGTACTATGTCGTCGTCCAGGAGGACTTGGGTGGTGGCGGCCCGGCGACGTTCTACGAGCTCACGCTGACCACCCGGCCGCCCGGCCCGGGCGATCCCACGACGCTTTTTGCCGCGGGGCTCGCCGCGCCGTGGCGGATGGCGGCCGGAACGGCGGGCGAGCTATACGTCATCGACATCAGCCAGTCGCGAATCCTCGTGGTCGACGCGAACGGCACGGTGACCACGTTCGCCAGTGGGTTTGGGAACCCGGTAGGGATAGTCGTCGACGGGTTCGGGGACGTTCTCGTGTTAGGCGTTACCAACACCGGTGAAGGGGTCGTGTGGCGGTTCGACGCAAACGGGCTGGCCACCGTCTTCCTCACGAACATCGCGCGGACGGACATAGCGGTCGGACCCGATGGTGACATCTGGGTCGTGGACTGCGGTACCGTCTGCCCGGCTTTCCTTCGGTTCGATCCGTTCGGGAACATCAAGGACACGGTCGATGTCTCGAGCGGGCCGGTTCCCAGGTATCTCGCCTTCTCGCCGGCGGGCGAACTGCACTATAGCGACGGGTTCCAGACGGTCTCCAAGCTCGCCGACAGTGCGCCGCAAGTCGTGATCGTGGCGCCGGAGTATCTGGAAGGGTTGGCGTTCGACCGGGATGGGTATCTCTACGTCGCGAACGGGTTCCGCGGCACCGTCGCGCTGTACGACCCGTCGTATCAGCCGGTCGCGACTCCGTTCGCCCTGACCAACCTGGGCGGGCCGCTGGATCTGGTGTTCGGCACGGACGCGAGCGGCGCGACCACGGCGCGGCTGTTAGCGTCGAATCTCGGGTTCAACGTGTCGCCGCCCTATGCCGGGGGGATCGTCGAAATGAACCCGGCGGGGATGCGCGCGCCGGGCTGGCCGGTGGCGGTCCAGCTGTTGCGTGTCGTGTCGGCCAGCCTGGTGACAGGCGTGGTGGGGGCCGACTACGCCGATACGCTCCGGGTCGTCGATCCACCGGGTGCTGTCGCGTGGAGTATCACCGAAGGAACGTTACCTCCAGGTCTCACCCTGGCGGCCCAAACCGGGGTCATCAGCGGCGTCCCGCAACAGCGCGGCACGTTCGCCTTCACCGCGCGCGCCGAGAGCGGGCCTCGGCTCGGGTTGAGGCAGCTCGCGATCCAGGTCGGTGAACCCACGGTGTCGGTGGCGAGCACGGCCGACGCGCTGCTCGGCGTCGCGGGCGCGCTCACCCCGGAACAGGAACGGTTCCTGGACATACAAGGCAACGCGAACGGCGAGTTCGATATCGGCGATCTGCGCGCGTTCCTGCGTGTGCGGGGGCAGTTACCCGCCGCCGGGCGCGCGGCCCCGCCGGCTACCAAGGGGAGGGACGGACGATGAACCGGACACGGAGCCTGTGGGTCGGTGCGCTGGTTGCCGTGGCGGCCGTCGGTATCTCCTGCCGCGATACTATAGAGCCACCGCGCGAGGGAACGGTGACGGTCTCGCTCGCTACGCCCCGGGCGGACGACGGTGCCGTGCTGATCACGGTCACCGGCCCCGGGGTCGGGACTCTCGCACCGGCCAACTCCAGCTACACCATCTTCTGGCGTCTCGTCTCGACGACCGAGCTGCGCGCCATCGTGTTGGGCAACGTGGTCGCCGGGCCGCTCTTCACGATGCGGGTGCCGGACATCGGGAACGTGTCCGGATACGCGGGCACGGTGACACAAGTTGCCAACCGGACGGACGAGCTACAGGAGGATCGTGCGGGGTACGGAGTGCAGATTGCGGCGGCAGAGGCGCCTTAGGAACCCTTGGCAGAGAGACATATGTCGTGGCCCTCTCCTCCGATCACGGTTTCCCGGAAGTTCCCGAGTACCGGCGCGAGTCGGACCTATCGGGAAACAGAATCGAAGAGGAACAAATTGAAGCGCTCGCCGTATCAATATGATCGTCGCGTACCCATGATCTTCATGGGTGCGGGCGTGGAGGCAGGAGTTAGCCACCGGGCTGTACGAACTGTGGACCTTGCACGGACGCTTGCCAAACTTGCACGCATGCCGATTCCGGTAGATCTGGATGGTCAGCCGCTGTTAACAAACTAACCGACGGATGTCCCGAACATATTCGAACTCAAACTTACCGCGCGGTTGCGTCGGCCGTGTGTGGTTGACGTGCGAGGCCTATCCCCAAGCCCTTTTCTTGAAATTGCGCGCGTTATGAGGAGGCCGATTTGAGACTTTTTACTGTATTTGCGGTCGTTTTAGTATTGCCAGGAGACCTGTTAGCCGTTTGGGCACAAGAGGCACCAATGCCGGTGGCGCAGCGGTTGACCAACGTCATCAGCTCCTATCCCAACCCGTCGCCTGACGGGGAACGTGTTCTGTTTCAATCCAACCGTACCGGCCGCTTCGAGATCTACGTCATGAATGTCGACGGTGGCGATCTGACGCAACTCACCGATCGACCGGGCGACAACGTCATTCCGGTGTGGTCGCCGGACGGAGCGTTGATAGCGTTTGCCTCAAGCCCGGATGGCAACTCCGACATTTTTTTGATGAATGCTGACGGCGGCGAATGGAGGAGGCTGACGGATCACCCTGGAGATGACTCACACCCACACTGGTTGGCGGGTGGGAGCCGCATCATTTTCAACTCTTCGCGGACAACCCCGGATCTCGATGCGGACTGGTCGAGCCAGTGGCACGAGATCTTCAGCATGAATGTCGATGGTACGCAACTGCGCCAACACACCAACTGCCGCACGGTTTGCACCTACCCATCCTTTTCCCCCGATGGCACCAGGATCGCTTACCGGAAGGTCACAGACACGCCCGGCTTTTCTTGGGACCTGACCACTGGCAGGCGTAATTCCGAGGTCTTCGTGGCAAACGTAGACGGCTCGAACGAGGTTAACCTGTCGAACAATGCAGGTTTCGACGGTTGGCCTGTGTGGTCACCGGACGGGACGCAGATTGTCTTTGCCTCGAACCGGGCTGGACCGGCCAATGTCGGCCAACTCTATGTGGTCAACGCGGACGGAGCAGGTCTCCGGCAGATCACGAGCGGGCCATGGGGCCATGTCCAACCGGCCTGGTCTTCTGACGGAAGGAGGATTTATGCCTACCAGCATCAGGAGACAGAAAGCTACGAATTCGGCGACGTGGTGGTCTTCGACTCCCGGATACTGGATGGGATAGACGATAGGGTTAGACAGTGAGGTAAGCGAGTCTGGTACTGTTGGCCCTACCCGGCGGAGCTGGATGGCATGGAACGCATCGCTGAGTTTGGCGGGAGATCGAGGGCGCTCAGCTCGTAGAGCTCACACTCGGCGCCTCGATCGCCGGTACCGTTTGATCGCGGAGGGAGGCGCATTTGCGCTTCGAGGAATCGGAGGCAGGGGACAGTGGGTCGAAAAGACGCCTAGACGCCGAGACGCGCAGTGGTTCGTAGGCGGTAG
>JADFNB010000015.1 GCA_022563595.1 Gemmatimonadota bacterium
CAGGCGAGGTCCGAATCACTTATGAAAATCCTGGCCAGCCGGTCGAAGAACATGGATCCCGTGGCGCCCGGGCACCCCAGGGGAATGGACCGGTCACGCATATAACTCACGTCCAGGGACATTAGAAAGAGGACAACGATCGCCGCCGCGAGGAGACGCCAGGAAAACCGGCCCAATCGCAGCAGCGGCTGGCGGCGTGTAAACCCGCCGATACCAAAGGCGTCGGGATCGAGGGTGCCGGAAGCCTTGAGGTTCAGAACGTCACGGCTGAGATGGCGGACACAGGCCGGCACCCGTTGGTGAAACATGTAGGCGACGAAGACCCGTTCCATCGCCTTCTTCTCCGGCTCGCGCCCCGACCAACGCCGAAAAGCCAGGCGAAAGAAATCGTATTCGCGAATAACCAGTGCCTCGGCTGCCTCCACCACGGCATCGCAGTCCGAGGGGGTCGGGGACCCCATCATGTTCATGCCGTCTCTCCGGATGTGAGACGATCTTCCTTCTCTTCGATTGATATTAACCGGGATTCCCCAGATGGTTCCTCCCAATCGCCAACGATTGGTAGCACGATGGGCATCCCTGCGGACCACGGGAATATCCCTTCCCATGCAAAAAGCGAAGGGACCCAAACGATACCGGGGTGGGGGGTGGCCGAAAAAGGGGTCCCAGGCGTCGGGCCGAGCACGGGTTAAACAACGCCCGCATATACTCGGCCGTTTCCCTCACATATTCCCACCAAAATTTTCCCGCCAATTTTTCCGCGAACGGGTCCACGGCCCGCTATCGAGGCGCTTAGGCACGAAAGCATGTTCGGGGGCACTCCGGCCAAGGGTCCCCATCCGCTGAAACATTCCGCCAAATCCCGCTATACGGAAAACCCTCCTGAAAACGCCATTTTCCCGCCAGCGGCGCTGCGGGTTTGAGCCGGACCATCCGGGTATACCCCGCTCAGGCCACGATCTCCCAGGTTCACAAATCGGCCTGACACAGGGCTAGATCGCCCGTAGTCCTCGGCCTCAATTGATGCTGAGCGCGGCGAGGAAGGTTCTTGCCCCGCCGTTTTTGCGTCGGGTAAGCATATGGTAAGCAGCCAGACACAGATCCGGCGGCGCCGCGTCCGGTTCGCCTGGATGGCGGGACGCGATGGTGTAAGATCGGCCGAGCCAGCAACAAAGGATCCGACCATGTCGGCCGACAACGCGGAAGAAATAGCGGACCGGCCCGGCGGCGTTCTTCCGCCCCAGCCTTGTCGGCCCACCGTCATGGCCACCCGTTACGCGGTGGCGGCGGGTCATTACCTCGCCACCCATGCCGCCTTCGAGGTGCTGGAGGCCGGCGGCAACGCCATCGATGCGGGGGTGGCGGCGGGGCTCGCGCTTGGCGTTCTGGAGAGCGCGCCGGTCAGCGTCGCCGGCGTCGCGCCGATCATGATTTACCTCGCCGACAGCCGCGAGGTGATCACCATCAGCGGGCTCGGCACCTGGCCGATAGCGGCGAGCTGCGCCTATTTCCAGGACAAGCATGGCGGCGCCATCCCCAAGGGCGTGGAGCGCACCGTCGTGCCGGGCGGCCCCCGATGCCTGGATCACGGCGCTCGAGAGGTACGGCACCATGCGCTTCGGCGATGTCGCCGCCGCCGACGTGCGCCGCATGGCCTATGCCCTTGGCTGGTGAGCCGGAGCGGGCGCCGTGGATCATCAGGATGTTGCCGGGGTGAGGGAAGTGGCTAGAGCGGCGAAGAATTACGGCGACGATATGAAGTTCGAGCCCTATTGGTGGGAACAGGCGCCGCGCCCGGAACTTCCTTCGCCGGTGGTGCCCGCGAGGATCGATGTCGCCATCGTCGGATCGGGCTATACCGGACTTTCGGCGGCGCTCACCCTGGCCCGGGCGGGACGCAGTGTCGTCGTCTTCGAGGCCAGCGAAGTCGGCCATGGCGGCAGCACGCGCAACGGCGGCGGCTTCGGCATGACCCTGAAGACGCCGTTTCCCACCCTGGCGGCGAAACTCGGGCTTAAGCGCGCCACGGCCCTGTTTGCCGGCGCCCTGGAGGCGGTGGATTACCTCGGTCATCTTATCGAAAGCGAGGGAATCGACTGCCAATACGACAAGGTCGGTCGGTTCATCGGCGCGCACAGGCCGAAGGATTACGACGCCCTCGGTCGCGATCTGGAATTACAGCGCAAGCACCTTGGAATCGAAGGCGAGATGGTGCCGAGGGAGGCGCAGCACCGCGAGGTCGGGACCGACCATTACCACGGCGGCAGGCTGCTCCATGCCGGCGGCGTGTTGCAGCCGGCGCTCTATCACCAGGGTCTGTTGGAAAGGGTATTGCAGGCCGGCGTCCGGATCGCCGCGCACCGGCCTGTTAACGCCATAGGACAGGGGCAAGACGGTTTTACCGTGGTCACCGGTGAAGGAGACGTCGAGGCGCGCGACGTGATCGTCGCCACCAACGGCTACACCGGGACATTCATGCCCTGGCTGCGACGCCGCATCATTCCCATTCAGAGCCAGATCATCGTCACCGAGCCGCTCGCACCGGGGGTCATGGACCGGCTGATTCCCAAACGGCGCATGCTCGGCGATACCTGCAAGCTACATCATTATTACCGGCCATCGCCGGACGGCAGGCGCATCGTCTTCGGCGGCCGCGCCGGCGCCACCGAGATCGGCGATGCCCACGCCAGCGGCGCCCATCTCTACCGCAGGCTCACGGCGCTGTTCCCCGAGCTTGCCGATATCCGCATCACCCACTCCTGGACCGGGTTTACCGGCTATACCTTCGATACCTTGCCTCATATGGGGGTTCGCGACGGCGTTCATTACGCGGCAGGGTTTTGCGGCAGCGGCACGGCGATGGCGGCGTATCTTGGTCACAAGATCGCGCTTCGCGTCCTTGGCTCACCCGAGGCCGCCAACATTTTCGACACGCTCAACCATCCGACCCGGCCGCTTTATTACGGCACGCCGTGGTTCCTGCCTCCGATCCTCACCTATTACGGCTGGCGGGATGGGTTGCGCCTGTGATCTGGTGAGCTCAACCTTTCTTTATTCTCAGTGATCGATCGACCGGGAGGTGTCGGCCTCCATAGCCACGATCACGGATCGTTCACCTATATCGAAAACGCATATACTGTCCCCAATATTACTTTCCAAAATAGGGCTATTAAATCCCTGGACTCAATCGGTTCTTGGATGTCCACATAGAATCTATTTATCGATTCCCGGAAATCCACCTTTTCCAGGATAACTTGGGGCTCCGGGCGTCCCGGTCTGGCCCTGTCTTAACGGTTTGATCGCTGAATTCGGGTAATCTTAACCGCTCCGGTTGACGTTCTAACCGTTGCCGACAAGGTGCCGATACCCTGGTTTCCTTGCCGTTTCCATTGGTTCCCGACCGCTTCGGGCCCTTCGATTTGCGCAATTTGCGGGACCGAACCTCTCTCGCGGAGCCTTTTGGTCCGAGATTGGAACTCACCCGAAAACGAGGAAGTATAATCTATCCAAAAACCAAAGAATCCGTGCCGTGCAGGCCGACTCAAAATCGACCGTTAACTATAAAAACTATCGATTTATTAATCATTATTAGCAACCATATAGGCTCGGGCGAGTGCCAGGCTACAAGCGGCCTTGCGCGGGAAGTGCGCTCGAATTTGACTTTGAGATCGAGGCGATGAGCGAAACACGCACGTTCTTCGGAAGGCGAAAGAAAGCGGAGCACCAAGACGCGGCCGGGAAGAGACTTCAACGTCTCATCGCGGATGATGTCGTTCGCATCATCGAGGAAGGCGAGCCGCCGCACCCCGAGAGCAAGGAAGACGGGGGGGCTCGGGAAAACATATCCCCGGACCGGCAGGCGGGTGCGGAATGGAGCATCGATCACGAAGCGTCACCCCAGGTCCCGGACCCGAGTTGCGGATTGGGCTCGAACGAACCGTGCGCCGGCGTCGCGCGGGTCGCCACGCTGGTGCTGCGCCGCACCCCGACGCCAACCTGGACCGGCCCGCGCCGCAGTGCTACGCCCCCCTCTTCCAACAACACCCAGTCGGCCCGATCCTTACCCAGTTCCTGCGCCTGGAGCGAGTTCAACAAGGGTGAGATGACGGGATCGTCACCGATGTCGCGAAGCTCACGTGCCAGACGAACCGCGATGGTCGAGCGCCCCAGACGATAGGTCGCGTCCAGCCGCGCCTTGAGCCGATCATCGTCGAGCCCGAGCGAGATCCAGCCGCGTAGCGTGAGGGCGCCCCCGCCCGGTCGAATGCCATAGCCGAATCCGGGCGCGAATCCCTCTACCCGGTTGAAGTGCAGCAGATCCGATACCCTGCGGAAGCTGAGCCCGGCAGCCGGGAGACCGGTCAGCACGCGGCCGCCGGTAATGTCCCGCACGCGCGCCCTCACCTCGTCCATCTCCACCGCGGTAACTGGGCCTGCCGCTGCGGCGATCGCCGCGTCCAACCGCTCGATCCACGGAAAGGTGTCCCGGATCGCGCGGGGCGCGACGACGATCTCCGGACCGCTGAACACGCGCGCCGCGACCCCGGTGTTGAACTGGTACCCGTCGATCCTCCAATGGCCACGGATGATGCCGCGTGCCGGCAGCTCGAGCCAGGTCGAGCGACGCCGGATCTCGATCTCCTGACGTCGCGGAAGCCACCAGCGTCCGTCCCACAGGGCGTTCTCGAGCAGAATGGTGATGTCCTCGAGGCTGTCGTCGAGGTAGGCGGCCCTGGTGAAGTTGAAGCGCAGCTGCACCAGCTCGCCGCCGCCGGCATCGAGATACATGCTGCCGACGATGCGCGGCTCGTCGTAATCCTTCGGACGAAACGCGACCTCGATTGCGTGGACAGCGCGCCCGGGAATCCGCATGGTGAGCGAATCGACCACCGCGAAATCATAGAGGAGCGTACCCGACGGCCCCAGCGGATGGGGCACATCGCGCACCTCGTCGCCCTCCCCCAGTCGGATCCGGTCGGCGAAGCCGTTCTGGACGATACCGAGATGATCGCGGTGGTAGCGGATGTCGGTCGGGAGGTCGACTCGGTCTCGCCACCCTATGATTCGCTGCTTGCTCGCGCCGTTAGCGTTCCAGTAGACTTCCAACTCGAGCTGATCCGATTTGACCAGGCGCGGAGGCTCCGCGAAGCCTTCCTCGCCCAGCTGTGCCAGGAAGAACACGAATCCATGTGCCCGAGCCCGGAAATCCTCGAGTCCGCTTGCCTGGTCCGCCGCGCGCCGGGCGGATGCGCGCACCACCAGCGCCAACACATCGGCATCGTTCCACGTCTGCGCATCGGCGGGCCGCGGCGCGAGCAGCAGCGCGGAGAAGAGCAGAACCGCACGCGACATCATCGTGCAATATCACGGCGCCGGTTCGCCGCAGCAACGGCATGTACCGTCCTGGCGGCGTCCGGGACCTTCGTCGTGGCGGCTCGCCGTTGATCCACGACGTCACCTACCACGAGTATCGCACCGCTGCGCGGGCGGGACGGGTGCCCTCCATCGTGCGGGAGTTCGCCGCCGACACGCTCACGCCGGTGGCCGCGTTCGCGTCGATCCACCGCCCGCCGTTCGGATTTCTGCTGGAATCGCTGGTGGGCGGAGAACGGTGGGCGCGTTACACCTTCCTCGGGACCGAGCCACGCGAGGCATGGCGCTATCGCGCCGGGCAGGCGGAACGTTGGACACCGGACGCAGGCTGGCGTGCGGCCGGCCACGCGCCCGATCCGCTGGCGCACGTGGCCGATTGGGTGCGGCCGTACGCTCCGTTACCACCGCCTTCCCTGCCCCGGTTTGCGGGAGGCGCCGTCGGATACCTCGGCTACGACGCGGTTCGCGCGATGGAGCACCTGCCGCATCCACCCGCCGACGATCTGGGACTGCCGGACGCCGTCTTCATGTTGGCCGACACGGTGGTCATCTTCGACAACGCCTTCGGCAGGGCGATCGTCGTAGCCGGCACACGGCCGGATCCGCACGCATCCGATATGGAACTGCGGCGCGCGTACGCAGATGCGCAGGACCGGATCGGTGCCCTGCTCGACCGCCTGAGCCAGCCGGCCAGCCTGGCGCCCCTGTCGCTCCACGACGTCACCCCGGTAGCCGCGGACAGCCCCTATGCGCGCGCGGACTTCGAGCGTGATGTCGAGACGGTACGCGAGCACATTCGGGCGGGTGACGTATTACAGGCGGTGCTCTCCCGCCGGCAGGACATGCGGTGCACGGCGCCGCCACTCCAGGTATACCGCGCGTTGCGGGCGTTGAACCCGGCTCCCTACCTCTATTACCTCGCGCTCGACGACCTGGCTATCGCCGGCAGCTCGCCCGAGGTGCTGGTCAGGGTCGAGGACCGCGACGTGACGGTACGACCGATCGCGGGAACGAGGCCGCGTGGTGCCACACCGGCCGAAGACGAGGAGCTGGCCAGCGCCCTGCTGGCCGATCCCAAGGAACTCGCCGAGCACATGATGTTGGTGGACCTCGGCCGCAACGACGTGGGACGGGTAGCAGAATTCGGTACCGTTCGGGTGACCGCCGACAAGGTCATCGAACGATACTCACACGTGCAGCATATCGTGAGCGAAGTGCGCGGGCGGCTGCGCACCGGATACGACGCCATAGACGCCCTGCGGGCTTGTTTTCCCGCCGGCACCGTCACGGGCGCGCCAAAGATCCGGGCGATGCAGATCATCGACGACCTCGAACCCACACGACGCGGCCCATATGCTGGCGCGGTGGGATACCTGGGCTGGGGCGCAGTTGCGATGGACGCGGCTATCGCCATCCGCACCGCGGTACTCCGGGGGGACCGCGCCTACGTACAGGCGGGTGCGGGGATCGTGGCCGACAGTGATCCGGCCTCCGAGTTCCTGGAAACCGAGAACAAGGCAAGGGCCGTCCTGGCGGCGGTCGCCCTGGCCGAAGCGGATTCGCACGGCGCTCCGTAGCTGGATATATTTCCGGCGCGAGGAATCATGGTGCAGGCGTTCAAACTGTTCAGCACGACTGGCGATCAGACCATCGAGGTGCCGGCCACCGGCTCTGTGCTCATCGGGCGGGCGGCGACCAGCGACGTGCCGATCTACGATCCCACGATATCGCGCCGACATGCGGAAGTATCGCTGGGAGCCGACTCGGTGACGATCCGCGATCTCGGCTCGAGCAACGGGACCTTCTTGAACGGATCCAAGGTGACTGAGGCCCAAGCGGTCGACGGCGACGTCATCGCCTTCGGCAAGGTCGCCTTCCACGTCCGCAATGTCACGCCGGCCATCGCCCGCCCGGCGGTGGAGCGGGAACCGGCGCCGTTCGGCGCCGCACCGCCGAGTGCCACGATAGTGCGGCGCGTCGAGACACCGGACGAAGGTATCGCGGAGAAGATCAGCGCCCGCCTGAGCGGGCAGGCTCAGTCGAAGGGCGACGGCGAGTCTGCCGAGGAGCGGGAGTCCCGCAAACTCTCACTCCTGCTCGACGTCTCCAAGGAGCTGAGCCGCCACCAGGACGTGGACAGACTGCTCGACAAGATCGTGGACATCACGTTCCAGGTGATGAACGTAGACCGCGTATCCGTCCTGATGGTGGAGCCCGAATCGAACGAACTGATCCCGCGCTGTTACCGCAACAGGCTCGGCGATGCCGTGGCCGGCGGGGGCGGCACCCGACACGTCCCCCGCTCCATCGCACAGCGGGCGGTCGACGAGCGCCTCGCGATTCTCACCGACAACGCCGCTGCGGACGAGCGCTTCAAGGGCAAGTCCATCATGCTCCAGAGCGTGCGGAGCGCGATGTGCGCGCCACTGATGGGTAACGAGCGGAAGGTCATCGGCATCATCTACGTCGACAACCTGACCGCGACCAATTCTTTCAGCGACGAGGATCTCGAGTTCCTCATCGCGTTCTCCGGCATCGCCGCCGTCGCCATCGAGAACGGTGAACTCACCGAGCAGGTACGTCGTGAAGCGGTTGTTCTCTCGAACTTCCAGCGTTATTTCGCCCCCAACCTAGCCCACCAGATCGCGAGCCAGAAAGAAGAGGTGCAGCTCGGCGGAGCGAAGCGCCCGGTCGTCATCTTCTTCAGCGACATCCGCGGTTTCACGTCGATGTCGGAGAACATGCTGCCCGACGAGATCGCGCAGTTGCTCAACGAGTACTTCACCGAGATGGTGGAGATCGTGTTCGAGTGCGGCGGCACGTTGGACAAGTTCATGGGCGACGCCATCATGGCGCTGTGGGGCGCGCCTATCGCCCATGAAGACGATGCCGACCGGGCAATGCAGGCGGCGATCAAGATGCAGGAGGTCCTGAAGGAACTCAACACCAAGTGGGCCGAGAACGGGCGTCAGCAAGTCGAGATCGGCATCGGGATCAACTTCGGCGAAGTGTTCGCCGGCAACATCGGCAGCGAGCAACGACTCGAGTACACCGTGATCGGCGATGCCGTCAACGTCGCGTCCCGCCTCTGTTCCAAGGCACGTCCGGGCGACATCATGATCTCGGAGCCGTTCTACAAGGCCCTCAAGACGCCGCCCGAGGTCGCCAGTCTCGAGCCGATCGATCTGAGGGGAAAAGCCGCAGCGGTGCCGGTCTATCTGGTGAAGCGATAGGGTTTGCCCGCCTCTTCGAGCAGGTCGACGACGAGCCGGAGCGGCAACCCGATCACACCGAAATAGTCCCCCTCGATCCGTTCCACCAGGATCGTCCCGAGCCCCTGGAGCCCGTAGCTCCCCGCCTTGTCGAGCGGCTCGCCGGTCGCCACGTAGTCGCGTATCAGTTCGGGTGTGAGCTGCCGGAACCACACCTGCGTCTCGTCGACCCGGTGCCAGGTGTCGCCGTCACGCGCAAGAGCCACGGCAGTGATGACCGTATGCTCGTTCCCGGCGAGCCGGCCAAGCATCGCGACGGCCTCTGCGGCTGAAGCCGGTTTGCCTAGCATCTCACCCGCCAGCACCACGACGGTGTCGGCGCCGAGCACTTCGCAACCTGGATGCTGTCGGGACACGGCGCGCGCCTTCTCCCGGGCCAGCCGTATGGCGAGCGCGCGGGGCGCTTCTCCCGGCGAAGGCGTCTCGTCGATGTAGGCGGGGTCGACCTCATGGCCGATCCCGAGCTGGTTCAACAGCTCGGTGCGGCGCGGCGAGCCCGATGCGAGGATCATCATCGTTCCAGTAACAACGTTACCGGGCCGTCGTTCACCAGCTCCACATCCATCAACGCACCGAACGCACCGGTAGCGACCTCCAGCCCCACCGTGCGCAGCCGGGCGACGAAACGTTCGTACAACGGTTCCGCAACCTCCGGCGGAGCGGCATCGACGAACGACGGCCGCCTTCCTTTCCTGACGTCGCCGTACAGGGTGAACTGGGAGACCACCAGCACGGCACCACCGGCGTCGCCCAGCGATCGATTCATCTTGCCGTCGGCGTCCGGGAAGAGCCGCAGCGTCAAGATCTTCTCGGCCATCCAGTCGATCTCGGGCTCGGCGTCGGTGTGGGTGATGCCGATGAGCGCGAGATAACCGCGTCCGATGGCGCCGACGACCTTCCCGTCAACCGCCACGGAAGCGCGGGAGACACGCTGGAGGACGACTTTCACACGTCACTCTACGGTGACTGATTTTGCCAGATTCCGCGGCTTGTCCACGTCACATCCGCGCTGCACCGCGATGTGGTAAGCGAGCAACTGGAGCGGCAGGACGCTGAGGACCGGCGTCAACGGATCGATCGTCTTGGGAATGGAGATCGTATGATCAGCAAGACTCGTAATCTCGTCGTCGCCGTCTGTGACGATGGCGATGACCCGACCGCTCCGCGCCTTCACCTCCTGCACGTTGGAGACGATCTTCTGATACACGGCGTCCCGGGGCGCGACCACGACCACCGGCATCAGCTCGTCGATCAACGCGATGGGACCGTGTTTCATCTCGGCCGCCGGATACCCCTCCGCGTGGACGTAGGAGATCTCTTTGAGCTTGAGCGCCCCTTCCAACGCGACCGGGAAGTTGTAACCGCGGCCGAGATAGAGGGCGTTCGGGCTGCTGGCGAACTCTTTGGCCAGAACCTCGACCGCGTCGGCCTTCGCCAACACAGCTTCGACCTGCCCGGGGAGCGCCTCGAGCGCCGCGACGATGTCCCGCCCTTGCAGTACGGAAAGCGACCGGAGCCGGCCGATCCGCAGGGTGAGTAGCGCGAGCGCCACGAGTTGGCAGGTGAACGCTTTCGTGCTGGCGACGCCAACCTCGGGACCGGCGTGGATGTAGATGCCGGCGCCCGTCTCGCGCGCGATCGTGCTGCCCACCACGTTGACGATCCCGATGGTTCGAGCCCCGCGTTGTTTCGCTTCCTGGAGCGCGGCCAGCGTATCAGCCGTCTCCCCGCTCTGTGAGATACCGATCACCAACGTCTTGTCGTCGAGGATCGGGTTCCGATAGCGGAATTCCGAAGCGTACTCGACCTCGACCGGCAGCCGGGCAAGTTCTTCCAGCAAGTACTCGCCGATCAGCGCCGCATGCCAGGACGTTCCGCAGGCGGTGATGACGACCCGCTCGATCTCCAGGAGATCGTCGTCGGACATGCGCAGGCCGCCGAGTCGCGCCGTCCCCTGCTCGCGGAGCAACCGCCCGCGCAATGTGTCGCGGATACTGGCCGGTTGCTCCATGATCTCCTTGAGCATGAAGTGCCGGTAACCGCCCCGCTCCACCGTCTGACGGTCCCACTCGATTGTGGTTACTGGTTTGTCGACTTTCGCAGTTTCGAGGTCGAGTATCTGGTAGCCGTCGGCACGCAGGACGGCCACCTCCCCGTCGTCCAGGTACACGACCGAGCGTGTGTGCTCGAGCAATGCGGCCGCATCCGAGGCGACGAAGTTCTCCCCCTCTCCCACACCGATGAGAATGGGCGAGCCCATTCGGGCCGCCACGAGCGTGTCCGGATCCCGGTCGGAGACTACGGCGATCCCATAGGTGCCTTCGATCATATGGAGCGCGGAGATGACGGCGTCCTCGAGGAAGTCCGTATAGAGTTCCGAGATCAGGTGGGCCAGGACCTCCGTGTCCGTGTCCGAGCGGAACGTATGCCCGCGCTCGCGCAGTCTCTTCCTGAGCGTGGCGGCGTTCTCGATGATCCCGTTGTGGACCAGCGCGATCGTACCATCCCCGTCCGTGTGCGGATGGGCGTTGGCCTCGTTGGGAACCCCGTGCGTGGCCCAGCGAGTGTGGGCGATGGCCAGCGACCCTTTGGGAAGGTTACCGTCGAGACGCGCCTCGAGTGCTGCAATCCGGCCCGCCGCCTTCGCTACCGTGAGCTTGCCGTCGCTCACGGTGGCCAAACCCGCCGAATCATAGCCGCGATACTCGAGCCGTTTCAGCGCTTCCAGGACGAGCGCCGCCCCGTCCCGGTTTCCGATGTATCCAACGATCCCGCACATAGGCCGATCCCCGTGCTCAGGCGCTCTCGAGGATTCCGCGAGCCGCCGCAACGAGCCGCTCGGCGGCTTCCGCCGACGGCGCCTCCGCAATCAACCGGACGATGGGCTCTGTCCCGGACGGACGGACGTGCAGCCATCGGTCCGGCCAGGCCAGCCGGAGCCCGTCCTGGCGGTCTGCCACAGCGTCGGAGAACGTCCGGCCCAGCATCTCGTAGAGAGGTTCGAGGTCACCCCGCCGTGGCGCTTTGGCCTTGACGATCGTGTAGGCCGGTCGCCTGGCCACACGATCGCCGACCGATTCCGCCTCATCCGCCAGCAGTTGGAGGGCCAGCGCCGCCGCCAACGGTGCATCCCGTCCCAAATGTAATGCCGGCAGCATCACGCCTCCGTTGCCTTCCCCGCCCACAACAGCACCCGCCTCTCTCATGGCCCGCGCCACGTTGGCTTCGCCGACCGGCGCCCGTCCGATCGCCACCCCAAACTCCCGGGCCGCGTCGTCCACCACAAGCGACGTCGAGAGGTTGACCACCACGGGTCCAGTATCGTGGCGGAGCACCGCCTCAACGCCGAACGCCAGCGTGTAGTCTTCGCCGATCGCGCGCCCATGCTCGTCGACCAGGGCGAGCCGATCAACGTCGGGATCGACCGCGAATCCCACGTCCGCGCCGACCCGACGCACGAGGTCGCAGAGCTCACCGAGATTGGCGGGCACCGGCTCAGGCGAGCGCGGAAACTGTCCGTCGGTCTCCAGTCCGATAGCCGCTACCTCGCAGCCGAGTGTCTCCAGCAGGCGGGGCATGATGACGCCCCCCGCCCCGCGCACGCAGTCGAGCGCAACGTTGAATCCGCGGCGCCGGATCGCATCCACATCGATCTGCGGAAGATCGAGGACCAGCTCGACGTGCCGGTCGACCGCGCCGGCATCCCGGTCGACCGCGCCGATACCTTCCCATCCCAGGCACGGCACGCCTTCCTCCGCCATCTGGCGCAGCCGCGCGCCGGTTGCGGCATCGAGAAAGACGCCGTCCGGCCCCACGAACTTGAGCGCGTTCCATTCGATGGGGTTGTGGCTCGCGGTGATCACGATGCCCCCACCGGCGTGGTGGTGCTCGACGGCAAGCTGCGCGGTGGGCGTGGGCACAACACCCAGCTCCACTACGCGACACCCGACCGACTGGAGCCCGGCCTGCACGGCGGCCGCGAACATGGGTCCGGACGTCCGCGTGTCGCGCGCTAGCACTACCGTCGGGTTGCCCTGCTCACGGGCAAGCGTGCCAAAAGCCGCCGCGTACCGGCCGACGAGGTCGGGTGTCAGATCATCGCCGACGATGCCACGCACGCCGGAAACGCTGATCATGAGGGTATCAGACATGCGGGCGGTGGGGCTACGCGATCCGGCCGACGTCGTCGTCCACGACTAAGCACGAAATGCCCGAGTTGCCGTCCATCACTTTAACGTAGCGGCCGGAGAGTGGCCCTTCAAGCGATCGCTTGCCGCCCCAACGATGTCCGGTGTAGCTTCCGCAATTCAATCGCCGGTGACCCCCTGATGACTCGCGTCTTCGACGAGGACCTCGAATTCGGGTTCGGAACCCGCGCCGTGCATGCCGGTCAGCGACCGGACGAGATCAGCGGTGCAATCATGCCGCCGATCTACCAGACGTCCACCTACGTGCAGGACGGGCTGGGTCGGCACAAGGGATTCGAGTATGCCCGCACCCGCAACCCGACCCGCGACGCGCTGGAGCGCAACATCGCGGCTCTCGAAGGCGGGCTCCACGGCATCGCCTGGGCGTCCGGCCTCGCCGCCACCGACGCAATACTCAAACTGTTGTCGGCGGGTGACCACGTCCTCTGTGGCGAGAACGTCTACGGGGGAACGCATCGCCTGATGGTGCAGGTATTCGCCCGGCTGGGACTCGGTTTCTCTTTCGTCGACGCCCGCGACGTCGACCTCGTGGCCGCGGCGGTGACGCCGCAGACGCGAATGATCTTCATCGAGACGCCAACCAACCCGATGATGCGGCTCGCCGACCTGGCGGCCATCGGCGAGCTGACGCGGACCAAGGACCTCCTGTTCGTCGTCGACAACACCTTCGCCACCCCGTACATGCAGCGGCCGCTCGAGTACGGCGCCGCCCTGGTCATGCACTCGACCACCAAGTACCTGAACGGCCACAGCGACATGGTGGGCGGGCTGGTCGTGACGTCGGACGAAGAGCTGGCCGAACGCCTTCATTTCCTCCAAAACGCGGCCGGCGCCATCCCCGGCCCCATGGATTGCTGGCTCGCGCTGCGCGGCACGAAGACGCTGGCACTCCGGATGCGGCAGCACGACGCCGCCGGCAGGAAGATCGCGGCCTGGCTGGAACAGCGCCCGGACATCGAGCGCGTCTACTATCCGGGGCTCGCCAGCCACGAACAGCACGAGCTGGCCTGCCGCCAGATGACGGGGTTCGGAGGCATGATCTCCATCGAGCTGGGGTCCCTCGAGCGCGCCCGGACAATGGTGGAATCCACCCGGCTCTTCTCGTTCGCCGAGTCGTTGGGTGGGGTGGAGAGCCTGGTCGGCCATCCTGCCACGATGACCCACGCCACCGTGCCACGCGAGATGCGCGAGGCCATGGGCCTGACCGACGGGCTGGTCCGTCTTTCGGTCGGAATCGAGGAGACGGAGGACCTGATCGCCGACCTCGATCAGGCGATCCTGGCGGCGATGCGATGAGGTCAGCGAGTGAAACTGGGGGCGCGGGTGCGCGTACGGTTGGAAGAGAAACCGTAGCACCATCCCGTCTTTGGAGGACGTCATGAGCGAAGCCGGTACGCCGTCGGAGCGGCCGCGTGTAGTCTTCTCCGAGATCGCTTCGGACGCGTGGGAACACCCTGCGGACAAGGCGGCGTTGAACGCCCTGCGCAGGGTTCCCGGCTTCGACGAAGCCGTAAAGCGCATCTTCGGATTCTTCGGCGAACGCGGAATCCGCCTGATGTTCCTGGGCGATGCCGTCAAGTGCGGGCCCAAGCAGTTCCCCATATTGCACGGCCTGCTGACCGAGGCGTGCGTCACGATGAACTGGGAAGACCAGCCCGAGCTGTACGTGACGCAGACGCCCATGGTGAATGCGGGCGCGGTGGGCTTCGAGCATCCATTCATCGTGCTCAACTCGGGAGCCGTGAGCCTGCTCGAGGAGGACGAACTCCGGGTCCTGATCGGGCACGAGCTGGGGCATGTGATGAGCGGGCACGCGCTCTACCGCACGATCACGATCCTGGTACTCGCGCTCGGATTCCAGAATCTCCCGTTCCTGGCGGGCATTGCGCTGATGCCGATCAAGCTGGCACTGCTGGAGTGGTACCGCAAAGCCGAGCTCTCGGCCGACCGGGCCGGCCTGCTCGTGAGCCAGGACAAAGAGGCCTCGCTGCGCATCTTCCTGAAGCTCGCCGGCGGTGGGAGCATGGATCAGATGAATCTCGAGGCGTTCATGGAGCAGGCGCGGGAGTACGAGGAGAGCGGCGGCCCGCTGGACGCTATCTACAAGATCCTCAACACGTTGAGTGCCACGCACCCGTTCAACACGCTGCGGGCGGGTGTACTGGACAGGTGGGTGAGCGAAGGCGTATACGAGAAGATCCTTGGCGGCGAGTATCAGCGCCGCGGGCTCGAACAGGACGAGCGGTACTCCTACATGGACGACATCAAGGAGGCCGCCAGCCATTACAGCAAAGAGGCCCGCGACCTCGCGGGCCAGGTGGCGGACGCCGCCAAGCGGGCGGCAGACGCCTTCACCAGCGCATTCAAGGACCGGCACGAGGAGTGAACGTCCTCGTTGTCGGGGGCGGGGGCCGCGAGCATGCGCTCTGCTGGACCTTCGCGCGCGCGGCCCACGTCTACTGCGCCCCCGGCAACGCCGGCACCGCGGAGATCGCCACCAACCTGGCAATCCCGGTCACCGATCACGACGGGCTGCTCGACGCGGTTCGCACCCATGACATCGACCTGACGGTTGTCGGGCCCGAGGCACCGCTGGCGGCGGGCCTGGCCGACCGGTTGCGGGCCGCCGGGAGATACGTGTTCGGTCCCTCCTCGGCCGCGGCGCGCATCGAGGCGTCGAAGGCCTTCGCCAAACGGCTCATGAGAGACGCCGGCGTGCCAACCGCCGCCGCCGAGACCTTCACGGATGCCGATCGCGCCGCCGCCTACATCGCCGCCCACGCCGAGCCGCTCGTCGTCAAGGCATCGGGGCTCACGGCGGGGAAAGGTGCGATCGTGTGCGGCACCCGGAGCGAGGCGGTCGATGCCGCGCGCGCGATGTTCGGTGGCAGGTTTGGCGCAGCGGGCACCGAGGTGGTCGTCGAGCAGTTCCTGGATGGCGAGGAGCTGTCGGTGCTCGCCCTCACCGACGGGGAGCGCGTGATGATTCTCCCTCCGTCCCAGGACCACAAGCGGATCGGTGAGGGCGATACGGGCCCGAACACCGGGGGCATGGGCGCCTACACGCCCGTCTCCATCGCAACACCGTCCCTGATCGCGCGCGTCGAGCGCGAGATCCTGCTCCCCACCCTCCGGGCGCTCGCCGATCAGGGTTGCCGCTATCGCGGGGTTCTCTACGCCGGTCTCATGATCTCTCCCTGCGGCGACCCTCTGGTCATCGAGTTCAACTGCCGGTTCGGCGACCCGGAAACCCAGGTGATCCTGCCGGTGGCCGGCTGCGAGTTGCTCGACGAGCTGTGGCGCATAGCCGCGGATGACGGCTGGATCCCGGATCTCGTATCCGTCCCGGCGAACCGGGCTGCGGTGACGACCGTGCTGGCGGCCGCCGGATATCCCGACGCCCCTCAGAGGGGTCAGGCAATCACCATCGCCGATCGGCTCCCGGCCGACACCGTGCTGTTCCACGCCGGGACGCGGCGAGATTCGGACGGCACGCTGCGCTCGGTGGGTGGGCGCGTGCTCTGCGCTACGGGGTTCGGGCCCGACGTGAGCACGGCCGCGGCTGCCAGCCGTCTCCTGGCGGAGCAGGTGACGTTCGACGGGAAACAGTATCGGCGCGACATCGGCTGGCGGGAGATCGCCCGTGCCCGAGCTTCCTGAAGTCGAGACGATCGTCCGAGATCTCGGTCCGCGCCTCACCGGCCGCACCCTCCACACACTCCGCCTGTTCAAGCCCGACGTCCTCCGCGACGTGACCAAGGCGCGCTTCCTGCGCGTGCTGCGGGGCAACATGATCGCCGGCGTATCACGGCGGGCCAAGCATATCGTGCTTCTCCTCACGACGGGTCATCGGCTGGTGATCCAGCCGCGCATGACGGGCTCGCTCATCGTCTACGACCGTGCTCTCACACCGGATGACAAACGGCACGTCGTGCTCCAGGTGGGGATCGGCGGGGGCGCATCACTCGTCTACCGGGACGTGCGCCGGTTGGGAACGATGCACCTCTTGGATGAATCGGCTTGGACCTCCTATACTGGGCGCATCGGCCCGGAGCCCCTCGACGATGCGTTCGATCTCGCGGCGTTCCGCACCTCCCTACGTGGCAGCCGGCAGGCAATCAAGAAGGTGCTCATGGATCAGCGCAGGCTTGCGGGAGTGGGCAACATCTACGCGAACGAGGCGCTCTTCCGGGCACGGATCGATCCGTCACGTGGTGCCGATCAGATAGACCGGGCCGCCGCCAAACGACTTTACCGGGCCGTCCGCGACGTCCTGACCGCCGCGATCGACGCCCGTGGAACGACGGTGCGCGACTACCGGACCGGCACCGGCGGTCGCGGCAGTTTTCAGTTCGAGCTGCGCGTCTACGGCCGCGGCGGTGAGGGTTGCGTCCGCTGCGACACGCGACTCATCACGACTCATGCGATCGATGGGCGGGCAACCACGTTCTGCTGGCGCTGTCAGGCAAGCCGTCGCCCGCAAGACGCGCCATGAAGATCGCCGTGTGTTCGACAGCCCAGACGCTACGTGGGGACACGACAATTTGGTCGACGAAACCATGGGTCGTCGTGCCGAATCGTAGGCGACGGCGCAGGCGAATGCGCGAGCTGCTCGCTGAGATGGGCCCGAACGCTAAGGGTGTGATCGTTTACCAGAAGTTCCTCGCCCTGCACCACTACGTGCGCAGCCTGCGGGGGTGGGAGTGAGCGGGCTGGCGCTGCCGTTCGTCGATACGGAGCGTTTGAAGCGCCGCATCACCGCGCTCACCGAGAACCGGCCGGGCGTCTATCGGATGCTCGACCACACGGGACGGGTGCTCTACGTGGGTAAAGCCAAGCAGCTCCGCACCCGTCTTCTGTCGTACTTCCGCGCGCGCTATCCGGATGACAAGCAGGCGCGCATTCTCAATGCCGCGCACGACATCGCCTGGGACTACGCAGCGTCCGAGTTCGGTGCCTTGATCGCGGAGCTGCGGCAGATCAAGCGATACAGACCGCCGTACAACGTCCGGATGAACCGGTCCAGGGGATTGGCATTCGTGAAGGTCTCCGGTGGCGCGGCGCCAAAGATCTACGTAGGGTCCTCGCCGGCACCATCGGATGTGCGTCATTACGGTCCGTTTCGTTCCGTGGCGCGCCTCGAGGAGGCCGTCCGAGTGCTGAACCTCCAGCTCGGTCTGCGCGACTGCGCGCTCGACAGGCCGATCACCTATTCCGAGCAGGGCGATCTCTTCACGGCGGGTCGGCGCGCGGGATGCCTGCGCTACGAGTTGGGAACGTGCACCGGGCCCTGCAGCGGGTTCGTGACCGAGGCCGCCTACCGCGGGCAGGTCGACACCGCGGTGGCTTTCCTGGAGGGCCGTGGCGTGGCACCCATCGACACCGTAGTAGCCGAGATGACCCGTGCGAGCGCCGCCGCCCATTATGAGTTCGCGGTGAAATGGCGGGACCGGTTCGATGCGCTCGAGTGGCTCTTCGCCGCCGGGAACCAGGCGCGCGCGGCGATCGACGCGTTGAGCTTCGTGTACCTCGATCCGGGAGTGTACGGAGACGATCGGGCATTCTTGATCAAGCGGGCAACCGTGCGCGCCACGGCTCCCGCTCCGCACACGCCTATAGAGATGCAAGCTTTCCGCGCGCTCGTAGCCGAGCACGCGGGTCCGGAGCCGACCGTAGGACCGATCCCGCCGGCCGCGCTCGACGAGACCGTGCTGTTGTTGAGTTGGTTCCGCCGGCACCCGGCGGCACTACACCGTGCGGTCCCACTCGAAGAGTGGCTCGACCGCCATCCGGCCGCCTGATCGCGCGATGTTCCTCCCGTCATTTCAGATCCTCGTCGGCCTCCTACTGCTCACCGTGGGCGGTCACTACCTCGTCGAGGGCGCGACCCGTATCGCGTTGCGCGCGCGACTCTCGCCCATGGTCGTCGGCCTCACCATCGTGGCGCTAGGCACGAGCATGCCGGAGCTGGCCGTGAGCCTCGGCGCCGCGTTCCGCGGGTCGACCGATATCTCGTACGCCAACGTTGTCGGGTCGAACATCTTCAACGTGGCCGCGGTGCTCGGCATCACCGCACTCATCTGGCCGATTCCGGTCAAGGGGCAGACTATTCGCGCAGAGTATCCGTTCATGGTACTGGCGCTGTTTGCGACGCTGGTCATCTCACGGGACGGTACGGTGGACCGGCTCGACGGCGTGTTGCTGCTCGCCGGCCTCGCCGGGTTCTTCGTCTTCATGCTGCGGCTCTCACGCGGCCGGCCACCGGACCAGGAAACGGTGGAGCTACAGCGGGACTTCGCGGATATGGCGGACGCGACCGGGGGCTCGAGCCGCGCGTTGTTCGCCAGCATCGCGATGGTAGGAATCGGGATTGCCGCCCTGGTGGGTGGCGCTGATCTCATGGTGCGGGGCGCGGTGAGCGTGGCCGAGCGGTTCGGGATCACCGAACGCGTGATCGGGCTCACCATCGTTGCCGGCAGCACCAGCCTGCCGGAGTTGGCTGCAACGCTGGCCGCCGCTTCCAAGGGTCGCCCCGGCATCGCGCTCGGCAACGTGATCGGATCGAACATCTTCAATGTCCTGTGCATACTGGGTACCACGAGCCTGCTCGTGGAGATTCCCGTCAATCCCAGAGCAATCGCGCTCGACAACTGGGTCATGGTGGGTGTTGCGTTGGCCCTGTTCGTATTCCTGGCCAGAGGGCAGCGGGTCACGCGCTGGGAGGCGGCGTTGTTGCTTGCGAGCTTTGTGGCGTACATGGGGTATGTGGTCACAGCGGGGTGAAGTACGGCCGGTTCCCGTGATCCCGGCGGCACCTTGCGACTAAGAGTCGCGGCGACTTTAGCCGCGATCCCACGCTCGCGCGGGACGCGTTTACAAGTAGCTAAGTCTAGTCTGACTAGTTATACTCAGCCATGGTCCGTATCTACTCCACGTACGAAGCGAAGGCGCGATTCTCCGAGATCCTCAGACAGGTACGCGAGGGGAAGACCATTACCGTCTCCTACCACGGCGAACCGGTGGCTGAGATCCGGCCGCTGCGCGGAGGCGCGAGTCTGGATCAGCGGCTCGACCGGCTCGCGGCGCGCGGCGTGCTCGTGCGCGCCTCCGCGCGGGAAAGTGATCTGAAGATGGTCGCGCGTCGGCGCGGAGCGCTGGAACGATTTCTCGCCGAGCGCAAGGAGTGACTGTCGCGTACGTCGACACGTCGTGTCTGGTCGCGATTGCGTTTCGGGAACGGGGTGGCGCAGCGCTGGTGCGGCGGCTGGAGCAGTACGACGTACTCGTATCCGCGAATCTGCTGGAGGCTGAGCTGCGCGGTGCGTTTGCGCGCGAGCAATTGCCTTTCCAGACTGGAGCGCTCTCGTGGATCTCCTGGGTCCTCCCTGACCGTCCACTCGGCCCGGAGATCGCCCGCGCGCTCGAGGCGGGCTATCTCCGGGGCGCCGATCTGTGGCACATCGCCTGTGCGCTGTATCTGGCGGAGGATCTTGGCTCGTTCGCGTTCGTGACTCTGGACGACCGGCAGCGTGACGTTGCGGAGGCGTTGGGACTCGAGACATAGCGGGTTTAACTGTCGACCGTCCCCTATCTCCCAACCGTCAACTGTCCCATCCCCGGCGAAACCCCTATCTTCTGCCGGACCCATGACCGATATCGACCGTCTCCGCACCGCCCTGGCCGACCGCTACGAGATCGAGCGCGAGATCGGTAGTGGCGGCATGGCCACGGTCTACCTGGCCGAGGACCTCAAGCACCACCGTAAGGTGGCGGTCAAGGTCCTCCGACCCGACCTCGCAGCAACGCTCGGCCCTGAGCGTTTTCTGCGGGAGATCGAGGTCGCGGCACGGCTTACCCATCCGCATATCCTTCCGCTGCACGACTCGGGTGAGGCCGACGGCTTCCTCTTCTACGTCATGCCGTACATCGAAGGCGAATCACTGCGCGAGCGTCTGGAACGTGAGGGAGAGTTGCCGATCAGCGAGGCGGTGCGGATCCTGCGCGACGTCGTGGATGCCCTCGCGTCGGCGCACCGGCATGGCGTGGTCCATCGCGACATCAAGCCGGACAACGTGCTGCTGACGGAAGGACACGCTGTCGTCACGGATTTCGGGGTGGCGAAAGCGGTGAGCGAAGCGACTGGGAGACAGGCACTCACGACCGCGGGCGTTGCGCTTGGTACGCCCACGTATATGGCACCCGAGCAGGCGGTGGCCGATCCACACACCGACCATCGTGCCGACATCTACGCCTTGGGTGTCATGGCGTATGAGCTCCTCACGGGCCGGGCTCCGTTTCTCGGCCCCACACCACAAGCGATACTGGCAGCGCATGTGGCGGATGAACCCGAGCCAGTGACAAAGTATCGGGAGGCTGTGCCAGCCGATCTTTCCGCACTCGTCATGCGCTGCCTCCAGAAAAAGCCAGCCGACCGATGGCAGTCCACTGACGAGATGTTGCCGCAATTGGCGGCGCTCGCGACGCCGAGCGGTGGGATCACCCCGACGCAGACGCAGCCGGTGCCGGCCGCCGTCAGCCGTCGCCCGTGGCGGATGGCTGGCGCGGCGTTCGGGCTCGTCGCCATCGCACTCGGCGTCTGGTGGCTGGCGGGCGGCACCGGTGGAGCAGGCGGTGCGAACGGGAACCCCACCGTCGCGGTCTTCCCCTTTGCGAGCCGCTCCGCAGACCCAACGGACGCGTTCGTGGCGGAAGCGTTGTCCGAGCAGATCGGCAGCCGTCTCAGCCGTCTTCCCGGCTTACGCGTCCTGTCGGCAACGGCCGTCGCCGCGCAGTGGGCACGCACGCCGGACGCGCTCGAAGCGGGGCGGGCGCTTGGGGTAGACCAGCTGGTCACGGGAACCCTGCGGCGCTCCGCGGGCAATCTGCAGGCGCTCGTAGAAGTCGTGCAAGCCGACAACGGGGTGCAGACATGGTCCTCGACATTCCGCCGGAGTGATGACGACCTGTTTGCGCTCGAGCAGGAACTCGCGGAGTCGGTAGCGGTCGCGCTGGTTGGGGAGGGCAGCCCCGTTGGCATGAGACAGCTCGCGCGGACGGCGTCGAGGAATCCCGGGGCCTATCGCCTGTTCCTCCTGGCCAATGCGCTTGTGAAACGGCGGACGCCGGAGACCGTCCAGGAGGCAGTGGACGACTACACCGAGGCGGTCCGGCTCGATTCGGGTTTCGTGGCAGCGTGGGCCGGATTGGGCCGTGCGCTCTTGATCCAGTACTCCTGGAGCTGGGAGGTGGACATCCCCCGCGATTCGCTACCGCGCGCCGCTCGGGTCGCGATCGAACGGGCGCTCTCTCTCGACTCGCTCTCCGCCCAAGTCTGGTCGGCCACCGGGTTGCTGGAAGGGTGGACGGAGGGCGGGGACTTTCGGCGCGCGTTGGCGAGTTTTGAGCGAGCCCTGCAACTCGATTCCCTGAATTCGGATACCTACCATAACTACGGCACCGTGCTTGTGAGACTCCTCGAGAACGAACGAGCGGAGCGCATGCTCCGGCGGGCGTTGGCGCTGGAGCCAGGGTTGGCCAACACGTGGCGCTTTCTGGCGTTGTCCATGACGAACCAAGGGCAACTCGCCGCGGCGGAAGCAGTACACGACACCATGCTCGCCCTCGGGCCGTGGGCACCGGGGTTCCTGGATCGGGCCTACGTCCGTTTTCTCCGCGGAAACGGCCAGGGTGCGCTGGAAGATCTCGATGCCGCAGGACGCATCACCGGCCGACAGTACGACTCCGAGCGAGCGATGTACCGCATCGCACTCGGAGACAGCACCGCGGCGCGCAGCGAGTTGGCGCGCTTAGAAGCGATAGCGGGACAGGTGCCTGACTCAGCGAGAGCTCGGTTCCGGCGTCTCGCGCGAATGGGCGCGGCACTCGGCCAGCCGGAGGTTGCGCTCGACGCCCTTGAGCAGCTTCCGCGCGACGTCGTGACCTGGTCCCTGGTGCATGAGCCGCTCTTCGCCCCACTGCGTGATCATCCGCGCTTTGTCCGTGTGAGTGAGGAATCACGCCCCGAAGGCGCCGAGCGGTGATTTCATGACCAACACCGATCGCCTGAAGACCGCCCTCGCCGACCGCTACAAGATCGAGCGGGAACTCGGCCACGGCGGCATGGCCACGGTATACCTCGCCGAGGACCTCAAGCACCACCGAAAGGTCGCGGTCAAGGTCCTCCGGCCCGACATCGCAGCGACGCTGGGCGCCGAGCGCTTCCTGCGCGAGGTCGAGATCGCCGCACAGCTCCAGCACCCGCACATCCTGACACTGATCGATTCGGGCGAAGTCGACGGCTTCCTCTTTTTCGTCATGCCCTTCGTCGAAGGCAAGTCGCTGCGCGAACAACTGGCTCACGGTGAGCTGCCCATCAACGAAGCGCTGCGGATCTTGCGTGACGTGGCCGACGCGCTAGCCTATGCGCACGAGAAAGGGCTCGTACACCGCGATATCAAACCCGACAACGTCCTCCTCTCGGCGCACCACGCCATTGTCACGGACTTCGGTGTTGCGAAGGCGGTGAGCGAGGCTACAGGACGACAACAGCTCACGACCGCTGGTGTGGCGCTCGGGACGCCGGCCTATATGGCACCCGAACAGGCCGCGGCCGATCCCAACGTCGATCATCGCGCCGACATCTACGCGCTTGGCGTGCTCGCCTACGAGCTGGTTACCGGCCGCCCACCGTTCACCGGCGCCACACCCCAGGCCGTCCTCTCGGCGCACGTGACCGAGGCGCCGAAGCCGGTCACCGAGCACCGGCCGGCGATGCCGCCGCTCCTGGGCGAACTGATCATGAAGTGCCTGGAGAAGAAGCCTGCCGATCGCTGGCAAACAGCCGACGAGATCCTGGTGCAGCTCGAGACCGCCACGACGCCGAGCATCGGGATCACGCCCACCGATACCCAGCCGATTCAGGCAACGCCAACAAGGAACAGAAAAACGGCCTACGGGATCATCGGCGGGGCGGCCGTAGTCGGGCTGGTGGTGGCGGGCGCGATCATCCTGCCCGGCGGTGGATCATCACTCGACCCGCAACGCGTGGTCGTAGCGGTATTCGAGAACGAGACGGGCGAGGCGGCGCTCGACCCGATTGGCAAGATGGCGGCCGACTGGATCACACAGGGACTCCAGCGAACGGGGTCGGTCGATGTGATCGCGTACCCGACGGCGCTCCAGGCGTCGAACTACGTGCGCGCCGAGTTGGAGGCGGGACGTGTGGCCGATCCCGTCGAGGCGCTGGCACACGAAACGGGAGCAGGAATGGTCGTCTCGGGTGCCTACTATCGGGACGGCACCAACATCCGCCTCCAAGTACAGATCACCGACGCCGCGGGCGGGAAGTTGATCGGCGCACTCGACCCCGTGATTCGCCACCAAGACTCGGTTACAGGCGGCATTGAGGCGGTACGTGAGCGCGTCATGGGACTGCTCGCGGTGACGCTCGACGAGCGGATAGCGGGCGGCGCCGTCGCGACCGCTCGCCCCCCGACCTTCGAGGCGTATCGCGCCTTCAACGATGGGCTCGAGCGCTACCTCGCAAACAGCCGAGACTCTGCCGCTGCAGCGGCCTTTCACCTCGCGTTCGAACGGGATAGCTCGTTCCTCGTACCGCTGATCTACGCGGCGCTGGTAGAACGCAACGCCGGCAGGTACGACGAAATGGATGCGACGACCCGCATCCTCGAGGCGCGTCGCGCCGAGTTGTCGGACTACCATCAGGCGTGGGTGGATTACAACCGCGCGCGTGTAGACGGAGACAATGAAGCGGCATACCGTCATATACGACGGGCTGCCCAACTCGCGCCCGGTTCGAAAGCCGTCTACAACGTGGCCTTCATCGCCGTCGAGACCAACCGTCCGCGGGACGCCCTCGACCGCCTCGCGCAGTTGGACCCCGAGCGCGCTCCCATGCGGGCGTGGCGGCCGTACTGGACGGTTATCGGCGAGGCGAACCACCTGCTGGCAGAATTCCGAAGCGAGTTGGAGGCTGCTCGGCGTGGCCGGGCACAGTATCTCGACGCACCCGTTTTTCTCTACTACGAATTGGTCGCGCTCGCAGCACTCGGGCAGCTCGACACGCTCTTGGCACTCATGCCGGAGGCGGCGGCGAGCACGGCACCAGCCCAGTGGGCGGTTTGGTTGAACGTCGTGGTCAACGACGTTGCCGCTCACCACCCAGACCGTGCGGGTCCCTTGGTCGATAGCGCCGTTGCCTGGTTTGAGCGCAGGCCGGAACGCGAGCGCTCGGAGTACTGGTACCGCAACCAAAGCCAGTTGGCGCTGGCGCGCGGTGGTCGGCTGGAGGAGAGCAAGGCGATTCTTCAAGACCTCCGATCGGAGTATCTCAGCCGATGGAGTCTGCGCGCGAATCTGGGCGTCCTGGCCGCTCGTATGGGCGACCACGAAACCGCCGAGGAAGTGTCCGACTGGCTCGCGGAACTCGATCTGCCACACCTGCGGGGCGCGCACACCGCGTGGCGGGCCAGGATCGCAGCATATCTGGAGCAAGGGGAAGTCGCTGTTCAACTCCTGCGACAGGCGATTCGCGAGGGACAGTCCTATTTGTGGATGCACCGCGACCCCGCCCTCGTGGAAGGCCTCGCCGACTACCTGCCCTTTCAGGAGTTGTTGCGGCCGAAGGGGTAGTGGTGGCGCCGCCCCGCCCGCCGGTCCGCCGACTTCAGTCCTCCAACGGCACCAGCCTCGCCCGCGGCGGAATCCCCGGCTCCAACTCCATGATCCCCACCGACGGCAACGACTTCAGGTCCGCCCGCCCTGCCGCTCCCGGATTCATGACCGTCACCGTCTTGTCTACCAGCACGAGCCGCGGCTCGTGCGTGTGGCCGTAGACGATGATGTCCGCTTCAGGGAACTCGCGATGCAGGGCCTCGGGACCCGGGACACCGAACTGGTCGCCGTGCGTGACCGCGATGTAGAACCCGTCCAACTCGAGCTTTGCCACCTTGGGACAGCGTTCGCGGATCTCGAACCTGTCGGTGTTACCGTACACGGCGGTCACCGGCGCCAGCGCCTCCAGGTCCATCAGAATATCGACCGGTCCCACGTCCCCACCATGGAGGATGTAGTCGACGCGCTCGAAGACCTCGAAGACGCTATCGCGCAGCGTGCCGTGCGTGTCCGAGATTATGCCAATGCGCATTACCGGCCCCGGCGGTTGGGCGTCGGCGTCTTGTGGGGATGCTTGGGCGGCGTCGGATGCCACTTCGTCGCATCCGGCGACGGCGCGTGGTCGCGCTTTGCCCGCCGGCTCTTACCACGGCTCCGCTTCTTCTCTCTGTCCACCTGTTCCATCTGTCCACTCATCATCTTGCCCCACCCCAATGCACCGCTACGATCCCGAATGTCAGCCGATCGTAGGCGACATCGGCGAACCCAGCCGCTCGCATCAGCTCCGCCAGATCGTCAGGCGACGGGAACTCCAGCACGGAGTTTGGCAGATAGGAATAGGCATCCCTATGTTTCGACACGATGCGACCGACGAGCGGGAGCACCCGGCGGAAATAGAACAGGTAGACGAATCGGATCGGCCACGCGCTAGGCTGCGTGAACTCGAGGATCACCGCGCGCGCTCCCGGTTTCAGAACGCGACGCAACTCGGCGAAGCCGGCTCGCAGGTCCTCGAGATTGCGGACCCCGAACCCGACGGTAGCTCCGTCGAACGAGGCGTCCGGGAAAGGGAGCTGTAGGGCATCGGCTCCCACCGGCCGGAGCCGGTCGGCCTTGCCACGGCCCAGCCGGAGCATCGGGACCACGAAGTCGGCCCCCACGACGCGACCCCGGAACGCGTCCCGCCGGCACAGCTCGGCGGCAAGATCCAATGTGCCGGCGCAGCAGTCCAGGTATACGCCGTCGGGGACCCGTTCCCACGCGAGTCGTTCCACGGCGCGCCGGCGCCAGGCCTTGTCGATATTGAGGCTCAGGAGATGGTTCAGCAGATCGTACCGCGGCGCGATAGCCGTGAACATCTCGCGTACGTACGACCGCTTTCCACCGGCGGGCGGGAACTCGGTCTTCGAAGACACCGGCGACATAGGCGCGTAAGATACCGGCCCACTTGAACCTACGGCAACAGTGCCGCGTCGCTCCATGACCGGCTCCCGGGATCTCCGCGAAGCGACCGATCAGCAGGTGGTCGTCTGGGCCCAGGAGGGTCACGAGTCGGCGTTCCGCGAGTTGATCCGGCGGTACCAGCGCCCGGTGTTCTCCCTGGTCTACCGCATGCTACGCGACAAGGAGCTGGCCGAGGATCTCTCGCAGGAGACCTTTATCAAGGTCCTGAATCACATCGATTCGTACCGTCCCGAGCACAAGTTCTCGTCCTGGATCTTCAAGATCGCGAACAACGCGGCTATCGACCATCTGCGCCGCAAAGAGCTGGACACGCTCTCGCTCGAGGGTGCCCCCGACGCCGTCACACAGGAACGGCAGGCGGCGACCGCACTGCAGATCGGCGACAGGGCCGAGTCACCGCTCGAAGAAGTCGAAGCGCGCGAACTCGGTTCTCAGATCGAGGCGGCCGTCGCGCGACTGAGGCCCGAGTACCGCGCCTGTATCATCCTGCGACACGTCGAAGGCCGCCCTTACGAGGAGATCGCCAAGATTCTCGATCTACCGCTCGGTACGGTGAAAACCTATATCCACCGGGCCCGCGGCGAACTGCGCCAGATCCTGATGCCACTGCGAGAGTGAGCGGCAGGGCGGTACCGGTCACGACACCAGATTCCGTTGAAACCTGGCGACGCGCCCTCCGTAGGGGGTGGCAGACATGAGAGATGATACGATGACACCGTACCAGCCCGAGAGCGATCCGGGCTTGGACCATGACCTCGCTGCCCTGGAACGTTTCACTCCGAAACCGGGGTTCGAGAGCCGGGTCCTGGATTCCGTACGCCATCCCTTGCCCGCTTGGGCGCGGCGGACGCGGGACACCCTGCGCTGGATGGTGACGGGGGTGCGCGGCTGGGTGATTCTGGTGTGCTGCTCGGCGGCCACGGCGGCCACCGTTGCACTGGCCGTCGGTGCCGGGGTCCGGTTCAGCAACTACACGTCCCGCGGCGGGGAGCTAGTACTCTCCGAGGTCATCGAGCCTGCCTCGCGCGGGGCGGCAGCCGTCGGGACGGAACTGGCAAATGAACTCTCCACATCTGTGTTGGGAGCGCTTGGGACTGCGGGAATCCCGTGGCAAGGCGTCGCGATCGCCTATGTCGTGTTGGTTGGTGTGAGCGCGCTGGCGCTACGGATCCTGACCCGGCCTCCCCAACGGAGGTTTGACGCATGAAGCGCATCATGCTCTTGGCCATGTTGGGCCTCGCTGTCTCCCTAGTGGCCACGCCTCCGGCGGCCTGCCAGGGAGCACCGGTCGTGGGCTACTCGGTCACCGCTTCCTCGAGCGAGGCGGCGGCAACATTCCAGCTGACCGACGGCACCACACTCCGGGTGGCATTCCGCAACGGGAACGTCCTGATAGGGGATGAACGCGTCGGCCAGTATGAACCGAGCGGAGAACTCGACAACGCCTGGCGGCTTCTGCTGAGTCGCTCCGGCGACCTCTCCACCAACGAGATGGTGGCGGCGATCCGGGCTTGGAATCCCACCGGAATCGGCGAGGCCGAGGCCGCCTCGTTTGCGGCGATTGCGCAGCGGCTGCAGCTGCTCCACGCCATGCAGGCCGTCCCGGCACCGCCGGCACCACCCGACATCGCCCCAGTAGTCGCCGAAGTCGCCGAAGCCAGAGAGGCCGCCGAGGTGGCGCGCCGGGCGGTCACGGTGATCCGCAACGAACTCAGGACGACTCTGCGGGATGAGATCGGTAACCTCCGGCAGCGTGTGAGCCGTGCGCGGGCGCCGAGCAGGAGCTTTCAGGTCGACTTCGGTCCGGTCGTGCACGCTATCTCCCCCGTGCAGGCGGTGGGGGAAGGGCTGCTCGGCCTGCTCGGCGCGTTCCTCGCGCTCGGCGGTATCGCCTTCGGCGCCAGCTTCTTTGCCCGGCGCCAGCTCGACGTCGTCGCCGACACGGTCTCGACCTCGTTCGCACGGTCCTTCTTCGTCGGACTCTTCGCACAGCCGCTCCTCGTGCCGGTGCTCGGCATGACACTGGTCGGCCTGACCCTCACGGTGGTTGGCATCCTGCTGATCCCGGTCGCGCTGATCGCGTTCCCGATCGTGCTAGCGACGGCCGTAATCGGCGGATACCTGGCGGTGGCACGTGTCGCCGGTGCGGGATGGCTGGTCCGGAAACGACAGGACTACGGGATCGAAGGACTGCCGCTGTGGAAGTCTGTGGCTTGCGGTCTGGCAATCGTTCTGGCGATCTGGCTCCCGGCGATTCTGCTCGGCTGGGCACCGGTCGCCGGGGAGATCCTCACGTGGACGGCCGCGCTGGTGACGTGGGGACTTGCGACCACCGGGTTTGGCGCGATGATCCTCTCGCGGGGTGGGCTGCGCGGCACCTTCGGCCGCAAGTTCGCCCCCCCGCCGGTGACCCCGGACGAGCTGTTCGACAGACCCGAGACCAAGGTTTCCACCAGCGAGTGGCTGGCCGGAAAGCAGGCGACAGGATGATCAGGCGATCGCTCTTCCTCGCGGCCGGCGTGGCGGTTGTCGCTGCCCAGATGGCATCGGCCCAGTCATACCGGACCCTGGTCGAGTCGCGCAACGTCACCGACGAGACCACCCTGCGAGTGAACATCGAGTTCGTGATCGGCGAGTTCCTGCTCGGGCCTGCCCGCAACGACGTGCTCTACCGCATGGTATTGGTCTACGACGAGGACCGCTTCGAGCCCGACGTCTCGTTCCACGACGGCCGCGATCGACTCGACATCGGCTTCTCGTGGGCGCACGGCACCGGCGTGCACGACACCGACAAGCTCCACCAGCGGTTGGATCTGGCGCTCTCGCCCGACGTGCCGCTGGATCTCCAGATCACCTTTGGCGCCGCTGCGGGAGACATCGAACTCGGCGGCCTCTCCCTGACGGAGGCGGTGATCAAGACCGGCGCCAGCCAATCGACGATCCGATTCAGCGAGCCCAACCGCATAACCTGTGAGCGGCTCGTGTTCCAGGTGGGGGCGGCCCAGTTCGAGGCTCTACAGCTCGGGAACTCCCGTTGCCGCTCAATCGAGTTGAACGGTGCCGTGGGCAAGATGCTGCTCGATTTCACGGGTGAATGGAGCGACGCAGTCACCACACATGCGCAAATCAAGATGGGACTCGGCAAGCTACTGCTCCGGCTACCCGAGAGCCTGGGCGTCCGTCTCGACGTCGACCGGTTCCTGGTCGGCCTGGACCGTTCGGGTTTCCTCAAGCGGGGCGGGGGCGGTGCTTACTACTCGACGAGCTACGACACCGCCGAGCACAGGCTCACCATAGAGATCCAAGCGGCCCTGGGTACCATCGAGATCGACTGGGTGCGCGGCTAGCCGCTGACACACGATCCGTGACGCAACCCGACGCCCCGCCGAAGAGTGGGGCGTCGGCGTTTGGGTATCTTCTTCCAGTGACCCGTCACCTCACCACGCGGCCGGCAAGGATTCCTGTGATGAGCAGGATACCATGATCTCGATTGCGCGCCCGGAACCCTCCGAGTACGCGCCGTACTTCGGCCAGTACATCGCGCAGGTGGGGGAAGGGGATGTTCTCCAGATCCTCGAACGCCAGATCGAGGAGACGGTGGCACTGCTCGGGAATCTCCCGCCGGAGATGGCGACCCATCGCTACGCACCCGGCAAGTGGAGCGTCAACCAGGTCGTAGGCCACCTGAGTGACACCGAGCGGGTGTTCGCTCACCGGGCACTGCGGTTCAGCCGGGGCGACCGGCAACCTCTGCCGGGGTTCGAGCAGGACGATTACGTGGACGGCGCGAACTTCGACGACCGGTCCCTGGCCGATGTGACAGAAGAGTTCCGCTGCGTCCGTGGTGCCTCTATGGCGCTGTTCCGCTCGATGAACGAGGCCATGCTGCGACGGCGGGGCATCGCGAGTGGCGTAGAGTTCACCGTTCGCGCGATACCCTACATCCTGGCCGGGCACGAGCGGCATCACCTGACCGTCCTCCGGGAGCGCTACCTCGGCGGGCACCCAGAGGCACCGTAAACTGTTCACCGTAGGCTACCCATACGACAGATTCACAGACACATCCGGAGCAACAGCATGTCCGACACAATTGCTTTCGAGGTAAGACTCACGCAACCGTACGAGCAGGCGGTCGAGAAGGTAACGGCTGCGCTCAAAGAGGAGGGTTTCGGGATCCTCACACGGATCGACGTCGACAAGACGCTGAAGGAGAAGATCGACGTCGATTTCCGTCCCTACGTCATCCTGGGCGCCTGTAATCCCGCACTCGCCCACCGGGCGCTCACGGCCGACGCCGCGGTCGGCATCATGCTCCCGTGTAACGTGACCGTAGAGGTGAACCCCGACGGCGACGGCTGCATAGCACGCATCGGGAATCCGGACATGATGCTCGGCGCCGGTGGATTCGATCAGAACCCGGCACTGCGGGAGGTCGCCGCCGAAGCGCGGGTACGGTTGGAGCGGGTTGCTGCCGCACTTGGTTAGTGTGAGGCTCTGCCTGCGGGCCGCCGCGCTGTCCGTCGCCCTCGTTGTCGTGACGGGCTGCGCCGGTGGGTACCGCCCCGGCACGATGGTCCCGCCTGTCTCCGCCGACGCCATCGAGCACTCTCTATTCTTGATCGGCGACGCCGGTGATCCGCGGAGCCCGGCGGAACCCGTGCTGATGGGGCTCGAGGCACTGGCCTCGGAGCGGGCCAGCCGGAGCACCATCGTCTTCCTCGGCGACAACGTCTACGACCAAGGCATGCCTCCCTCGGACGCCCCGGACCGGCTCGAAGCCGAGCGGCGGATGACGATGCAGATGAACGCGGTGCCCCCGGGAACCCGGGCCTACTTCGTCATGGGGAACCACGACTGGCTCCGCGGGCGTGAGGGCGGCTGGGAGGCCGTGAAACGGCAGGCGGCGTTCGTGGGACGAGCCGGCCGACCCGACATCCGGGTGTCTCCACCTGCGGGGTGTCCGGGACCAGTGGTCCGGGACCTCAGCCCCAGGCTCCGCCTCGTCCTGCTCGACACCCAGTGGTGGCTGACTTCCGGGGACAAGCCCGAAGACCCGACATCGGCCTGCGATACCGATTCGCGGGCCGAGGTCACGGCCGCGCTGCGCAGCGCCGTACGCGTGGATGAGGCTCGCCACGTTGTCGTCGTGGGCCATCATCCGTTGAGGAGCGGCGGGGTCCACGGCGGCCGCTTCGACTGGCAGGATCACATCTTCCCGCTCACCGCGTTCAAGTCGTGGTTGTGGCTACCTTTGCCGGTCATAGGGTCGCTGTATCCCATAGTTCGCGGGTCCGGTGTCTCAGCACAGGATGTTCCTTCCGGCGCCTACCGCGAAATGCGAGATTCACTCGCCGCCGCCTTCGCAGTCTCCCCGCCGCTTGCGTACGCGGCAGGGCACGAACATAATCTCCAGGTCCTGGACGGCGGGAGCGCCCGGTATCTCTTGGTTACGGGAGCAGGTCGGTTCTACCACACCAGCAAGGTGTTCCGCCTCGAGGAGACGCGCTACGCGCGGCGGGCGGGCGGATTCATGCGCCTCGACGTCCTCACGGACGGTCGTGTCCGGCTCGCCGTGGTCGTGGTTGACGGCGAGGGGCGGCCGACGGAAGACTACTCTCTGTGGCTCGTCCCTGAAGGAGGGTAGCGCAATGCTCGGGCTGCGTACTATAGGCCTGCTGCTTCTAGTCGCGCTCAGCGCGGCCGGCCCAGTACACGGTCAGGACCCGGCCCGGACGGCCCGCGTCACCGCCGGCGAGCACTACGATGCCGGCGGCTTTCATCGGTTCCTGTTCGGGAGTGACTACCGCCACCTGTGGCGCGCGCCGCTCGAGGTCCCGTGGCTCGACCTCGGTTCCTTTGCGGGCGGATTGACGCCGACCACGGCGGGCGGCGGATTCCAGACCAAGTCGCTGCGGTTCCGCGGAGCGAACGGACGTCTCTACGGCTTTCGCTCCGTCGACAAGGATCCCGCGGTCCTGCCGCCGGAACTCGCCGGGACGTTCATCGATGACATAGTCAGCGACCAGACCAGCGCCGCGCATCCCGCCGGCCCGGCCCTGGCGGCGCCGCTGCTCGAAGCGGCCGGCGTGCTCCACACCACGCCCCGGTTGGTTGTCCTACCTGACGATCCCGGATTGGGCCAGTTCCGCGAGCGGTTCGCCGGCACGCTCGGGTACTTCGAGGAACGCGCCCTGGTAGAGCCCGGCGCACAAACCTTCGCCGGCGCCGACGAGATCCTCGGCAGCGACGACCTCTACCCAATGATACGAGAGAGCCCCGCGCATCGGGTCGACGTCCGGAGGTTTCTCGCAGCGCGCCTGATCGACCTGCTCATCGGCGACTGGGACCGGCACCGGGGCCAATGGCAATGGGCGCGGTTCGGCACCGCGCCCGTCACCTACTGGGTGCCGATTCCGGAAGATCGGGACCAGGCTTTCGTGAGGTTCGACGGGCTCATGGTGTCGCTGGGGCGGGTAGCGGCTCCGCAGCTGCAGGTCTTCGGGGACGACTACAAGAGCATGGTCGGGCTCACCTGGAACGGCCGCGAGAGCGATCGCCGGTTCCTGATAGAGCTGGAGAAACCGGTGTGGGATTCGGTAGCCGCCGCGGTCACGCGGCGTATCACCAACGACGTGATCGACCGAGCGGTGCGGGGCATGCCGACCGAGTACCAGGCGATCGACGGGGAGCGGATGCGCCGCGCCCTCCGGAACCGGCGGGACAGGCTGCCGCAGGCGGCCAATCGGTTCTACAGGCTGCTCATGCGGGAGGTGGACATCGAGGCCACCGACGCCGCCGAGATCGTGACGGTCGACCGGCGCGCGGACGGCAAGGTCGAGGTTAGCATAGTCGAGCGACGTGCCGGCGCATCACCGTACTTCAACCGCACCTTCCGCCCCGGTGAGACCGGCGAGCTGCGTTTCCACCTGTATGGCGGCGACGACCGCGTGGTCGTGCGCGGTCCCGGAAAAGGAATCATGCTGCGGGTGATCGGGGGAGGCACCGACGAGCTGGTGGATTCGTCCCTGGCCGGCCGGCGCTCGCGTCGCCATCAGGTGCGCCTGTACGCCACCGCGGCCGACCGCGCGATGGGACCGACACCGGTTCGGGTCGACCGCCGCCATTACTCTCCTCCGCCGAAGCGGTTCGACACGGAGCTGCCGCCGCGAGATTGGGGACACCGCTCGCTACCGATGCTGTGGGCCTCCTTCGGACCTGACGTAGGGGTCTTTCTAGGCGGCGGCGTGTTTTTCACGCAGTACGGCTTCCGCAAGCTCCCCTATGCCTATAGGCTGCGCTTGCGCGCGGGCTGGGCTACCGGGGCCAACACCTTCCGCGTGGATTTCAAGGGAACGTTTCACACTGTCAACTCATCGGTTCGGGGCGACGTACATGCCAGGGCGTCCGGCATCGAGGTGCTGCTCTACCACGGGCTCGGCAACGAGACCGTCCGTGACCGGGCTGATGAGTTCTTCCGCATCAATCAGGAGCAATACACCGTCGAGCCCCGCCTCGTGGTACCGTTCTCCCACCGGGTCGAAGTGAGTTTCGGACCGAGCGCCACACTCAGCCGCACGGATTTCCAGGCCGGCCGTATCATCGCGGCATTACGGCCCTACGGGAGCGGCGGCGAGGGGCCGACATCGACAACCGGCACCTTCGCGCAGTTGGGATTCAAGATGGATTTCGCGCTCGACGCGCGGGATGTGCCTGCCAATGCCAGTCGCGGCGTTTACCTGCGCGTCGGTGGCTCTGTGTTCCCGAAGATCTGGGACGTCGAGACCACGTTCGGCGAGGCTCACGGCGAGGTCGCGACCTATCTCAGCGCCGGAGACGCCACGTTCCGTCCCACCTTGGCCTTGCGGGCGGGTGGGAAGCGCCTGTGGGGAACCTTTCCCTTCCAGGAAGCCGCTTTCATAGGGGATGCCCGAACCATACGCCTGGGACGCCAGAACCGATACGCGGGCGACGCGGCGGTGTACGGCAACGCCGAGCTTCGGCTACGCCTGAGCCGAATCTTCCTCTTCCTGCCGGGACACATCGGGATCTTCGGGATCGCCGACGCCGGCAGGGTCTTTCTCGAGGGAGAGTCATCCGACACGTGGCACACGGCGTTCGGCGGCGGGATCTGGATGTCCTTCGTGCAACCCGGCAACACACTGAGCGCCGCCGTCACACGCAGTGACGACGAACGAACCGCCGTTTACTTGAGCGCCGGATTTGCGTACTGAGGGCCGCGGATGATCTTTTTCTCGAAGAGTGCCGACGATCTCTTGAGCATACCGACGATCGATGCCCACGCAGGATAGCGACGTAGGTCTCGGCACGACTCCCGTGGAAGCCGAAAGGGGTGTGCGGGCGGAGAAACTCCGACCCGTCACCCCGACGATGGGGCGTAGCAGCATGTGGAGCTGGGGTGTTTTGTCGCTGCCCCCCGATCTCCTGGAACAGTCCTGCAGGCGGATCGCCATCGCCGCAATGGCTTTCGCCTCGCTGTGGGCGCTCGGGTTCGTCATGAACGAGGGCGTGGCGCGACTGTTCCCGCAGGGCATCCCTCCGGAAGGGGCCGAGGTCTGGCCGATGCCGGGCGCGCTGATTGCCGGTGTGGGTCTGGTCATGTCGCTCGCGATGGTCTTGATCGCCGCAAGGCTCCACACGAAGCCCATTACGCTGCTGAACGTCGGGCTTTTCTACCTGGTCGCCAGCGCCCTGCTCATCGGCATCCTCAACCAGTGGACACCCCGGGTGACGCCGTTTCGGGTTTCCTGGATCTGTATCCTCGTCCTGGCCTATCCCGCGATCGTACCGAACACGCCTCTGAAGACCTTGGCGGCTACGCTGGCGGCAGCGACGATGGACCCAGTTGGGTTCGGGATCGCGCTGGCGCGGGGTGTCCCGGTGGAGGGTACCATCACCCTCTTCTCCCTGCTGTGGACCTTCCTCCCGAACTACGCGTGCGCTGTCCTGGCGGTGGTACCGGTCCACATTATCCGCGGACTGAGCAAACAAGTGAGCCGGGCGCGTGAGCTGGGCAGCTACAAGCTGGGCGACACGATCGGTGCAGGAGGCATGGGAGAGGTCTATCGCGCCGAGCACCGGCTGCTGGCGCGCCCGGCGGCGGTCAAGGTCATCCGTCCCCAGCTCTTGGGGGCGAGCACCGACGCGGCGGCGCGGGTCGTGCTGGAGCGGTTTCGCCGTGAGGCGGAGGCGGCGGCTCTGCTGCGCTCGCCCCACACGATCGAGCTGTATGATTTCGGCGTCGCGGATGATGGGACGTTCTATCTGGTCATGGAGTTGCTCGACGGCATAGGGCTCGAGGAACTGGTGGAGCGTTTCGGTCCGATCCCAGCCGAGCGCGCCGTCCACATCATCTTGCAGGCCTGCGAGTCGCTCGCCGAGGCCCATTCCCGCGGCCTGATGCACCGGGACATCAAACCCTCCAACATCTTCACCAACCGTCTCGGGTTGCGCCTCGATTTCGTCAAGGTGCTCGATTTCGGTTTGGTCAAGGCTGAGGCCGGCAGCGGTTACGAGCAGACGAAGCTCACCGCGCCGGAGGTGACTACCGGGACACCGGCGTTCATGGCCCCCGAGGTAGCCCTTGGCGAGCAGACGGCCGATCACCGGCTGGACGTGTATTCGCTCGGTGCCGTGCTGTACTGGCTCCTCACCGGCCAGTTGGTGTTCGAGGCGGCCAACCCCATCAAGATGATGCACATGCACATCCAGGAACAGCCAACGCCGCCCTCCCAGCGGACGGAGCTTCCGATACCTACCGAACTCGACGCAGTCGTCCTGGCGGCCCTGGCCAAGAAACCCGACGACCGCCCTGCCGATGCCGCCGAGCTGGCCCGGCGACTCCGGCACATCGAGTTCGCCGAGCCGTGGACTGAGGAGCGGGCGCAACGGTGGTGGGACACACACCTCCCCGACTGCATGACCGCTGAAGGTCCATGCAACAAGGGCTCGCTCGTCCCCGCCATGGCAGCCGAGTGAGTCTCCCGCCCATGACGATCGTTGCTCGCGGGACGCTCACCACGGCCGTTCTGCTGTCGCTGTTGGGGTCCGGGGCGCCCGTTGAGGCACAGGACACCACCGGGCCACCGACCAGCCTGGACCAGTTCAGCGAGTCGCTTCAAGCACTGTCCGGTCGGGCGGCACCGGCTGTGGTGCAGATCTTTGCGACGGGGCTCGGCCCGGTAAGCCAGGTCGGCCGCACGAGCGGCGGGGTGGGCCGCCAACGGCGCGGCGGATCGGGGTTTCTCCTCTCAGGGGACGGGTACATCCTCACCAACGCGCACGTCGTCGAGGGATCGCGGACAGTGCTCGTGCTCTTGGCGACCCCGGCCGCGTCGGATGCGCCCGGCCGGTCGATCATCAAGCCTGTGGGCAAGCGCGTTCGCGGGCGCGTCGTCGGGGTCGACCGGGAGACGGACCTGGCGCTGATCAAGGTCGACGCGACGGGGCTCCCCTTCCTCGAGTTCGGCGATTCCGACGACCTGGCGGCAGGCCAGATCGTGCTCGCGCTCGGCAGCCCGCTCGGGCTCGAGACGTCGGTGACGCTCGGTGTGGTCAGCGCGGTCGGGCGCCAGCTACAACCTGGCAGCCCCATGGTCTACATCCAGACCGACGCGCCCATCAATCCCGGAAACAGCGGCGGTCCTCTCGTCGACACACGCGGACGGGTCGTCGGCATCAACACTCTCATTTTCTCGCAGTCGGGCGGCAGCGAGGGCGTCGGTTTCGCAGTGCCGAGCAACATAGCAGCCACCGTATTCGCGCAACTCCGCGCGCACGGACGCGTGCGCCGCGGCGTTATCGGCGCAAGCGTGCAGACGATCACTCCTAGCATCGCGACCGGCTTGCGCCTGGTACAGGAGTGGGGCGTGATCGTGAGCGACGTCACCCCGCGGTCGCCGGCCGCCGGGGCCGGCTTGCGCGTGGGTGATATCATCGTCTCACTCGACGGCAAGCCGATGGAGAACGGGCGCCAGTTCGATGTCAACGTCTATCGTCGCCCAGCCGGCACCGTCATTGCCCTCGACGTCCGCCGCGGCATGCAGAGATTGACGCTCCGGATCCCGGTCGTGGAACGCGAGAACGACCCCAGTCGTCTAGTTGACCTCGTCACCCCGGAGCGCAATCTCGTCCGCCGGCTCGGCGTGCTCGCCGTCGATCTCAGCCCGGAGATCGCAGGCATGATGCCCTGGCTCCGGCAGCGGACCGGCGTCGTCGTGGCCGCACCCGCCGCCGACGTAGCGCCGGTCGAGAGCGGCCTCCAGGCCGGGGACCTGATCCGGGAGATCAACGGCTCGCCGGTGACATCGCTCAGCGGATTGATCGCCACCCTCAACCGGCTCGCTGTCGGTGACCCGGTCGTCCTCCATGTCGATCGATTCGGCCACCTCATTTACGTCGCCTTCGAGATCGAATAGCGATGTATCCAGGAGAACGCCCCAGTATCATAGACCGATTCCTCCGCCTGTTCAGCGATGTTCGGGCGGGCGAGGGGGCCCAGGCGCTCCTCCTGGCCTTGAACATCTTCATGGTGCTCACGGCCTATTCCGTCATCAAGCCGATTCGCGAGGCCTTGATCCTGGGCGAATGGTCTGCCGAAACCAAGAGCTATCTGGCAGCGGCGATGGTGGTCATCCTGGTGCCGGTGGTCCAGCTGTACGGTTGGCTGGCCGATCGTTTTCCCCGCATGCGGTTGATCAACGCCGTCACCTTGTTTTTTGTGGCGTGTCTAGTCGTCTTCTTTCTCCTGGGGCAGGCCGGCGTGCCGCTGGCGATTCCCTTCTTCATATGGGTCGGGATTTTCAGTGGTGTGATCATCGCTCAGTTTTGGTCCTTCGCGAACGATGTCTACACCAGCGATGAGGGCGAACGATTGTTCCCGATCGTGGGGTTTGGTGCATCGCTGGGCGCCGTGCTCGGGGTCGGCCTCACCCTGACACTCGTGGAGGATCTGGGGGTCTACCAACTGATGGCTCTCGGTGCGGGCATCCTGATCCTCAGCCTGGTCATCACCAACTATGTCGATCGACGCCAGCGCAAGCGCACTGAGTCCCCCCTGCCGGTCGCGCAGACAACTGCGGAGATGCCCGCCGCCACCGGGCAGTTCCGCGCCGTCACAGGTGAGTTCAAGGCGCTGACCGCCGAGCAGGCTGAAGCGTCTGGCAGCGGTCAGGGCGCTTTCACTTTGGTGTTCAAGACGCGCTACTTGTTGCTCCTGGCCATGATGATTCTCCTGACCAACTGGGTCAACACGACTGGTGAGTACATCCTTGGGAGCACCGTTGTGAACGCGGCCGATGCCGCGGTGGCGAGCGGTGCGGCCGGCGGGCTGGATGAAGGGCAGTACATTGCCAGGTTCTATGCCGGCTTCGGTTTGTTCGTCAACATTCTCGGCCTCCTCATCCAGTTGTTCCTGGTGTCTCGCATCATCAAGTATGCCGGGGTCAGGATCGCCATCCTCGTGCTGCCCCTGACGGCACTTGTCGGCTACGCCGTCCTGGCCCTGTATCCCCTCCTCAAAGTCATCCGGGTGGCCAAGACCATCGAGAACGCCACAGACTATTCTCTGCAGAACACCGTCAAGAACGTGTTATGGCTCCCGACGACCCGCGAGCAGAAATACAAGGCCAAGCAGGTCGTCGACGCCTTCTTCCATCGAGCCGGTGACGTGCTATCGGCCGCGCTCGTCTTCGTCGGCACCACATACCTCGCGCTAAAGCCCAGTGGATTTGCCATCGTTAATATCGCGTTAGTGCTGATCTGGATAGCGGTCGCGATCGCGATTGGGCGGACCTACACCTATCTCACGGAAACCGGACAGCCGCCAACCTAGTCTGACTGTTCACGAAAGCGTTTGAGCGCCTCCAGGCGCTCGGCGATCGACTCCTCAGACTTGAGGAGATCGTCCATGAGGACCTCGCCCGACCGGGACTGGTCGGTTTGACGGATGCGGGCTCGCGAAATAGGGCTGCCTAGGAGCGGTCGTAGCGTCGGGGGGTCAACTGGGTGGGGCAACGTGTTTCGTGCAGCGTGGCACGGCGTCAGGACGTAGCATGCGCATTTCCAGACGCCTCTCCCGAGGGCGAGCGACGCCCAAGCTCGAAACGGTCATCACCTGGCGGAGCGCGGATACCATGCAAGTCATGCTAGTCCGCGCCCGATTCCCGCTTCTTTCGCAGCGCCTCGAGATTGATCACGATCGACGCGCTCGATTCGAGAAGGTCGGCGAGCACTTGGTTGGCCGAGCGGCGTTCCGCGCTTTTACGGCCGACATCCTCGACAAACGGCCACAGCGCTTTGCGAATGTCGTCGGGCAACGCCGAGTCCAGATACTCCAGAGCGGTGCCACGGAGATGCTTGTCATTCGTATGCAGGCCGCGGAAGGCGACCTTGAGCGGCCGCCGGGGTAGGAAGAGCGCCAGTACGGTAAACACGTGTTCCAAGCTGCGGTCCGCGCGATCGCGGAGCACTTCGTCCATCATCGGAGACCAGGCCTCGTCATCCATCTGATCGATCAGTCGCTGGCTCTGCCACACGCCGCGATCTACCGCCACTTCCCGCAGGGCCGCGGCCTGCGCGCGCTCCCGGTCGACCACGAGGTCCGGATTCAGATCCACCAACCGGTTCAGTGCCCGTCCGCAGCGATAGCGGACCTCGAATCGCGGGTCCTCCAACCCCGCGGTGAGTCCGTCAACGGCTCGCTGCGTGGGGCATGCGGCCAGCACGAGCGGTATGCGCCGCCGAACCGCAAAGCTCTCGTCCGGATCCAACAAGTGGTCCACCAGCTGGCCGGTCGCCCGAGGCGCGATCTGCCGCAGTGCAGCTACGGCGTCCGCCGCGACCTCGTCCCAGGCAAGCAGGGGCACCACATAACCGACCAGCGGCTCGGTCAAAGGAGTCGCGAGCGCATGCCGCACGCGCGGCGGCTCGCGTGAGCGCAGTTCCGCCAGCCGGTCCAGCTCGGCGTCGAGCCGCGGTATCGACGGCGCGGGCGCCGGCCGTGCTCGCGCCGCTTCGGCCGCCGAGTCAACGCGCTCCACCTGCAGGGATTCGGTGGGATCAAACAGGGTAAGACCCAGCGCCCCGGCCGACTGCAGCATTGCCGTTCTTGTGGCCAGGTCGCGCGCCTCCGCGAGATCGAGCTGCCCCGCTCGGGAAAGCAGGCTCCTCTCCAAGGCCTTCACGTAGCCCCGCTGGAGACCGATCGCCACGATTGCGCCCGCGATCGAGAAAGCGATAGCTATACCGAGCAAGACCGGTCTATGCGCCACCGCAGCGATGATGGTGATCTGGACGATCGCCGCACCTACCACATCCCCCAGCCGCACGGCACCGACATCCACCAACATCTTGGTGGATCGTTTCTGTCGCGGTGCCAACGGCGCGAAGAGTAGCTCGTACCCCGCGCGGTAGAGACCATTCCGCGCCACGGACTCGACTCCACGCAGCGACAAGATCATCCCGAAAACGGGGACGAAGAGCGCGACCGCCCCGCCGACGGCGACCGCGGACGGCAGCAGGGCAACCGTTCGACCTAGTCCGAGGCGTTCCAGCGAAAACCGGCTTGCAACGGCCTGCACGAGCACGGTGAGCAACGCCACGCCGGTGTAGAACACCGCGAAGAGCCGGAGGAGTTGTTCGCCTCCGCCGAATGTGGCGAACGCCTGTGCTTTGAACAGGTAGTCGACGAGGCCCTCGCTCACAGTCGTGAGGAGGACCAGTGCGACGAGCGCGCGGAGGTAGCCCGTCTTCCGGATCAGTGTGACACCCGACGACCCCAGACCCTGAGCGTCGGGCGCGCGCGTGCCGCGTCCGCTGCTTGCGCCGCTCACCACCCCGAGCACCAACCATGCGCATGCGAAATGCAACCCCGCCAGGATCGGCAGCATCGAGGTGACCGAGGGCAGCAGCACCGCCGCCCGTTCGGCCAGGAGACCGCCGAGCAGCCCGCCCACCGTCCCACCGGCCGCTATGCGGCCGATCGCCTTCTTGGCGGTGCGGGGATCGAACCTCTCGTTGATGATCGACCAGAACCCGGAAATGAGGACGGCGCCGAGCCCGGAGAAATGGATGTACACCAGCACCGACACCGGGCCGCGGAAGGAGGCCACGAAGAACCACTCTACGAGTAGGAGCACGGCACTGGACGCGAACGCTATCGGCACCAGGCGGCCCGGGCCCACTCGGGTCAACGCGCGCGTCGCGACGAACACCAGCAGGACTGAAACGACCGCTGCCCCGACCACCATCCGGGGCAGCATTGATACATCGAAGCTCGACAGGAAGAGCGCGTTGCGGGTCGCCTTCGCCGCCATCTGGAAGGCGATCATCACCGTCGCCATCACCGTAGCGGCGGTCACCGCCGCCCGGGTCTCGTGGTCGGGAGTGATGAGCGTATCTCCGAGGGTGCGTTACGGCCGCGACCTAGAGCGTACGGCGCGCGTGGGCAACGCGTTCCTCAGCAGCAGGTATACCGCCTGGCCGGAACGGCGCGAACCGGGGCACCAAGCCCCGTGCCAAGTTCGGCCGTAGCCGATCCGTCTCGCACGGCCACTTCGACCGTATTGTTCGAGCCGATGAACGCCACGAGGGCACCCGGCTCCACGTCAGCGAAGGTGCGCCGGAGAGGGCCGATGCGCGACTCACCAACCTGGATCTCGACACCCGATCCCAGCTCGTGACCGCGGATATTCGTCACCAGCGTGCCGAACCGGTCTACATGGACGACCGTTCCGCTCGTGACGTGATTCTCCCGCTTGGGATCCGGGAGCGGAAACCGGTGCCATCCGGTGAACGGGCGACCCAGCTCGGCAAGTGGAGCGCCGGCCGCCAATCTCGCCGCCGCCGGTGCAAAGACGTCCCGCCCGTGGAAGGTCGGCGCGGCGCCGTCGGGAATCGGGAGTTGGACGACCTCGGCGCCTTCGAGTATCGGCGAGAGGATTCCGTTATCCGGAGCAACGAACCCATGGCCGTGATTCGTCGCCGCGATAGCCCGTCGGGACGTTCCCACTCCGGGATCGACCACGACAAGATGCACCGTGCCCCGCGGAAACCGATGCCAGAACCTCTCCAGCAGGTACTGCGCGGCTTGGACGTCACCAAGCTCTAGCTGATGGGCCACATCGACGAGGCACAGTCCCCGCTCGACGGCGAGCATGGCAGCTTTCATCTCCGCGACGTAGCTGTCCGACAAACCGAAGTCGGTGAGTAGGGTGACGACGGGCTGCTCGCCCATCACGTCACCCCGTGATGATCGGCAGCGACATCGAACGACTGGCCTTCTGCTTCACCGCGTCGGCCACCGCTGTGAGCGCCTCTCCAGCCGGGGAGTCAGGCTGGGCAACCACGACCGGAGTGCCGCTGTCGCCGAGATCGGGCATCCCAGCCTGCAGCGGTATCTGTCCCAGGAGCGGAACGCCGACCTCTTCCGCGAGGCGTGTTCCACCACCCGACAGAAAGATCTCCGTGTGTTCCCCACAGTGCGGGCAGGCGAAGTAGCTCATGTTCTCGACCACGCCGAGCACGGGCACGCCTACACGCTCGAACATCTTCGCGCTCCGCAACGCATCGCCGATTGCCACCTCCTGCGGTGTCGTCACCACCACCGCCCCCGTGAGCTGGATCGCCTGCGCGAGCGACAGCTGCGCGTCACCGGTACCCGGTGGCATGTCGACCACCAGATAGTCCAACTTGCCCCATAACACATCGCGCAGGAACTGCTGGATCACCTTGGTGATGATCGGGCCCCGCCAGATCGCGGGCGTGTCGCGCTCGATCAGCAGCCCCAACGAGATGAGCTTCACGCCGTGCGCCTCCAGCGGCACCATCTTGTTCCCTTCGACAACCGGCTTGGCCGTCACACCGAGCATCCGGGGGATGTTGGGACCGTATATGTCGGCATCCATCAGTCCGACCGCCGCACCCTGCCGCGCCAACGCCACCGCGACGTTGGCCGCGATCGTCGATTTCCCGACCCCACCCTTGCCGCTGGAGATGGCGATAACCTTGCCGAGTTCGCCCGGCGCCGCCGGCTGCGGCATCGGCGGCTGGGCACCGCCAGCCGCGGGGGCGGGGGCGGGCTGCGCTCCCGCAGGCGGCCCCTTGGTGGCGGGTGCACCCTGCGGCTCCACGACGTTGATCTGGACCTCGTTCACGCCGTCGAGTTCCTTGATCGCCCGCCGCGTCTCGCGGACCAGCACGGCGGGGTCGTCTCGAGAGAGTACGAACGTAAACGAGACCTGCCCTTCGTCGGTGACGGTGAGGTCCTGGACCATACCCGCCGAGATGACGTCATTGTCAACGCGGGGGTTTCGGACGTTGGTGAGCGCGCCTGCTACGCGGGCCTGGAGCGTATGCGACATACGTGGACAAACTTACGCCGTCCCACGAGCCAGGAGCAACCATGAGCTGCGCGGGAGCGCCCCCGTCCGAATCGGGCAGCCGCCGAGAGACCGCGACAACACATCATTAGAGCATGGCGCGGGCAGCCGCGAGCACGGTAGCCTGAACCGCGGCAATCGAGCCTTCCAGCGACGCACCGGCCGCCTTCCGGTGCCCGCCTCCGCCGAAGCTTTCGGCGAACTGGGCCACATCGATATCGCCCATGGAACGAAACGAAACCTTGATGCGCCCGTTACCGATCTGGCGGAATAGCAGCGCCATCCGCACACCTTTGACGGAGCGGGGGAATTCCACCACTCCTTCCAGATCCTCCGCGCCCACGCTGTGCCGGTCCAGCGCCCCGGGTGGTACGGTAACCCATGCCAGTCCGGGCGGCACCTCGACCACCAGCGTGTCCAGAACCTCGGCGATCAATCGAAGACGCCCCTCGGGCGCGCTCGCATAGATGCGTGAGTAGATCTCCTCGACGTCCAATCCGTGTTCCAGTAGATGCGCCGCGACCTGCAACGTCCGCGGAGACGTGTTGCTGAACCGGAACCCACCCGTGTCGGTGAGCAGAGCGACGTAGAGCGCCCGGGCGGCATCACGCGGGAGCGCCCATCCGGCGGTCTGCGCCAGATCGTAGACCAGTTCACCGGTGGCACAGGCTGTGGCGTCGACCAGCCGTGGGCCGGGCGGAAGCGTTCCGTCGCTGGCGTGATGGTCGATGCAGGCCACTGGCACGGTTCCAGCGGCGATTGCCCCGGCGAGATGGCCCAGTCTGCCCACATCCGCGATGTCGAGGACAACGACCAGATCGGCTCGCGCCAACTCTTTCACCGCCTTCGCCGAGCGTTCGGCCCCGTTCGCGCCCTCGAGCAGGAAGCTGTAGCGCTCCGGGAAGGGCGTCGGATTGACGATCACAGGGTGAGCGCCGCGTGCCGCGAGCAGATACCACAGCCCCACCTCACTGCCCGCACCGTCGCCATCCGCGTTGACATGGGTCGTCAAGGCAACCCGCATACCCGGCTCGATGGCCGCCGCCACCGCCCGCGCCCCGTCCTGTCTCGACCCGGGCACTGCAACGCCCCGGTGGGGTAACCTGGAAGAAGTATGATCCGGCATCGGGAATGAACTTAAGCGCCGCACGCCGGATTGCGAATCGGCGGCGGATCTTGCCCTGAACGGGCCACGGCGTCCATCTTGTCAACTTCGTTGTCCCCGACCACGGGAGAAGCATGGATCAGTTCGAGCGCTTCATCGAATTCCTGAACGATGTGGTGTGGAGCTTCGGCATTCCTGCGGGCGCCGAGGTGATCCCGATAGTCGTCATCTGCCTCTTAGGCACCGGGATCTACCTCACGCTGAGGCTGAGCTTCATCCAGGTGCGCCGGCTGGCGCACGGCTTCGCGGTCACCTCCGGCAAGTATGATGACCCGAACGAGCCGGGCGACGTCTCGCACTTCCAGGCACTCACTACCGCTCTCTCGGCTACGGTCGGGATCGGCAACATCGCGGGCGTGGCCATCGCTATCCACTGGGGCGGTCCCGGCGCGTTGTTCTGGATGTGGATGACCGCCTTCCTGGGGATGGCCACCAAGTACACGGAGGTGACGCTCGCTCAGCGCTTCCGGAACGTGCAGGACACCGATGCGGGAAGCGTTCGCGGCACGGTCTCCGGCGGGCCCATGTACTACATCGAGCGGGGTCTGGGTCCCAAATGGAAACCTCTCGCCGTGTTCTTCGCCGTGATGCTCGGCTTCACCGCGTTCCTGACCGGGAACGCCGTGCAGGCGAACACCGTGGCAGACACGATGAGCACCGAGTTCGGTATCCCGGTCTGGATCACGGGACTCGTCACCGCGTTGCTCGTCTCCGCGGTCATTCTCGGGGGCATCAGGCGCATCGGCAAGGTGACCGCCGTGCTCGCCCCGTCCATGGCCGCGGTCTACGTCGCCGGCGCAATGGTCATCATCGCGCTCAACATCGACCAGTTGATCCCGGCCTTCGCGCTGATCTTCCGCGAGGCCTTCAATCCGACGGCCGGGATTGCCGGGACAGGCGTCGGCGCGGTTCTGGTCACGATGATGTGGGGCGTGAAGCGCGGTCTCTTCTCCAACGAGGCCGGTCAAGGATCGGCGCCGATCGCTCACGCCGCCGCGAAAACGGACGAGCCCGTTTCCGAAGGAGTGGTAGCGCTACTGGAGCCGTTCATCGACACGATCATCATCGTTACTATGACGGCGCTGGTCATCATCATGACCGGCGTCTGGAACGAGCGGATACCGACCGAGTTGGCGATGGCAGGAGGGGACGGCTCATTCGTGGTAGCGGATGCCACCGGACAAGACCAGGACGAGAGGGAATTGTCTCTCGTCACGGTCACCGACGGTGCACAACAGGGGGACGCGCGTTTCGCCTGGCACGAGGTCGAAGTTGAACGTCTCTACGTGGACTCCGCGAGGACCCGGCCGTTTACCGGAGTCATTCAACGCAATGCCGGGTATGCGGTGGCCGCCGACGGCCAACGGTACTCCACTCTGTTCGGGGACGCTGTCGAGAGCGGAGCGCCACTCACCATGCTCGGCTTTCAAAGGGGCCTCCCGGGAGACTGGGGACGCTTCATCGTGCTCGTGAGCGTGTTGCTGTTCGCGGTCTCGACCGCGATATCGTGGAGCTATTACGGGGACCGTTGCGCAAACTACCTGTTCGGTCCCAACGCCATCTTGCCCTACAAGCTCGTGTTCGTAGGCATGCACTTCTTCGGCGCCGTCGTTTCACTCAACGTGGTGTGGACGATGGGCGACATCGCACTTGGTATTGTGATTCTCCCCAACCTCTTGGCGCTCGTGATCCTCGCCCCGCGGATAGTTCAGGAGACGCAGAGCTACTTCGAGCGGCAGCCTTGGCTGGAGAACTACGAAGTGCACCGGCGGCTCAAAGAGGAACGCCGCCGCCGGCGTGACGGCTGAGGAACGCCGCCATCCGGCCGGAGCCGGAGCCCTCCGTCAGACCGGCGGGGGGCTTTTCCGATGAGGGTAAATAGGCCTAGTGGGGGCGTGGTTCGCGGGCAAAGGGGGACATCCCTAGTGGCTCGACGAGGTCCCGGACGGGAAGCCTCAGACTCTACACGGAATAGTTCGGCGCCTCTCTGGTGATCACCACGTCGTGCGGATGTGACTCGCGCAGGCCGGCGGAGGTCACCTGCATGAACTCGGTATCGCAGGTGAGCTGCTCGATGGTCGTGACGCCGCAGTACCCCATCCCGCCGCGGATGCCACCCACCATCTGGAACAGGACGTCGGCGACGGGGCCTCTGTATGGGACCCGTCCCTGGATTCCTTCCGGCACGAGCTTACTCCGCCCCATATCCCCTTCCTGAAAATAGCGGTCCGCGGATCCATCCTCCATTGCAGCCAGCGATCCCATCCCGCGGATCATCTTGAAGCGCCGACCTTCGAGCAGGAAACTCTCGCCCGGGCTCTCCTCGGTGCCGGCCAGCATCGATCCCATCATCACGCTGGCCGCACCGGCGGCCAACGCCTTTACCACGTCGCCGGAGTATTTGATTCCACCGTCGGCAATTACGGGGACGTCGCCGGCGCCGCGCACCGCCTCGACGATGGCGGTGACTTGCGGAACGCCGACTCCCGTCACGACTCGTGTAGTACAGATCGAGCCCGGTCCGATACCGACCTTCACGGCATCGACACCGCGTTCCACCAGTGCCTGGGCTCCTTCGAGCGTCGCCACGTTGCCGGCCACGATCTGCACGTCGGGGAACGCCTCACGCAGCGCCGAGACGGTATCGAGCACGCCGTCCGAATGCCCGTGCGCCGAGTCCACCACGAGTGCGTCGACACCGGCCTTCACGAGCGCGTCCGCGCGTGCGCGGGTATCCGCGGCTACCCCGACCGCGGCGGCGACGCGCAGGCGCCCGTGATGATCTTTGTTGGCATCGGGGAATTGCCGTCGCTTGAAGATATCCTTGACCGTGATCAATCCGCGCAACACGCCGTTATCGTCGACCACCGGCAGCTTCTCGATCCGGTGCTCGCCCAGGATCTGCTCCGCTTCCTCGAGCGTCGTGCCCGCCGGGGCCGTGATGAGGTCGTCCTTCGTCATCGCCTGCCGGATAGGGCGATCCATTCGTCGCTCGAACTGCAGATCGCGATTGGTGATGATCCCGATGAGTTTGCCCCGGTCGTCCACGATCGGAACACCGGAGATCTTGAAGCGCGTCATCAGCTCGGCCGCTTCACTGATCTTGCGGTCGGGGCCGAGGGTGATCGGGTTCAGGATCATTCCGCTCTCGGAGCGCTTGACGCGATCGACCTCGGCCGCGTGCCGGTCGATGTTCATGTTTTTGTGAATGACCCCGACGCCTCCGGCACGGGCGATCGCGATGGCCATCTCGGATTCCGTGACCGTATCCATCGCGGCCGACACGAGCGGAACATTCAAGCCGATCCCGCGCGTGAACCGAGTTCGCACGTCCACGTCCTTCGGGTGGATCGCCGAACGGCGCGGCACGAGGAGAACGTCGTCGAACGTGAGTCCGTAGGCGGCGCGTAACTTGGCTACCATGCATGCTCCAAATGCACGACGACCCGGCCGGCCTGCGTGGCCGAACGGGTCGTCGTTGGTGGCATCCCGGGCTCCATGGCAGAAATTATCCTGCCGTGCGCCCGGAATCAAGCCGGCGCCTGAGGCTCCCCGTCATCGTCCTCCGCGGTGTCGTCGCCCGCAGCGGCATCCCCGGCGTCGGGCTGGGGCGCCGTCCGGCCGGCCCCGTCCTCGGTCTTCCCTTCGCGTTCTCCGGTCGCCTGTGCCGGTTCCTCTCCGGTAGCGTCTGCAACCGCGGCGGTCGTCTCCTCGTCTTCCCCCCCGGGTGCCGGCGGCGGGTTGACAGCTTTCCCCAGCTCGTCAACCACCTGGCGGCCGGCCTGGGCCAACCGATCCATCGCTCGGGCGGCCGCATCCACGGCGCCCATCGTGCCCCGGATCGCCGCTACCGGAATCCGGGTGGCCCGGAGCGTGTCCTCAACCCCGTCGGCGATCTTCTCGAGGACCGTTGCGCCCCGCTCCCGCGTGCTGTACTTCGATTCGAGGAACTCAACGAAATCGAGAATCCGGTATCCTTGCTCGTCGGAAAGGTTTGCCAGCTTCCGCTCGATCCGCTTCATCAACAACTCGTTCATCGTAACTCCAGCTATGGCTGGACGACCGCGAAGTCGACCAGTTCGAGAATCGGGTTTCCCAGGTACTGTGATCGTGCCGCCCGAACGCGGCCGATGATGGTCATCTCCGTCAACGGCGGGAGATTCTCGATCGCCGCAATCTGCTCCTCCGTGAGTACGACATAGACGAACCCGCGTTCGGGAACGGGCCCGCGAGCCAGCATGTAGCGCCGATCGGCCGGAATACCCCGGCGCAGTTCGTCGGCCTTCTGCAACGAGATGTACTGCACCGTCCACCGCAGCAGCTGTCCCTGGAACTCTGCCGGCCGGCTGCGCACTTCGGTCCGGGTGACCCCGGTCAGCACTCCGTCGGCCCCACTTTCCAGGTCGACTGCGCGCACCCATCCTTCAACACTCACCCGAGCCCACTCCCCCGATCGTGTCACGACCCGAACCGCGGTACCCGTTCGCAGCACACCGAGCGTGTCGCCGTCCGGCCCGGCCAACAGGTTCATCCGGCCCGCAGTCCGCGCGCGATCGAGCCGTGCCTCGTTGGGTGGTGGCTGGGTCACAGCCGCGTCACCCGTTGCCTGTGTGGCCGGTTCACTCACGCCGGTGAGAGACTGCGACCACATCCATCCGGTGCGCCGAACACGCACCCACCCCGTGCGCCGCTCCATCTCCTCGAGCAGGAAGCCTGTGAGGAGCCGGGCGAGAATATTCCCGTTCGGCTCGTCACGCAGGTTCTCTCCGCCCGAGCGACTCACCGCCAGGTCGAAGCCGTCCTGCGTCTCCGGCCGTACCGACTGCACCCAGATCCATCCTTCGAGGGTGACCTCGATCCACCGTCCGCTCCGCGCGCCGCCGGCCAGTTCCGTTCCCTCGTTGACGCGACCGAGCAACCGGCCGCCCGAACGGGGTTCCTGACGGAAGTTCTCCGCACGGATCACCCGAAAGCGATCTTGCGCGTGTACTTCGGACGCGGCCGCTACGACCAGTATGCCGGCCAGCGCCAACCAGGCTGGTAGCCCTACGGTACCGTAGCTAGATTGTTTCATTGCCTCAAGTTAGCTCATTCTAGGAGAACCCGCTCGGGATGCCAGAGTTTCCTATCCTCGTCGTGTCGCTGGCTCTAGTACTGCCCGCATCGGCCGCGGCACAGGTGGGTCATGATCCTGCCAACTCGCCCTATCGTGACATCAGGAACCGAACGAACCTCGTAGCTACGGGTTGGTATCTGCGTGGATCGGGTGGTCGCCTGGGTCTCGGACCGCAAAGCGGCGAGGTCGTGGGCGCGCGCTACGAGACGCGTCTTACGGGGCCGAGCGACGTCTTTCTCGGACTGGCGCTCGGTCGGTTCGAACGCATGGTGATCGATCCCGACGGGGCGGAAGCGACGCGGGTCACGGGACCGGTAGACCAATCGATCGTCTTCGTGAGCGTCGGCCTCAGCGTCCTGCTCACCGGAGACAAGACCTGGAACGGCCTGGCGCCCTACCTCGGTGCGGCCCTGGGGCTCGGCTTCGGCGGCGGTGTTGCATCCGACTCCAGCGAATTCCGCTTCAACGCCAAGTTCGTGAGCGGTCCCCACGCGGGCATCCGGTTCTATGCCACGCGCTCGCTCTCGCTGCGGCTCGAAGGCCGGCTGCTCTTCTGGCAGCTCAAGTATCCCAGCGGGTTCTTCACCGAACCGCTCCGGGCGCCCAACGACCCACCGGTCCTCAACCAGGACACCGACCCCGCGTCGGAGTGGACGTCGCATCCGACACTGATCTTCGCCGTGGGATACGCCCTGCGACTCTGAGCAGTGGACTTCTTCGCTGAAGGCATGCGACGCGGCGCCGAACTCGTAATGAGTGGCGACGCAGAGGTATTCGGCATTGCGCTGCTCTCGCTGCGGGTGGCGCTCGTCGCCACCATTATCGCTTGCCTGTTCGGGATCCCCATAGGGTTCGTTGTCGGTACCACGCGGTTCTGGGGACGTCGCGCCGCCATCACTGTGCTCAACACGATGCTCGCCTTTCCAACGGTGGTTGTCGGGGTGGTGGTCTGGGGGCTGCTCGCGCGCAGCGGTCCGTTTGGTGGGATGGGCCTGCTGTATACGTGGTGGGCGATCGTCATCGCGGAGGTGGTCCTCGCGGTACCGATAGCCGCCGCACTGACCGCCGCCGCCGTCCAGACCATCGACCCGCGGGTTCGTCGCACGGCGTTGACGCTCGGCGCCGGCCCGTGGCGGGTTCATTGGGCGGTCGCCCAGGAGGCGCGCTACGCGCTCACGGCTGCGGTAGTAGTGGCGTTCGGGCGCGTCCTGGCGGAGGTCGGCGCGGCGATGATCGTCGGCGGGAACATCCGCTACCACACCCGGACCCTCACGACCGCAGTAGCGCTCGCCACCTCGCAGGGCGATTTTGCGCTGGCCATCGCCCTGGGTCTCGTCCTCATCGCGCTCGCCCTGACGGTGAACGTCCTCCTGCAGATGCTCCAGCTACGCGGCGATGCTCAGCGCGCATAGCCTCCGGCTCGGTTACCGCGGCCGTTGGGTGCTCCAAATCGAGAACTTGGAGCTACCTGCCGGGAGCAGGATCGCGCTCGTGGGACCCAACGGTTCGGGCAAGAGCACCCTGCTCCGGATCCTCGCGTTCATCGAGCAACCCACGCACGGTGAGTTGAGATTCGACGGGCAGCCCGTCCGCACCAGGCGCGACCGTTTGGCCGCCCGCCGCCGCGTCACGCTGGTCGAGCAGCAACCGCTGCTGTTCGATACGACCGTGAAAGCCAACCTGATGTACGCGTTGCGGCTGCGACATGTGCGTCATGCGGACGCTGCCGACCTGATGCGCTCGGCCGTCGAGCGGGTCGGTATCGAACACCTCGTCACCAGGAGTGCCCGTGAGCTGAGTGGCGGTGAGATCCAGCGTGTCGCCATCGCGCGGGCCCTCGTGCTTCGGCCCGAGGTTCTCCTGCTCGATGAGCCGCAAAGCAGTGCCGATCAGGAGATGGTGAGCCGCCTGCCGGCCCTGATGGAGGAACTGCGCGCAGCCGGCACGACCGTCTGTTTCTCGTCGCACCGGCTGGAAGAGGCCTACCGCCTCGCCGACCGTATCATCGCACTGGTCGATGGCAAGCTGTCTCCGGCAGCCCCCGAGAACCTCTTTCGAACGACGGTCCCGCCGGGTACGGGTCCGCGCGTCGTCCAGGCCGGCCCGCTCGCACTGCTCGTCGTAACCGACAAGGTCGGGCCGGCCACTGTTGCGATCCCCGCAGACGACATCGTGGTGTCCACTGAACCACTCCACTCGAGCGCCCGGAACCAGTTTCACGGAAAGATCGTGCGGCTGGCCGATGACGGCCGGGGTGGCGTGGCACTGACCGTCGACGTCGGCACCGAACTCCTGGTCCGAATCACCCGCGCCGCTCTCGCCGACCTGAATCTGTCGGTGGGTTCATCTGTAGTGTTGTCCATCAAGACGATGGCCGTGCGGGTCTTCTGACGCCCTACTAGATTTCACGCGTGCCCACAGCCCGTCTCACTCGCGTTGTATCGTTCAGCGCCGCCCATCGGTATTTCCGCCCCGAGTGGTCGGCCAGCCGGAACGCAGAGGTCTTCGGGCGGTGCGCCCGCGAGCACGGGCACGGGCATAACTACCGCTGCTACGTTACGGTAGCCGGACCCGTCGCCGAGGACACCGGGATGCTGATGGATCTGGCCGAGCTGGACGCCATCCTCCACGAGGAGGTGCACCAACCGCTCGACCACCGGCATCTCAACCACGACGTTCCGGAGTTCGCCCCCGGGAGACAGATCCCAACCGCTGAGGCCCTGGCGGTGTACCTCTGGCGTCGCGTCGCGTCACGTCTGCCGGACGGCGTACGCCTCCATTCCGTTCGTGTCCAGGAGGATTCCGATCTCTACGCGGAGTACCATGGCGAAGCCTGAGACACCGTCACGCCCCACCAAACGGGGAGGGCGGATGGCAGCCCTTGCCCTGGTGGACGAGGTAGCAGTGTGGCTCGAGGTGAACGGGAAGCCGGCGGTTACGTGGATGTGCACGCCGAGCCAGCTCGAAGAGTTGGCGGTCGGCTGGCTCCACGGAGAGGGATACGTCGCCACGATCGACGATCTGCGTTCACTGCGCCCGTGCGCGCCGGACTTGGGGTTCTGGGCGGAGGTGAACGAGGATCTGGTTCAGGCGGTTGAAGCGGAAGATCGACAGCAAGTCCTCGCCTCCGGGTGCGGGGCGGTGCCTGTGTTCCTCGCTGACACGCACACGGCTCCGCGGGGATCGCGCCGCGGGTCGCCACCGGCGTTGGGAGCGCTCCGCGGGCTCTTCAAAGAGGTTTTCGCGCGCGGGAAGCTCTATAAGGACACCGGCGGCATCCACGCAGCGGCCCTGACAGACGGCGCGACTCTGCACCACCACGCGGAGGACATCGGGCGCCATAACGCAGTCGACAAGGTACTCGGCGGGGCCCTGCTGGCGCGCCGCGACCTCGCGGGCCACGGGCTGCTCGTGACCGGCCGCATCTCGGCCGAGTTGGCGTTCAAGGGCGCGCGTGCGGGTCTGGCTTGGATCGCGACCCCATCGGTCCCATCGACGCTGGCCCAGAAGATCGCCCGACGCTCAGGAATGGTGCTCGTCGGGAGAGCGGTGAGCGGACAGCCTCACATGCACGATCCGGAACACTGATAGATTGCTCACGACCACGGCGGTTACTCAGATGCGTAGTGTCATACTCGCGGGGGGATGCGCCAGCCGTTTCGGCGGCAGGCCGAAGGGGCTCGAGCCGGTCGGCGACGAGCGCATCGTCGACCGGGTCGTGACCGCCGTCAAGCAGGCAACGGGTTCGTTGCCGCTCCTGGTGGCGAATGCCGATGACGCACGGACATGGCGTCCCGATCTGGAGGTCATCCGGGACATTCTGCCCGAGCAAGGGAGCCTGGGCGGTATCTATACCGCCGTTGCCTCCGGCGAAGGACCCGCGCTCGTCGTCGCCTGGGACATGCCGTTCGTCCCGGCCGATCTGCTCACGGCACTCGTCAACGGATGTGAGGGGTTTGACGTATTCCTGCCAGAGAGCAGGGGTACGCGCGGCGTCGAGCCATTGTGCGGCGTCTATGGGCCTGCCTGCGAACCGGCAATCCGCCGGTCGCTCGAGCAGGAAGACCTCCGCGCCATTGGGTTTCACCATGCCGTGAACGTCGGCACGCTTCCGCTGGAACAGGTCTCGACGTTCGGCAACCCCGACACGTTGTTCTTCAACGTGAACACCGCCGAGGACCTGGAGAAAGCTGAGGAACTGTGGCGCCAACACGTGTGATCTCGGTCATCGGACGAAAGAGCGCCGGGAAGACGACACTCGTCGTTGCCCTGGTGCAGGAATTCGTCCGGCGGGGCCGCCGGGTCGGTACCGTCAAACACGGTCATCATCCCGCCGTGCTGGACGTCGAGGGAAAGGACACATGGCGGCACTACCAGGAAGCGCGCGCGGAGCGAACCCTGATCGAGTCACCCGGCCATCGGGTACTGTTCGAGCGGACGGATCAGGAATCCGACCCGTTGACGCTCATCGGGCGCTACTTGCAGGACATGGACATCGTGGTGCTCGAGGGGTTCAAGTCGTATCCGATACCGAAGATCGAGGTCCACCGCACGACCGAGCATCCGACACCGCTGTTCGACACGACCAGCGACGAGTCGGGCGACTGGGTGGCGATGGTGACGGACGACAAGAGCCTGCGCCTCCCGTTCCCCTGTTTCGCATTCACCGACACCAGCTGGTTCACCAACCTGGCGCACATCGCCTGGGACGGCGCCGCGCTGATCGAGTAGCTCAATGCTCTCTCCCGCCGAAGCGGCGCGGACGATCCTCCAAGACGTGACACGCCTTCCGGTCGAGTGCATCTCCCTTCCTGAGGCTCTTGATCGCGTCCTTGCTAACGACGTGACGAGCCCCATCGATCTGCCGGGCTGGGACAACTCGGCGATGGATGGGTATGCGGTACGAAGCGAGGACCTCCACAGCAAGGTGGGCGCCGTGGAGCTGCGTGTCATCGAGACCATCCCGGCGGGCGCCTTCCCCTCCAAGTCGCTCGCGCCGGGCGAGTGCAGCCGCATCTTCACCGGCGCACCGATTCCGGAAGGGGCGGACACCGTCATCCGTCAGGAGGACACGACGCCGCTGGGGGACGACCGCGTGCGGATAGATGATGTCGGTGGTGCCAAGCGCAACGTGCGGTTTCGCGGAGAAGACATCAAACGCGGGACCGTCGTCCTGCTCAACGGCACAGCACTGGGACCGGCTCACCTGGGCGTGCTGGCCTCGATGGCGCAGAGCGAGGTGTACGTCTACCGACAGCCGAAGGTCGCGTTTCTTGGCTCGGGCGACGAGATCGTCGATCTCGACGAGCGTGACGCGATCCTGAAGGGGACGAAGATCGCCTCGTCCAACACCTATACCTTGCTCGCGATGATCGCACAGGCCGGCGGGGAGGCGATCAACTTGGGGCTGGCCAAGGACGATCCAGCGGACATCACCCATCGACTCGCTAACATCTTCCAGGCCGATCTGCTCATCACGACCGCCGGCATCAGCGTCGGAGAACACGATCACATGCGAACCGCGCTCGATGCGCTGCATACCGACTTCAAGTTCTGGCGGATCCTGATGCGTCCAGGCGCACCCGTGGGATTCGGGATGATCGGAGCGACACCGTGGCTCGGGCTGCCCGGCAACCCCGTGAGCACCATGGTGACGTTCGAACTGTTCGCCCGCCCCGCCATACGCAAGATGCTTGGCCACCTCAAGCTGTTCCGCGCGAGTGTTCCCGTGCGGATTGCCGAGTCATTCGCCGTTCGCGCGAAGCTGACCCATTTCCTGCGCGCGGTGATCACCGACGACGGCGACGGAACGCTCAGCGCCCGACTGACCGGGTCGCAGGGTTCCGGGATTCTCACCTCGATGGCACAGGCCAACGCGCTGCTGATCGTTCCGGCGGAGCTGGCGGACGTTACGGAGGGAACGACACTGGCAGCGATCCCGTTGGACGGTCACGTCCACGTCGAGCAACCGCCGTTCGAGTAGCTTGCCGGACGCGGGATGCTACATCTTCTGGTAGGTCGGTCCACTCCCACCTTCCCGCGGGGTCCATCGCGGGCCGAGCACGTCAGTGGCTTTGCAGTCGACACAGTTCGGGGCATTGATACGCAGCTCCCCGTCGGCCCACTCGTAGACGCCCGCCGGGCACAGGTGTGCGTACATATCGGCGGTCTCCCGGTCGATACCGTGCTTGGCGATCAGGTGAGTGGGAATGTCATCCCGCGTCGCGTTGCCGGACTTGAACACGGCATCCAGCTTGGAAATGGTCAACTTCCCGTCGGCCGAAAACGGTGTGGAGGAACCGACGCGCTTGGGCGCGGCCGCGTCGGCATCCATCGGAATGCGCCGCCCCGGGAACCGCCCGCCCGTCAGGCTCATCAGTCCGGCCTTCAGGCCACCGATGTAGAACCCGCTCTTGAAGGCGGGCCGGATATTCCGGGTGCGGTGGAGGTCACCGACGATATATGACTCATTCACCAGGCGATCGTACTCGGCCAGTTGGCTCGCCGACGTGTCACCGGCCTTGAGAGCCCGGTAGATGGCCTGGGCGGCCAGGATGCCGGACTGCATGGCGTAGTGAATGCCCTTGAGCGAGGGAACGTCGACGAACCCCGCCGCGTCGCCAAGGATCACGATCCCGTCGCCGTGCCGCCGTTCCGGCAGGGCATGATAACCACCCTCCGGGATAGTCTTCGCACCCCACTCCACCAGCTCGCCGCCCTCTAAGAACCTCCGGAAGAGCGGGTGGAGCTTCAGGCGTTGCAGCAGCTCATGCACGTCCAGGGTGGCATCATGGTAGTCGAGCCCGACTACCAACCCGAACGAGAGCAGGTTCGCCTCCATGGGGTACATCCAGCTTCCACCGAACGCATCGCGCGGGAGCGGCCACCCCATCGTGTGGACCACGCGGTCCAACGGCGTCTTGGTCTCCCATAGCTCCTTGACACCTAACGCGAATGTCTGGGGATCGACCGACCCGATGTTCTGCCACTGATAGTACGCCTGCGCGAGGGATCCGCGGGTGCCCTCGGCCAGCGCGGTGACCTTGGCAACGATATCCGCGGCGGGCATGTAGTTGGCCTGGGGCTCGCCGTCGCGACCGAGCCCCGTTGGCTCGGTTCGGACACCGATGACGCGGTTGCCTTGGGCCAGCAGCGACGCGGCGGGGAAACCCGCAAACACGTTCACACCCAGTGCCTCGGCTTGCTCGCCCAGCCAGCGGACGATCTCGCAGATGGACGCGACGAAGTTCCCCTTGTTGTGCATCGTCGGCGGCACCGGAATACGGTGCGCGCGCCGTTGCGACAGGATATAGACCGAATCCTTGGCGACCGGCGAGCGGAACGGGAAATCACTGTCGTCCAAGTCTGGGAACAACGCACGGAACGCGCGCGGGTTCACAAGGGCACCCGAGAGAGAATGCTCGCCCAGCGTAGCGGCTTTCTCGAGCACACCGATCTCGACGTCCCCGATTCCGTCGCCCGCCTCGTTGTCGCGCCGTACCAGCAGGCTCAACTCGATGGCGCCGGCGAGGCCGGCGGGGCCACCGCCAACAAAGACGGCGTCCATCTCGATCGTCTCATCTTGGGGAGGCTCGGAACGAATGAGTTGCTCGACCGGAAGCGCAGGTTGCGTCTCGGCCGGAATGATGACGCGGGCGGCCATGGTCAGAGGCCGATACGGGCTCCGATAGTAATCACAGCGTCGTAGGCGATGCCCGAAGCCTCGAAACCACCGGGAAGGCTGTTGCTGCTCGGAGACATGAAATAGCTCGTCCACGCGACCCGCCCGCCTACCTTGGCCCCTGGTTGGAAATCGTAGCCGATCACGAGAACCCCGCCGTACTCGGTCTCGGTGTCATCCTGTCCGACGACCGCACCCGGATCCAACCGGAGCATCGCTGCTCCCAACCCGAAATAGACCGGCACCCGAGCCTTCAACCGCAGCAACAGCATGGCGGCTCCTCGCAGGGTGGTCAGCGTCGCGCGGCTGCTTCTACAGTTACCCCGCACACATACGAACCGGTTCGGCCGGCTGATGCTGCCGGTAACGCCAAGCCCGAAGTTACCCATGAGAGGCAGCTGGAGATCAGCGCCAACCGCCGGCCCCGAGCCGATCTTGTGATCGATGCACGGCGTTCCCGCGATACACGTCCCATCCCCCGGGTCTGACGCCGCGCGACGGCCCCGGAATCCGAGACCAACGAACGCTGTCACGTTGAACGTGAACGCGGCACGGCGCGTGGAACGGGCGCCGACTTGCGCACCAAGTGGCGAGACGACGAGCATTAGCGTGAGCGATGTGACGCCGAGACGGACAAGCATGTCAGTTCCCCCGGATCTTCCTGATCTCCTCGGTGAGACGCGGAACGATCTCGAACAAATCGCCGACGATGCCGTAGTCGGCGACCTTGAAGATCGGCGCGTCCTTGTCCCTGTTGATGGCGACGATGACCTTCGCGGTTCGCATACCCGCGAGATGCTGAATAGCTCCCGAGATACCGACGGCGACGTACAGGCTCGGGCTGATCGTCTTCCCGGTCTGCCCCACCTGCTCCGAATGCGGCCGCCAGCCGGCGTCCACCACCGCCCGCGAAGCGCCGACAGCCGCGTTGCCGAACGCCGCCGCCAGATCCTCGATGAGCGTGAAGTTCTCGGGCTCCCTGAGTCCACGGCCTCCACTCACCACGACCGGCGCCTCTGACACATCGAGCGCTGCGCTGTCCGGCTCCTTCACGCGCACCGTGCGCTCATTGGCCACGGGATCCCGCGATAGCGCAACCCGTTCGACCGCTCCCGCCCGCGGCGATTCCGCCGGAGCGAAATTATTGGGCCGCACGGTGATCACACAGGGAGTGCCGCTGATCCTGAGCCGGTAGACAGCCTTGCCTGCGTACACCGGCCGCGAGACGACGATGCCGTCATCGTGCGCGATGGCCGTCACGTCGCTCGCGAACGGGCACAGGAGACGCGCGGCGACCCGCGGGCCCAAGTCCTTGCCCAGCGCCGTAGCGCCGAGCAGAACGGCGTCGTAGTCGCCCTCGTTCACACGCGCGGCGACCGTCGCCAGATACGCCGACGGCTGATACAGCTCGAGGCGTGCATCGAGTGTGGCGAACACCTTGTCGGCGCCGTAAACTCCGAGCCCGTCCGTGGACAGTGACTCCGGTCCCAGAACCACGGCGTGCAACTCTCCGCCGACACTGTCCGCCAACTCCCGGCCCGCCGTGAGGACCTCGTGTGAGACACGTTTTAGGGTGCCGTCACGCTGCTCGAGAACCACGAGGATGTTGGCCATCACAGCACCTTCGCTTCCGACTGAAGCGCCTCTACCAGCGCAGGGACCGCGTCGGCGCCCTCGCCCACGATCCGCCCTTCCTGCCGCGCCGGTGGCAGTACGAGATCGAGCACCTCGATGCCGCCCGGGTCGAGTTCCACTGGCTTGACGTCGAGCGGTTTCTTCTTGGCCATCATGATGCCTTTGAGGGCCGGATACCGGGGCTCGTTGAGTCCCTTCTCCGCGGTCAGCACTGCCGGAAGAGTGAACTCGACTACCTCCACGCCACCCTCGATCTCGCGCTCGGCCGTTCCCTGCCCATCCGCCAGTTGGAGATGCGTGATCGCGCTCACCGACGGGATGCCGAGCAGCTCGGCAACCATCGTTCCCGTGGCATGAGCGTAGTCATCGATCGCCACTTTCCCGCAGAGGATCAGATCGAATCCGCCGTCGCGCAGCTCTGCGGCCAGCGCCTGCGCCGCGCCGAGCGGGTCGAGCGGCTGGGCGTCGGTCTCGAGGAGTATCCCGCGGTCCACGCCCATGGCGAGCGCGGCGCGAATCGTCTCTTGCACCGCCGCCGTACCGAGCGACACTACGACCACCTCTCCATCCCCGGCCGCCTCTTTCAGCTTGAGGGCTTGCTCGACTGCGTACTCGTCATAAGGGTTCAGAATGAATTTGATGCCGGACTCGTCGATTCCCTTCCCATCGGCACCAATCTTGATCCGGGCCTCGGAATCGGGCACACGCTTCACACAAACCGCGATCTTCACCGTAACCTCTGGAATGACTTTGGCTTATCTGCCGCGCTGACAGCCGGTTGAAACGCCGGAAGGTACTCTGGCGGTGGGGACGTCGCAACGTCAGGGGACGGCAAGCCGCACCCGGTGACGATCACTACTGGGTGGCGATACCAGCAGAAGCGCTCCGCGATGCCGCCCGGTGGCATCGCGTTTACCGCGCATCACACAGCGTGCCTATTCGGCTTCCCGACAACCCTATCTCACCACTCACCGTATGGCCGCGAGCCGGAACACCCGGCCCGGGCTTGCGAGGACGTACATCTCCCCGCGGCCGCGCACACCAAGAGAGAAGAGGGAACCCTCATGGCACCCTCACAAACTCGTCGCCCGCCATCGATTTGATGCCGCTCGCCCGTCCGGGCCCTTTACTGCGTCGCTCGTGGGTGACCCATCTGCCGCACTGCATCGAACTCCGACTTCGTCACTGGCTGGATCGAAAGCCGGGCCCCGCGCTGCGTCACCATCATGTTCTTCAGCGCTCTGGTGGCCTTCAACTCCGCGAGTGAGACTACACGCATGAACTTCTCTACCAACCGGATGTCCACCGCGTACCACCTGGGATCACTCTCGGTGGACTTGGGGTCGTGGTACTTATGCCCCCTCTTGAACTGGTACGGGTCCGGATATCCGTCTCGCACCACCTGCGCGATCCCCACGACCCCCGACGGGTCGGCGTTCGAGGCATAGAACAGCACCCCGTCGCCGACCTTGATCTCGTCACGCAGGTAATTGCGTGCCTTGTAGTTCCGGACACCCTCCCAGGTCGTCGTTCGATCGCGCTCCAGCTGGTCGATCGTATACGCCGCCGGCTCGACCTTCATGAGCCAGTAGCATGTGGCTCGCGACATCGCAGTTTCCTTCTCCCGTTTCCCGCGTCCCGTCTCCCGCCTCACTCACCAAACGCGTTCAATCCCGTGGCCCACTGCCCGAGGATCAAGGTATGGACATCATGGGTTCCTTCGTACGTATACACGCTCTCGAGGTTGACCATGTGCCGCATCGCCTGGTACTCGACGAGGATGCCATTCGCGCCAAGAAGCCGCCGCGTCTCGCGCGCACACTCGGTGGCCATGTTCACGTTGTTCCGCTTAGCGAGGGACACCTGCTGGGGTGTCACCTTGCCCTGATCCTTGAGCCGGCCGAGTTGGATGTTCAACAACTGCGCCTTCGTGATCTCGGTCAGCATCTCGGCGAGGCGTGCCTGCTGCAGCTGGAACCCGCCGATCGGGCGGCCGAACTGTATCCGGTTCCGGGCATAGCTGAGCGCTTCGTCATAGCAGGCCGTCGCCGCGCCCACAGCACCCCAGGCAATTCCGTAGCGCGCCTGATTGAGACACATCAGAGGGCTCTTGAGACCCGAAGTGTTGGGCAATAGCGCGTCTTTGGGCACACGGACGTCCTCGAGCACCAGTTCACTCGTATCGCTCGCGCGCAGGCTGAGCTTGCCTTTCTGATCCTTCGCGGAGAACCCATCGGTGTCGGTGGGCACGATGAATCCCCGGATCGATCCTTGGTCGTCGAGCCTACCGGTCTTGGCCCATACAATCGCCACGTCGGCCATGGATCCGCTGGTGATCCACATCTTGGCGCCGTTGAGCAGCCAGCCGTCGTCGGTCTCACGCGCGGTGGTGATCAGGCCTCCCGGATCCGAGCCGAAGTCCGGTTCGGTGAGACCAAAGCAGCCTATCAGCTCCCCGGTCGCGAGCTTCGGCAGCCAGTGCTTGCGCTGCTCCTCGCTGCCGAACGTGTAGATGGGATACATCACCAGCGCGCCCTGCACCGAGGCGAAGGAACGGATGCCGGAGTCGCCGCGCTCGAGTTCCTGCATGATCAGGCCGTAGGCGACGTTGTTCAGGCCGGCACAACCGTATTCCTCCGGGAGGTTTGCTCCGTAGAGCCCCAACTCGCCCATAACGGGAACCAACTTCTTGGGAAACCTCCCCTCTATGTAGCACTCGTTGATGATCGGCATCACCTCGTCGTCCACGAACCGGCGAACCGTATCGCGGACGGCGCGCTCCTCCTCGGAGAGAAGCAGGTCGGTCTCGTAAAAATCCACGCCTTCGAACGGCACTAGTCCTCCGTCGGCTGAAATCCACTCAGAACGAGCGCCGGCAGGACATCCCGGCGCGCCGCCGGCTCGATCCCGACCTCAAGGGCTTTCTCCTGAAAGGTCGGACCATGGTCCACGGGCAGGCCCATCTGCGCCTGCCACTGGTGAACCATCTCGTGCAACACCGTTTTCTCCACCTCGTACCAGTCGTCCCGCTCGAGGTGGCGACGACTCACGCTGATCTCCACTACCCGATCTGTGTGCTCCTCGAGCGTGACCTCTCCGAGCTGCGTGCGCATGCGATCGGAGATCCGGAAGGGAAGGTCCGCGAGCTCCCCGCGGAAGTACCGCTCGTTGAGCTTCCGGTGCAGCTGCGCGAGTGCCGCCAGCAGTCTCCGATCGCCACGTCTCGCCGGTCCGGCTCTCTTGCGCCGCGTCAACTGGTGTGTCACATACCGCTGTACCGGGAAGGCCAATACGGCCTCTTCCGCCTCCCGGCGTTCCCCGCTCGGCGTCTCGGGAGCCAGGAACGCCACGACAGCACGCAGGATTCGATCGGGTGCATAGGCATATCCACGATGGATTCGCAGCACGCTCCGTGACACGCTCACCATCACCGTGCGATTCTGATGAAGCTGCATCTCCCGCACGCCCCGCAATCCGAGCGTCGTCAACCGTTCGGTCAACAGCGCGTGATCCGCCAGCCGCGCCTCTTCAGCTCTTCTGTGCGCTGATCTCTTCGACGTCACGGGCCGGGTTACGTTTGAGCGTTCGCGCGAACTGAAACCGGTCGGAGCGCTTGAAGACCCTGTGCTCGGGCGCCCATCTGTAATACTCCACGTGGATAGCGTCCTCTTCGACGACGACCCGGCTGAACACGGGTGGGCGCCCGCCGCGAGTGCGCGTCGACAGCGTCCCCGTACATGCAATGACGACGCCGTGCAGATCATCGGTCAACTCCTGGTGGTCGTGACCGCAGAGGACGATCTCGGGTCCCGCGTCCACAATCTCCCGCTGGGCCTGCTTCCAACGCGCGAGTCCCATGCGTTGTGAAAGCTCGCCACGAAGCACGTTGTGATGAAGTACCAGTATGCGAACCTGATCGGGACGGGCATGCGCGAACACGGCCTTCGCCCGCAGCACCTCCTTCTTCGGGAGGTGTCCTTTGATTGCGATGTCCCGCAGGCGCGGCGTGAGCGATCCCCACGTCACGCCGTGCGAGGTCAAGACTCCGGTGATGACGGCGTCCGGTAGATCGAACGTAGGAGTGAGCTGCGGCCCGAAGTACTGCCGGTACTTCTCGTATTTCCTGCCCGACCCGAACGGTAGGAACGGTCGCCACCACCACTGGACATCGTGGTTCCCCGGCAGGATAAAGACGGGGGCCGTCCGCTCGAGTTCGCGGACCAAGGCCCGCGCGCGGAGGAACTCGCCGTGCCGCGCCCGCTGCGTGATGTCTCCGGCGATCACGATCGCTTCGGGCTCGAGATCCGGGAGGAGCGCTTCCACAGCCTCGATCTGCGCCACGTCGGCGACGCCGCCGAAGTGGAGGTCGGCGAGGTGAATGATGCTAAAGCTCATGGCGAACTCTCAACGGAGGAACCAGGCACGCGCGACGCGCAGTACTATCTGACGGCTCAGCACGTACCACATCACCACCGACATCGCACCCACCATGCGGGTGGTGGGATCTGGTGGAAGTCGCAGCAGGACGTTGACGCCGAATACGAGAGCGGTGAGAAGGCTCACCCATCGCGCCACGCGTCGGGCCCGGCGACGTATGTCGCTCTCGCACTCCCCGCAGAGCTGTCCCAGGGACAGGTCCACCTCCCGGTAGCAGCGCGGGCATTGGCGTTCACGCAAGCCGCCGAATGACGGCGTCTGTGAACTTCGTAGTCGTAGCATCGCCGTGAAGGTCCGGTGTGCGAACCGAATCCTGGATCAACGTATCTGCGATCGCTGCGCGGATACGCGAGGCGTTCTCCTCATCACCAAGATAATCGAGCATCATACAGGCCCCCAACAGGAAAGCCGTCGGATTGGCGACACCCTTCCCGGCGATGTCAGGAGCGGAGCCGTGCATCGCCTCGAAGAGCGCCGCGTTCTTTCCGATGTTGGCTCCGGGGACGAGCCCCAGGCCACCGACGAGTCCCGCGATCTCGTCGCTCAAGATATCGCCAAACATGTTCGTCGTGACGATCACGTCGAACTGCTGCGGATCCAGAACGAGCCTCATCGCGCATGCATCGATGATGACGTCATTCACCTCCACTTTGCCGCGATATCCCTCCGACACCTCGCGCGCGACGTCCAGAAACAGGCCGCTCACGGCCTTCAGGATGTTGGCCTTGTGCGCGACCGTGACGAGCTTGCGCCCGTTGGTAACGGCGTATTCCAGCGCGAACCGGATGATTCGCTCGCATCCTTTCCGCGTGGTGATCGCCGTGGCCTGGGCGACGGCACGCGGATCCCCTTCGATGGCGATGAACGTCTCGTAACCGATGTAGAGCCCTTCGGTGTTCTCGCGAATCAAGACCAGATCCACGTCTTCGTAGCGACCTCCCGGAATGATCGTTCGCGCCGGTCGGATGTTCGCGTAGAGGTCGAACTCCCGGCGCAGCGCCACATTGACCGACCGGAACCCTTCGCCGACCGGAGTGGTGAGCGGTCCCTTCAACACGACCCGGTTCTTGCGCACGCTCTCCAGCGTCGCGTCGGGCAGCGGGTCGCCCGCCTCTTCCAGCGCCGCCATCCCGCCGAGTTGGCGATCCCACTCGATACATACGCCGGCGGCATCGAGCACCCGCAGCGTGGCCTCGGTGATCTCCGGACCGATCCCGTCGCCGGGTATGAGGGTCACCACGGGCGTCACGGCAGTCCCGGTGTCAGCGTCTTGAGGGCATCACGCAGAGCCGACCACGGATCGTCACCATCGGCGTGTGCGACCGTGCGCCAGCCCACCAGGCCAGTTCGCACATCGGCGATCACGAGCGTCAATTCCGCGCGGCCTCTTCCCTCGTCGGTGACCGTGAAAACGAGACTCGCCGGCACCAGCGCGTAGCGTCCGCCGGCGACGCCGGTGAGGCCGCGCATCTGGCTGCGCAGCGGATCGGGGATCCGGCTGGCGTTGGGAAACCGAAGCAACGCCGTTCCCATCTGGTCGGGCTGCGCCAGCAGGCCGGGTGCCCGCCGGGCCGCTCGTCGCAGCTCGTCCGGCAGGATCCAGATAACTTCGGGCGAGCGCTCCTCGAGAAGCTCCGCAATGATACTGTCGGCTCGAGCGAGCGCTTCCCGCCGCGGCGTGAGCCGGGACGCCCACCCCAGGGTTTCGTCCGCGGACAGGAGGGTCAGGGGGTAGACCGTCACCTCCTGGCCCGCGATCCCACCCGTCGGGAGGGGCGCCGCCGGAGCGGGAACGGTCACGGCCGGCTGAGAGCCTCCGCAGCCGGCCGTGACACCTGCGAACGCGAGAAGCGCGATCAGCCGTCGCGCCACTGCGGTGTCCGTTTCTCGAGCAATGCCGCGTTGCCTTCGTGCGGGTCGGAGAGCATCATGAGGTCGCGGAGATAGAGGTTCTCCACCTTGTAGAGCGCCTCCTCGTACGTCGCATAGTACGATTCGGTCTGCGCACGGCGGGCGATTTGCAGGACCGGTCCGGAGCTGGCCGTCAATCTCGCGATGACCTGCTCGAGCCCCTCTGCGAATTCGCCATCCGGGAACACCCTGTTGACGAGTCCGTAGGAGGCCAGCTCCTGCGCCGTGATTTCATCGCCGAGCAGAATCCATTCCATCGCTTTGCGCCGCGGGGCCGCGCGCGGAAGTATCACGGACGCTACCGGCGGGAAGATGCCCTGCCGCACCTGTGGGAGCACGAACCGGGCCGACTCGCTGGCGACGACCATGTTGCACCCGATCGCCAGCTCGAAGCCACTCCCGGTGGCCACCCCGTCGACTGCCGCCACGGAAACGACATCGAGCAGCCGGATCGTCTCGAAGATCCGGTGGAACACCTGAAGCATCCGGTTGACCCTGTCGCGGGAGTGCTCGCGGACATCAACCCCGCCGCAGAAGGCCTCACCCCGACCCTGAAGCACCAATACCTTGAGCCCGTCCTGCCGGCGCAGACTCAGGAGCGCTTCGTTTATCTCCTCCATCATCTCGATGGTCATGACGTTGAGCGGCGGCCGGTCCAGCGTGAGTCGCGCGACCTGGCCGTCGTGAGTCAGTTCCGAGATCAGAAATTCACCGCTCACGGACGCTCCTTACAGCATGATTTGGACACCGGACATCGAGGGGGACGGGATACCCGTCAGGTGATGCTCAGCCCACCATCCACAAAGATAACCTGTCCGGTGATGTGCCGGGCCTCCGGCGTACAGAGGAACACCACGACGTTGGCAACGTCTTCTGGCTCGGCGAGACGTCCCAGGACCGAATCTTTCTTGGCACGCTCGATTACGTCCTCGGGCAGCGTCTCGAGCAGCTCGGTCCTGACGTAGCCGGGCGCTACGGCGTTGACCGTCACGTTGGAGGGACCGAGTTCCACCGCCGCCGACCGGGTGAGCCCGATCAGCGCAGCCTTACTGGCGGCGTATGCGGACACCCCGAAGCTGGGTTGGAACGCCTGGATCGACGCGATATTCACTATCCGGCCGCCGTGCTGCTCGCGGAAGATCGCGGCCACCGCCTGGGTACAGTGGAACGCTCCCGTGATGTTGGTATCCATCACGTCCCGCCATGCATCCGAGCCGAGTCGCCACAACGCCCCGTCCCGCGCGATCCCGGCGTTGTTCACCAGATACCGAACGCTGCCCAACTCAGCCTGGACGGTGGCGACGAACTGGCGCACTGCATCCTGGTCGCGCACGTCGCACCGGTCCGCGTATACGGATACGCCGTGAGCGCGCAGCGCGGTCTCGGTGAGCAGCGCCTGCTCCGCGATGCCGCGGCCGGGGAGATCGATGTAGTTGAAGGCGACGTTGGCGCCCCGCCGGGCAAACTCCAGCCCGATCGCCCGCCCGATTCCGCTGGCTCCACCCGTGATGATGACGGTGTTGCCCCGCACTTCCTCGTGGGAGGTGGGGTCTTGCTGTTCCTGTGGAACGGGGGCAAGCGTCGCTCCGGAATCGAGCGAGGAACGTCCGCTCGCTAGCCAACCCGAGTCATGAGGCGCAAAGGGAATGGTGACCGCCAGTTAGCAGAGGTGAGAACGTATGCCCTCGGGAGCCGCACGGCAATGGGCAGGGCAAGATAACCCTCCGCCTAGGTCTCTGCCGACGCTCCTTCGGGCGCCTCCTGAGCGCGCGCGGCGAGCGCACGGCGCACGGCCGAGACGGCTTCGAAGACCAGCCAGATCTCCAACACGAAAACCGCACCGCCGACGCCCAACAGCACTATCTGGGAATCCGTCCAATAGCGGATGAGGTTCAGAACCATCGCCCAGGTCGTCATGACCAGCAGAAAGGCCATCGGCACCGCCGTGACCCAGATCCGCCGTCGCAGACGGTAGAGGAACAGCGTTACGACGAGCAGGCTCAGGGCGCCTGTGAGTTGGTTTGTCGTCCCGAACAGCGGCCAGAGCCGCATGCCACCGGCGCCACGGTCGATGCCGAGCGCCATCAACGCGCAGCTCCCCACGGCCACGGCCGTGGCGAACCAGCGGTTCCGCGCTATGCTCACTTTGTACTCCGCCCCCAGCTCGGAGATGATGTAGCGCTGCAACCGGACGCCGGTGTCCATAGTTGTAGCGGCGAACGTGATCACCACCACCGCCGCGAAGATCACTGCCACCGGCTCCGGAATCCCGACCCCCTGCGCCAGGTACCCGACGCCGGTCACGAATGCCGTAGTCGCGCCGGCCGAGGCGCGTGCCCACGTACCGTAGTGCTCGTGCCACCCGTCGACGCCGACGACCATCGCGAACCCAGCCGTCGTCGCCAGGATCGAGGTCAGCGCGAGCGCCCCTTCGCCGATGGCTCCGCCGTAACCGATGTAGCGCGCGTCGGTCTCCACGTTGAGTTGCTTGGCCGACGTCCCGGAGGCGACGAGTCCGTGGAACCCGCTGATGGCGCCGCACGCAATCGTTATGAACAGGAGCGGAAACCAACTCGGCGCGTCGTCGGGCAGCCGTGTGTTCACGGCCGGGGCAACGATCGTCGGGTTCGTGATGAGCACTCCAAGAAAGATGATCCCCAGTGCGACGAAAAGCTGGTGACTGTTCACATAGTCGCGCGGCTGGAGCAGAAGCCAGACCGGCAGGACGCTGGCGAAAAAGGCGTATACGAAGAGGATGATGACCCAGCCAGCCCGCACCCCGTCCGTCCGTGCGGCGGCGGCCGCCACCACCGGGTCACCCGCAGCCGCGGTGATCTGAGCTGCCGTCGGCGCGAACCCGAAGAAATCCGGCAGCTGGAACGGGACGTATTGCCCCAGCCAGATGAGGACGTAGAGAATCACCAGGGCGGCCAGTGAAGGGCCGAGTATGCCCAGCTTCGTCCTGTAGATCAGCATGCCCACCACGAGTGCCACTGCGAGGCTGCCCCACACCGGCAAGACCGCGCCGGGATTCCTCAGGAGCAGGTTGGCGATCACGACAGCGAAGACAGCGTTCACCAGAAGCAGCAAGAAGAAGATGATCAGCAGAAAGAGCACCCGGGCCCGTCCACCGACGATCGACTCGGCCAGCGTGCCAATCGAGTTGGCCTTGTGCCGCGTCGAGATCCACAACGTGCCGAAGTCGTGCACGGCACCGGCGAAGATGGTACCGAGCACCACCCAGAGAAACGCCGGCAGCCATCCCCAGATCACCGCGATCGCAGGGCCTACTATGGGAGCCGCTCCCGCCACGGACGTGAAGTGATGCCCGAAGAGCACGTGCCGGTTCGTCGGCACGAAGTCGACGCCGTCCTCGAACTCGTGTGCCGGCGTCCGGAAGTCGGGATCGAGCTGATAGATGCGGCGCGCGATGTAGCGGGAGTAGATCTGATAGCCCGTTAGCAAAGCCAACAGACCGACCGCGAGCAGGGCGATTGAACTCAAGAGACCTCCCGGTCAACGCGCGAGTAATCTACGACGTGCCGCGCGGCGGCGTACGGTGGCGGCCCTATGTCACCACCGCCAGCGAGGCCGCCAGCCGCCGTAGTGCGTCGACGCCAACCACGTCGGCGTCCAGTAGCGGAACATGGACCACCGGATACCCGTCGAAGGTCTCCTCGATCCGCGTCAGATACGTTCGCTCCCGTTGCCTTCGCCGAGCGAGGAAAGCGCCTTCGGCGTCATCGGGCAGCACGCGGTTCACCAGGATAGCGCCTATGGGGATTCCGTACTTCGCCAGCGCGCGCACCGCTTTTCCCGTCTCCAGAATCGGCAATCGTTCCGGAATCAGCACGAAGGCGAAGGCGGTCCGGCGCGCGTCGGTCAACACTTCCCGCGTGAGCGCGAACCGGTCACGCCGCGCCTCCAGTGCCTCCAGCACCGCGTCGCGGTCATCGATGTCGCCCGCCGCCGCTCCTGCCACGTTGCGCCACATCCGCCCGAGAGCGCTGACCTTCTTGCGCCTCCCGATCAAAGCGGTCATCCACGTCTGCATCTGCTCGGGCAGTGCCAGGAGACGCAGCGTATGTCCCAGCGGCGCCGTATCGAACACGATTCGGTCGTACCGATCCCGCTCGTTCTGAATGATCCGGGCGAACCGTTCGAACAAAGCCGATTCTTCGGCCCCCGGCGTGAGGCGGGCGATGTCGATCTGCCGCTCCACTTCATCGAGCAGGCGGGGCGGCGTAGATTGGACGATACGCTCCTTGACGTCCGCTATGTACCGATCCGCTTCTACGGTGGGATCGATCTCCAGCGCCCACAGATCCTCGAGAACCGTCCGTGGTTCGGCGCCGAGCGCGGCCTCCAGAATATCACCGGTAGAGTGGGCCGGATCGGTCGACACGAGCAGCGTCCGCGCACCACCTTCGGCGGAGTGGATGGCGAACGCGGCCGCGAGTGTCGTTTTCCCCACACCACCCTTGCCACCGAAGAACACGATCTCGCGGGTGAGCAACGACGCGAACGTCATCGATTCAGCAACACCGGAAACCGCCTGCGGGCGCGTGCGGCATCCCCATCCGCAGATGCCACTGGTGGAACTGCTCGATGAGTTCCGGATAGAGTTCCAGCGTGTAGAACCCGACGGGGTTCGGGACGCCGATCAGATCGGAGAACCCCAACAGGAAAAACAGGTCGCGCTGCCGCAGATACTCGCGGTGAATCTCCGAGCGGTACGGAGCGATGAAGACGCCCTCGTAGATCTCGCGCGCCGCCCGCAATCGAGCCCTCAGCCGCGACCACATCCCTGCCGAGTTATCTATGGCCCCCTCCTACTAACATCCAGTACGACCGTAGCCGCCACCAACATCGATGACGCTGTCGAGCCCGAACGCTACGAGCCACGATGCTGCGGGCGCCCAGACCGGCCCGAAGCGCGACTACTCGCGCCAATCGGTGTGTATCTCACCGGCCAGGTAGACGGTGACGTGCATCATTGGCCTCCCAGCGCCAGCGACAGGGCTTTGGCCCGAATGCCCAGATGGGACGCCGACCAGGTGGCCGTCCCGCCCTGAACCAGGATGGCCTGCGGCGATGCGTGACCCACCTGCAGGCGTCTCGCGATCAGGTCCGACAGATCGGCCTGCGCCACGACATCGACCACATATACCGGTGTGTCTGGATGTAGCTCGACAAAGCGTCGGACTTGGCGCAACGCGAGCGCACTCTGCCAGCAGAGCGGACTGTGCTTGTACAGCAAGGCGCGAGACGACCCGAGCGCCTTGTCCACCATCGACCTATCCGCGAGCGTCCGGATCATCGTGCAGGCCCGGTCTCGTCTTGCGCGACCACCATTCGGTCGAGCGTCTGCCCGATCACGGTCACCGCCTCACCCAGGAGAGAATTCCGGATGGTCGAGCCCGTCACGCGCGCCCCCGCACCAACTATGGTGTGTTCCAGCGCGCTGGACGTGACTCTCGCACCCGCTTCAATGGTAACGTTCGGCCCGATCGTACAGTTCTCCAGATGCACGCCGTCCTCGACCCGCACGGGCTCCTCGATCGTCACGCCCAGTCCCTCCGCCGGATGTTTCGCGCGACCCGTGTTGAGCAGGTGCAGGTTCGTGTCCAGCAACGTCTCCACCTTGCCACAGTCATACCAGCCCGACACCTCAGCCGTTCGGATCTTCCGGCTCCGGTCGATCATGTGCTGGAATGCATCCGTGAGGAACCACTCCCCTTTCTGTTTCGGCTGCTGGAGGGTCCAGGCGATTCCCTCGAACAGTGCTTCCCAGTCGCGCATGTAGTACAGACCGATATTGGCGAGCTTCGAGATCGGCTCGGATGGTTTCTCGACAATCCTGGTCATGAACCCGTCTTCGTCGGTGACGACGACGCCGAACCGCTGGTAGTCCTCGACTTCCATCGCCCAGATGATCCCGTCGGCATCCACCCGGTCGATGAGCGTCAGGTCCGCGTCGAACAGCGTGTCGACAAAGACGATCAGCACCGGCCCGTCCACGTAAGGCTGCGCCAGCCTGACCGCGCCGGCCGTCCCGTCCTGCACCTGCTGTTCGATGAAGCGTGCCGGCTGCTTGTAGTGGCTCCGCACGTGCTTCTCAACAGGCTCCTTGAGGTGTCCCGTGATGATGATCAACTCCTCGACATCGAGTGGTTCGAGCTTGTCCATCACGTAGTCCATGACTGGCCGCCCGGCCACCCGAATCAACGGCTTCGGAATGTGTTTCGTGAGCGGCAGGAGCCGCGTGCCCTTTCCCGCGAGCGGTATGACGACCTTCACCTACACTCTCCCATAGCGGTCCTCGATCCGCACGACATCTTCCAGTTCCGGCGTCGACGCCTCGAGCAGGTCGGCAGGCGTCACCGCCTCCATCTGGTGGACCGTGTACGGCGTCACGTGGTAGCTGTCGCCTTCAGTCATGCGGATCTCTGTAAGCTCATCATCGACTTTCACGCGAAAGATGATCTCCCCCTTCAGCACGTAGATCGTCTCGTCCTTCTTCTCGTGATACTGGAGGCTGAGAAGGTGACCCGGCTCAATATGCAGGATCTTTCCGACGTACCGATCGGTTCGCGCCCAGATGAGTTCGTAGCCCCATGGCTTCTCGACACGATAGGGAGGCTCCGGCATCAGCTCTCCAGGACATGAAGTTTGAAGGACGATGGACGGGTGACGCATTCCTTGACACACACCCCACATCCCACACATCCCTCGGCCTTGATCACTGGCCGCCCGGTTTCGTCCTCGACAATCGCTTTTTCTCCAATCGGGCAGGCGCGCACGCACACGCAGCACTCCGACCCTTGAAACGCGATGCAACTTTCCGGAATCAACTCCAGCCGCGCCATCGCGTACCCCTCCCAGCGCCACTCGGGCAAGATCAAGGCCTCTGTAGGACAGACCGCAGCACATGGGATGTCCGGACAGGCCACGCACGGCTGCACCGCCGGTTCGAGTACCGGGGTTCCGGCGGCGAACCCGGCCTTGGGCGGCGCCTTCACGATGGCATTCACCGGGCAGACCTCGATGCATTCGTTGCACCGGGTGCACGCGGCGAGGAACGCGATCTCATCGATTGCACCTGGGGGCCGGAAGTAGCGCTCCGTCACGACGCGCCGCTCGGTGCGCGCGGCTACCTCCTGCGCGAGCCTGCCAAACGTCTCGCGAAGAAAATCACGCCTCGTGCCGTCCGCATTGATCATTCGCGTCATGTCAGACCGTCACCCGCTTCGTTGCCACATTACTGATCCAGCCTCGGCCGCGTTGCATCGGTCTGCGCTTCGGGCTGGAACCACTGATGGTTGCATGGAACCGGTGCGCTGGAAAGGTAGCCGGAACCGGCCGTCGGGGCACCGTCACGCTGCGCGGAGCACGTGAGGCGGCTCGAGACCCAACTGGAGGCATTGCGGCGCCAGCACGGCACACCCGCCGAAGTACCGCGCGGTTCAAAAATATATCTTACGAGGCACACCTGCACTGGCGCCCCGGGCCGTAGTGCTCGGCCTGGAGTTCCTGGGGGATCGAGACTACGTATCCGCCGCCGACCGACGTGGGCCACGGTGAACCATCTCACGTGATCGGAGGATTCATCTTGTAGCACGCCGTCCAGTCGGACGCGGCCACACGCCGTTGACGAAACGAGGTTGACCGTTCGTCCGGGACACGCCTTCGTTGCACGGGGTACGTGAGTACCTTTCAGTCCATGTTGAGCCTGATCCTGGTCGCTTCCCTACAGATCCAAGTGCCCCAGCCCACGGGGTTCGTGAACGATTTCGCGAGCGTCATCGATCCCGCGACGGAAGGACAGATGCTCGTCATCATCAACGAGGTGCGCCGCAAATCGGGCGGCGAAATCGTCGTGGTGACGATGACCGACCTGCAGGGGCGCGAGCCGCTAGAGATGGCGGTGCAGATCGGACGAGAATGGGGCGTCGGCGCCACCGGCGGGGCGGGCGACCGTGCCCGCAATGCCGGCGTCGTCATGCTGCTCAGGCCAGGCCAACGACCGGGCGATGGTCGCTCGCGACTCCAGATCTCCACGGGGACCGGCGCCGAGGGATTCGTCACCGATGCGCGGTCCGGTCAGATCCGCGATGCGGTGGGGCGCGCCGCGGTCGAGCGTGGCAACTTCGGCGCCGGCCTTCTGGTCGGGGTACAGTTACTGGCCGCGGCCTTTGCGGAGGAGTTCAACTTTGAGCTGAGCGGCCAGGCCGCACCACCGATGCAACTGGTGCCGCGCTCGGGACGGGGCCCGCGGCTGCAAGGACTCCTCCCGCTCGCGTTGTTCTTTTTCTTGTTTCTCATGCCGCTGCTCTCGAGACGAGGCCGGATGCGCGGTCGTGGGTACCACGGGAGCGGGATGGGATGGCTGCTACTCGCCATGCTCGCCGGTGGCGGCCGGGGAGGCGGCGGGTTCGGTGGCGGCGGGTTCGGTGGCGGCGGGTTCGGCGGATTCGGCGGCGGCGGCGGATTCGGCGGCGGCGGCGCAGGAGGGAGCTTCTGATGGCAAAAGGAATCGACACAAGGCTGCAATCGATCGCGCACAAGATCGAGCGAGCGGCAGGCGACAATCTGGTCTCGCTACTCGTGCGGGGCTCGGCGGCGCGGGGGGACTTCGACAGCAAACGGTCCGACGTGAACCTGGTCCTGATCCTGCGGGACACGTCAGCCCAGGCACTACGGCCCCTCGGCGACGTGGTTGCCAAGTGGGTCAAGTCCGGCCAGCCCGCGCCGGTGATCTTCTCGGAAAACGGATGGAAGGATTCGACCGACGTCTTCCCGATCGAACTGGAGGATATGCGTGAGGCCCACCGGCTGTTGCGGGGCGCCGATCCGTTCGAGGGAATACGCACGGAGATGCGGCACGTACGACACGAGCTGGAACGGGAAGCGAGGGGGAAACTGATTCAGCTCCGCGCCGAGTACGTGGCGGTCGAATCGAACGGCAAGTGGCTGGGTGGGTTGTTGCTCGGCTCCGCCAAGACGTTTTTTGTGCTGTTCCGGGCCCTCGTCCGCTGTAAGGGAGAGCCGATGCCGGCGGATAACCGGGCGCTCGTCGCGGCGGCCGCCGAGATCGCCGGTTTCGACGCCAACGCGTTCGAGTGGCCGCTCGCCAAGATGGCGGGTGAAAAACGGTCCGACCTCACCGCATACCATCAGACTGGAGCACAGTACCTCCAGGCGATCGAGCGGTTCGTGGACTACGTGGACAAGATGGAAACCAAGGAGACAACAGAATGAAGAAGTTGGCAATCTTAGCGGCCACGCTGGTCCTGTCCGGATGTGGTTACAACAAGATCCAGACGCTCGACGAGCAGGTCACGGCCTTCAAGAGTCAGATCGAGGTGCAGCTCCAGCGGCGCGCCGATCTCGTGCCGAACTTGGTGGAGACGGTCAAGGCGTTCGCCTCCCAGGAACTGGAGATCTTCGAGACGCTCGCCAACGCGCGTGCCGCCCTGAGCGGCGCCGTGAGAGGCGGGGACCTCGCGGAGATGGCCACGGCGAACGCCGCGCTGACCGGTGCGCTCGGCCGGCTGATCGCCATCGCCGAGGACAACCCGGAGATCCAGTCGAACGAGAACTTCCGGATGCTGCAGGACCAGCTGGAAGGCACCGAGAACCGCATCTCGGTCGCGCGGCAGGACTACAACAGCGCTGTCCGACAGCACAACGCCTACATCCGGCGCTTCCCACAGGTGCTGACCGCAAAGGCCGTCGGTGCCTCGGCACGGGACTACTTCGAGGCCGAAGAGGGTGCTCAAGCGGTACCGCAGGTGCAGTTCAACTAGGACAGCAGGCCGGAACGACGGAAGGATCGTAAGCGGGGGGGCAAGCCGCCTTCCTCCGGGACGTGCGTGGGCCGGCGCCGTTACGTGAGCTCCACGCCGGCGGCTTCCTCGATCGGCTTGATCACCTCCACGTGATCAGCATCCGGATCCAGTACCTTCCGCGCCGATTCGTAGAACCGCTTCACCGCCGGGTACAACTGCGACGCGACCCCGGTATCCTCCAACACCGAGAGCGCGACCCCCAGGTCCTTGTCGAGCAGCGCAGCCGAGAACGTCCTCGGCCACGCGCGTGACAGCACCCGCTCGGGAATCAGGTTCTCGGTCACGTTCGAGCGCCCACTCGATGCATTGATCACGTCGATCGCACGCCGTGCCGGCACGCCCAGCTTCACCAGAGCAGCCAACCCTTCTCCTACGGCGACGATGTTCAAGGCCAGGAGCGCGTTGTTGATCGCCTTGAGGGCGTGTCCCGCCCCGACCGGGCCCACGTGCTCGATCCTCTTCGCGTACGGCAGAAACGCCTTCGCCCGCTCCACCCATGCTGCGTCCCCGCCCAACATCGTCGTGAGCGTACCCGCTTCCGCACCCGACGTCCCGCCGCTCACCGGCGCATCCACGAACCCGACACCACGCTGCGCGAGCCACTCCGCATTGGACCGCGAGCCGACCGGATCACCGGAGCTGGCGTCGATCACGAGCTGACCGTCCCGCCATGCATCGCCCGCCGCTTCGATCACCTCCCGCACCTCGCGTGAGGTGGGCAGGCACGTGATGATCACGTCACACGCGCCAACGAGCGCGCCGGGTGTTTCCGCGACCTCCGCGTCGTACCGCGAAGCGAACCGCGCAGCTTTATCCTGCGTACGGTTCCATACCACCGTCGGGAAAGCCCGCGCCACATGGATGGCCATCGGCGTCCCGATCGCCCCGAGCCCGATGAATCCCACGTTGTCCGCCATGTCTCGTCTCCGTAAGCACGCTGAGGATACGAACAACCCCGGGCTGGCACCCGGGGCTTGCAAAGCCGATGTTCCCAGAACGGAACCGCGCCTGGGGTATGCACTTAAGGGTACCTGCTAAAGGACTAAAGCGCGGCCCGCTATGGGCGTTGTTTTACGATGCGGCGCAGGGCTCGACGAAGAACAGGCTCAGCTATCAGCGCTCTCCTGCTGGCTCACCAGCGAGGCGCGCAATTCGCTCTTT
>JADFNB010000044.1 GCA_022563595.1 Gemmatimonadota bacterium
CCACCTACGAACCACTGCGCGTCTCGGCGTCTGGGCGTCTTCTCGACCCACTACCCCCTACCCCCCCACCTCCAATTCCTCGAAGCGCACAGCACCGCTGGGGTGCCGGTCCCGAACGACTACTGCCTGATCCCCGCCGCAACCCCTTCCGGGCCCTGTCGCAACCAATGCGGCGGTACGAACGGCCGTTGCCGCGGCCACACCTCGTTGAGCGTCTCGCCTTCGTACAGCCGTCCATCCTTCATCACGTACAGGATGCGAACCGAATTCCGCAGATCCTGCAACGGATCGGCATCGAACACCAGAATGTCTGCGAGCTTACCGGCCTCGATAGTGCCGAGGTCGGTCCCCAACCCGATCGCCTCAGCTCCGTAGATGGTGGCGGCACGTAACACGTCGTGCGGCGACAGACCGCCCGACCCCATGGCCCACAATTCCCAGTGGTAACCCAGGCCCTGTAACTGCCCGTGACTCCCCACGGCAACGCGGGCGCTGTCTTCCAACATCGCCTTGACGAACTCGGCGTGTCGCTGGAAGACATACTCCTCCGGCAGGAACCATCCACCGCGTCCCGGATTGCCACCGCGGCGCCGGCTCCGCGCATCGATGCTCTCTTCCGGCGCGAAACGACGCAGCTTGGGATCGTCGTGCACGTTCTCGCTGGTGTAGAAATAGTTCTCGCCGAACGGCCCGCCGTACGACACGAGCAACGTCGGGGTATTGGTGGTCTGCGACGCCTTGAACAACTCGACCACGTCGTTGAAGATCGGCGCGATCGGCAACGCGTGCTCGATGCCGGGATATCCGTCGAGCGCGTGCGTCAGGTTGAGCCTGAAGTCGAGCCCGCCTTCCGTGGTGGGCATCAACTCCAGCTCCTTCGCCGCCTGAATGATCCACTGCCGCTGCTGCCGGTTCCCCGACATGTACATCTTGAGCGTGTGAGTGTTGTAGTACTGGCTGTAACGCCGCAACACGGTCTTCGCGTGCTTGGCATCCCGAATGTTCTCGCTCAGGAACACGCCCGGTCCCGTCGAATAGATCCGCGGACCGATCATCCCGCCGATGTCGATGCGATCCTGATAGCTCAACACATCGGTCGATCCGGTTTGCGGATCGCGCGTGGTCGTGACGCCGAACGCCAAGGTGGTCAGATACTGCCAGACCTGCTCGCTGTGGATTTCCGGCACGAGCCACTGCGGGTGGTAGTGCGTGTCCACGAATCCCGGCGTGATGGTCTTGCCGCTGACGTCGATGATCTGCGCGTCTTCGGGGACCTCGACCTCTCCCGTGGGGCCGACCGCCACGATACGGCTGTCGGTGATGACGATGTCGGCGTTCTCGATAATCGAGTCTCCCTGCATCGTGAGCACGCGACCGCCGCGCAACACGACGCTGCCCCGCACGACCTCGCGTGGCAGCTCGACGTCGATCCGCATCTCCGCCGGCTTGTAGCCGCCGGTGTCCGCCGGCAGGCTGTCCATCCCGGCCCGTAGCGAATCGGCACGCGCGCGCATGACGGCCACCCGCGCCCGCAACTCGTCAGCGGCACGAATCAACGAGTCCGCCCGCACCTCCACCGAGTCCGCGACCAACTGGTTGATACGCTGCGTCAACGAATCGGGGACCACCTCGTCGTCCGCCTTCTCGAGACTGTCCGCCAGCGAACGCGCGGTCTTGAGGCTGTCGAGCAGGTGCCGGGCCCGCAATGCGTGTCCAACCGTCTCCCGGGCCGCCTGTTCGGTGCTGTCCTCGATCGCCTCGACCCGCGAGAGGTCGTAGGTGAACAGGGCGTTCCCGATGGACCACCGGATCTGGGTCCCGTCGGCGCTCCACGAGGGGAACTCGCCGCCCACCTCGGTCAGTTGCCGCACCAGAACCGGCGCGGTCTTCGGGTTGGCCACCGACACGGTGGGAACCGGGACCGTCACTTCCGGCATGTCGATCATATAGATGTGACTCCCGACCTGCGCCACCGCCCTCCCACCGGCGGGAGATATCATGACCAACCCGGCGGGCGGCGGTTGCGGACCGGGTTCGGCCGCGTCTTCGTCGGGCGACGACGGCTGGAACGCCCGCTGCGGGAACACGCGGCGCGGCACGACTTCCCACGCTTCCGGATGCGGTGTGGTGCGTCCGGGCGGCTTGGCACCGCGCACGATGAGATGCTGCTTCACGTCCGTCCCGTCCCAGCGAAACGACACGAGACCCTGCGACCGGCTATACGCGTAGATCCGGTCGGGTTGATCGGTACGGAAATGCGCCACGTCCCGACTGCCGGTGGGCGCGATCACGGTCACATCGCTCCCCTCTCCCGAGGCCGGTACCCAGACGAACTCTCCACCCAACGGTCCAAAGAAGACGTCGGGGGCGCGCGTCAGTTGGCGGGCGGCGCCACGGCTGGCCACGATGCGCTGTCCGTCCGGCGACCAGGCGAGGTTGTAGTACAGCGCCGCCGCGTTGGTGAGTTGCCGCAGGCCGGTCCCGTCGCCGCGCACGCTCATGATGTGCCCGCCCGCCGAGTCGTCCCACGTGACGTACGCGAGCCTCGACCCGTCGGGTGACCACGTCGGGAAGTACTCGCCGACATCCGCCTCCGTGAGACGCCGCAGTGCGTCACCGTCGAGTTCCTTCACCCACAGACGGTCGAACGCGGTGAACGCGAGGTGCCGCCCATCAGGCGACGCGACCGGATGCCGGATCTGTCGCGCGGTCACCATCGCCGTGGTATCCACGCGATACTCAAACTTCACTTCCGGCCCGACGGCGAGTTTGACCTCGGCCTCGAACGGGATGTTCGTAGCGGCACCGCCGTCGATCGGGACCCGCCAGATCTGGCCGTCGTACGACATGATCACCGCGCGTGAATTTGGCGTGAAGCTGTAGCCCGGCAGCACGTCGAGCGGGGCGCGCGACTCCATGTCGTCCCGCTGTACCGGATACGCCAACCACCGTTCTTCCCCGGTCGTCAGGTCGCGGATCCTGAGCCCGGTCTCGGCGCGTTGCCGCGTCCCGTACACCAGCCACCGGCCGTCCGGTGAGATAGCGGGCCGGAAGCCGGAGCCGTACCGACCGGTCATGCGCGTGGAGGTGCCGGTCTCGCGGTCGTACCGATACAGCTGATACTGCGGGAAGATGGCGTTGTACTGCCAGTCGCCGGTCCGCCGCGCATACCAGATGTGCTGCCCGTCCGGGCTCACCGCCGCACCCATCGTCTTGGCTGACGTGGGACCGCGGATCACGATCTCCGGGCTCGACCGATTGACGTGATAGATCCGCAGCTTCGCCGCTCCGCCCAAACCGCCGGTCCGACTCACCACGATGTGTTCGCCGTCCGGCATCCATTCCGGCGAGTAGTACAGACTCGTGTTGCCGCGTGTGACTTGCGTGGTGTCCGTGAAGTCCAGACGAATGGTCCACACGTTGTCGCCGCCGCTCCGGTCGGAGACGAAGACGATCGTCTCGCCATCGGGACTGAACCGGGGCTGCGCGTCGAACGCGAGGCCTTCCGTGATACGTGTCGCCGTCCCGCCGGCGATGGGCAGCGTGTAGAGGTCACCCAACATGTCGAACACGATGGTCTGCCCGTCCGGACTCACGTCGAGGGACATCCAGGTTCCGCGGGTCGCCGTGAAGTTGGCCGACCGCGGCGCCTCTAACGGCAGCGGTTTTTTCTTTTTGTCCTCACCCGTGCGTTCGTCGTCCTGCGCGGGCAGGGTCGTGACGGCCGCGCCCAGCAGGGCGAGGCCGGCTACCGTCGAGCGTACCGCAATGTGTAGGCGAGTCATCGTGCACCTCCCCGGATCCCTGCTGCGACAGTTGGTGCGATATGACGCCAGCGCTCGTCCGGAGCCTCCCGCTCGCGCGGCCAGATCTCGTTCAGGGTGTCTCCCTCGTAGAGCCGTCCGTTCTTCATCACATACCGGATCGTGTTCGTGTTGCGGATATCGTCCAACGGATTGGCATCGAGCACGATCAGGTCGGCGAGCTTGCCCGACTCGATCGACCCGAGATCGGCGCCCAGCCCGATCGCCTCGGCGCCGAGAATAGTGGCCACGCGGAGCGCGTCGTGATTCTCCATGCCGCCGCTCTGGATGGCCCACAGCTCCCAGTGGTACCCGAGCCCCTGGAACTGCCCGTGACTGCCGACGCCGGCCCGCCCGCCGGCCTCGACTAGCCGCGCGATCCATTCCGCATGCCTGCGGAATACGTACTCATCTTCGTGAAACCATCCGCCCGGACCGGGACCCGGGCTCCGCCGGCGAACCTTGGCATCAAACTCTTCACTCGGCATGAAGTAGCGGATCTTGGGATCGTTCACGACGTCTTCGTGCGTGTAGTAATAGTTCTCCGCCCACGGCCCGCCGTACGACACCAGCAGCGTGGGTGAGTTCGTCGTTCCCGACGTCTTGAACAGCTCGATCACGTCCTCGTACGCCGGAATGATCGGCATGGTGTGTTCGATGCCGGGATACCCGTCCATGGCGTGCGTCATGTTGAGACGATAGTCGAGCCCGCCTTCCGTGGTCGGCATCAACCTGAGTTCGCGCGCAGCCATGATCAACCACTGCCGCTGCCGGCGATTCCCGGACATGTACATCTTGAAGGTCTTGGTGTCGTAGTAGTCGCTGTAGCGACGCAGCACCCTCCGCGCGTGGTCCAGATCCCGGATGCCCTCTCTCCGAAAGACTCCGGGACCGGTCGAGTAGACGCGCGGACCCGGCATGTATCCCGCCTCCACGCGGTCCGCGTACGACAACACGTCGGTCGTCGCGGTCTGCGGATCGCGCGTCGTGGTGACACCGTAGGCGAGGTTGGCGAGGTATATCCAGGGTCGCGTCCAGTGGAGACCCCAGAGATTCCACATGTGCGCATGCGTATCGACGAAGCCCGGAACGATCGTCTTGCCGGTCACGTCGATCACCTGGGCCTCGGCCGGTGCGGAACCGCGCGGGCCGACACTCGCGATGCGATTGTTGGTGACCACGACGTCGGCGTCCTCGATCACCTCGGTCCCGCGCATCGTCACGACCCGCGCACCGCGGAGCACGACCGTGCCCTGCGGGATGTCGCGAGTGGCCGTCACCTCAATGCGTCGCTCTTCCGGCCGGTACGTCGTGTCACCGGCAGCGGCATCGAGTCGATAGGTCACGAACGCGTTGCCGATCGACCAATGCACCGTGCGTCCGTCGCCGCCCCAGGCGGCGAACTCGCCGCCGATATCCGTGAGCTTGCGGACCGGCATGGACGCGCTGTCCGGCTTGGTGATCATCACCACCGGCACACCGCCGATCTGCGGGACGGTCACGACGTAGATGTCACTGTTGACTCGCGCCAACGCGAGGTCGCCTTGCGGCGCCATCATCACCAGATTCGCGGGGCGCTGCCGGATGATCGGCTCGCGACTGAAGTCGCGCGGCATGAGCAGGTCGGAGGTGGGCGACACTTCCCAGACGGTCTGCATGATCGGCAGCCGCCACGTGACCTTCAGATGTTGTTTGAGATCGGTGTTGTCCCACCGGGTCGAGACCAACGCCACCGGTGGCGGCTGTCCCGGTGGGGTCGGCCCGTCGGACGGGATGCGTCCGTAGGAATAAATGCGGTCCGGGTCGCTCGTGAAATGCGGGCGAGAGCGGCCGGCCGTCGGGCCGATCACCGTGACGTCGCCGCCGCGCGCGGGCACCCAGACGAACTCGGAGCCCAATCCATTAAAGACGAAGGGATCGATCGCTTCCTGCAGGTCCCGTGAGGACGCGCGCATCGCCACGATGCGCCCCCCGTCCCCCCCGTACGGCGACCAGGCGAGCTGCTGGTAATACGCCGACACGCGCGTGAGCTGGGTGACCCGCCCGCCGGATGCGGAGACCCGCATGATGTGACCGACGGAATCGTTCCACGTCACGAAGGCGATGTTCTTACTGTCGGGCGACCAGGTCGGGTAATACTCGCCGGTATTCTGCCGGGTGAGCCGGCGCGGTGTCCCGTCGGGCAGGTCCAGCACGTACAACCGGTCCAGCGCCGTGAATGCAAGCTGGGATCCGTCCGGAGACGGAACGGCGTCCCGAATCTGCTTGACGGTGAAGGTGGCGCCGTCGTCCACCGGATAGTCGAACTTCACTTCCGGCCCCACCGCGACTTCGGCATGCACCGTAAACGGAATGTTCGTCGGGGCCTCGCCGTCTACCGGCACGTTCCAGATCTCGCCGCCGTAGGAGATGACGATCGACCGGGAATCGGGCGTGAACGAGTAGCCCGGCAACACGTCCATGTTGGCCACGGATTCCTGTTCGTCCCGCTGAATCGGGTACGCAAGCCAGCGCTCCTCGCCGGTCGCGAGTTCGCGAATACGTAAGCCCGTTTCCGCGTCGTGGCGGGAGCCGTACGCCAGCCATTTCCCGTCGGGCGAGAGCGCCGGCCGGAACGCCGAGCCGTAGCGCGAACTCATCGTCGTGCGGGTGGCCGCCTCGCGGTCGTACACGGCGAGCTGATACTGCGGCATGATGGCGTTGTACTGCCACGCCCCGAACCGCTGGGAAAACCATACATAGCGTCGGTCGGGCCCGAACGCCGGGCCGAGCATGCGAAGACCGCCCGGGCCGCCCGCCATCTCCAGGCCGCGGCCGCCGTCCACGTGGTACAGCCACAGCTTCTCGAGCCCAAACCTGGGCCGTCTCGACACCACGATGTAGTTCCCGTCGGGCGTCCATTCGGGCGACAGGTACGTGGAGCCGTCGCCCGTCGTGAGGGGCTCGGGCTCGCCGCCGTCGAGGCTGAGCAGCCACACGTTGTCGTCACCGCTCCGGTCCGAGACGAACACGATGCGTGTGCCGTCCGGGCTGACCCGCGGCCCCAGATCGTGGGGGAGACCGTGCGTGAGACGGGTGGCGGTCCCGCCGGTGATCGGGATCGTGTACAAGTCACCGAGCAGGTCGAAGACGATGGTCTGCCCGTCCGGACTCACGTCCAGGGAGATCCACGTCCCCCGGGTCGCGGTAAACCGCGCCCAACGGGCCGGCTCCAGAGGCAGGCCTTGATCGTCCGCTGTCGCCCCGCCGGAAGCCTCCTGGCTCCAGGCGATCTGGGGGGAGGAGACGGCGAGCAGAGGAAGTGCGGCCAGCAACAGACCGCAGCGTAAGGACAACCGCATAACGAAACTCCGCAGCGTGTAGGTTATTGGCCTGGGATTGCAAATTGAAACGCCGGCCTGCGGCCGGCGCCAAACGAGGGTCAGGCTCGTGCAGCGGGAACGCCCGAGGCCAAGATGTGGGGGGTACCGTCCGCATGGGGACGAAATATGCATGGAGGGGCGGGTGGTGGCGAGGTGCCGTCTTGGCGGGCATTGGGTTGACCCACTACACCCTACCCTACCTCCGGTTCCTCGACGCGCACAGCACCCGCCAAGTAGTCGCGTATTCCGATCGCCGCATGATCAGCCTCACCTCTCACGCTGCTTGACGCTCGCTTGACGCTGGCCCTATACGATCGGGATAGCTCCAACCGAGGCTGCGATATGCGCTCCTCCAACTGCGTCCTGATATGCCTGCTTTTCGTGGTCGCGTGCTCCCCCAAGACGTGGGATCAGCGGAATCTCCACGCCCCAAGCCGACCACCATCGCCTACCGACGCCGCAGTGCTCAAGATCCATCTCCACTCGGGCGAGTTGGTGGTGTTGCGTGACTGGCGGGAGGCCGACACGGCCCTCTCGGGCACCGGCGCGTGGTACGACATGGACCGCCGGCAGGTACGCAGCGGCACGTTCACGATCCCGATCGACTCGATCGCGTTGCTCGAGACGTCCGTCCGGCACACCTCCCGGCCGGCCGGTCCCACGATAATGGCCGTCTTTACGACGATCTGGGGGGTCTTCACGGCGGTATGCGTCGCGGACCCCAAATCTTGTTTCGGCTCATGCCCGACGTTCTACGTCGCTAGCGATACGGGAGAAGTACTCGCCGCCGAGGGCTTCTCGTCGAGCATCGCCCGCGTGCTGGAGGCACGGGACCTCGACGCGCTGTACGCCGCGCGCGTGACGGGCGGGCGCTTCACACTGCGCATGCGGAACGAGGCGCTCGAGACCCACGCCGTCCGTCGCCTGCGCCTGTACGCTACCCCGCGACCTCCCGGCGGCCGCGTGTTCGCGAGTCCGGATGGGCGGTTTTTCCCTGCCGGCACGATCACCCGCCCCACGAGGTGCACAGCGGCAGAAGGCGATTGCCTGCCGGCCCTCACCGCGGTAGACGAAATCGAGCGAGTGTCCACCGCGGATTCCCTGGATCTGGCCACCGTCGAGACGATCGAGCTGGAGTTCCCCCATGCCACAGGACAGCTCGGACTCGTACTCGGCGCGCGCCAATCGCTGCTCTCGACCTTCCTGTTCTATCAGACGATGGCGTACCTCGGCACGCAGGCAGGCGCAATGCTGGCCCGCGTCGAGCGCATGCCACCGGAGGCCGCGCGACGCATAATGGGCATGGCGCGCCTCGTGGGACGGATCGAGGTCGAGCTGTGGGACCGCGGTGCCTGGCGTACGGTCGGCACCTATGAGGAGGCCGGCCCGCTCGCCACGCAGTTCACGGTGTTGCCGTTTGCGCGCGCTGCCACGGACGGCCCCGTGCGCGTGCGGATCCATATGACCAAAGGCGCATGGCGACTCGGCTACGTCGCACTCGCGCAGCTCGGCGAACCGGCTACACCCGTGCGGCTCGATCCCGAGTCGGTGACGCGGGACGGATTCCCGGACGACGGCGCGCTCGCCACGCTGCTCGACTCGACGCGCCACCTCGTCACCTATCCCGGCGACGAGTACGTCGTGGCGTTCCGGCTACCGAACACCGAGGAAGACTTCGAGCTCTTCCTCGAGAGTGAAGGCTACTACTACGAGTGGATGCGACAGGAATGGCTCGCCGAGGAGGACGCCGACATGGCCGCGCTCGTGCTCATGCAACCGGCTGACGGTCTCCGCGTCCTCGCGCGGCAATACCGGGGCGTCGCGCCGCGCATGGAACGGCTCTTCTGGTCGAGCCGGTTTCGGAGGTGATCCCAATGCAGAGATCGATACTGATGACCGCCATGCTGGCCACGCTGGCCCTGCCGGTCCGCGTCCAGGCTCAAGCACTCCAGCCTATCCTCGGCAGCCGGGTCGACGTGCGCATGCGTACCGGCGGGGGAATCCGGGGCGAGCTGCTCGCCGCCACCGTTGACACCGTATGGGTGCTAGGGGAGAACGGCGTGGTCCCACTACCGCTCTCAGCCGTCAGCCAGGTACGGATCCCCTACAGCGGCGGCGTCAGCGCGTCCACCGTGCTGAAGTGGGGCGCCGTGGCTGGAATCGTGACCGGCGCCGCGCTCACCGCCGCTTGCAGCAGCGTAGCCGACGGTTGCGGAAGTGTCTTCTCGGCAACCCTCGTCACCTGGAGCGTTATCACCGGAATCTCGGCTTTGCTGGCAGGGCGCGGGTCGGCAGCCAAGATAGGGCCCCTAGGATTCGGTCGGCTCCCGGCCTATGCGCGGTTTCCGCAGGGGGTACCACAGGCGTATTGGGAGCGGCGGGAGCGGCAGGTGGCCGGCGAGACGATACAGCGGTGAGTTTCACCGTACGGCTAGGAACGGACCCTCAGCCACGACGCCGATGAGTGTGGCGTACTGCCACTTTCCAGCGAACCCCTCGGCCGTGAGACACCCGACCAGCCGCACGTTGTTGTCGGCCATCTGCGGGTTCAGATCGACCACGATCTCCGAGTTCTCACCCATCAACGAATGAGCGGGAGCGGTTCTGTCAGGATAGCCTACCTTCCAGCCTTCCATCCTTCCATCCTTCCATTGCCTCCACCTCCCGAGTGGCGTACTCGCCGGCCCACGCGCATCTTACCACCGCATTGGACAGGAGCCGAAACCACGTTGCCGGACATCGCCGAACCGCTGCGAAGTGCCCTCGCGGACCGCTACCGCATCGAGCGTGAGCTCGGAAGCGGCGGCATGGCGATCGTCTTCGTTGCTGAAGATCTGAAGCACCATCGCCAGGTAGCGCTCAAAGTGCTGCGGCCCGAGCTGGCGGAGGTGCTCGGCAGAGAGCGGTTCCTCCGGGAAATCGAGATCGCCGCGCGTCTGACCCATCCCCACATCCTGCCGCTCTACGATTCGGGCGAAGCCGAGGGGCTCCTGTTTTACGTGATGCCGTACGTGGAGGGCGAATCCCTGCGCGACCGACTCAAGCGAGAGAAGCAGCTTCCCGTCGAGGATGCGGTGCAGATCTCCCGCCACGTGGCGGCGGCGCTGAGCTACGCTCACAGTCACGCAGTGGTGCACCGCGACATCAAGCCGGAGAACATTCTGCTTTCAGGCGGAGAAGCCGTAGTGGCGGATTTCGGGATCGCGCGCGCCATCGGTGCTGCCGGCGGTGAGAAGCTTACCCAAACAGGAATGACCATCGGGACCGCCAGTTACATGAGCCCCGAGCAGGCAAGCGGCGCCGCCGACCTCGACGGGCGGAGCGATATCTACAGCCTCGGGTGCGTGCTGTACGAGATGCTTGCCGGGGAGGTGCCATTCACCGGACCCACGATCGAGAGCATCGTGCGGCAGCACCTGATCGCGGAGCCCCCGCCCGTGACGGTGATCCGCGCTGCGGTCCCCGCCGTTGTGGCCGGCGTCATCGACAAGGCGCTCGCGAAGACGCCGGCCGACCGGTTTGCCACCGCCGAGATGCTGCTGAATGCGCTGGCCGCGCCGGGGCCGCCGTCGTCGGCCACCGCACGCCCCGTACCAGAAGAGGCCTCGAAGCGGGGATGGCGTTTGCCACATTCGGTCCGGTGGGTCCTGTTAGGGCTCGTGCTCACGTCCGCTGCAGTGGCTGTGTACCCGCGGCTGCGGACACAGCGGCGGCAAGTGGAGGTGCTGGCAGCCGAGCTGCTGCCGGTAGCGAAGGCAGGGCGTCTCGACGAGGTGTTCGACCGCCTGCAGGCGGCCGGGGTCACGCTCTCGGCACGCGGCATTGAGTCGCTGGCGGAGGCAGCGGGCGGGTTCCTGGCGATCGAGAGCGACCCGCGCGGCGCCGCGGTCGAGCTGACGCGCGTTCATCCGATCGGGGGATTCGCCGCGCGCCCGCCACTAGCAGCTGGCGAGACACCGCTCGCGGCATATTCGCTCGTAGCGGGCGAGTACTTCGTCTGCCTCACGCACGAGGGGACGAACGGGGTCGAGTTGCTCGTGACGATCGGTGTCGGTGAGCGGGTCGCGCTCTCCCGGTCTCTTCTCCCGAGCGGGCAGGGACGTGACGGGATGGTTCTCGTCCCAGCCGGGAACACGGCGGCCACCCGCGGTGGTGCGACCGTACCGGCTTTCCTCATCGACCGGTACGAGGTTACCAACCGCGCGTTCTTCGAGTTCGTCTCCGATGGTGGATACCGGAACGCGACGTTCTGGCCGGCGACGATGTTCGTCGACGGTGCGGAACAGCCTTGGGAACAGGCAGTGGTCCGGTTCGTCGATCGGACCGGTCTGCCCGGCCCTCGGGCATGGTCCGGCGGCCGGTACGCCGAGGCCGGTGCCGAGCATCCAGCGGTGGGCGTGTCCTGGTACGAGGCGGCGGCATACGCCCGCTGGGCGGGCAGGGAGCTGCCCACGGCAGACCAGTGGTGGCGGGCGGCGATGGGTGACAGGGACGTCGCATATCCCTGGGGCGACGACGTCGCCTCGACCGACGCGCGCGCCAACTTCAGCATGATGGCCGCTGCCGCGGTCGGATCGTTCCCGCTTGGCGTGAGCCCGTTCGGCAGCCATGACATGGCCGGCAACGCGCGCGAGTGGTTGCGGGCCGAGCCCGGCGACAGCCTGCGGCAGGCGGCCGGCGGGTCCTGGCAGAATCCGACCTACAGTTTCGATTACGCAGAATCATTCCCGGCGACGTTCGCCGGCGAGGCGATCGGTTTCCGTCTCGTCATGCCGGTGCCCCGGCGCTGAGTTGCGGAAGGAGGGATGCATGTTCATGCCTGCCCGTTGGGTGTTCTCAACCCTGTTGCTCTGTGCCGCGTGGTGGGGATCGGCAGCCGCACAGGCCCGGACAACCGACCAGTGGCTCGAGCGACCGGTCGACGACGCCACCTTCCGCACCTACCTCGACTTCTTCGTCTACGACGAGCGCCTGGCGTTCGAGATCGAGACGTTAGGCGTCGAGCAGATCGAAGGCCTGGAGCGCGAACATCTGTCGTTCATCAGCACCCCCGGTGAGCGTGTCACCGCCCATCTCTATCGTCCGCCCGGCACCTCAGGCGGACCAACGCCGGGGATCGTGCTGTTGCATGGCGGCTCCCGCAACGGAAAGGCCAGCCGAGGAACCGAGCGCATTGCCGCAGTGCTGGCCCGGGCGGGGTGGACGGTGCTCGCGACCGACATGCAGTACTACGGTGAGCGGAGCACCGGCCTGCTGCAAACCTTCACGGAGCAGGAGAAACACGAGCAGCTCTACAACCAGCCGTCCACGTACCTGGCATGGATCACCCAGAACGTGAAGGACGCGCGCCGTGCAATCGACTTTCTCGTGCACGAACGCGATGTCGACCCGGAACGCATCGTCCTGGCCGGGTGGAGTCGCGGCGCGCAGGTGGCGATGATCGTGGGCGGCGCGGAGCAGCGCTTCCGCGCGGTCGTGCTGCTCCACGGAGGACACTTCGATCGGCTGGAAACCGGGCACCTCGGCGCGGCCTGCCCGGCCAACTACATCGCGCGGATCAGTCCGCGGCCCCTGCTGATGATCAACGGCAAGTTCGACGCCGACTACTTCAGGGCAACGTCCGTGGAGCCACTCCAGCGGTTGGCGGGCGAGCCCCATCTCTTCCAGTGGGCCGAAACCGGTCACGGGGTACTGACGGACACAGATCTGGCGACCCTGGTGGAGTGGCTGCGAGAGGCGGTGCCGTAACCGCAGACACCTGAAACAGAACCGGCGTCACGCCGACGGGAGCTAGTTGATCGTCCGCGATATCTACAACTCGGATCTGCCGCTGCCGGAGGCAGAGCCCTAGCGGGTGGCGAGGGGTCGCTACAGCAGCTCACCGTCGGCGAGCGGGCAAGGTAGGCATGCTACACGAACGTCACCTCGGTCGTGACGTCGATGCTCCCCTCGATCGACCGTGCGACCGGACAGTAGTCGGCGTGCATCGCACGCACGCGTTCGGCCAGGTCTCGCTTCGACGGATCGATCCGGAGATCGTACCGCACGTGAATCCGCCGCACGATCAGGACCTTATCGTCCTTGTATACCTCACCGGCGGTGTGCCCAATCAGGTCGTCCGGTTGCAGCTGGATCCCGCGCGCTGCCAGCGCGCCGGCATACGTGCCCGTCAGTCAGCCACCGGCGGCCGCGACGAGATAGTCGATCGTGGTCGCGTGCGGCTCCTCGGCGGCCATGTCGACCCCGTAGTGTTTCGCAATCTCGCCGTGCACCCCGAACAGCACCGGCGTCTCCTCGGCGGGGATCACGGCGCTCCGCACCCGCCCCTTCAACCGAGAGATCGTCGCGCGGGAAACATATACGGGCTCACTCATTAGGTCCTCCACGAATTGGCTGTCGCCCCTCAGAAACTCACCTCCAACACCCACAGCCCCGAATTCAAGTCGGAAACGAAGATGCGTCCGTTGTGCAGTTGCGGCGCCCACGTGCAGGTAGCCGCCGACACCACACACGCCCCGCCCGTCTCATACCTTAGACCGGCGATCTCGCGTCCCTGCCGCTCGAGCTGCCCCAGCAGGGTCCCGCTCACGTCGATAGCACGCACGCCGTTCCCGTACCAGCCCACGTAGAGGATCCCTTGTGATTCGTCGAGCCAGAAGTTGTGCGGCGTGGCTCCGGGCGAGGCGAACGTGGCGACCTCGATAGGATTGGCGAGGTCAGCCACGTCCACGACGTGGATGATCCCGGGCGTGCCTGGGTCTTCCTCTCCCACGAACACGTACCCGGCGTCAGGCCAGTACCAGGCGTTGTGTGTCTGCCCGCCCGCCGTGACGATCCGGCCGACCTCCACGGGGTCGCCTGGGCTGCCGCTCGCGATCCCGTTCCCCACGTCAAGGATGATGAGGCCCGCGTTCCAGTGAGATACGAAGGCGAGCCCGTCCCGTACGTAGACGTCGTGTACGGAGCTCGAGCCGGCGAAGAACGCCGCGACGACGGCGGGTGTCGCCGGGGTAGTGACGTCGATGATCTGGAGACCGCTGCCGTCGGTGGCGGCATAGACGTAGTCACCCTCGATCCACACGTTGTGCACGCCGCCGGTGAGCGAGGTCGTGAACCGCGTGATCACCGTCGGACTCGCCGGGTTGGTGAGATCGAGCAGCGTGATGCCGTTCAGCCCGTCACTCGATCCCTCGTGCGTCACGACGGCGATCGCTCCGTCGGCTCGCACCTTCACGTCGTTCGTGGTCGATGCGTCGACGATGACCGAGTCGGTGAGCACCGGCGCCGACGGTACCGAGATGTTCCACACGTACACGGTGTTACCAGGTACACCGCCGCGATTGCTCCACGTGCCGGTGTACGCGTAGTCGCCGTATACCCATAGGTCCGAGGTCCACCGGTCAGTGACCGGTCCCCGCCCGACGACGCTGAACGATCCGCTCACGTTCCGCGCGGTGATCGTGACGACGAGCGTATCCGCCGCGCCGGGCACGGCAGCAACGATACTGGCGGTCCCGGTCACGTACCCCACGAAGCGACCGTCGGCGGTGAGCAGTCCCGCCGTAGCCGGGACGAGCGACCAGTTCACCTGCGCCCCCGTCCATGGGTTGCCGTCTCCGTCCTGTCCCGTGGCGGCGTAGGTCACGACGTCGCCCTGCCGGACATCGCTCGGGCCAGTCGTGATGCTGATCGGCGCCGGACCCGCCGGCATCATGTCGTTGGGATCGCTCTCCATACCCGTGTCGCCGCACGCAGCCAGCAGACCGACCGCCGCTACGCCCCATGATACTCGGCGGATCGCGAGGAAAGAGCGGACGGCGGAGAATATGTGTACGGACATCCTCATCAAGACAACGCGCGGGCATCCGGAATTGCACACTTCGCGTCTCGGATCTCGTCCGCCGCGGCTACCAACCACAGCTTCTGCCGCGATTCTCCTCGTCCAGCCACACCTTGAGCGGCCGGTAGTAGTCGACGATCGCGGTCGCGTCCATCTCGCGCTGGCCGGTCAACGCATGAAGCGCGTCCGGCCACGGCCGGCTCAGTCCCATCGCCATCATCGCCTGGAGCCGGCGACCCGCTTCCGCGTTTTGGTAGATAGAGCACCGGTGCAGCGGTCCCTCGTAGCCGGCCACCGCGCACAGCGCCCGATGGAATTGGAACTGGAGGATCGCCGCGAGAAAATACCGTGCATAGGGGGTGTTGCCCGGAACGTGGTACTTGGCACCCGGATCGAAGTATTCCTCCCCGCGAGGTGACGGGGCGGACGGGGCGGCGACTCCCTGGTACTTCTGGCGTAGAGCCCACCAGCCAGTGTTGTAGTTTGCCGGCGTGATCTCACCGGAGAAAACCTGCCAGCGCCACTGATCCACCACCACACCGAACGGGAGAAACGCGATCTTGCTGAGCGCCGACCGCAACAGGATTGCCAGGTCGTTCGCCGACGATGGTTCCCGATCGAGCAGTCCCACGCGCACCAGGTAAGAGGGCGTCACTGACAGCGCGACGGCGTCTCCCAACGCCTCGTGGAATCCGTCGTTGGCGCTGCCGCGGTAGAGATACGGCTGCCCGCCGTAGGCGCGCTGATAGAAGTTGTGGCCCAGTTCATGATGGATAGTCTCGAAGTCGGTGGCATTGATCTCGATGCACATCTTGATCCGGATGTCGTTCGAGTCATCCACGTCCCAGGCGCTCGCATGACAGACCAGATCACGGTCACGCGGTTGCGTGAACAGCGACCGTTCCCAAAAGGTCTCCGGCAGCGTCGCGAAACCCAAAGAGGTGAAGAACCGCTCGCCGTAACGAACCATCTCGACCGCGTCCGTTTCCTTCTCGCGTAGGATTCGTGTGAGATCGTATCCGGCATCCGCATCGCCCGGTGCCACGAGATCGAAGACATTGCTCCAGTCCTGCGCCCACAGGTTGCCCAGAAGATGGGCGGGAATCGGTTTTCCGCTCGGGACGATCTCCTCGCCGTAGACCGTCTGGAGCTTGTCTCGCACGTAACAGTGGAGCCCGTCGTACAGCGGCTTGACCTGTTCCCACAGCCGGTCCACCTCCGCCGCGAACGAGCGCGCGTCCATGTCATAGTTGGAGCGCCACATCTCGCCGGCATCCGCAAACCCGAGTTCCCGGGCACCCTGGTTCATCAGCTCCACGAATCGGGTATACAGGTCGCGCATCGGGGGCCCTATGGTCCGCCATCCCTCCCACGCCACGAGCAGGGTGTCAGCGCTCCGGCTATCCGACATGATGCGCATCAGCTCGGCGATGTCGAGGCACGTCCCGTCCGGCGCGCAGTACTCACCGCGTCCATACATCCCCTCGAGCGTCGTGGCGAGCCGCGCGGTCTCCGCCGTGAGGTCGGGATCGCTCGGCGCCGGCATTGTGAGTGCCAGCTTCAAGAGCGTGAGCTTGCGCCGCAGATCGCGTGGCAGGTCGAACTCGTCGAACAGTGCCGCTTCCTTGCCGAAACGCACCGCCGCCGCCGTGTACGCCTCGCTCGCCTCCGCCGCCATGGTCTCGGTATCGTGCGTGATGAAGTTGCTCTGCACCCACGCGGCGCGGGACGCCCTGGCGGAGAGCCGTTCCAGCTCCCGTTCGGCGCGCTCCACCAACGCCATCGCGCCCGCGACCGTAGGCTGGTGATCCTGCGGAGCCTGCTCGTGTTCCTGGGCGGTCAGCACGATCGGACGGTAGAGCGCCAGCACGCCAAGACCTATTAACAGGGGAAATCGATGATGAATGAATCGCATGGTATGACTCCCTCAGCCTGCGAATCTAATCCCGTGACGCTCCGAGGCCAGCCCTGCGACACGGGTAGGCGATTGGGTACTACGGCACTCGGGGACGCTGCGCCGCGCTCAGGGTGACAGCTATTCCGGAAGCTCTCCAACGTTCCTCCTGGTGGCTTATCGACTTAGACTGGATTGGGGGGCTTCGCGCCCATCATCCGGCGGCAGCCTCCGACTTGGCGGACCGTACCCTCGAATGGTTTGAGAGCAGGACCTCCGACTGGAAACGGGATCCCGGCCAATCCTACGTATATGCGATTGTGCTCTCGCAAGCCGGACGTTGGGACCAGTCCCAGGCAGTCCTGGAAGACATGTTCGAGGTCGTGCCCAGCGTCGCATGGGATGTAGATCAGCGCGCGTCTGTGCTGCACGACAACGCTGCATTGGAGCTGGCGTATGTCTTGGCACGCCAGGGCCATCGTGACCAAGCCTTCAGGGCGGTCGGCCTAACCAAGTGGACGACGAACCTCGTTGTTCGCGCCTGGGGTGAGGCCGCGTTAGGTGAGCGGGAGCGAGCGGTGGAGCTGTTGCGTGAATCAGGAGTGGAGTTCTATATGCACAACCTTGCCATGACGAACCACTGCGATTCGCTGCTGGACTATCCTCCGTTTCAGGAGTTGATCAGGCCGAAGGGGTAGGGCGGTAGTCGTGGTTGCCCGGTGCGCTGAAGCGCCGGCTCGGCCACGGCTCGAACCAGGACTCTTCTGATCCAGAGTCAGACGGGTTCCCGGCGACCGAGAACAGCACGACTCGCCCTACTGGCACAGCACGAGGTAGCCAGAGAGGTGGATGGGTGGCGGGGGGAGGCCCGCGAGCGGAGCGAGCGGGTCTGGCACGGGCGAACTACGACCGGCTCGCAACGCTGAAAGCCAACTACGATCCGACGAACCTGTTCCGGATGAACCAGAACATTCGGCCGGCCGCCTAGCTCCGAGCCCGGACGTCAGCCCGGGTTTCAACAGGACCGCTCTACCGGTGGACCTGGGACCGCGATAGACCGTAGGTTTCAACGTGCTTTCTACCGGCGCCGATCCAGCGCGGCTTCGTGCGCATGTCACCGTACTCGCGGGCGAGCGGCACCCGGAGTTTTCCTCGACGGCCCTCGACGCCGCGGGCGAGTATGTCGCTGAGCAGCTCGCCGCTCTGGGGCTGCGCGTCGAACGCCACGCATTCACGTTTCGCGGCCGTGAATACCACAATGTCGTCGGGACCACTCCCGCCGTCCGTCCGGACCGGCCGCGCATCCTCGTCGGCGCGCATTTCGACACGGTCCCTGGGACCCCCGGGGCCGATGACAACGCGAGTGGCGTCGCTGCGATGCTCGAGGCCGCCCGGCTCGTCGCCGGTGACGAGCTCGATGCGATCGTGGAATTCGCCGGCTTCAACTTGGAAGAGCCCCAGGGGCTCACGTTTCGGGTTGGCAGTCGCGCGTACGCGACGGATGCCCGGCGCCGGGGCATCCGATACGCCGGCGTGTTCGTACTCGAGATGGTCGGCTACACGAACGCGACGCCGGGAAGCCAGGATGTGCCGGCGCTGCTTTTCTGGAAGCGGGTGCCGAAGACCGGAACGTTCCTGGCGGCGACCGGCCACGGCCGGTCAGCGAAGCTCTTGCGCATGTTTGCGGACGCCGCGCGGGCGGCTGTTCCGGATCTCCCGGTCGTGACGTTCCGAACGCCACTCAGGGGATGGCTCGTGCCCGATACTCGGCTGTCCGACAACGCCTCCTTCTGGGACGTCGGCTACCCGGCGCTGATGCTCACCGACACCGCCTTCCTGCGAAACCCGAACTACCATAGTTTCACCGACAGCATCGAGACGCTCGATTTCGGGTTCATGGCGCGTGTGACGGACGCCGTGCGGGCGGCCGTGACGCGCCTCGGAAGCGTTCGGCCACCGTAGTCCGGCAGTGCGCGCAACGCCCCGTAAACAGCCCGACTCCCGTTATCCCCAAAGTGTTCGTGCCGTCTCGGCGATCACCCCGAGTTTGTACTGCTGGTCTTCCACGGTGAGTCTGGCCGACTGCGGGCTTCTAGTTCCATAAATGCGTGACCTACACTCATGGCGGCCTCGGCCCACTCCGGTGACCAGACGTGGTAGTCTTCGGGGCCTCCGACTAGTGCGAATCTCAGCGGCACCGTCCACCTTCCCACAGCGAGCAGCCTGCAGCGTAGGGATCTTCAGTCGAGACTGCAGCCCGAGTTGAGCACGCGCCGCCCTTTCCATCCCGTCCTTACTTCGCTCAGCATAACGTCCCCGCGCTTCAACTGCGGGTGAATATCGTCTCCTGCTGAGTAACCGTCAAACTGGCGACTCGCAGACAGGAGTGCCATCTTAGGGACGCTGCCAGCCGGAGCGCCACGTGTCCGACGTGCTGAACCGTCTCAAAGCTGCCCTAGCCGAGCGCTACCCGTAACGTCCTCGTGTTTGCCGAGATCGATCTCCCGCAGGAACCGCTCGGCGCCGAACACGGTCGGCAGTTCGGGCTTAAGCACCTTGAGCGCAACTTTCGATGGCTGCACCTTTCATCCCAATGTCGCCTCGAGAATCCAGCCAACTGCTAACGGGTCTCAGTGGAACACCACGTGCGCCAGGACGAGGGAAGCAGCCAGCGCCACGCCAAATCGTGCCACGCTGCGATGGGACACCACGAGGAGGGCCTGCTCCAGACGCCACCCATTCCGCACAATCGTGGGAATCGCCACCGCGGCGAACGTCGCGACGATTACCCAAGCAGACCGCACGAAGTAGTTCATCTCCGGAAAGCCGACCTTGAGGGCCAGATAGAGGGGGACGCTCGCTAGCAGCGTCGTCAGCACGAGGCGCCTGGACGGGCGGAGCAGGAAGACGGCCGCCAGCACCAGAAGCACGAACCCGTTCTTTATGTAGTACGACAGCTCATTGAACCAATGGGTGAGTGGGAAGGCCGGATTGCTGAACTTGGCGTAGATCACGACGAAGCTGAAGAGCACGCCCGAGACGAGCGCCGCAATGATAGCTCGCCTGCCGCTCCGCACTACCTGGGCGTCGGTCGCATCCGGTCGCAGGTGGCGGCGGTAAATGTCCACCGACCAAAGGGTGGCGACGGAGTGGTAGATCGAATCCAGCGTGCTCATGAGCGAGGCGAAGAGCCCACACAGAACGAGGCCGCGGACGCCTGCGGGCAGGTAGGTGTTGAGCAGCGTGAGGTAGGCGAGGTCGGGGTCGTCAAGTGGTTGGTCAGCCAGAATCCCCGCCACGGCGATTCCCGGGACGACGATGATGAGCACCATCAGGTACTTGAGCGCGCCGCCTACGAGGAGACCGATCTGCGCGTGTTTGATGCTCTTCGCTGCCAGTGCACGTTGCAAGATCACCTGATTTGCGCCCCAGTAGTTGAGGTTCAGGAGTAGCATGCCGAACAGCCCGACCCAGGGAAGCGTGTCGTGGTCACGTGGGAGATGGAGATGCATCAGGTGACCGGTCGAGCTCCAGAGTTGAGACCAGCCGCCCAAAAAGTGAATCGCGACGCTTAGCGAGATAATGCCGCCGCCCACGAGCAGCACGAACTGCACGATGTCGGTGCGCACGACCGCCCGGAGCCCGCCCAGGTAGGTGTACGCCGCCGAGAACACGCCGGTCAGCACGACCAGGAGCCCCAGTCGCACGGCAGGATTGAGCTGCTGGAGTCCGCCCATGCTTCCGAACACGCCGTCGATCGCGTATGCCGCCCAGAACAGGGCCGTCCCCAGGTAGAGGAGCGAGTATAGCAAGATCATGAGCACGGCGTACGCCAGGGCGACCTTGGGTCCGAGCTTCGCCTCGAAGAACTGGCTGATGGTGACAACCCGCATTCGGAGGTACAGCGGGACGAAGAAGAAGGTGGCGATCAGAATTCCGAAGATCGCGTTGATCTCGAGGTTCGCCTGGGCCAGCCCGAACACGTACGCCGAACCGGCCATCGAAATGAAATGGCCCGCCTGGATGTTGGTGGCGATGGTCGACATGGCGATGGCCGGCCACTTGAGCGAGCGGGAGCTCAGGAAATACTCCTCGACGCCCACGTCCGGTCTCGCGCGGGCTCGAATACCGATGGCGAGGATGACCGCGAAGTAGATGGCGATGATGCCGAGGTCGAGAAACATGATGTCGGCCTAGCTTAGCGGCCTAGCGGCTGTGCGACAACCTGTAGCGTGTGTGGGGGAGGAGGTGCTCATGGCAAACAGCGGCTCGATGACCGGTTGTTCGAGTCGGGACGG
>JADFNB010000045.1 GCA_022563595.1 Gemmatimonadota bacterium
CTCGACGAAATTGACGCCTTCGTTCATGGTCGGTTCTTCGGCGAAGAGTTTGTTGGATTCCAGGTAGTCAACGATTTGGGCCGTCAACGACGTGGCCGCGTTGAACAAGACGAGCACCTTGTCCTCGGCGAAGATGGCGCCGTGCAGATTCAGCAGAAACATGCGGGCCAGTTCGTACTTTTCCGGGTCGTCCTTCAGTGCGGGGTTCGCCCACACCGCCGCTTCAGACTTCATGACCTCGTCGGCGATGTGAAGCCCATAGTTTCGAATGGCGCTGCCCGATTGGGTGATCTCGAGGCCAAAGTCCACCGAGCCGTTCTTCACCTTCGCCTCGGTCTTTCCCCAGGTCTCGTAAACCACGAGGCCGGCGCTTATCTTGGGTTCCGTCTTATACTTCTGAATGGAATCGGCCGAATGGGATTGACCAAATCCCAAGGCCGCCGCTTTGCGCTGAAACCATTCGATGGCCAAATGAGGCATTTCGGAAACCATGGTGACAAGGGGTTTTTCCGTCAGGAGCGGCCTCAGCCAGTCGTCGCATTCACGGCCTTCCTCGTCATTGTTGATGATGACGAGGCGTACGCCCCCCCGACCCAGCGGCAAGACCTTGGTCACCGGACATTCCTTGCCGTACTCGCGCTCCATCTCCAATTGCCGTTCGCGGATCCAGTCCTCGCCGCTGATGGCGATATCGACTTCGCCAAGGGCCAGCTGGGATCCGAACTCCTGGGGCCGTCCGTCCCAGCCCACTAGAAAGGAACTCAGGGTGAAGCTCGTGGGACCTCCCCGGCTGTATCCCTCCGTCGGAAAGCCGGCTTGCTTGAGCAAGTCGACGAGGTTCCCGCCCCGCTCAGGATCCGCGAGGGATCCCGCAGGCATGCCTATTACTAAGCGTGTGTCGTTCATTCAAGGCTGTCCGTTATTGGTTTCGCAGGGCCGGCGTCGTTGAGGGATTCGGCGTCGTGGCGTTCGGAGGAACGGTCGGTCGGCGTGTCGGCGCGCTGCGTGAGTTCGAAGTGCCAGTCCCCGTCCGCCTCGTGTTTCTTGATCCGCCGCACCCAGCCGAGCACCCGGTAGACCCGGAGCTCCTTTTCCTCGCGATCGCTGCATTGGAAGCGGTGCTGTGCAGTGAAATCGAGCACAGTAGGAACGCGATCCGTCCGCCAACCATCAACCCCCCAGGGCCACGGGTCCCAACGGCACCGTCAACTGCTGCCGCATCGGAACCTCCGCCGGCCGACGCGAAATGACGCCGCCGTCTAACGGTCAGCTTCAGCTGCTTGACAAGGCACTTCTTAATGGTGTTAGACGGCGGCTCAATCACTCAGCCAGTCGATGATGGATTGAACCCCACTTTGGGGCGTTGCCCCTCGGTTGTTGTCGAGAGGTACACGTGACTTATCGCATCATAGGAAACTGCTGTAGGATGATAGCCACCTGTGGGTACGCGAGAGTAGGCCGATGATGAAGGTGCCTCAATACCCGCAATGGCGTCAAAAGGGTGGACGTTGAGAAGGACGTAACCTGGTGTCGTTTCGACAACATCTCGAATCAGGTACTCCTCACCGCCCTTGAGTGCTACGCGAACGACGGGATTGCCACCAACCTGGTCAACCTGGCGCTTCAATCGGTCCCGAAAATATTCAGCATCGAACATTGTTAGTAACCGGGAGTCGCGATTTCCGTGTCTCTACAACGCAGTGAGGACTGCCACGCCGGCAGCCACGGCGGTGGCGAGCGCGATGACGATCGTCGCCAAAACGAGGCGTTTGTTCAGTGCGATGATTTGCGTCGTTAGCTCACTAGTTGACTGGTTGAAGTCGCGGATCTCTCGTGTGGCGGTACTAAGGGCATCACCGAGCTCGATCGCACTTAGCGAGCACCGCCATGACGGAGCGGATCTGTGGCGCGTCGCCAACGGCAGATACCATCTGGACATTGTCGAGGACCTCTTCGAGGCTCTTGTTGCGGAGCGGTGTGTCAGGCACCTTGGCCTCCGAATCAGGTGGTAACTCTGCCGCCGTCTAACGATAAGGATTGTATCCGGAGTGCTCACGAGCCGGAAGCCTGAGCTTCACCGTTGACGAGATCATCTCCGAGAAGGCCCCTGCTTCGTGCAGGGAGCATTCTGGGTACAATCTGTTGGACTAAAGCGCGGCCCGCTATGGGCGTTGTTTTACGATGCGGCGCAGGGCTCGACGAAGAACAGGCTCAGCTATCAGCGCTCTCCTGCTGGCTCACCAGCGAGGCGCGCAATTCGCTCTTTGGCATCATCGACCACAGGCCGCAGTTCCGGGTCGCAGTCTGCCCACAGCTCAACGAACCGCGCGTAATGCTCAGCGGCCTTTTCCGGCTGGCCGAGGCGCTCGTAGATCTCGGCGCGCCGGAGGTGCGAGGGGGCCAGATAGATGAGCTCGTTGGGTGAGGTTCCCACAACAGAGCTGTACCAACGCAGCGCTTCCTCCGTCTGACCGAGCTCCTCCAACAACGTCGCCTGCATATACCGCTCGTACGCCTGGGAATAAAATGGCGATGACAGTGTGAGCTGGTAGAAGGTTTGCCTCCGCGTTTGCTCGAGTGCCATCAATGCGTCGGCTGGGCGCCCTTCAATCAAGGCGACCTGGGCGCGGATGCTCCCGGCGAGGTCGCCAGCCAAGGCGCGTGCCCTGTCCGGACCGCCCAGCGCCTCCAATTCCGCAGCATGGCGCGTGGCCGCAACGGGATCGCCGAGACGGGCGCTCAAGAGTCCCAGCAGATATTTCCGAAGGTGGGGGTGCGCGCCGTCGTGCTTGCTCACTAAAACGGTAGTGGTCACGCTGGGTGGCACGCTGGTGGCGTCCCAGCGCTCCAGTTCATCTCTGGCGTCCTCAACCTGCGCCCGAGAGACCGGTACGAAGGGCAACGCCGTAAAGAGTGCACGGTATTCGAGCGCGGAGGCCCGGTCGAGCGGTTCGGCTGCCGCGAGCTCTGCCCTCGCTGCCCGCCATCTGCCCCGCGCCAGCTCGAGGTGGGCCAGCCAGACGCGACCCAGCGCTTGCACCTTTGGCGCGCGGGTCGAATCGGCCACAACCCGGGCGAGGCGCGCAGCCCCTGGCAGGTTATGGGTAAAGAGCGCCACGTGCCAGGTGGCAAGAATCAACACGAAATCTGACGCGCGCCGCAACTCGCCGATGAGCCGCTCTTGGTCCGCCCGGTCGTCCGAGGCGAAGGCACGTAACACACGCATTTCCAGGGCCCGATCACCCTCGGGGTTCAGTTCAAGGATGCGTCGCACCAGCGAGTCCAGCTCGGCCCGGTTCCTCTCGTGTGCCGCGACCCGAGCCAGGTGGATGAGCGTGGGCTCGTGGTCCGGGTCGAAAGCGAGCAAGCGCTCCAAAGCTTCCCGTGACTCGGCTAGCGAGCGGCCGCGCAGCGGGTTGTAGTGGAACAGCACCTCGCTGAGCTGAAACCACGCCTCCACGTAATCCGGATGAGTGCCGATGATCCCCCGGTACAGGTCCTCCGCTTCGTCAGCTGCCCCACGCCGCCAAGCGATGAAGGCCTCTAGCAGGAGGCGGTCGTGCTCCGAGAGCCGCTCGGCGTGTCGAATGGCCTGCTGCGCAGCGTCCTGCACTAACGCGTCCCGAGCGTCCCACTCGGCGGCGACGCTCAGACGGTAATAGGCGAGAGCGAAAAGGCTGTCGGCGGCGACCGCCCGCTGGAATGCCTCGACTGCTGACCCGTAGTGTCCAGCGCGGAACGCAGTCTCTCCCTCCAGATAGGCTTTGAGCGCCGGAAGCGATGACGTCGTTACCGCGGCGATGCGGGTGACTCGCGCGCCGGGGCCGCCCGTTTGGGCCGTGAGAAGTTGCGTGGCCAAGTCATCCACCAAGTCAAAAATCTCGGCTGCCTTGCCTTCCACTGTTGCCTGCGCCACAAGCGGCGCGTCGAGGTTCGGGTTGTATAGGGACGCGTCAACGCGCAGCCGTCCGCCAACTTCCAGGATGTTGCCCAGCACGTAGAGTCCTGCACCCACGTGCTCGGCCACCGCCCGGCCGCGCTCTGGGTCAAGCACACCGCCAGCCTCCTGCGCCAGCACACCGAGTACCGCGCGCGGGTCCGCACTGCGCCACTCGCCCGCGCCGTCCAGCTTCGTGCCCAGAAGGTCGACCATCCCCTCGCCCAGGTAGGCGACATCTTCGCTGCCGCGCACAGTGAACGGCAGCACTGCAATGGTGGTAGGCGAGACCAGCGGGGTGGTACTCGGGGCTCGTCGCCATACCAATAGCGCCGCGACGAGCAAAACCACCGCCCCGAGCCCGATCGCCACGGCGCGGCGGACTCGCGCTCTGTCCGATACCGGTGCCGCGGCCACCGTTGCCGCCGCGGCACCACCACGGGTAGCGAGCGCCTCGGCAAACTGCGCGGCGGAGCTGAACCGATCAGCCGGCGTCTTGGCCAGCGCCCGGGCCAGCGTCCCCGCAATCTCCGCAGGCACCGCAGGCCGGAGGTTCGTGATCGACGGCGGATCAACCGCGAGGTGCTGGTGCACGATGCTCTCCACCGTCGGACCCGTAAACGGCGGCTGGCCACCGAGCATCTCGTAGAGCACGCAGCCGAGCGAGTAAACGTCAGTCCGCCCGTCCAGCTCTTCGCTCCCCGCCGCTTGCTCTGGGCTCATGTAGCTGGGCGTCCCGATGGCCAGTCCGGTCTCGGTCAGCTTCCCACCGCCGGCTGCGGTGACCGCGCGTGCGATCCCGAAGTCCGCAACCACAGCGTGCCCCTCCTCGAGTAAGATGTTCTCTGGCTTGATATCCCGATGCACCACGTCGTGGCTGTGCGCAGAGCCGAGTGCATCTGCAACCTCGCGGGCGATCTGCAAGGCGTCATCAAGTGGTAGCTGCTTTTCTCGGTTGAGTCGATCGCGCAACGACTCGCCTTCCACGTATGGCATCACGTAGTAGAGGAAGCCTTCAGCGTCACCCGAGTCGTAGAGCGGAAGGATATGTGGATGGTGGAGGTTGGCGGCGATCTTGATCTCGCGCAGAAACCGCTCCGAGCCGAGCGTGGCGGCCAACTCGGGGCGCAGCACTTTGACGGCGACCTGCCGCTCGTGCTTGATGTCCTGCGCGAGATAGACAGTCGCCGTGCCACCGGCCCCAAGTTCCCGCTCGATGGCGTAGCGGTCCGCGAGGGCGGCTTTGAGATTGGGATGAGAAGGCAGGGCCAACCTCCTAGACAGGGTGCCTTCGCGTAGCGATGGTCCCCAAACAAATCACGGGCTCAAGGCCCACAGATACGGAGGTTGACCCCATGAAACGCGCGACGATGGCTCCTGGAACAATAACGATCGGACTGGATCTCGGCGACCGGTATAGCCACTTCTGTCTGCTGGATGCTACAGGCAGGGTGCAGGGGCAGGGGCGGGTCGCGACCACCCCAGCCGCGCCGACACTTCACGCAGTACGACCGAGCGCGACTCGTCGTGGAGACCGGGACCCATTCGCCCTGGGTGAGCCGCCTGTTGGAAGGGTGCGCACCGTCTACAACGACTAAATCCGACACCCCGAGAAAGGATCGCAAAAAAGGAGCCTTCGTCGGGCTCGCGAAGCGGAGAGGCATCGATCGCCCCCCAGGCCGCCGGGTCCCGCGGCACCCGTCAACTGGCTCGGGTATGCTGCAGAGCTGGGCGGACTCCCGTCACGGAACTGACGCGGTGACGTTCCCGGTGACAAACCCCACTGTTTCTGGCTGACGCTGGCTGACGGAAGAGATACCGAACCCCTAGGAATCATGCGGTTCTGGGTGGTGCCTGACGCTGGCTGACGCGCCAACGGGGCTTGCAAAGATCCGCTCATCAACCCCGATCGGCTTTCGCTGCCGAGGTCGAGGAACACCATCCTCAGACCCCCAGCATGTGCCTTCTCAGCCGTTTCAGTTTCGTTCGCAGCGACCCATCCATCACGCGGTCGCCAATACGCACTACGATCCCACCGATGATGTTGCGGTCCTCCCGGATGTGGGGAATGACCTCCTTGGCGAGGATCTCCGAGAGCCTGCTGCGGATCTCCTCCTCGAAGATCTCGTCCGCCCGCCGCGCCAGCACGACACCGGCGTGTACGCGATTGAACTTCACATCCACGAGCGCCTGATACTCGCGGGCGATCGTTTGGAACATGCCCTGCCGTCCGCGTTGCACCACCGCGTCCAGGAACCGCAGGAACGTCTCGGGAGCGTGGGCCTCGAGCGCCCTGCGCAGCACGACGGACTTCTTGCGCTTCGGCACGCGAGGCGAGTCAAGGGCAATCTGGATCCGTTCGTCCGCCGCGATGGCGCCGGCCAGTGCCTCGAGCAGGACGGCGAAACCCTCCGTCTGCCCGGAGTGCTCACCCGCCATGAACAACGCCTCGGCGTAGTTCCGTGCGATGGTCGGCTCTCTCACCGGCGCTCCGCGAGCGAGGCGAGATAGTCTTCGACGAGCTTGCGATCCGCCGCGCCATCGAGGCGCTGTCCGATCAGCTTGGCCGCCGCCGCGAGCGAGACATCTACAGCCTCGCGGCGCAGATCGGCGATGGCGCGATCCCGCTCCGCCTCGATCTCACGCTTGGCCCGCTCGACGATCTGTTCCTGCTCTCCCCGCGCCCTGGCCAGGAGTTGTGCGCGTTCCTTCTCGCCGATGCCCTTCGCGTCCTGCACCAGCGTGTGCGCTTCCTGCTTCGCGTTCGCGAGCATCTGGCGGTGCTGCTCGAGCAGCTCTCGCGCCTCAGCGTTCTGTCGCTCGGCTTCTTGCAGCTGCCGCTCGATCGTCCGCTCGCGTTCTGCGGTGGCCCGCACGATGGCGGGCCACGCGAACTTCTTGAGCAGGAAAAAGAGCGCGGCGAAGACGACCCAGGTCCAGATGATGAGACCCGGCTCGAGCGTGAACGGCCCGCCGAGCCCGCCACCTTCACCGTGCTCCTGCACAGCCGCCAGGACCAGGTTCAGGAATCCCATGGTCCGTCTACAGGATCTTCGCGACCAGCGCCATGATGACGGCGATGATCGTGGCGCCTTCCATGAGGAAGGCTACGAGCAATGCCGTGCCGCGAATATCCGCTACGGCTTCCGGCTGCCGGGCGATAGCCTCGGCTGCCTGACCACCGATCCGACCCAGGCCTAGTCCGGCGCCGATCAGCGCCAACCCGATTCCCAGCCCGACGCCGATCATGGCTAATCCGTCGCCCAGGGACGCCCCCACCTCGGCCGCCTGCTGGCCGCCCTCCTGCAACATCATCAACAGCTTGACCATGCCTCGTGCTCCTCGATGATTCGGGGAGATGAACGTTGCGCGGCGCGCTTCCCGCGTAGGACCCGTCTCTCCCGAACGGTTCGGCCGCGGCGACCCGCCAGCGGTCCCTCGGGACCAGCGGGCTTCCCCGGGAATCTCCCGGGTACGGTGTCGGGATGCGGCGAAGCGCATGCGGCATCCCGGTACTGCGTCCTCAACTCAGCCTACCCCGCGGACGGCGGGACGGCCTCTCCCGACCCAACAGCACCCGTGGTACGGAGTGACAGTGACTCGCGACGGTCCCCCCTCCGATCGTCTTGCCGCCCCAGTCGTCAGTGCGCGTGCTGATTCACCCCGATCAGCACGGCCGTGATCAGCGCGAAGACATATGCCTGCACGAACGCCACGATGAGTTCCAGCAGCATGATGCCCAGCACCATGCCCGCCGAGCCGATGCCGATCGCCCAGCGCCAGATGGCAAGCTGGCCGAACAGGAAAATCATCCCGAAGAGCGCCAGAATCACAAAGTGCCCGGCCGTCATGTTGCCGAACAGCCGGACACACAACGCGAACGGCTTGATGAGCTTCCCGAGAACCTCTATGGGCGCCATCACCACCGACAACCCGATCGCCGGCGCACCCTTCATTCCTGGGATCTCCGGGAAGATAGTCCTCATGTACCCGCGGAAACCGAGCGCCACCATGCCACTGATCTCGATGACGAAGAACGCCAGGATGGCGAGCGCGGCGGTCACACCCAGGTTGCTCGTAGGCGTGGCCCCCCACGGCAGCAGCCCCAGCAGGTTGCTGTACAGCACGAAGAAGAACAACGTCATGATGTACGGCGCGAAGAAAGCGCCACGATGGCCGATGTTCACGATCGCTATGTCGTTCCGCACCCACAGCACGAACGCTTCGACCGCGTTGGCGAATCCTTTGGGCGCGCTCTCCGTCGCGCGCTGCCGCTCGAGACTCCGGGCGGCAATCCACATCGTGAGGAACACGAGGAGCGCGGCCAGCAGCATGAACAACACGTGCTTGCTGGGAGTGAGATTGAACACGAGCGGGCCGAGGTGGAGATCGGGCAGAAACTTGCCGTACTCCCACACGAAGAACGGGCTGAGGTCGATCGTGTATGCATCAGCGGTGTGATGCATGATCAGATCGCCGAGGTCGAACGTTTCCTGTTCCTGGATCATCGCCCCGTCTGCAACGTGAGCAGCAACATGCGCATTTCGCTAAGCAGTGTCGGTATCAGCACCCCGAGAAAGCCGACCACTGTCGGCAGTGTCGGAAAGCGATCCCACTCCATCAGCAAGACGACAGCCAAGAGCGCGACACCCGCGAATCGGATCCCCAACCCGATAGCCCAGCGGCGTACGAGCCGCTCGAACGGGGGAACCAGGGCCGGTTGCAGTAGGCCGGCGGCGGCCACGTGAATGAACGCAGCGATCCCGCCGAAGATCGCGGCGCTCGGGACCGCCGTGACTCCCCAGACGAGCCACACCACCGCCGAGACTGCGACGGTCAGGAGAAGACCCAAGGCCGCGTGCTTCACTCGTCCGGCCCCAGGAGCTTCCGGTATAAGCTGAACGTCGCGAGTGCCGCCCCAATGAACGCCGCTATGACGGTAAAGAGGGGCAGCACACCCAACCATCGGTCCAACAGCCAACCCCCGGCCATGAACAGCAGGACGGTCGCCGCGAACATACACCCGAGGCCCGAATAGCGGTATACATACGCCCCCTGGCGCCTGCGGGTGGGTTTCTCACCCATAATGCGCGCGAAAGTAAACCGCTTGTGAAAAGTTTCGCAAGCAAAACCGCCGGCGGTTGAAACAGGGTCGAGGCTACGATTCCAGGCCGCTCTGCAACATCTTAAAGGGACCGGCGTAAACAACAGCGGCGGAGAGAGTGGGGCGGCGACAGCGTCGGCCGCCGGGCCCGAAAGAATGAGAGTGCGATACGGTGAAATCGGAATCTACCCAAGCGGTCGACAGGGATATCGAGTTACTCGAGCGCCTGACACGGGCTCGTGACCGGCTGCTCGAGCAGGTCAGCCACCGGATAGTAGGTCAGCAGGAGGTCATGGACGGGATTCTCACCGCCATCCTCTCGGGCGGTCACGCGCTGCTGGTCGGGGTGCCGGGCCTAGCGAAAACCCTGATCGTCTCCACCGTCGCCGAGGCGCTGGACCTGAAGTTCGTTCGGATCCAGTTCACGCCCGATCTGATGCCGGGTGACATCACCGGGACCGAGATCATCGAACAGGATCTCTCCACGGGAAAACGGGTTTTCCGCTTCGTACACGGCCCGATCTTCGCGAACGTCGTGCTGGCGGACGAGATCAACCGAACGCCCCCCAAGACACAGGCGGCCCTGCTCCAGGCGATGCAGGAGCACGAGGTCACGGCCGCCGGAACCACGTACGACCTGCCGGAGCCGTTCTTCGTTCTGGCCACGCAAAACCCGATCGAGCAGGAAGGAACCTATCCGCTGCCGGAAGCGCAGCTCGACCGGTTCATGCTGGAACTCCGCGTTCCCTACCCGAGCAAGGAAGAGGAAGAGCGGATCGTCGAAGAGACCACCAGCGACGAGTCCCGTGATGTCGCGGCCGTGCTTGACGCCCACGAGCTGTTGGAGATGCAGCACCTGGTGCGTCGTATTCCCGTCTCGCGGCAGGTAGTGCGCGCGGCGGTGATGCTCGCCCGCATGACCCGGCCTGGCGAGCCCGACGCCACTCCGCTGGTGGACGAGTATGTCGCCTGGGGCGCCGGCCCGCGCGCCTCGCAGTACTTGGTTCTCGGCGCGAAGTCTCAGGCAGCGATGGCCGGCCGGCCGATGGCCGATCTCGACGACGTGAAGAAGATCGCGCTCTCGGTGCTACGGCATCGGTTGGTGATCAATTTCGCGGCCGAGGCAGCCGGCCGGTCGGCGGAGGACCTGTGCCGCGAACTGATCGACCGGGGCGATTGGACGAGCCAAGTCTGACCACCGGCCGGATCGTCCCAGGATCGGCTTGAGCCCGGCGGTGGCTCAGCGCACGACCAGCGCGCGTTCGCGCGTCACTGCGTTCCCCGATTCCCGGTCTGTAATGGTCACGATGACCCGATACTCACCGGGCCGGAGCTGACCGGTCAGTTCCAGCCATTCGACGGCGCGCCCCTGCTGCATCGGACGGTCGCTGTCGTATTCGATCCTGGTGGCGGCCGGCCGGTCACCGCCGCCCGCTACCCCGCTGAGTATGCGGGCCAGAATCGGCCGGCGCCCGGCGTCCTGGATCTCGACTGAGACCCGGTATCTGACCCTACCCTCCTGGGCACCGCTCAGCCGGTAGACCTCCCAGTAGAGTCCCAGTGTCTGGTTGGACTCCAGAGTCGATCCGTAGAGCGGAGTGATCTCCATCTCGCGACGGCTCACCGCGCCGTCGCCCACGAGCGAGGCGACGCCGGACGCCAGCAGCACGTCGGAGACAACGAAGGTCGAGTCCTCGATGGCCAACGTGCTCAAGGTGTCGCGGACCCGCCCCAGTTGCCGCGGGCCCGGGTCCAAGATCTCGACCGTCAGGGAATACATCCCCGGCGGAATACCCCGCAGCACGGCGCGAAACCCCGGCCGGTCCGGCTTGCCGCCCTGCCACTGGGCGACCGGGAGGAACTGCTGATCCAGCAGCGTAAGGCCGGCTATCGCCTCGGGAGCAAACTCTGCTGGCCACTCGGTGTAGACGAGGAACTCGGGCCGGTGTTGCGCGCCCAGGAACCGCACCGTCTGATAACCCAGCGACCAAACGGAGTCGACCAACGCGTCCGGCGAGTAGGTCTGCGGGGACGTCCGGAGCAGTTGGTTGGTGTACTGCTTCGCCTCGTCGGTCGGCCGGAAACTGCGGTAGGCCGCGCCACGGATAAAGGAGACGTCGGGACCGGGCCCGTAGTCCCAGAACGCGACGCGACCGCCGAAGATCTTGAGTTCCCACATCGTCTTGGGTCGACCGTAGCGAATCCAGATCTCCCCGGCGTACGACCCTGACCCGCGTTCCCTGAGAGCCGGTGAGCCAAACATCAGATCCGCCGCCACCACCCGCGCATAGTGCTCGAGCTTGCGTTCGTTAACGGCCGTGAGGTAGAGCGGATCGAGCGAGTTCCAGAACGCCGTCTCGGCACTGCGCCGGGTCGTCTCGTCGGCCGAGTCCAACCACTCGCGCTGCTCAGGCTGGAGCAGTGGCCAGATGCTGGTGATGGCCGCGGCAATGGAGTCCGGCATGTAGAGGAACGACTTCGCGAACGCCGGCGCCGCCGCAGAGTCGCGCCCGGTCTCATGCAGGACCAAGCCCACGTAGAGGAATGTTCGGTAGTTCTCTGGGAACCGTTCGTAGAGCATGTGCGCCAGGCGTTCGGCCTTCTCCCATTCCTCCAAGTACACGTATTCACCCAGGAGCGCCTCACCGGGCAACAGGAAGGTCGAGTCGGTTTCGAGGGCGGCCAAGAAAGCGTCCTCGAGCTGATTGAAGGCGTCGCGGTTCATGTCTGCCCACGGATCGAAGAAGGCTTCCATGTTCTCCGCAAACCGCGCGGGGCAGAGCTGGTTGAGCGCGATGAGCCAGGTATGGTCGTCAGACGAGCTCGAGAAGTTATCCTGACCCGGCATCTCATAGCGGCCGCAGTGCCACTGCCCGCCGGCCGTCACGCTCAGGTTCCCGTAGCTTCGCCAGTCCCGCCAGAAATCCTGGTGGATCAGGCCGCGGTTGTAGTGGATGATGGCCACCTCGCGTGCCGTGAGCGGGACCTCGCCCGCTTCCCTGCGATCGAGCGCCCGTTTCAGGTTGCGCAGCGCGTCGGTACGCCCCTGCCGGTGGTAGAGCAGCAGGCCCATCGCGATGTAGAGCCGCGGATCGCCGCTGTGTGAGCGGAAGGCCGCCTCGAGCAGCTCGATTCCCCGTAGGCGCTCGCGCCAGGAATCTTCGGCCGGGGTCGAGGTCATGCCGATCAGGTAGCCGGCCAGGAGTTGGCCGCACGAGCGGTCGCCCCCCGGCGGCTGGTGCTCGTAGCGTGCGGCCAGCGCGAGCGAGTCCTCGCGCGTCAGGGCCGCGTTCATCTCGGGTAGCGCTTCCGCGAAACATCCGGTCGGCAGGTCAGCCGGTGGGGCGACGGCAGCGGCCAGGGCGGCAAGAACAGCCAGGATGATCATCAATCTGCTCCGTGAGCTTGGCGATCGAGAACGATCGCAGCCGTCTGGGCTACATGACTTGAGACGCCCAATTGAGTTCTACCCTATTAAGACGCAGGAGTCCCCGCGAGGGTTGCAGAGCACCCATCCTTCATCGATCCATCGTTGGGTACAAGATGTGGCGGCGCGGAAAGCTACAATTCCCTGATAGCTTCGATCGGATTGAGTCTGGCTGCCCGGCTCGCTGGATACCAGCCAAATACCACCCCGACCACGAGCGCGAACAACACGGCGGCCACCGCGCCCGGGAGATGGACCGGGACGAAGAAGTCCCGGCCGAATCCCGCCGCGATCGCCTCGGTCACCATCACGAGCCCCGTTCCGCCCGCGACACCCAGCACCGCACCCAGCAACGCGAGAATCATCGACTCCACCAGAAACAGCCGACGGATGTCCGGCCCGTCGGCACCGAGGGCCATCCGAATGCCGATCTCGCGCACCCGCTCGCGTACGGAGATCAAGAGCACCGAGAAGAGCCCGACGCCGCCCACGATGAGCGTGACACCCGCGATGGTGAAGAGCACAATGCTCCATCCGGCGAGGACGTTGTCCGCCATCGCCAGGTCGGAGGCCAGGTCGGCGGCCTCGTTCTCGATCTCGAAGTCCTCCGATCCGCGGTGCCGCTGACGGAGGAGTGTCGCCCCCGCCAGCATCACCTTTGGGAAGTCGAAGTCATCCGCCACCTTCAGCATGACATCGTCTACGCGGCGCCGGCCCCGGTAGTACCGCGTCACGTAGGTGTACGGGACGTAAATCCGTCTGGCGAGGAACGAGAAATCGGCCGGCACCAACTCCAACTCAATGGGCGCCACGACGCCGATCACGCGGAACCGGACGCCGTCGAGCTGGATCGTGCGGCCGATTGGCTCGGCGCTGCCGAAGAACGGCTTCACCAGCTCTTCACCTATCACGGCCACGCGGGACGCATTCATGATGTCGAGCGGCGCAAGCTCGCGGCCGCGCACGATGGGCCAGTTGCGGAACCGCAGGTACGCCGCATCCACTCCCACGATCGGGATCACGCGCTGGTCCAGTTCAGTGCTCGCGAGCTGCCGCCCCGCGAAGTTACGTCCGAACGTGGCGGCGACGCCGCGCAGCCGCGTCAGCGCGTCGATATCACCCAGGCTGAGACCCACGTGGCGTAGCTCTTCCGCACGCGACACGTCGGATCGGGGACCGCGGTCGACGAGCCTGAAGGTGCGCGGCATTCCCATCCGCTGCAGTTCGTCGTAGGCCATGTCCTCGAGGGCTGACGAGAGCGAGGTCATCGACACCACGGACGCCACCCCGAACACGATGCCAAAGAGCGTCAGCACGGAGCGGAGCTTGTGCGCACGGATCTCGCGCAGGGCGTCGAGCGCGAGGTCGCCCCATTCGGACCAAGCCGCCCAAGCCCGGCGCTCAGCCATACCGCAGAGCTTCAACCGGCGAGAGCCGCGCAGCGCGGAGCGCGGGATAAAACCCGGCCACGAAGCCGACACCCAGCGACGTGCCCAGCGCCACCTCTGCAATGACGACCGTCACCGCCACCGGCATCTTCATGAAGTGGGCGACCGTCCCGGTGAGGGCGGTCCCGAGTCCCAGACCGATCAGCCCGCCGAGTACCGCGATCACGACCACTTGCGCCAGGACGTGCGCGAAGATCTGGAATCCGGTCGCACCGATCGCCATCCGGGTGCCGAACTCCCGCACGCGCTCCACCACCGAGGCCAGCAGAATGTTCGCGATCACCACACCGCCGGCGACCAACGACACGACGCCGACCACGAGGAAGATGAAGTTGAACAGCATGAAGAAGTCCGCATCGCTATTCGCACCGCCCCCCGACGGGGTGATGTCGAAGTCTTCCACTCCGTGCCGGAGATACAGCATCGTGCCGACCTGGGCCTCCGCTGCACGGGCGCCGGTCGGCGAACGGGCCTTGAGGGTAAGGAACGAGAGATGCTCGTCATCTCCCGTGTACTGGATGAATGCGGTCGTGATGGGGATGTATGCGCGCTCGTTGCGATACTCGAGCGCGTTACCGCTCCACACCGCAAAGTAGAACTCCTCGCGCTCCATCACGCCGACGACGGTGTAGTTCTTCCCCCGGAGCTTGACCAGCTCACCAAGTGCGCGCTCCGGATCCAAGAACAAGGAGTCGGCGTACTTCCATCCGAGGACGATCACCCGCGCCTTCCGTCGCACGTCGAGGTCGCTCAGATAACGGCCGGCGAGCGGGCGAATGTCGTTGATGCGTGCGTAGTCGCGGGTCGTGCCGATAACCGGCCCCGTGAAGTGCACGGCGCCGACCTGGTACTCGAGCCGATCGAACCATCCGGGCGCTACAGCCGCCAACGTTGTGGCCCTGTCTTTCAAGTACCGTGCATCACCGTAGGTGAGCCGATCGGACGCCAGATCGCGGGCTGTCGGGTGCTCAGACTGCTCCCGGTCACGCACGATCACCGTGCCCAACCCGCCGACCTCCGCGAGGAAGTCCTGGGTGATCTTCGTCTGCCCACCGAACAGCGCCAGCACGGTCACGATGCTTCCCGTTCCCAGGACGAGACCGACGAGCGAGAGGAGCGTCTGTCCCAGGTGACGGCGCGCCTCGCTGAGTCCCACCCACAGCGACTCCAGGAAGCTCATGCCGCCACCTCTCCGTCGACGAGCCGAATGGTGCGCGCCGCCTCGGCGGCCACATTCGGGTCGTGCGTCACCAGCACTATGGTGTTGCCGGCATCGTGGACCTCACGGAAGGTCTTCAGTACCTCCGCGCCCGCCTTCGAGTCGAGGTTACCGGTCGGCTCGTCGATGAGCAGGATTGCCGGCTCGCCGATCAGCGCCCGCGCCACCGCTACCCGCTGTAGCTCACCACCCGACAGCTCATCGGGACGGTGCCCGATGCGCTCGCCGAGTCCCAGCCGTTCGAGCAGCGCACGCGCCCGCCGCAGCCGCGCACGACGCGAGATGCCACCCCGGTACTGGAGGGGCAGCGCCACGTTCTCGTCCGTCGTCATCCGGGGCATCAGGTTGAACGTCTGAAAGACGAATCCAACCTTGCGGTTGCGAACGTGGGCCAGCGCCCGTCCACGGAGCCCGCTGACGTCTCGGCCGTCCAGACGGTACGAGCCTGACGTTGGGGAATCGAGGCAGCCGAGGATGTGCATGAGCGTGCTCTTGCCGGAGCCCGACGGGCCGGTGATGGCCACGTACTCGCCCTCGTGCACCTCGAGATCGATCCCGCGAAGAGCCGGAACGTCGACCCGGCCGAGCCGATAGACTTTCGTGAGGCCGCGCGCCTCGATCAGGGGCATCGGCTAGCGCCTCTCGCGGCGCGCGGCCTCGACGGGATCCTCGAGCGCAATTGAGTCCCCGGCGGCGAGCCCGTCCAGGATCTCGACGTAGGCAAGGTCGCTCAAGCCCAGCGTCACCGGCCTGCGCTGCGGCTCTCCAGCGATGAGCCTGAACACCGTCGGTCGACCCTCGTGGAAGAACACCGCCTCGACCGGCACCCGGACGACGTCTTCGCGGACGGGCCCGGAGATCTGCACGTTGGCGGTCATGCCTGGGCGGAGGATCTCCTTACCGGCGGTGACCTCGATCTCGACGTCGAAGACACGGATCCGGTCCTGCTGGCGTGCGGCCGGCGGTACCAGCCGAACCATCCCCGTGGCACTGTCACCCGGGAAAGCGTCCACTGTGATCCGCACGACGTCCCTCTGAGCGACCTTGCCGATATCCACCTCGTTGATCGCTGCCCGGACGATCAGCGTGGAGAGATCGGCGATCGTGAACAGCTCGGTCCCGCCACCGAAGGCGCTGGTACCGCCCACTACCGTCTCGCCCTCCTCCACGCCACGCATGATCAGGACACCGGCTGCCGGCGCGGTGATCACCGCCCACTGCCCCTCGTCCGTCGCGCGCACGCCGCTCTCCTCCATCAGTCGCAGCCCTTCGCTCGCGGCCCGGTGCCGGTTCTCCGCCTGCTCGAGCGCTACCCGGGCAGTCTCGACCTCCACGTCGGAGATCAGCGAGTCGGTCTCGAGCCGTTTCGCCCGGTCGAGGTCGCGGCGGAGGCTCCGCACCGAGATCTCGGCGCCGAAGAGCTCGCTTCTGAGCTGTGCGAGGGCATTGGCCTGGGCGATGTCCGGGATGATGGTGGCCATTAGCTGGCCGGCGCGGACCGAGTCGCCCGCCTGGACGTGCAACCTCCGGACGACGCCCGAGATCGGAGATTTGACAACGATCTGGCGTTTGGGCTCGACGACGCCGGTCTCCTCGATCGTTACGCGGATCATCCCGCGCTCGGCCAGACCGACCCGAAAGGGATAGGAGGACGCGTCGCCCGTTCCCTTCGCCGACGAGCAGCCGGTGGCGCATGCCGCCAGCAGGGCTACGGAGCCCCACAGGGGAAGACTGCTGGTTCGCATACTTGAGACCTCGGTGGCAGGTCCGCGGGAAGACTTCGTGCCCCTATATACGAACGAACGCTGCGAAGGTTTCCGCCAGACGGCCCACCGGACTGACGGTGGGGTTGCTATCGGCTAGGTGGGCCGCGGCAGTGCCAGATACCGTTGAGTCACTACGGGACAAAAAGCAGCCGGACCGTTGCGCGGCGCGGAGACGGAGCTGGGGACCCCGAGGCCAAAATGCCCAGCTTGCGCGGGCTAGTGCGAATAGAGCACGAACGGCGCCGTGAGGACGAGCCGAATGGGCGATCCACCATCCAGAACGATGTCTTCGTCCCGAGTGGCCGCGGCCACCCCTGCCCCCGCCGCGGCGCCGGTCACGGCGCCGATGATCGTCCCCCTCCTGTTTCCACCGATGAGGCGTCCCGCGATGCCACCAACCACGGCGCCAGCACCCACCTGCACTGCATCTTCCCCCGCCGTTGCTTCCGCGTGGGCAGGCTCATCACTCGGGCCTGTAACGAATTGTCTGTCCGAACATGTTTCACTCCTTGCCAACTGAGTGCCGCAAGGCGTCAGGGCGCCACAAGACGCGGTCGCGGCCCTGAGCTCGCTTGCGGAAACCGCTCCAGGATCTGCTCCACGGCTTCCTCGATGTACCGCTGGACCGCCTCGGGCCGCGGGTTACCATCCAGGTCGTCCGTGGCCCAACCCCGCCAGATGAGTTCGTTCGTCCGGGCGTCGACCACGTCCAGCACCAACTGTGCTTCCACGTATTCGCGCACACGGCTCGAGCCGTAGTAGGGGCCATAACCGAAACCACGGTGGCTGTACCGGCCATATCCGTGGCCGAGATAGCCGCGCCCGTAGTACGAACCGTAACCGTAGCCGTCGTAGCCATATCCCGGATCAACCCTCGTCTTCCGTTCCGCGACGATGCGGTACGTCACGCGGAAGTCGGGGGTGCCAGTGGTCACCCGCTGATAACCCATATGTGTCAGCGTACTGTCGACCGCATGCCGGATGCGCTGCTCCACCAACGGACTGTTCACCGCCGGATGTCCGGACGGGTCGACAGTCCCCGTATTCCAGTCATAGGTCCTTAACTGCCCAAACGACGCTTGCGGATTGTAGTCCGTCCGGACCTGCAAAGACGCACAGCCCGTAATGGTGAGAACCGCAACTGCGCCCAGGGCGAAACGAATGGCTTTCATCGCACGACCTCCTTCTTGTAAACGCTTGGAACGCCGGCCGGTGAGTCATCCACGACCACCTCAGCGGCCAGACTGGTCCTAATAGGTGAGTGCGTTTGAAGCCCGGAATCTTACATCCCGCGCACACCGGAGAATGGGGCGGCATGCCCTAGAGGAGGGTGCTCCGATGGCACATGTTCTCGTGGAAGTCTCTGAGCGGTAGGGCGGTGCAACAGCAAGACAGCAGCAAGGAACGACGATCTTCACAACTGGCGTGCGCGCCAGAGGTCGCCGCTAGTCGTGCCACGTATGCACCCCGAACTCTTCATGGAGGACTTCGACGGCTGTGGCGATGACCAATCGCCTCCGACCGGACAGTGAGCTGGCGTTTGGGGGAACGCGCAGGACGTGTGCCTAAGGTCTGTCCTACGCTCGAGGATTGATTCGCAACGCGCTAGGCAAGCCAGACCGAACCTGACGGCTTACGCGTCGGACGGCTCGGCCCTGTCGCCGGAGGTCTCCGGCGGGCGATCGCCGGACTTGCCGAGCACCTGATCCGTGATCGCCCTCTCGAGCCGTTGCACCGTCTGCGAGTCCACCGAAGCGATGTCCCACGTCTCTCGGCTGACCCGCCCGATCGTGTCGAGGTCGGCCGCGTAGCGACGGCAGCGCCTGCAGTAGAGCAGATGCAGTCGGACCAGGAGGCGCGTGAGCCAGCCTGCGCGCTCCAGACCGTCACTGGCGATGAGATACGCGATGTCCCGGCAGCTCTGCATGTACCTATCCCCGTATACCTTTGGTCTCGAGGCACTCCCGCAGCCGCGTTCGGGCCCGGTGGAGCAGCACTCCTAGGTTAGTGCGCGTCACCTCGAGGATCTTACAGATCTCCTCGGTGTCCAGCTCCTCGATTTCGCGCAGCACGAAGGCCATACGCTGCTTGGTCGGCACCCCCTCCAGACATCCCTCGATCTCCCGTCGAACTTCGGACGCTTCGAGGGCGGCGTCGACAGGACGCGGCGGGCGGGTCCAGCTGCCGCTGGCGTCGAACTGCTGCTCGAACACAGCGTCAATGTCCTCCATTCGTGCGTCCCGCCGCAGCCGTCGCCTCGCCTCGGCGATCTTGCGGTAGAGGATCCCGAACAGCCAAGTCCGGACCCGCGATCGGCCCTCGAACCGGGGTGCGGTCGCGATGAAGGTACCGAAGGCGGACTGCGTGACGTCCTCCGCGAGCTGGGCGTCCAACCCTGCACCCCGTGCCGCGCGGAGGATTTGCGGAAGGTACGCGTGCACCACCTCCTGGATTGCCTTCGGGTCGCTCGCGCGGATCCGGGCGGCGAGATCCGGGGGATCTGCAGCGCCACCCCTCATTCGTAACGCTCTGTCACGTCAGGTATTACGCCCTCGATCGGTGGCGATTGTAATGAATCACCCGTCTGGCCCACTCACTAGCAGTGACCCGGAAGCGGCGGACGGGCTGGCCGGACTTCCAAATATGAACCACGCGGAACACCAAAGGGAAACACCATGAACGCGAAAATCCTGAAGTGGGGAGTGTACGGCGGGTTGGCGGGCGGTGTTGTATTCGGAGCGATCATGGGAGTGATGGGCATGCTTCCCATGATCGGACAAATGGTCGGGCAGCCGTCGGCCGCCGCCGGAGCGGTCGTGCACTTGGCGAACAGCGCCATTATCGGAGCCGGTTTCGCTGTCGTCCTGGGCCGGTTCGTGAGCGGCATTGGTAGCGGGCTGACCGTCGGTCTGCTGTACGGTGGTGCCTGGTGGTTCCTGGGACCCCTCACCCTGATGCCGCTCTTCATGGGCATGGGACTGGGTGTCAATTGGACCGCCGCCGCCGCGACCGCCATGCTCCCGAGCTTGGGCGGTCACCTGATCTACGGCACCATCCTCGGTGTGGCGTACGCATGGCTACGCCAGCGTGATCTGGCCCTCGCCGGGGCCACCGTCGCCTGAGGCATGAGCACGAGTGCCAGATCCATCGGCGCGAGAGCTCCCAAGTGGCCCTCCGCGATGGCCACTCGCCGGGCCACCGCGTCGCTCGACCGATGCGAGCCTTGAGGAGACACTTTCGGACAGAGGGAGTCGTCCCATGACAACGACGTTGACAGCGCCCGAGGACGTACTCGCGGCGAGAACGATAGAGGAAGGGCACGTTACCGAGCAGGAAGCGCGCGCGGTCGCCGAGTCGGCCCGCGAGACGGAGTGGACGAGTCCGAGTTTCCTCAAAGAGTTGTTCGGCGGCAACCTGCGGCTCGACCTGATTCATCCCTACCCCACGCCCGATCCGGAAGAGGAAGCGCGTGCGCGGCCGTTCCTCGAGCGGATGGATGCGCTCCTTCAGCGCGTGGACGGTGACGAGATCGAGCGCGAGCAGGGAATCCCCGACGACATCGTCGACGAACTCAAGGCGATCGGTGCGTTTGGGATCAAAATCCCAACGGAATACGGCGGGCTGGGACTGTCGCAGCGGAGCTATGTAGAGGCCATCGGCAAGGTCGCGAGCGTAGATGGCTCGCTCACGGCGCTGCTGTCAGCCCACCAATCCATCGGCCTGCCACAGCCGCTCAAGCTGTTCGGCACCGAAGAACAAAAAAAGAAGTACTTCCCCCGGCTAGCCAAGGGCGCGATCTCCGCTTTCGCGCTCACCGAAAGGCGCGGGATCAGATCCAGCCAAGATAATGACGACTGCAGAAATGAGCGAAGATGGTGAGGCCTACATCCTGAACGGCGAGAAGCTCTGGACCACCAACGGCCCCATCGCTGAGCTCCTCGTGGTGATGGCACGCACCGGGCCGCGGCGGATCACCGTGTTCATCGTCGAGGCCGATTCACCCGGCGTCGAAGTAGTGCATCGTTCCCATTTCCTGGGTCTCCGGGGATTCTACAACGGCGTGATGCGATTCACCAACGTCCGGGTGCCGAAGGAGAACATTCTTTGGAAAGAAGGCGCCGGGTTGAAGCTCGCC
>JADFNB010000016.1 GCA_022563595.1 Gemmatimonadota bacterium
TCCGGCCGGCGAATCTCCCACAGGATCTCCCCTGTCTCCGGCTCGAGACGCGCGAGCACCGAACCGCCTTCATTCCTGATCGAGTAGCTCTCCCGGTGCTGGCCCGCCACGTACAGGAGGCCGTCCGCGGAGAGAGCAAACCGGCTGTGGGGATCGAACCCGAGGATCTGACGCCGCCACCGCAGTTCGCCTGTGGCCGTGAACGACCAACCCACCCCCTGGAAGCCGTACAGGTACACGTTGCCGGCCGGGTCCAACATGAGGGAGCCCGAGTGCGTGCCCACGGCGTCGAGGATGTTCCGAATCCACTTGGGTCGGCCGGTCGAATCGGTGGCGACCACGCCGCCGAACGTCATGAAGACGATCATGCCGTCATCGGCGCGCGCCAGGTGCGTGCGATCCACGCCGAACACGTCGAAGGCGCGTGCCCAGCGCAGGCGGTCGGGGCTCGCGATCACCTCGAAGGTGAGCGAATCGTGGGCGAGAAGTCCCTCCGGATCACGCACGGTCACCTGGAGCGTGTGCGATCCGACTGCGAAGGCCCCTGGCTCCAATTCTACCGAGTCGCCGCGGGCGAGCAGTGAGCCGTCGGTCCGGCGCCACTCCACCGGTTGCACCAGCGTGTCGGGCGTTTCCAAATCCGTAGCGCGCACCATCAGTGTGATCGGCTCGACGTCGTACAGTGTCGGGCCTCCCAGAACGCGGAGCAGATCGAGACGGGGGGCGGTGTTGGCGCGGACCATGATCAGCACGCGGTCGCTCACGCGGCGGTCGTCAGGGAACCGAAGCTCGGCGGTGAGCGTGAACCGTCCCGTATCCGGGACAGGGAGTGCGAGCTGCACGCCGATCCCCACGCGGTCCGTCGCGTCACGGAACCACGTCACAGCACTATCCGCGCCGCCTCCCACCCCGGTGATCTCGACGCGGAGATGGACCGTATCGCCGGCCACATACTCGCCCGCGGGCGCGAGCCCGTCGATCCGGACAGTCGTGTTCAGCGGTCCGAGGGGGTCGGCGCACGCGGCCGCGAGCGCCGTGGCCACCAGCGATGCGAGCCACGACACCGGCCACCCGGAGGCGCGCCGTCTCAGGCAAGCAACGGTGGTGATGGTGCTCTGGGTTGGACAGCGTACAGCGGTCGAACAGACAGGTGTCACCGGCGGTCCGTCCCTTCTCGAACGGGCTATCCTCCAATCTTGGGACCCTGACTGGAGTGTCAAGGGGGGGAAGGGTAGTGGGTTATTCTCAACTAGCCTTCTTCTCCTGCTCAACCAGGATGGCGACGATGTCCTCTAGCTTCCAAACCCGGTCGGTCAGGTCGGCAGCCATCGCTGGGGTGGTGTGGATGCCGCCACTCGCTGATTGCTTGGCGTTCTTTTCCCTGGCAATCAGCGCCGACTGCTGAGAGGACAAGGCCGCCCGGTGCTTCCGTGTACGCGGGGCGGTCTTCTCACACATCCTTCACCTCGCTTCGGCGGAAGGCCACACGATCGGAGCGGGGGATCTACAAGTGTAGGTGGCGCGCATCATGAGGAAAGAATACGATTTCACGAAGGCCCGAAAGAATCCGTACGCGAAACGGCTCAAGAAGGCGGTGACGATCCGCCTCGATACAGACACGGTTGCGTACTTCAAGGACGTGGCGGCCGAGACGGGCATTGCGTATCAGATTCTGATCAATCTTTACCTTCGAGACTGTGCTGCCTCGCACAAAAAGTTATCGATGCGCTGGGCGTCCAAGTCGGGTGCTGCCTAACAGGTTGGGGCTGGCAGGCACTGACTGATGTCAAGGAAGTCGTGGGTTCTGCGCTCGGTTTGACCTTGGCGGCGGAGATGGCCTTGATCCGGGTGGCGTGTGGCAGGCACAGGTCGACGTCCAGGTCGCCGAGGAGATCCACCAGCCAGTACCAGCTCCCGGTGGATTCGACGGCGGCCCGATGCGGCCGGAGAACTGCGCGAAGTAGCGCTGGAACTAGAGCGGCACGTTGGGGACTCCTGTTTGATGACCGCGCCCCTTCTTGGAAACATCGCGCGTTAGGAGCCGACAGGCACGGACGTTTCAAAGGAGTCGTGGGGTAGTGCGGCTTGCGAGTTGCGGCAGTACATTCAAACGGGTGCCGGGACGGCACCCAATCGTGCTGCGGGGCGCTCGCCTAGCAGCGAGCACGCCCACAGCTCAAACGCGGAGTATAAAAATGCGCCGACCGCGAAACTGGTTCGCCATCATCGATCGCCTCAATCGCAGCGCTCGGGGCGAGGTCCGTATCAGGATGGGGTCCCCGGGCAGCGCGCAGGTGACGCGCTGTCGCCTCCTCGCCGAGTGGTCGAACCTCGAGGCCACCACTACCGGCTCAATGCTTCGCCTGCGTCTCAAGCGGTCGGCGTAGCGTTCTTCGGGGGTAGCGCCTGCTAGGCACGTTCCCCGGTCAGGTTGCCGCCTAGCAGGGCGCTGCGTGTCTGTGCCGCTGGCCTCAGTGGTGCGTACCTCACAGGGGCCAATTCAGGGTGGTGGGTGACGGGAACCCGGTGGAGTCCTTTGCACTTGCCGCCGGTCGTGGAGCCGTGTGTGAAGCGACTCCACCCGAGCCGGCGGCGCCCACCGTCTACGACCTGCCCGCAGCGTACTCCTGGTCCGGCCGTCGGTAGACATTCAGCAGGGTTGCCGTGTCCTCCGCGCTGAACCAGCCCCCATCCCACCACACCACCGCTGACCAACGCGTTTCCGACCGCGGCGCTGAACTCGAATGGAAGCCACCGGTCGCGAAAAGTGGCCACACCGCCTAGCTGTGCCGAGCAACAGTGCGACACAAGAACTGAGGGGTTGCTTTTCGTGGTGCCACTAAATAGTATTAGGCCGTAATAACTTGTTCGCGAGGGAAGACTGAATGGGAACCGCAGCCCCCACTCGACCAGCGACGCTATCCCGGTCGACCGAAGACTATCTCAAGGCGATCTACCAGCTCGGGACCGCCGGGGAGCCGGTCCAGACGACTGCCATTGCCGACGCGCTCGACGTCGCGCCGGCCTCGGTGAGCGGGATGCTCAAGCGCCTCGCGGAGGCCGGCCTGCTGGAACACGTCCCCTACCGTGGGGTGAAGCTCACCGAACCGGGCCGGAACGCGGCCCTGAGCGTGGTCCGCCGGCACCGCATCCTGGAGTCATACCTGACTTCCATGCTTGGCTACGATTGGGATTCCGTACATGAGGAAGCGGAGCGCCTCGAGCACGCTGCCTCGGACGATCTGATCGACCGCATGGGGCGGGCACTCGGCAACCCGTCTCATGATCCGCACGGTGCCCCAATTCCCACGCGCTTCGGCAAGATCGAGCAGCCGGCACACGTCCCGTTGTCGGAGGTCACCGCGGGCACCACCGCCGTGTTGAAGATGGTCAGCGACAAGGATCCGGCGCGCCTCCGCTTCATCAGGTCGCTAGGCCTCAACGTCGGCACGGTCTTCGAGGTGGTTGACCACCAACCCTTCCGGGGGCCCGTGACCATTCGCGTCGCCGGTGGCGTTCGCCGGGTGGTCGGATACGAGTTGGCCACCTCGCTCGGATGCGCGGTGGCAGGAGAGGTAACATGACAGACTCTGAAGGCAACATCACCCGGCGCGACCTGCTGCGTCGCGGCGCCATCGGTGTGGCCGGTATCGCCGCGGCGACCCAGACTCTCCGAGCCGCCGAGCACAAGCTGGATCCGGGGCTTCCGACGGGTGCGGCACGCAGCGCCCACGATCCCAGGAACGCGGCAACGCAGGGCCAAGTGAGCGATGCGTCTATCGACCCGCATGCGTTCCTCGAACAGTTCGACTATGGCGAGGTCACGCGCCGGCCGGACGGCACGGTGGTGCGGGAATTCCATATAACCGCCGTCGATCGCGAGATCGAGGTTGCGCCGGGCGTCTACTACCCGGCGTGGACCTATAACGGACAGGTTCCCGGACCCACGTTGCGCGCCACCGAGGGCGACCTGGTCCGGGTCCACTTCCGCAACGGTGGCAGCCACGCCCACACGATCCATTTTCACGGGATCCACGCCGGCCGGATGGACGGCGTGTTCGAGGTCGTGTCCCCGGGCGAGTCGTTCCTCTATGAGTTCGAGGCACAACCGTTCGGCTTGCACCTCTACCATTGCCACGCGATCCCGCTGAAGAAGCACATTGCCAAGGGCCTGTACGGCACCTTCATCATCGACCCGCGCACACCGCGCCCGCCCGCGCGCGAGATGGTGATGGTCCTCAACGGCTTCGACACGAACTTCGATGGGAGCAACGAGATCTACGCGGTGAACACCGTCCCGTTCGCCTACACTCAGCGTCCGATACAAGTGCGGAAAGGTGAGCGCCAGCGGATCTATCTGGTGAACATACTCGAGTTCGACCTGATCAACTCGATCCACCTACACGGCGGCATGTTCCACGTATATCGCACGGGAACCTCGATCGAGCCGCACGAGTTCACCGACAACCTGATGCTGTGTCAGGGTGAGCGGCACATCCTCGAGTTCACATTCGAGCACACCGGGCGGTTCATGTTCCACGCGCACCAGTCCGAGTTCGCCGAACTCGGCTGGATGGGCGTGCTCAACGTCGTGGACGGGAGCCCAATCGCTTGAGCGCGACGCGACGCACGTGGATCTTAGGCGGCCTCCCGCTCGTTCTCATGGGAGTGCTCGCCGCCTTGGTCATCGGCACGGGCGTGCTCGATTTCATACGCGGCAGTGCGCCCCCGGTCGAGGACCTCACGTTCCAGCGCGTGAGCCTGACCCCCGGCCGGATTACAGCGGATGTCGTCAATGGTGGGCGTGACCCCGTCACCGTGGCGCAGGTCATGGTCGACGACGCTTTCTGGTCGTTCACCGTCACCCCGAGCCCGACCATCAACCGCCTGGGGCGCGCGACAATCGAGATCCCCTATCCGTGGGTGGAGGACGAGTCGCACGAAATCGTGCTGTTGACGTCTACCGGCGTCACATTCGCTCATGAGATCGCTGTCGCCCGCGAGACGCCCGTGGTCAGCGCCAAGTTCTTCGGTGTCTTCGCCTTGATCGGCCTGTACGTGGGCGTCATACCGGTCGCGATCGGACTCCTGTGGTTCCCCTTTCTGCGACGGCTCGAGCGTCGCTGGATACACTCCGCCCTGGCGTTGACCGCCGGTCTCCTGATCTTCCTGGGTGCGGACGCGATCCATGAGGCGCTCGAGGCCGGGGAGCAACTCGCAGGCGCCTATCAGGGCACGCTCGTCGTGATCGTAGGCTTTCTGGGTGCGTTGCTGCTGCTGCACACCGTTGCCGGCACCAGGGTACAAGGCGGTGGAGCGAGCGGCCGGCGGGCTGTTGCCTGGATGATCGCGTTCGGGATCGGTCTGCACAACCTCGGCGAGGGGCTCGCGATCGGCGCCGCCTACGCCCTCGGCGAAGCGGCCCTGGGAGCGTTCCTGATCGTAGGCTTCATGCTGCACAACTCGACGGAAGGGCTGGGGATCGTCGCCCCGATCGCACACGACCGTCCCCGGCTTCGTATGCTCGCCGGCTTGGGGCTGCTCGCGGGCGCGCCCACTATCCTGGGCGCCTGGATCGGTGGGCTTGCATACAGTCCGATGCTCGCCGTCCTGTTTCTCAGCATTGGAGCCGGCGCCATCGCCCAAGTGGTGATGGTACTCTACCGAGTGGTGGCGCGCGAACTGGAGACCGGAGAGCCGCTCTGGACCCCGCTGACCGCTGGCGGCTTGGTCGCCGGCCTCGTCGTGATGTATGGCACCGGTCTGTTGGTGGCCTGACCCTCTGCTCCACGCCGTCCGCGATCTCGGGCCGGTTGCCGTCACGTTAGCCGCCGCCCCCGCCGGTGCCCGCACGGGTGGGCAGGATTCCGGGTAAGTTCGAACGGACGCCCGGTAGTGCTGTCGGAAGCGAGATCATCAGTCCATACATGGCGCGGCCACCCACGATAGACCACGACGAAGCGCACCTCCGGTTCAGCACCACCGTCGGAGGACAGACGGCGTATCTCAGCTACCGGCGAGTGGACGACACCACGGTGGACTACATGAGCACATTCGTACCGCCGCCGCTCCGCAGGCAGGGGATCGGTGAGCACCTAGTCCGTGCGGCGCTCGAACACGCCGCCGGGAAAGGGCTCAGGGTGATTCCCACGTGCTGGTTCGTGAGGAAGGTGATGGAGCAAGACGGCTAGCGGCACTTAGGCGCGCGGTCCCGCCTCCAACCGCCCTTTACCGACCCTCCCATCCCTGCTAGTATTCCGGGCTGTCATGGCCGACATATCTCTTTCTGGCAGTAAGATGCTGTTGCTGGCCGGCACCGCGAATCCGCCCCTGTCGGGCGAGATTGCCGCGTGCCTGTCTCAGCCGCTGTGTTCGGTAACGATCAAGCGGTTCGCCGACGGGGAGATCTTCGTTCGGATCGACGAGAATGTCCGCGGGCGGGACGTATTCATAGTGCAGCCCACGAACCCGCCGGCCGAGAACGTTCTCGAGTTGCTGTTGCTGCTCGACGCGGCGAGGAGGGCGAGCGCGGCGCGGATCACGGCGGTCGTGCCCTACTTCGGGTACGCGCGTCAGGATCGCAAGGATCAGCCGCGGGTCGCGATCAGCGCCAAGCTGATGTCGAACCTGATCACGACAGCCGGTGCCGAGCGGGTGCTGGGGCTCGATTTCCACCAGCACCAGATACAGGGGTTCTTCGACATTCCGGTGGACCACCTGTACGCCGCGCCGGTGCTGGTGCAGCACTACAGGCAGAAACAGCTCAAGGAGCTGGTGGTCGTGGCGCCCGACGTCGGGAGCGCGAAGATGGCGCGCGGCTTCGCGAAGCGGTTAGACGCGTCGCTGGCGATCATCGACAAGCGCCGTCCGTCGGCCAATGTGGCTGAGGTGGTCAATGTTGTTGGCGAGGTTAGCGGACGCGATTGTCTGATCGTCGACGACATGATCGACACGGGCGGCACGATGGCTGAGGCGACGATCGCGCTGGATAAGCTGGGGGCCAGCAACGTCTACTGTTGCGCTACGCATCCGCTGCTCTCCGGTCCGGCGATCGACCGGTTGCGGGCCACACCGGTACGGGAAGTGGCCGTGACCAACACTATTCAGGTGCCGGAAGAGAAGATGTTCGACCGGCTCAAGGTGCTCTCGATCGGCCCGCTACTGGCACAGGCGATCCGGTACACTCACAGCGATCAGTCCGTCAGCTCGCTGTTCGGCTGACACGCAGGATAAGGAGTTATGGCAGAAGTAATCACACTGGCGGCCGAGCGCCGCACCGAAACCGGCAAAGGGGCGGCCCGGCAGCTGCGGCTGAGCGGTCGGATTCCGGCGGTCATCTACGGTCAGGGACGTGAGTCGGAATCGTTGTCGCTGGCCGAGCCCGATCTGGCGAAGGCGGTGGCGGGTCGCGCGGTTGGTTCGACGGTCTTCGATCTCAAGATCGACGGGAAGTCGGTGCGCGCCTTGATCCGGGAAATCCAGCGGCATCCGTTCCGGTTGCGGATACTACACGTGGATTTCTACGAGATCCACGCGGGCGAGAAGCTCACCCTCGACGTACCGCTGCACCTGGTCGGTAGCCCCGAGGGAGTCAGGAACGAGGGCGGCATCCTCGACCAGGTCATACGTGACGTCCAGGTCGAGGTGTTGCCGAAGTACATCCCGGAGTACATCGAGATCGACGTCTCCGACCTCCACGTCGGCCAGTCGCTGCACGTGCGCGACCTCGAAGTCTCGAATGCCAAGATCCTGACGGAGCCGGGCAAGACGATCTGCTCCATCGTTCGGGCGCGGGTCGAGCTGGAGGTCCAGCCGGAGGTTCCGGCCGAAGAGGAGGAGGCCGAGCCGGAACTCATCCGGAAACCCAAGGAAGACGAAGCACCAGCCGAGGGAGAAGACGGGAGCAGCGAGGAATAGCCGCTGCGCGTCATCATCGGACTCGGAAATCCCGGCGCTGCGTACGCGGAGACACGTCACAACGCCGGGTTTCTCCTGGCCGATGCGTTGGTCGAGCACTGGCGGCTGCCACCTCTCCGCCGGGCGTGGCTGGCGCGCGCCAAGCGGAGCCACGGCGAGGTCGCCGGCCAATCCGTGGTGGTGCTGAAGCCACAGACCTACATGAACCGCAGCGGCGTCGCGTTGGCACGATCCAGCCTGGCGCACGACTTCGACCACACCGTGGATCTGTTGGTGCTGGTGGATGACGTTGCGCTGCCCCTCGGCTCTTTTCGTATCCGGGCGCGCGGATCGGCCGGAGGGCACAACGGCCTGAAGAGCATCGAAGACGTCCTGCGCTCGAACGAGTACCCGCGGCTTCGGATCGGCGTCGGCCCGGCTACGGACGATGTGTGGGATCTCGCCGAGTTCGTGCTCGCCCGGTTCACGCGGGAGGAGCATGATGTGCTGGACGCGGCGCTGCCTACGATGACCGACGCGGTGGCGTGTTGGCTGACCGACGGGACTGAAGCAGCCATGAACCGTTTCAACCGACTGGGGAAACCGGAGTGACCAACTTCTCGCAATTGCCGGTTATCGCTGCCGCCGCGGGCGTAGCCGGGCTGCTGGTAGCCTTGTTCACATACTTCTACATGCGTCGCCAGTCACCTGGAAACGAGTTGATGCAGGAACTCGCCGGCATGATCCACGACGGCGCCATGACGTTCCTGCGACGCGAGTACACGGTGCTCCTGCCCTTCCTCGGGGTAATCGCGATCCTCTTGGGACTGTTGATCGGATGGCCGACCGCCTTCGCCTATCTGGGCGGCGGCGCCTGCTCAGTCTTGGCCGGATTCTTCGGAATGAAGTCGGCGACGCGCGCCAACTCCCGGACCACCGAGGCGGCGCGCACCTCGGGTCAGGGAATGGCGCTGCGCGTGGCCTTCAACGGCGGCGCCGTGATGGGTCTCTCCGTCGCCAGCCTGGGCCTGCTGGGGATCGGGCTGGTCATGCGGATCTTCCTGGGATCCCCCGACACCGACGAGGCATGGAAAGCCTTCTCCGAGATCGTCACCGGTTTCGCCATGGGCGCTTCATCGATCGCCCTCTTCGCACGTGTGGGCGGTGGGATCTACACCAAGGCCGCCGACGTAGGCGCCGATCTGGTTGGCAAGGTGGAAGCCGGTATCCCGGAGGACGACCCGCGCAATCCGGCCACCATCGCCGACAACGTCGGCGACAATGTGGGTGACGTGGCCGGGATGGGGGCCGACATCTTCGAGAGCTATGTCGGGGCCGTCATCGCCACCATAGCGATAGCCGCGACCAGCCCGCTGTTGGCCGAGCACCGCATGGCGGCGCTGGCTCTGCCGGTCGTGTTCATCATAGCGGGACTCGGCGCGAGCCTCATATCGATCGTCCTGTTCCGGGTCCTGGAGCGGTTCAGCCCGGCGGCGGCACTCAGGTGGGCGGGCTTGATTGCGGCCGTCATCTTCCTCGTGGCCGCGTACCTGATTACGCGGCGTGTCGATCTCGGCTTGGAGAACCCGCTCGGGCCGTTCTGGAGCGTGCTGTCGGGAACGCTGGCCGGCGTGATGATCGGGCTGGTAACCGAGTACTACACGGCCGCCAAACCGATTCGCACCATAGCCGAGGCCTCGCTCACGGGACCGGCCACCAACATCATCGCCGGACTATCCGTGGGAATGCGCTCGACAGCGCTGCCGCTGCTGCTGATCTGCGGCACCATCTACGTCTCCTACTCCACCGCGGGGCTCTACGGCATCGGGATTGCCGCGGTCGGCATGCTGGCCACCGTAGGCGTCACGATGTCGGTTGACGCATACGGGCCGATCGCCGACAACGCCGGCGGTATCAGCGAGATGAGCGGCCTCGGCCCGGAAGTCAGGAAGATCACCGACAGCCTGGACTCGCTCGGCAACACGACGGCGGCGATGGGCAAGGGCTTCGCGATCGCATCGGCGGCGCTCACCGCCCTGGCCCTGTTCAGTGCTTACGCCAACGCCGTGACCCCACCGGGCGCGAACCCGATCGTGCTCGATATCGTCGATCCCAAGGTCGTGATCGGGCTCTTTCTGGGCGGCATGCTGCCGTTCTTCATCGCCGCCTTGACCATGGAGGCGGTCGGTCGCGCCGCCGAGGGGATGGTACAGGAGGTGCGGCGTCAGTTCCGCGAGATCAAGGGTCTCATGGAGGGGACGGCGAAGCCGGACAGTGCGCGCTGCATCGACATCTCCACCCGGGCGGCCCTGCGCGAGATGATCCTGCCTGGCGTCATCGCCATCGCCGCGCCGATCGCCGTGGGCAAGCTCTTCGGCGTCCAGACGCTGGGCGGGATGCTGGCCGGTGCGACGGTCACCGGCGTCATGCTTGCGCTGTTCATGGCCAACGCCGGCGGTGCGTGGGACAACGCCAAGAAGTACATCGAGAGCGGCGCGCACGGCGGCAAGGGATCGGATCCCCACAAGGCCGCCGTGGTGGGCGACACCGTCGGTGACCCGTTCAAGGACACCAGTGGGCCGAGCTTGAACATCCTGATCAAGCTGATGGCGGTCGTCAGCCTGGTGCTGGCTCCGTGGTTCACTAGCTAGGCCCCCATGCTGTGCCTCGGGATCGTCGGTCTGCCCAACGTCGGCAAATCGACGCTGTTCAACGCGCTGACCTGCTGCGGCGCGCCGGCCGAGAACTACCCCTTCTGCACCGTCGATCCGAACGTCGGTGTGGTCGCGGTACCCGACCCGCGGCTCCACCACCTGGCCGCCGTCGTAAAACCGCCCAAGGCCGTCCCCGCCTTCGTCGAGTTCTTCGACATCGCCGGGCTGGTCGAGGGCGCGAGCAAGGGAGAGGGCCTCGGCAACCAGTTCCTGGGACATATCCGGCAGGTAGATGCCATCGTCCATGTCGTCCGATGTTTCCGGGACGACGACGTCGCTCACGTCATGGGTTCGGTCGACCCGCAGCGCGACCACGACGTGGTCACGCTGGAACTGGCCTTGGCTGACCTGGCCGTCGTCGAACGCCGATTGGAGCGGGTCCGCAAGACCGCCAGGAGCGGGAACAAGGACGATCAGGCCGAGAGCGCGTTTCTCGAGCGGGTGCGACACGAGCTGGAGGCGGGGCGGGGCGCCCGTGAAGCCATCGACTCACCCGGCGATATCAAGACCCTCCGGCAGCTCGGGATCCTCACGGCCAAACCGATTCTGTACGTCGCGAACGTGGCGGAGGACGATCTCGCGACTGGCGGCGGCGCGGCCGTAGCCGCGCTCCGGGAGACCGTCCGGGACCATCACGAGGAAGCCGAAATAGTCGTTTTCTCGGCCCAGTTCGAGGCCGAGCTGGCCGAGCTGGAGCCGGCGGAGCGCGAGGCCTTCCTGGCGGGCGCGGGCGTCGCAGAGGCCGGCCTGCCCCGGCTGATCCATGCCGGTTACCGCCTGCTCGGGCTCGAGACCTTCTTCACGATCGGAGACAACGAGGTCCGTGCCTGGACGATCCGCCGCGGATCGACCGCCTACGAAGCCGCCGGCGAGATCCACTCGGATTTCCAGCGTGGATTCATCCGCTCCGAAACGATAACGTACGAGGAATTCGTCGCGGTCGGATCATACAAGCTGGCTCGGGAGCGTGGCCTGGTTCGGAGCGAAGGACGCGACTACGTCGTAATGGACGGCGATATCCTGCTGTTCCGGTTCAACGTGTGAGCGGCGTGGTCCCTACCATCGGCCGCCACCACCGGGTATCTTGCGGATTCTAGAGACCAGTCCCCTGCCCCAACGCGCACCTCGTTGGGGCCTAACGTCCAAAGGGAGGTGTCATGACTCGTCCGTACGAGATCGTCTACATCTTCGAGAGCGCGCTGGAAGAACAGCAGATCGACGAGCACCTGGCTCGGTTCCATGAGCTACTCAAGACTCCGGATCACCCAAATCCGGTAATCAATACCAACCATTGGGGCAAGCGCACGCTCGCGTATCCCGTCAAGGGCCACGAGGTGGGCTACTACGTTGTGGTAAACTGCGAGACGGAGCCCGAGAACCTCCGCGAGTTCGAGCGGGCGCTCAAGCTCGACGAGCGTCTGCTCCGCTATCTGCTCGTACTTATCGAAGGAGAGCAGCCGAAGGCGGTTGCGGCAGCTGCGGAGGAAGACCGCGACGGCCCGCGAGCCCCGACAGAGGGGGGCACCTGATGAGACGCCGCCGCAAGAGCTGCCCCGTGTGCGAGCTGGGTGTCCGTGTGCTCGATTACAAGGACGAGCGAACGTTATCGCGCTTCACTACCGAGCGTGGCAAGATTCTGCCGAGTCGCCTGTCGGGCATGTGCGCGCGGCATCAGCGACAGTTGAGCACCGCGGTGAAGCGGGCCCGGCATCTGGCGTTACTGCCCTACATCCGGGGCTACGCCCGATAAACACCGGCACCACACCTCGAGCGGCACGAGCGGCGCGGAGGATGGGCCCGTGACGGATTCGCCGTGCTGCTGACGCTCATCGGGCTCGTCGCCCTGCCCGTGGCCGCGCTCACCACCATCGGGACGCGCGACCGCCGGGCCCTGTCGCTCGGGATACCAGCCGGTCTCATCGCGCTCCTGTGGTTGGCTCTACCCGGTGCCCTGCCCGACCAGGTAATCCGCTCCGCCGCTCTGATCGCGGCCGTGGCGTTCGCCATCACCACGCTGTTCACCCGCTGGTCCGTAACCCACCGCGGGCTGTTGAGCGTCGTGACGGCCACGATGGGGGTGACCGGGGCGTTTGCGGTATTCGGCTGGTCCTGGGACCGGCTCCACTGGTGGGTGGCGCACCAGGCCGCGATCACTCTCCGCTTTGTGCTGAGCGGATTGTGGAATGTGGCTCGCCTACAGGGTGACGGGCAGGTCTCGGGGCCATCGGCGACGATGCTTAGTCGGTTCGAGTCCGGCTACGTCCGTACGGTTGCGAATCTGTTCCCCGCACTATCGGCCCTCCAGATGCTGATAGGAATGGGCGTGGGGGCAGCCATCTATTACCGGCTGGCCGGGCACCCGGTCGGCCGCATGCCCGGGCGGTTCAGCACGTTTCGGTTCTCCGAGCACGTTGGCTGGGCGGCAGTGATCCCGCTGGCGATCCTGCTGCTCCCGACGCTCGATGCTGTCAAGTTGTTGGCCTGGAACCTGTTGGCGGTCACAGGCGCCATGTACGCGCTACGGGGAGCGGCCGTGGTGGCCTTTGCGGGCCAGCTGTGGGGCGGCCCGGTGCTGTACGTGCTGGGTGCCGCGGCGCTATTTTTGCTGTTGCCTTTCGTGCCAGCAGGGGCCCTATTGTTGGGGGTGCTGGATTCCGGACTGGACCTTCGGCGGCGGTGGACGGCACCGCGCGCATAGAGAGTGAGCGATGCAAGTCATTTTGCGGGAGTCGATCGAGAAGTTGGGGCAGGCCGGCGAGATTATAGCGGTCAAGAACGGCTACGGCCGCAACTACCTGATCCCGCGCGGGCTGGCCTACGCCGCGTCCGCCGCCAACAAGAAGCGCGTTGCCGCCGAGGCGCACGCACGCGGCCAGCGGATCGTGGCCCTCAAGGAGGATGCCGAGGCCCTCGCCGCGAAGCTCACAGCCGAAGACCTGAACTTCGAGGTCAAGGTCGGGGAAGGCGACAAGCTGTTCGGGTCCATCACGTCGGCCGACATCGCATGGAAGCTTGCCGAGCGGGGCGTTTCCGTCGACAAACGTGACATCGAGTTGGCCGAACCGATCAAGATGATCGGGGTCTACAAGGTCCCCGTCCGGCTGCATCCGGAGGTGCGTCCTGAACTGCGGATTTGGGTGGTGAGACCGTAGTGCCCGCTGCTGCGGTGGGCATTGCCTACTTGGACGGCCCCCGGCTCCGGCGCTGTCTCCTGGCGGCGGCCGATTGGGTGGATGCCGCCCGGGAAGAACTGAACCGCATCAATGTCTTCCCCGTGCCCGACGGTGACACGGGCACCAATTTCGCCATGACAATGCGCGCGGTCGCCACCAGCGTCCGGGCTCTGGAGGCGCGGGCCACCCTCGAGGCGGTGAGCAATGCCATGGCCCAGGCCTGTATATTCTCCGCGCGGGGCAACTCCGGCATGTTGTTGTCGCAGTTCCTGCTCGGGTTCCGCGAGCGGATTGCGGGCCTGGAGTCCGCCACAGCCGAGGACGTGGCGGCCGCCATGCGCACCGGCTACGATCGCCTGTTCGAGTCGCTGGACACGCCGGTCGAAGGGACGATCCTCACTGTCAGCCGGGAGGCGGCGGCAGCGGCTGAGCACGCCGCGAGCGAGACCGGGAACGTGGCCGAGTTGATGCGGCGCGTGCTGGAGAACTCCCAGCGAGCGCTCAAGCGCACGCCCGAGCTGCTCACGATCTTGAAGGAGGCCGGAGTCGTCGACGCGGGGGCGAGCGCGTTCGTGCGCGTCATCGAGGCGATCGTCCGCCTGATCGAGGGCGATCCTATCGTCGCGGCGGAGCAGCCGGCCGATTACGTGGTGCCGGACATTGCCGCCATGGCAGAGGTGGCCACCGACCGCGACTATCAGTATTGCACCGAAGTGCTCGTGCGGAGCGAGAACCTCCCTCCGTCCATAGAGGTGCGTGCCGCGCTGCGCGCGTTGGGTGGCTCGATCGTCGTCCTCGCCACAGGAGACCTCCTCAAGGTGCACGTCCACACCGACACGCCCGAGAAGGTGTACGAGCTGGGCCGCACCTGGGGGACGTTGGAGGCCACCAAGGCCGACGACATGCGCGAGCAGCACCGCCAGCTCAGTGAGGCACACCGCGGGGTGACGATCCTGGTCGACTCGTCGTGCGACATCCCGGACGACCTGCTCGACCAGTACGGGATCGTAGTGGTACCGATCCAGCTCATGGAGGAGAACCGCACCTACCTCGACCGCATCGAGATTCGCAGTCAGGAGGTGTATGACCGGATGCACGCGGGCAGCGTGTTCACCACCTCACAGCCCACACCGGCCGCCTTCGTGCAGGGCTTCCAGGACGCCTTGAGCGGAGCCGACGAGGTGGTTGCAGTTCTGCTGGCAAAGGCACTGTCCGGAACGTTCGCGTCCGGGCAGGCGGCCGCACAGACCATCGACGCCAAGCACATCGAGATGGTCGATTCACGGAGCGCGTCTCTGGGAGTGGGCATGCTGGCTCTGCGCGCGGCGGAGCTGGCCGAGCAAGGGTGGACGGCGGGAGCGATCGCGCGTGAGGTGCAGCGTATCCGAAGCCAATCGGGCGGGATTTTCACGGTGGACACGTTCGACAACCTGCTGCGCTCCGGCCGGGTGGGCCGGGGCAGGGCCTGGTTGGGCACCCTGCTCGACGTCAAACCGATACTCGAACTCAATCCCGAGGGACGGGTCGTCCCGCTCGACAAGGTCAGAGGACGCGAGGCACTGATACCGCGCGTCATTGAACACCTCGAGCGGCGGTTGACTCCACGACCGGAGCAACTGCGTATCGGGATCGTGCATGCCGGCGCGCCCGACGTCGCGGAGCAGCTGCGCGACGACCTGCAGCGTCGGTTCGCACCGCAGCACTGCCTCGTGAACGACATCACGCCGGCCATAGGCGTACATGTAGGATTCGGCGCCTGGGGCATATTCTACCAGGTGGAGGATCCCTCGGCACCGCCGGCGTCGTAGATCCACGGGAGACAGGAACAAATCCGCACCCAAGCCGCTAGGACTACCAAGGAGCCCGATCGCGCCCTCGAGATGCAGGCCGCGGTCTCCGCGTTGGACGACCATAAAGCGCAGGAGATCGTAGTGCTCGATCTCAGGACGCTGAGCAACGCCACCGACTACTTCGTGATCGCATCAGGATCCTCAGATAGGCACGTACGGAGCGTTGCCGAACACGTGATCGAGGCACTTGCCAAACGTGGCAGGCGTCCTCACCACGTCGAAGGGCTTCCCCAGGGACGGTGGGTGCTGCTGGACTTCGTCGATTTCGTGGTCCACGTGTTCCACCCGACCCTGCGGGAGTTCTACCAGCTCGAAAGGCTGTGGGCCGACGCGCCGTTGCTGGATTTCATGCCCGAAAGGTAGGTCGATGGGTCGACACGCCATCTTGCTCGTCGCCGCAGCAGCGTCGCTGCTCGCCGCCCCCGCGGCCGCGCAGTACTTCGGGCAGAACAAGGTCCAGTATAATCGCCTCGATTTTTCGATCATCGAGACCCAGCATTTCGACATCTACTACTACGACGGAGAGCGGGCGGCTGCGCTGGACGCCGCCCGGATGGCCGAGCGCGCCTACGGCCGGTTGTCACGGGTCCTGAACCACGAGTACCGCGAGCGACAGCCCATCATTCTGTTCGCCTCGCACAGCGAGTTCCAGCAGAACAACGTCACGAACATCGGCGAGGCCACGGGTGGCGTCACCGACGCGCTGCGCCACCGCGTCATGCTGCCGTTCACCGGATCGTACAGCGACTTCGAGCATGTCCTGATGCACGAACTCGTGCACCAGTTCCAGTACGACGTGTTCGCCCGGGGCCGGGTTGGAGCGGGGCTACAACGCTTGATAGCGGTGCAACCACCACTCTGGCTGATGGAGGGCATGGCCGAATACCTGTCTGTGGGCCCAACCAGCCCGCTCACGGCCACTTGGCTGCGCAATGCCGCGCTGGAGGGACACCTCCCGACCATCGAGGAGATGACCGTCGATCCGCGCGTCTTCCCCTATCGTTACGGACATGCGCTGATGGCGTACATCGGCGAGCGGTGGGGCGACGAAGTCATCGGCGAGATCCTGCACGGAGTGGCCAGCTCCGGCGTGGAGGCGGGATTCCGACGCGCCCTCGGCATCCCGCTGGAGCAGCTCTCCGAGCAGTGGCACTACGCCGTACGGCGCACGTATCTGCCGCAGATCGCCGAGCTGGATCCGGCGCACAAGTTCGCCCGGCCCGCCCTGAACCGCCGGCGCACGCGGGCCCGCATGCACATCTCACCGGCAGTATCGCCTGACGGAACCCAGATCGCGTACCTCTCGGAAGGCGGGTCGTTTTTCATCGATCTCTACGTGGCGGAGACCGAGACGGGCCGCGTGCTCGGCCGACTCGTGAAGAGCGCCTTCAGTGCTGATTTCGAGAACCTGCGCTACCTGACTTCGGCCGGCTCCTGGTCGGCCGACGGGCGGTTCCTCGCGATCGCCGCCAAGAGCGGCGGGTCGGACGACATCGTGATCTTCGATATGAAGCGGCGCAGGGTACACCGCCGCATCGACGTCGACCTGCACGGCGTCACCAACCCGACGTTCTCGCCCGACGGGACACGGCTGGTCTTCAGCGGCCAGGATGGAGGGATCACCGACCTGTTCGTCGTGAATGCCGACGGAACGAATCTCGAGCGACTCACGAACGACAAGTACGCGGACCTGCAAGCCGTGTGGTCGCCGGACGGCTCCGTGATCGCGTTCGCGACCGATCGGAGCCGCCATACCGATCTCGAAAACCTGCGGTTCGACAAGCTGCGTATCGCGCTGTACGACTTGGCGTCGGGCGACATCGACGTGATCGAGCAGATGACGGGCCTGAACATCAACCCACAATGGGCGCCCGACGGTCGCTCCATCGCCTACATCTCCGATCGCACGGGCATCGCGAACATCTTTCTGTACGACCTCGACACCCGCTACGAGTACCAGCTCACCAACGTGTACACGGGCGTCACCGGCCTCACGGAGCTGTCTCCCGCAATCTCGTGGGCGCGTGGAGCCGACCGGCTCGTCTTCTCCTACTACGAAGGACGGCGCGACTTCACGTATACCGTCTACGCCGTGGATGATCCTCGACGGCTCAAGGGCGAGCCGTGGGATGCCGCATCGGCACCGCCGCTCGTGGCCGGCCTCGCCGCACCCGTCACGGGCACACGGGACACGGTTGCCGCACCGCCGCCCGTTCCCGTATTCGACCTGGCGGCTACGCCACGCATCACTACCTCCGTATACCGGAGTTCGCGCGGTTTTCGGGCCTCCGCGGCCCAGCCGCAAGCCGCCGCACCGAACGAGCGACCCGTGTCGGTCAAACAACTCCTCGACAGCGCTACGATCGCGCTGCCGGATACGGCGGAGTTCGGGTTCCGGAACTATTCTGGCAGGCTCACGCCCGACTACATCGCGCAGCCGACCATCGGCTACGCCCGCGACAACTTCGGGCAAGGCATCTTTGGCGGGACGGCGATCCAACTCTCCGACATGCTGGGGAACAGGCGGCTCCTGCTCGCCGGACAGCTCAACGGTCGCATCGACGAAGCGCAGATCCTGGTCGCCTACGGCAACTTCGCCCGCCGGACAAACTGGCTAGTAGGCTACGAGCAGTACCCCCTCTTCTTCTTCTCGGGCAGCACATTCGATATCGATTCGACCGGGCTACGCGTGTCGGTGATCGGCCTGGACCGCTTCATCGTACGCACCGCGTTCGCCGAAGCGTCACGACCGTTCAACCGGTTCCGCCGCGTCGAGTTCGGTTTGCGCGCCAACAACATCGGTCGCGCGCGCCAGGAATTCATACGGACGATCGATCCGTCGGGTCTCATCGATCAGGAGGTCGTCACGACGGGGCTGGGGCATACCAACTATCTGCAGCCGTCGATCGCGATGGTTTTCGACAACTCGGTATCGTTGTACGTCGGCCCCATCATGGGACGGCGCAGCCGTTTCGAGTACGCTCCCGCCATCGGCGATTGGCGGTTCCACCAATTGCTCGCCGACTACCGCCGCTACGACCAGCTCGTCGGCCCGTTCGTCCTCGCGACACGAACGATGTTCTTCGGCCGGTTCGGCCGCGACGACGATCAATTCCCGGTGTTCTTGGGCTCCACCGAACTGATCCGCGGATACACCGCAGGCTCGTTGCGCCGGAACGAATGCCTCAAAACCGACCTAGGCGGGTCGTTCTCCGGGTGCGCCGAGCTCGACCAACTGATTGGGAGCCGGATCGGCGTGTTCAACGCCGAACTCCGTTTTCCGCTGATTCGTACCCTCTCGCTCGCTATCCTGCCCATCTGGTTTCCGCCGATCGAGGGCGCCATCTTCTTCGACGCCGGAATCGCCTGGAACTCGGGCAACCAACTCACCTTCCGGCGCTCTTCCAGCGAACCCGACGACCGGGTGCGCCAACCGCTCACGAGCTGGGGGTTCTCCGCCCGGGTGAACTTGCTCGGTTTCACCGTGCTCCGGTTCGACTATGCCAAGCCGCTGGTCCGGGCCGACGGCGTAGGCGCGTACTGGACAGTGAGCCTGGGACCGACGTTCTAGCGGATGAGAGGATGGCATGGTGGAACGATGGCAATGTTCCACCCCGCGATCCTTGCATCCTCCCACTGTCTTGCCATGCCTTCCCACGCTTCCTAGCTTGCGCTCGTGCGGCACCAAGTCCTGCTGTTGACCACAACGTTGGCGCTCACCGCCTGCGGCGGCCGCTCTCCTCAGACCACAGCGCTCAAGGAAGCCGTCGCGGCCGCCGGAGCGCGGCGCGCGCCGGTTACCTCCGTTGCATTCCGCTTTGCCGGACGGGTGGGAGAGGGGGAAGGGGCGGCGGTGCGGATGTACCGGCTGCCGACGCTGGACGAGGTAGCGTGGCGGTTCGATACGCCCGGCCTGCACGTGCGGGACGTCATCGGGCTGCGCGCCGATTACGACGAGATCCTGCTAGTGACGCCGTCGAACGAGTTGGTGGTGCTCGATCTCGATTCGGGCCGCCCCCGGAAGGCCGACACGAACGTCACGCGCGCAGCGCTCGGCCCAATGGGTACACCAATCTTGGGGCGATCCGACGGCACGGTGGCGCAGCTCGAGGGACGGAAGGTAACCCCGCTACTCGATTCACTCGAGGGAACGATCGAGGGACTCTGGGGAGCGATCGGTGGGCGCGTGCTCCTGGTCGTCACCACCGGCGACGGACGGGAACTCCTGATTCTCGGATCCGGACAGGACCCGTCGCGGCTCGCCATTCCCCAGGGACCGCTCGCGATAGCGCCGTTCGGTGACGCGGTCGCCGTAGCGACCGACTCGGGGATCGTCGTGATCACGCCCGGCCGGGACCCGGTCGAGCGGTTCGTCGCGCTTCATGCGGCGCCGGTTGCCCTGACGTGGTCAGCCTCAGCACACCGGATCTACGTCGCCACGGGAACCGACGACCTCGTGACGATCGAGCGGTTCCTGCTCGCCGAGCTGGGACGCCGCCCGCTCCCGCTCGCGGTCTCCGACCTGCGGATCGATCCGGCCGGCCGCATGCTGCTCGGCCGGGCGCTGCTGGGTGATACGGTGCTGATCGTATCGCTCAAAGACTCCACGCCGCCGGTCAAACAGGCCGGGACCTGGGACGACGACCTGCCCGCCGTAGCCTGGGACGGGACGGTGCTGCTGCGCCGGGGCAATGACATTGTCGCTCTGGAGGGTGGCACGCTGGAGAGAACCGGCCGCACCCTGGGTGGCGCCCGGGACAGGTGGCTGATCGCCCACTGGGATCCACGGCGCCCCGCGCTCCAGCTCGCCGACGAGGCACGGGCCGCCGCCGAGCGCAAGCGGAACCAGCGGTTCTACCTCCAGGTGAGCAGCACCTCCAACCTCGATTGGGCGGAGGCGCTCGCCCGTGATCTGCGTCGGGCCGGCATGAAGTCGGCGGTGCTCCCGCCCGACGAGCTGATCGAGATGTACCGGGTCGTGATCGGGCCGTATCCCGCCCGGGACCAGGCCGAAGAGATCGGGCGGACGTTGGGTATGCCCTACTTCATCTTCACCGAAACGCCGCCGCCCGACACACCATGACTATTCGGGACGTTCAGCGTATCGATCTGTCACAGCTCGTCCCCTCTCTGCTCGCCAACAAGTCGGTGATAGCGTTGGTGCCGGCCGTGGCGGACGATCCGTGGGCGGCGCAGGTGGCCTGGGAGATCGCGCGTGCCGCGGCGTCCGGCCGGCGGGTGGCGCTGGTCGACGTGAGCCTGGAACAGCCGGCGCTCGACGCCGGCGCGCCGGCGGGTGAAGGTCTGGTGGACGCTTTCGAGTTCGGCGCGTCGCTGACACACGTCGCCCGGGAGCAGGCACCCGGGTTGTTCTTCATCTCGGTCGGCACCGCGCCGTCCGATCCCCACATGGTGCGCCAACACCCGCGGTGGCGGCGCCTGAGCCGCGGGTTCGCCAGCGAGGGAGCGTTGCTCCTGCTCTACGTGCCGGCCGACGCGGTGGATGACCTGGCCGTCAAGCTGGACGGAGTCCTGGTCCTGGCCCGCGAAGGCGGGATCCCGGATACAGTCGGCGATATTCCCGTCCTGGCGACGGTGCGCGAGGGAGATGTGGCGCCGGCCATCGGGGTCAGGCGGGTCCACATTCCATGGCGCCCACTGCTCCTGGGCGCTGGCGGGGTACTCGCGACGGGAGCCATCGCGACTCTCATCCTCATGCTGCTGCCGGCCCCCGCTCCACCGGAGCCGGTCGAACCCGAGCCGATACCACCACCGGAACTGTCCGCCAGGCCGCAGCCGGCGCTACCCACTCCGCCGCCCGAGCCCACAGGTGACACGCTGTTCTACTCGGTGCAGGTGGCGGCGTTCAACCGCCTGACGCAGGCCACTGCCCGTGCCGACGAGCTGACGGCGGCCGGTCACCCGTCCACGGTGACACCCGTTCATCTCGGCCGCCGCGCCAGTCGCTGGTACCGGGTGGTGGTGGGCGCGGTGGCTAGCTCGCGGGCGGCCGATTCGATGCGCCGCGCCCTGTGGAACGCGAGGCTGGTGGATAGGGGCCAGGGAGTCATCCTGCGAACGCCCCTTACCCATCAGATCTCGCTCCATGAGACCGAGGCGGCCGCGGAGGCAGCCGCTCGAGGGCTACGGGAACGGGGGTTTCCGGCGTACATTGTTGCGGGCTCGAACGGGGCCTCGCGTGTCGTCTTCGGCGCGTTCGAGAGTCCACAGCAGGCAGCCGCCGGCGACTCGCTGCTCGCGGCATATGGGCTGACCGGCACCCTCGTTTCCCGTATTGGAACGCCACGATGAAGCTGACCCGTATCCGTCTCACGGGCTTCAAATCATTTGCCCATCATGTCGAGCTGCCGTTTGACGATGGGATGACCGCCATCGTGGGCCCAAACGGGTGTGGGAAGTCGAACATCTCGGACGCGGTACGTTGGGTCCTCGGCGAGCAGCGGGCGAGCCTCCTCCGCGGCGAGCGGATGGAAGACATCATCTTCCATGGCGCCGCGAAACACCGGCCGGTGAACGTAGCCGAGGTATCGCTGGTGTTCGACAACAGCGATGGGACCCTCCCGATCGCGTACCACGAGGTCGAGGTGGCGCGTCGGCTCTCTCGCAGCGGCCAGAGCGACTACCTGATCAACCAGTCGCCGGTACGACTGCGGGACGTGCAGGACCTGCTGCGCGGCACCGGGCTGGGAAGCGACGCCGGGGTCGTCATCGAAGCGCAGATGATCGACCGCCTGCTCTCGGACAAGGCCGAAGAGCGGCGCTCGCTGTTCGAGGAGGCGGCGGGGATCGGCCTGTACCGCGATCGCAAGACAACTACCGAACGTCAGCTCGAGCGTACGACGGATGACCTCCAGCGGCTCGACGACATCATCAACGAAGTCCAACGCGAGGTCCGTAGTCTGGCACGCCAGCGCGGCAAGGCGGAACGTTACACGCAGTTCACCGCGCAACGTTTCGCGATCATCATGACGCTCGCGCGTCACGACCTCGGTCGTCACGACGACGAAGCCCGCGCCCTCGCCGAAGCCCGCAGCGAGATCGGCGCACAGCTCCCGGCGGCGCACCGGGCCGTGGCGGACCGAGAACGGGATCGGGAGGATGCGGGGCAGGTGCGGCATGCTGCGGAGGCGCGTCGCACCGAGCTGGAGCGCCGCCTGGCCGCGACGCGGCTCGAGGTGGAACGCCTGGAGGGCAATCTCAAGCTTGCGGGCGAACGGATGCAGAACGCGGCGGAGCGGAAGGCCCGAGCGCAGGCGGAACACGACAGCATGGGGGATCGGGCGGTGGGAGCGGAACGCGATCGGGAGGAGGCGGCGAGCGAGCGGGCCGCCGCCACGGAAGCGCGGGTATCGGTCCAGGGAGAGCTGGACCTGCGCACCGAATCGGAGGAAGAGGTCCGCCGTCGACTGACCGCGGTCCGGGAGGCGGTGGCCGTATGCCAGGACCGTTTGCAGGAGCACGCGGAGCGAGCCCGCGCGCTGGCCGGCGAGCGTGGGTCGCTCGAACGAGACCTTGCCGATCTGCGCGAGCAGCTAGCACAGGCGGAGCAGGCGCGTGCCCAGCACCGTGTGGATCTCAAGAATGCCGAGCGGCGGCTGCGGGAGGCGCGCAGCGAGACGGAGACCCGGCGCGACGAAGTGCGCAACACCGAAGCGGAGCTGGAGCGGGCGCGGCACGCGCTCGCCGCCGCACGCGAGCACGAGGGTGCCATCCGCACGGAGCGACGCACGGCCGAGGAGATGATGGCCCGCCGCACGGCGCGACGCGACGCACTGGAACGGCTCGAGCGCGAGCATGAAGGATTGGCTCCGGCAGCGCGCCGGCTGCTCCAGGCCAAGGACCGGTTCGGCGATGGCGCGGTCCTCGGCCCACTTTCCGATTTCCTGACCACCTCGCGAGCCGACGCCCATTTGGCGGAACGCCTGTTTGGCGAATGGCTGCACGCGGTGCTGGTGACGGACGATACAGTGGTGGAATCGATCCGACGCTGGCACGAGGAGCACCGTCCCGGACCGCTCATGCTGCTGCCGGCGACCGGACCGGAGGGGCCGGAAGATCACGGCGACGAACCACTCCCGGTCGCGGCCCGCGGTCCGGCGGCGGCGTGGGCCCGCGCCTTGTTGCGCGGGCACGACGTGCTCGACGACGCCGGCCGCGCGATTCGCCGCCCCAACGGAGCTGTCGTCCTCTCGGGCGACACGGACGGCTCGGGTCCCCTGGCGAGGCGGGCCGACCTGGACGCGTTGCGGGCCGAGATCAATGAGGCACAGGGCGAGCTGGACCGGCTCGAGCACGAGCTGGAGCGCGCCGCCCGCGCGCACGAGGAAGCCGAGCGCACACTGGCGACGGCGAGCGAGCGGGCGGAGCGCGCCCGGCAGGCCCATCGCGACGCTGAGGGGACGGCCGACGATGCCGGGCGGATCCTGCAACGGGTCGAGCGAGATCTGGCCGAGGCCGAGACGACGTGTGCGCGACTGAGCGAGCGCGTGGCCAAGCGCCGGTCGCGCTTGGCGCAGGTCACGGACGAAATGGAGGGCGCCGAGGCGGAGCGCACGCGCCTCGAAGAGGATCACGCCGGACGCCGCTCCGCGCTCAGCGAGATCGAGGCGCAGCAGGAAGCGGCGCGCGAGCGGCGCGTGCACTGGCAGGTGGAAGAGGCGCAGGTCGCCGCACGCGAGCAGGCGGCACGCGAGCGCGAGGAACGGGCGGAGGCGGTTCTGGCTGACGCACGCGAGGAGATTACGTCACTCGAGCGCGAGATGGAGCAGATCGAGCGCGACACCGGCACCCTCACCGAACAGCGTCAAGAGTGGACCGACGCGCTCGCCGAGCGACGTGTGGCCGTGCAGGAGATGGAGGCCGCCGCGCGGAGTGCCGAGACGGCGGTCAGCGAGGCCGAAGCGCGCGTAGACGCGCTCGAGCGCGCACTCGCCGAAGCCCGCGATACGCTGGCTGCCGCGAGCGAGCGCTCTCACCGCCTGGACATCGAGCAGACCGAACTGGAGGGCCGGCGTCACGCCCTGATCGAGCGGATCGAGGGCGAGTGGCACCGGCCGATCGACGAGCTGCTCGAGAAGGCGGAAGTGGTCGAAGGCGATCTCACTGCGCTTCGCGCGGAGGCCGATCGGCTCACCCAGGTACTCGAAACGATGGGCCCGGTCAACCCGCTCGCTGTCGAGGAGCATGCCGAGACCGTGCAGCGCCTCGAGTTCCTGACCGGTCAATGCGAAGATCTGGTCGCCGCGCGCAACAAGTTGGGGGAAGCGTTGCGCGAGATCGAGGTGACGGCGCGTGAGATGTTCGTCAAGACGTTCGCCACCATCCGCGAGAACTTCCACGACGTATTCCAGATGCTCTTCGACGGGGGCGAATGCGACGTGCGTCTTGCCGACGAGAATGATCCGCTCGAGAGCGACATCGAGATCCACGCGGCACCGCGCGGGAAGCGCGCGCAGCGAATCCACTTGCTCTCGTCCGGCGAGCGGGCGCTCGTCGCGATCTCCTTGCTCTTTGCCATCTATCTCACCAAGCCGAGCCCGTTCTGCCTGCTGGACGAGGTGGACGCGCCGCTGGATGACGCCAACGTCGTGCGGTTCATCAAGTTGTTGAGCGGGTTCAAACAGGACACGCAGTTCATCGTCATCACGCACAATCCGCGCACCATGCAGGTGGCAGACAACGTGTACGGGGTGACCATGCAGGAGCCGGGCGTGTCGACGATCGTCGGGGTCCGGCTCGGGGAGGTCGAGCCGGTCTGACCGTGCGCCGCGTCGCCATCCTCGCTGGCGCGTTCGGCCTTCTTTCTGTCGCTGCGGCGTACGGGCAGCGTCCGAGCGTCTCGCCCATCCTGGAGCGCGCGGTGGGGCGGGACACGACCGTGACCGTCTGGCTGTTCGCGCGACCGGACGTCTCGCTCACCCGCATCGCCACCTTCGTGGTGCAATCGGGAGGTACCGTGCGCCGCCGGAGCCGGTGGCTTCACGCCGTGTCGGCAGAACTTCCCGCCACCGCGTTCGCCGCCGCTCGGTCGCGGCGCGACCTGCGCCGCATTCAGCCCGTCCGCCGGTTCGCACGCCGGCCTGCCGCGCCGCCACCCGCACCACCCTTGGAGCTTCGTCGCGTTCCCGCACAGGACACGCTATTCGGGCCTTCCGCCATGCCGTTCCGTCGCCTCAACTTGTTTCCGCTGGTCGATCGCGGGATCGATGGAGCCGGGGTGCGTATCGCCATCCTCGATAGCGGGTTCGAGACCGAGCTACCCGCATTTGCCTCCGTCGATCTGCGAGCGCAGTACGATTTCGTGTTCAACGACTCGATCGTGCGGAACGAGGCAAACGACGATGCCGCAGCCTCGACACACGGCACGCAGGTCTTCTCGCTCTTCGCCGCGAATCTCCCGGGCACGCTCATCGGCATCGCACCGGCGGCTACTTACCTCCTCGCTAAAACGGAAGACGTACGGTCCGAAACCCAGGTCGAAGAGGACAACTACGTCGCGGCGCTCGAGTGGTCCGACTCGATCGGCGTCGACATCGTCTCGTCGAGCATCGGGTACAGCACCTTCGAAGACGGCACCGGCTATACGATCCAGGACCTGAACGGTGACATCGCCGTCACTACGGTGGCGGCCGACATGGCGGCCGAGCGCGGCATCCTCGTGGTCACGGCGATGGGTAACGGCGGTGCGTCGGGGGCAACCTCGATGATCACACCGGCGGACGGCGACTCGGTGCTCGCGGTCGGCGCGGAGGATTCTACCGGTGTGGTCGCCGCGTTCTCCTCACGCGGGCCAACGGCGGACGGACGGGTGAAGCCCGATCTCGCCGCGCCCGGCGTGGCTGTTCTGGTCGCCACTCCCGACGGTGCCGGCGGCACCACGTTCGTCCGCGTGAACGGAACCTCGTTCGCCACCCCGATCGTTGCGGCGGCCGCGGCCTTGTTGCGGCAAGTACAGCCGGGATTCCTCCCGATCGACCTGCTCGAGGTGCTGCGCGGGGCGGCCGACAACCGCGCGGCGCCGGACAACGACCGTGGGTGGGGCCGTCCCGACGTCGCCCTCGCTGCCACCTTCCCGCGGGGGATCACTGTTACCACTCCGGGATCGCCCGAACTCACGTCGATCACGCCCACCTTCGCGTGGTCGGCGCCGTTCGTCCCGAACCTGGCGCTACCCGTCACGTATCGCTTTCGTGCCGCCCGCGATACCACGTACAGCACGATCCTGTTGGACACCACGCTCACCGACAGTTCTGTGACGCTGCTCGACCCGCAGTTTCCCGGTGAGACCCTGGTCTTTGAACTCACGGCCACGGCGGCGGACTCAGTGGTGATTCGACTGGCGAGTGATATACCGCTCACCATCCCGCCGTGGGTAGAGCTCCAAACATTGAGTGACCCGGGCGGCGTCACCGTCCGCGACCTTCGGCCGCGGCTCACGTGGAGCGCGCCCGACGTGGCGGTTCCGCCCGGACCGTTCCTGTTCGACATCTCCATCATCCGCGCGGCTGACGGTGTGATAGAACTCATCGCCGACAGCCTCTCGGTCACCAGTTTCGTCCCCAGCCGCGATCTCGAGCGCAATACGCCCTACCGCTGGCAGGTAACGGCCCGACTCGGCCAGGACAGCGTCACCGTCAAGAGTCAGGGCACCTTCCTGATCGTGGACGACTCCTCTCCGCCGCTCACGACCCTGTTCCAGAACTTTCCCAATCCCTTCCCGAACATCGGCCAGAACGCCACATGCATCTGGTTCGATCTCGCCGTGGCAGGCTTCGTGAGTCTCGACATCCTCGACCTGCGCGGACACGTCGTCCGCTCACTCATCCCGGTGGCCGGGCTCCGCCCGCCCCTCCGGCCGGGTCGCTACGGCCGCCCGAGCGGGCAGGACGGCCCGCGGTGTGACGGCCGGCTGGAGTGGGACGGAACGGCAGCCAATGGCGACGACGTCCCGGCTGGGATCTACCTCATGAAGCTGGTGACGCCGGACGGCACCTTCTTCAAGCGGATCGTCTACCTCGGTCGCGGGCAGTTCTGATATGCTGCTCCAGGTGATCGGCTCCGGCACCGTCGCGCCATCGGCGACGCGGACCGCTCCCGCGCACTGGGTCGTAGCCGGATCCGTACGCCTGCTCATGGACTGCGGCGCAGGGTCGCTTCACCGCGCAGCCACACTCGGAATCCCTTGGCACTCGGTGTCACACGTGGCGCTCACGCACTTTCACACCGACCACTGGGGCGAACTGCCGCATCTGCTCTTCGCGCTGAGATGGGGAATCGAGCCGGCCCGGTCCAGCACACTCACGTTGATCGGCCCCGTAGGACTGCGCGACCGCTGGCGACATCTGGCGCGGGCACTGGGTGACTGGGTGCAGGAGCCCGGATATCCCCTGGAGCTTCGGGAGATCGCCGCCGGGGAGACGCTCGAGCTCGCCGCCGGGGTGGCGCTCGAAGCGTATCGGACGCCGCACACCGACGAGAGCGTGGCATACGCCGTAAGGCACGGAGGCGCGCGGTTGGTGTACACCGGTGACACGGGTCCGAGCGACGGGCTGGCCCGCTGGGCGCGGGGTTGCGATCTGCTCTTGGCCGAATGCTCTCTCCCCGATGACCGGGCCATCGAGATACATTTAACGCCCACGCAGGCGGGCGCGTTGGCTCGCGCGGCAGACGCCGGCCGGCTCGTGCTCACGCATTTCTATCCTGCGATGGAATCGGTGGATGCGGCCGCGCTGGCCGCCGAGGTGTTTGCGGGGGATGTCGTCGCCGCTCGGGACGGCGACCGATTCACGATAGGGGCAGGATGATACGATGCTGGTAGTCATGCGTCACGACGCGTCACCCGCCGAGGTGCAACGCGTCGTCGACACCATAGAAGAGCTGGGATATAGCGCGCGTCCCATGCCCGGCGCGCAGCGCACGGCCGTGGGCCTCGTGGGGAACGACGGCCGGGTCGATTCCGCCCGCCTAGCCGCCCTGCCGGGTGTCCGTGACATCATTCACGTCACCCAACCCTACAAACAGGTCTCCCGCGAATGGCGACCCGACCCCACGGTCGTGCGCCTGCCCGGTGGACTAGCGATCGGCGACACGGAAGTCGTCGTGATCGCAGGCCCCTGTTCGGTGGAGTCCGAAGAGCAGATCCTGGATGCCGCGCGGAAGGTGCGGGACGCTGGTGCCTCTCTCCTCCGCGGCGGCGCCTTCAAGCCGCGGACCTCGCCATATTCGTTCCAGGGACTCGGTGAAGAGGGATTGAGGCTGCTCGCGCTCGCACGGGAAGAGACCGGGCTCCTCATAGTCACCGAAGCCGTCGATCCCGATGGCGTCGATCTCGTGGCAGAGTACGCGGACATCATCCAGATCGGCGCGCGCAACATGCAGAACGCCTCGCTGTTGAAACGCGCCGGGCGTGTGGGCAAGCCGGTCCTGCTCAAGCGCGGTCTCGCCGCTACGATCAGCGAACTGCTTCTCTCGGCGGAGTACCTCCTGGCGGAAGGCAATCACGACGTGATTCTCTGTGAGCGGGGGATTCGCGGGTTCGACAGCAGCACGCGGAACGTCTTCGACCTGACCGCGATCCCGATGATCAAAGATCTGTCCCACCTGCCCATCGTCGCGGACCCCAGCCACGGTACCGGGAGGCGGGGCATGGTCACGCCGATGGCCCGCGCCGCCGTCGCCGCCGGAGCCGACGGAATCATCATCGAGGTGCATCCGCAACCCGACCGTGCACTCTCGGACGGCGAGCAGAGTCTCTATCCGGAACAGTTCGCCGCGTTGATCAACGAGACCAGGATGATCGCGGAGGCGATCGGACGCGGGCTGGCCGCACCGCTCCCGCTTCCGGTGAGGTCGTGAGCACGGGCGGACCCAAGAACGGTCGGACGGTCGGGCAGGTGATGACCGCACTGACGCTGTTAGTCCTGGTCACGTCGACCGCCGTGCCGGCCCAAGAACCAGCCGTCTCGACCGCGCTGCGCCGTGCCGAACGGGCCTATCGCCTGCTCACGAGCCTGCGGGCAGAATTCCAGCAGACCATCACCAATCCGATGCTCGGCGCCCCCGTGACCACACGGGGTGTGCTATTCCTCGTTCCGCCCGACCGGTTCGCCATGCGGTTCGAGGAACCCGAGGGTGACCGTATCGTAGCTGACGGAGAGTGGCTGTGGGCCTATACCCCGAGCACCGTGCCCGACCAGGTGATCCGTCAACCCATCCCGCGATTCGGCGTAGCGACCCCCAACTTGTTCGGCCAGTTCGTCGACCGGCCGCTCGAGCGCTACGCGGCGACCCATATCGGGAAGGATACGGTCGGCGGGGACCCGGTAGATCTCGTGCGACTCGTTCCGAACGAACCAAACGTCGGGTTCCGGGAAGCGACCATCGCCATATCGGAGCGGACCGGTCTGTTGCGTCGCGTGGATCTGATAGAGGATTCAGGGCAGCGGCGCCGGCTCGTTCTCCTGAACATCGAGCCGGATGCTCCGATCGCGCGCGCGGAACTCACCTTCGTCGTGCCGCGTGGTGTGCGGGTAGTGACGCCCTAACCGCGGTCCCACACCCCACTCAGGCGGCTGCGACCACCATCAGCTGTCGAGTACCTCCCGGATCCCACCAGATCGGCTGGTACCCGTGGCTTGTCGCTGAACGGAGCGCCGCTCTCGACCACCGGTCTTGCCATCTCACAATCCTGGGCGTAACCGCTGGCGAAGATGAACTTGGTATCGAGTCCCGCAGCGCGCACTTGGTTGTAGAGGTCCGCGCCAGTCATGTGCGGCCAACTATGCTAGCCAAGTGCGACACGATGGTGCAGTTTGCAACACGCGCGTTACCGGCCCGAACGCGGTGCTCACCGGCGCTCGTCTATCGTCATGAGGGCGATACATGACGAGACAGGTTCGGTTGTCGCCCATCGAGCACTGCAAGCGCGTGGCGCGGAAGACGAGCGCTGTGGCAACCGCCGGCAGAACTCTATAGCTTCTTCTGACGTAGGGATGGAGAGACCCGATACCGAGGGTGCAAATGGACGAAGTCTCCGATCGCTCCCGTGGGGTTGCGCTGATTCTCGCCGTCGTGGGCGGAATGTTCGGCGCACACCGCTTCTATGCCGGGAGGACCGCGTCAGGCGTGGGCATGATCTGCACGTTCGGCGGCATGGGGCTCTGGTGGCTCTACGATTGCGTGCTCGTCGCCGCCGGTGAATTCCGTGATTGGGACGATCGGCGGATCGTCAACTGGAGCAACGAGCCCGCGCCCGCCCGCATCCGGTCCGGCGAATCCAACCAGCAGGTCCTCCAGGCTATGGAGGAGATGCGCTCTGACATGTACGATCTTCAGGAACGCGTGGATTTCATGGAGCGGATGCTGACGGAGGTCAGACACCGCCAGGTGGTACCGCCGGCATCGCCGCCTCCACGTTCGGGGTCCTGAATTTCGTCACCTCGTCACCCCACGACTCTATCAGACCATGGCCGCCGACGGCGTGTTCCGCCGCCGGACGCGGCGGTGCCGTTCCGTTCGCCCGGCTGGCCCTGGGTGCCAGCAGCATTCATTGCGCCCCGCGCTGTAAGGCCGCGGTTGCGCGATTTGTTGCGGGTGTCGACCCCACCCCACCGTCCTGTGCTCGCGGTATCGCCCGAAGGGGGCCAGCGGCGCCCTCGCCGCAGTAGCTTGCAGATCGGCGGCCTACAGCGCATCGTGGAGCCATGCCGCCGAGCGATACAGGTCGGGTGGCGTCCACGGTCGCCGTGCTCGCGTGTGTCCTGGTATGCGCTCTGCCCACGCATGCCGCTGCACAGGGTGTTGTGCAAGGGGTGGTCCGGGACTCTGTATCTGAAGTGCCTCTAGCGGCTGTGCGTGTCGGGATACGAAGCCCTACCATTGCGCGGCAAACGGCCACCGATCGCGCCGGACGCTTTACGTTCGCGAATCTCCCTCCCGGTACCTACGGCTTCACATTCACACGGGTGGGATACGCCGCCCATCAAATCACCGACGTACGCGTGGATCTCGACGCGATCACGCTGGATGTGGTTATGCAGGCACTGGGGATCCCACTCGATCCGGTCGTCGTCTCCGTGTCGCGCACTGAGGAGACCGCACTCTCGGCGCCGGCCGCCGTGTCGGTCGTATCGCGTGACGAGATCGAAGATGCAGTGACCTTCACACCCACGGAGCACGTGCGCGACCTGCCGGGTGTCGACTATGCGCGCAAGGGGTTGCTCCAGCACACCATCGCCTTTCGCGGAACCAATACGGCCAACTCGGGCGATGTGCTCTTCCTCAACGACTACCGCTACGCGGCCGTGCCGTCGATCGGGTTCAACATCCCGTATCTGCTTCCCGCCACGGACTCCGACGTCGAGCGCATCGAGGTGATGCGCGGGCCCGCCGCGGCCCTCTACGGCCCGGGCGCCCCACGAGGCGTGTTGCACGTCCTGACCCGGTCGCCACTCGAGTCCCGTGGCGGCCAGCTCAGCATCACGGGCGGAAGCCGCTCCGTTCTCGCAGGCTCGTTCCGCTACGCCGCCGCGGTGCGCGAGAACCTTGGCGTCAAGATCTCCGGTGAGTACTTCCGTGGCGATGACTGGGAGTACGTCGATCCGGTCGAGGCGCAGAACCGCGCGGATTTGCTTGCAGCTGGCGCGGATCCCGCGACGCTTCGGATCGGCGCGCGGGACTTCTCGGTGGCGCGCGCCGGTGGCGAGATGCGCATGGATTGGCGGCCCGATGCGGCTACCGAGGTCGTCGCGACCGTAGGGCTGGCCCAGGCGATTCGCATCTTGGAGCTCGCCCCGGCGGTCGGGACCGTGCAGGGACGCAACTGGCGCTACACGTTCGGACAACTGCGCGTGCGACGCGACCGGCTGTTCGCGAACGTGCTCTACAACTGGAGCGATGCCGGCGACACGTACCTGCTGCGAACCGGGAACCCGCTCGTCGACGATTCCCGGGTGCTCGTGGGTCAGATCCAGCACGGTACCACAGCGGGCATCGTGGATCTCCTGTATGGTGCGGATGTGCGGTGGACGGATCCGCGGACGGGTGGCACGATCCACGGGGTCAACGAAAACGACGATCTCGTTGCGGAAGTCGGTGGGTACGTGCACGGGAGTGCCAGGGTCTCGTCGCGCTTCAATATCGTCGGAGCCGTTCGCGTCGATCACCACAACCGCCTCAACGACGTCGTGCTCTCACCGCGCGTGGGTGTCGTACTCCAGCCCACGCCGAATCAGGCGATCCGGTTCACCTACAACCGAGCATTCACGTCGCCGGACGCGAACGATCTCTTCCTCGACATCGTGGCCGGTCGGTTCGTGCTCCCCTTCGGGCTGAGCTACACGCTGCGCGCCGTTGGCGTCCCCACGAACGGTTTCACGTTTCGGAGGGATTGCGAGGGTGGCCTCTGCATGCGGAGCCCGTTCGCTCCCGGCGGCCCGGAGGCCTACTTGCCGGTCGATGCAACCCTCCTGTGGACGACGCTCGTAGCGCTGGCGAAGGAGCAGGGTCTGGACCTCTCGGCCATCCCGCCGCCGACGCAAGCGCAGGTCGGGACACGCCTCGCGGTGGTGGATCTCACGGGCACCTTCGTCCCCATCGATCCCGCGGATGTAACGGACATTGCCGGCGAGGGCCGGCAGATCACCAACGCGCTGGAGGTGGGGTACAAGGGCGTCCTTGGGAGAGGACTGGCCCTCACGGCGGACTTATGGGGAGCGCGCGTGTCGGACATTCCCGGGGCACTCTTCGTCGGAACGCCAAACGCGTTCTTCGACCGCGAATCCCTGGAGCAATATCTCGCGGGTTTTCTCCCGGCTGAGGCCGCCTCGCTGGCCAATACGGTAAGCCAGTTGCCGGTCGGCACGGTATCCCCGCAGGAAACCGCACACCCCGTGGACATTCTGCTGCTCAACCGGCGCGGTGGCGCGTACACGCTCGTAGGCGTCGACGTCTCATTGCGTGCGCAGGTTGGAGATCGGTGGTCGGTGGCCGGGACGTACTCGTACGTCAGCGCCGATACCATTGCGAATGTGGACGAGGTGGGGACCGTGTTTCTGAACGCTCCCAGGCACAAGGGGGCGGTCCATCTCGCGTTCCGGGACGAGAAGTCCGGCGTCACGGCGTCGGTTCGCGCCCGGGCGGTTGCCGGGTTCCCGGTTGTCTCGGGGGTCTACTCGGGTCGTGTCGATGGATACGGGGTGGTGGATGCCACGGCGAGCTACCGGTTACCGTGGCGGGGCGCCCGCGTCTTTCTCCAAGTGCAGAATGTGCTCGACCGCCGGCACCAGGAGTTCGTGGCGGCGCCGCAGGTGGGCCGCCTCATCATCACGCGGCTCGCGCTCGCGTTCTAGGCGGTGCGCTGGGAACCACCCGGGCCCGCGACCGACATTCGCCACGTTTCGAGGTCAGGGCGGTGAGGAGATAGTCGTGGCCATCGGCTACAGAACGGGCCGAGCACCAGCTATCAGCCGCGTATGCTACTACCCACTCAGAGCGGCGCCTGTCACCCTCCCGATGTCGCCCGCGGCCGTGTGCCACCCCGTGACCCAACCATGATCCGCGGATACGAGCCGAGCCGCTGGTTCAGCGGCCGGATCTGCCCGTCGATGATCCGGTCCAACGCCACGAGTGCGCTGTCGGCTTCGTCTCGCAGCTGCCGCATGCGCGTGACTTGCGGCTCGGTCGGGCGCGCCGTTACACCGCCGATCGCGAACATGAGCGAGCGGATTTCCTCGCTCACGCGGGGGCGCTGGCGGTAGGTCATGCGCGGGGGCGGGCGACGCAGGTACTCGGCGGTCACGGCTTCGAGCGAGTCGATCGCCGCCGTCACCGTGTCGGCAAGGCCGGCATCCTCCATGTCATCCGCGTGACTCACCACATCGTGGATATCCGCGAGCTGCGAGACTATGCTCTTGGAGAGATTGATCGCCTCGTTGATCTCGGACGCCATTCCGCGGAGCGTGATCAGCGCGTCGAACTGCGCGCGATAGTCGGCGTCACTCATCTCGATGCGCGGATCGCCGCGCAGCTCGAGGTCGCCGCTTACCTGCCAGTCGCCACCGCTGAGGGCCACCCGGTACCGACCGGGCGGCGCGAGCGGTCCACCACGTGCCCGGAAGAAACCGCCTCTACCACCACTCTCCTGATCCCGAATCGGAGTAGGGGCCTCGTAGCGGAGATCCCATACCGTCCGGTTCACGCCGGCTTCGAGGTCGCGCAGCGTGATCGAGCGGATCTCCTCGCCCGCCGCGTCCGCGATCGATAGGGTGACCTCTCGCTCCGGCGCCGCACGCAGATAGAAGTGGATGAGCGCACCGCGCGGCGGGTTGGCCGCACGGTACGAGCGCTGCCCCAAGGAGGCGTCGCGGCTCGCGATCTGCCAGCGCGTGGCGCGCCGGATCGGGAAGAGCGTGGCGTCACCGTCCAGCGCGTCGGTCAGCGCCTGGAGCGGCGTCAGGTCGTCCAGTATGTAAGCACCACGTCCATGCGTCCCGATCACGAGATCGTTCTCGCGACGCTGGATCTGGATGTCGCGCACGGACACGGCGGGCAACCCGTTGCGAATGGAGATCCAATTCCCTCCCATCTCCCAGGAGGCGTAGATCCCGCGCTCCATCCCGACGTAGAGCAGGTTCGGGTTCCGCGGGTCCTGGCGCACCACTTTCACGTAGTCGTCCTGCGGCAGGGCGGTGGAGAGGTTGCGCCAGTTTCGGCCGTAGTCGGTCGTCATGAATACGTACGGCCTGAAATCGTCGCTGCGGTGATTGTCCACCGCAACGAACGCCGTGCCGGAGTCGTGTGGTGACGCCTCGATCTTGGCGATCCAGGCGTACGCCGGCAGTCCGCGTATCCGGCGGCCCACTTCGGTCCACGTCGCTCCGCCGTCGCGCGTGATCTGGATATTACCGTCGTCGGTACCCACCCAGATGACGTCCGCTTCCACCGATGACTCGGCGATGGTGAGGATCGTGGTGTGGAACTCGGCGGCGGTGTTGTCGGTGTAGATCTCGCCGCCAGACGAGCGTTGCTTTTCCGGATCGTTCGTCGTGAGGTCGGGACTGATCACGTTCCAGGTGTATCCGAAGTCCCGACTGCGGAACAGCACGTTGCCGCCCCAGTACACGGTTGCGGGATCGTGCGGTGATAGGTGAATCGGCGCATCCCAGTTGAAGCGATACTCGTGTCCGAGCATCGCGTCGCCCGCCGAGCCCACGATCTTGGGATAGGGGTGGATACGGCGGGTCGCGCCGGACCGCGTGTCGGTGAGCATGATATTACCGCCCTGCGAGTTGGTATAGATCAGGTGGGGTCGGCCCGGCACCGACTGGCTGTAGAACCCGTCGCCGCCGCTGATCCTGAACCAATCGTCCTTGATGATTCCCGCCGAGTGGAGCGAGTTCGAGGGACCGCACCAGTTGCCGTTGTCCTGGAGACCGCCGCAGACATAGTACGGATCCTGATCGTCCACGTCGATCTGGTAGAACTGGGCCAACGTAACGTTGTTGATGATGTCCCAGGTCTCACCGGCGTCATAGGATATCTGGAACCCGCCGTCGCTGCCGCTCAGGATGCGATCGCTGTCCAGCGGATCGATCCAGAACGACTGGTGGTCACCGTGCACGCCGCGCGCGATGCGGTTGAAGGTGCGGCCACCGTCGATCGACTTGTAGAGGCCGCCCGAGAGCGAGTACACGATGTTGGGGTTGTTGGGATCGACGCGGATGTCACTGTAGTAGAACGGGCGGAAGTTGATGTTGGGGTTGTCGTGCACCATCCGCCAGGTGTCTCCGCCATCCTCCGACCGGAAGAGGGTACCCTCGTGCTTAGCCTCGGTCACCATGTACATGATTTCCGGATCGCTCCGAGCGATCGCCACGCCGATCCGGGCCATTGGTCCCTCTGGCAGCCCGTCGGTCAGTTTCTCCCACGTGGTCCCGCCGTCCTTGCTACGATAGAGGGCGGTCTCCCCGCCGCCATCGTCGAACCGCCACGGGCGGCGGCGGAACGTCCACATGCCGGCGAAGAGTATCCGCGGGTTCGAGAGATCCATCGCGAGGTCGGAGCATCCGGTGTTCTCGTCGAGGTAGAGAACCTTGACCCATGTGCCTCCGCCGTCACTCGTCTTGAAGACGCCCCGGTCCGCGTTCGATCCCCACTCCCGGCCCAGGGCGCAGACATACGCCACGTCGGGATCGCGTGGATCGATCGCGATACGCTTGATCCGCTCGGTGCCGTCGAGGCCGACGTGCTTCCACGTGTCACCGCGGTCGACAGAGCGATAGACGCCGTTCCCGTAAGAGACGCTGTTGCGGGGGTCACCTTCCCCCGTGCCCAGCCAGATCACATTCACGTCCGACGGAGCTATCGCGATAGCTCCAACAGAGTAATAGGCCTGGTCGGTGAACAGCTCGTCGAAGGTGACACCGGCGTTGGTGGTCCGGAACAGGCCGCCGTCGGCACCGGCAACGTAGAAGATCTTGGGGTCCCCCGGGATACCGGCGATGTCGGTGACGCGGCCGCCCATGTTGGCCGGGCCGATGGGACGCCACTCGAGATGGCGGATGGCATCGGCAATACGAGAGGGGTCCTGGGCCGCCGCCGGAGCGGCAAGGAAAAGGACGGCCACGCAAAGCAGCAACGGGCAGCAGGGAAGGAAACACGGAACGGACGGGCGCAGTGCCATACGGGCAGGCTCCTTACACCTGGGTGACCGGCCTGCGGGGCCGGGTACATCGAGGATTGGACCGCTATAGAATCGACGTCCGGCCCCGCAACGTCAATACGGGGTCGACGACGCGGTGTTGTCCACGAGGGAAGGACTCACGGCTCGGCGTGATCTGCCAGCCCTCCACCGCGTCCCCTGTCCCCCGCCCCTCTCTCATAGGGAATGATATGCTCCCATTCGTCCGCATCGGAACGCGCCACGACCGCGACGACCGGCTCGGTGTCGCTCATGTTGAACACCTCGTGCGGCACGCCGGGCTCGATGAAGATGAAATCCCCCGCTTCGTTCTCTACGCTGTGCCGGAGCCCGGGACCGAATTCATGTCGCACGCGCCCTTCCAACAGGTAGAGCATTACCTCGAATCCATCATGAATGTGTGCGTAGGCGACCCCGCCCGGCGGAATCGTCGCGACGTTCATCGAGAGGTGCCTGGCACCCACGTTCCCTGCGTGCATGCCGGTCTTGTAGCGGATGCCGTTCCAGCCGCGGCAGATACCACTCGCGCGGATTACCAGAATACCGTCTCCGCCCTCTACCGGAGCCGGCTTGTCGTCGTAGGATCCATTCATCGGTCACGGTGCTCCGTCAGCGGTTGGCATCAAGATACGCGAAACAGTCGTCCCCTGAGATCCTTCGCCTCGTTCAGGATGTCACCTACTTCGCTCAGGATGACAACAACATCCTAGTGTGGTGTCGCCGAAATAGTGCTGCTATTCGGACGCCCCCGCATCCCGCCCGGGCACAGTGACGCCCTCGGTAGCTACCATACTTCGGCCACACCACACTAGAGTCTCAGGAAGGAACCGATCAGATCGGACATCTCCGGCGTGCGGAGGTAGCCGTACGATTTGTGGTGGTTCGCGTCTCCACTCGGCGACGTGTAGTCGTTCAGCACGAGATCGTCCACAACCCGCACGCCGAGCGCGTTCGGTCCGTAGTCGTCACGGAGATGTGTGTCGAAGGCCACGGGATCCTTCCGATCGGAGAGGTTCGCCCAGCGCTCCGTCACGATTGACGGCGTTCTCACTTTGCCGTCCCACCGTAGTCTCTTGGTGCGTTCCTTGACGATCTGTAGCCCGAGCGGTGCTCCGATGGTGACGTAATGGGAGACGCGGACCCCCTTGTCGGGTCGGCCGAGATGGCGCAGGACGTTGTAACTCATGATCGATCCCATCGAGTGGGCGATGAGCATGATCCGGTCGTCCTTGTGCGCCAGCAGCGGCGCCCGGCACTCGTCGTCAAGGACCCGTCCCGCCTGCCGGCGCCGGCCGTTGCGGTCGCGGATCATTTGCCTCGCGCTCCAGTAGAACGCCAAATCCTTGAGCTTCTTCTCGAGCAGCCGATCGGCGAGCTGGTCCAATCCGATGGCGCTCTTCAGTCCTTCGAGCCCACGTGATACGTGCTCCCGCACGTCGCCGCGCACACGATCGTACCACCGGTCGTCGTAACGCTGGAGCGCGCCGCGCTTGGCCGGTACGTACGGTTGGTCGTTGTAGAGCGCGTCGAACGAGAAATCTTTGTCGTCGTGCAGCGGGTTCTTGTAGAGCAGGTCGGCCCAATAGACCATCTCGAAACGAAACCGCGGGTTCGGGACGCGCAGGTTCTTCCGGAGCCCTTCCCTGATCGACGCTTTCCACCAGTCGGCCAGGACGCGACGGCGGCCTTTGTTGGCCAGGCCGTGAATACCAATGATCACTTTCGCCATGGGTTACCGCTCCTCTACCGGATCACTGCCAACCTGCTCGCAGCACGCGCATCGCATTGCCGCCCAGAATCCTCTTCACGTCCGATTCAGCGAGCTGCATGTCGTCCAGCAACATCCGTGTCACCTCGCCGAGCCGGGACGCGTCTTGCACGTCATCGGGCGGGTCGGTGAAGCCGTCGAAATCGGTGCCGAGCATCACGTGGTCCCACGATCCCGTGACTCCGTGGATGTGTTCCATCGTCTTCCGGATCATCGGAAGACCCTCGTGGTGCTCCTTCTCATCGCTCGAGAGCCAGTAGGGCATGAAGATGATCCCGATCCCGCCGTTACGACGCTGGATCTCACGGATCTCGTCGTCATGGAGGTTGTAGGGATCATGGCGGTATCGCTTGACACCGATATGGCTCGCCACTATCGGTCGGGCGCTGTCCACCTCCGCGTACACCGCCGCGCGCGCGGCCTCGTTGCAGTGGGTCACGTCCACGATCATGTCGAGATCGCTCATCTTCCGGAGCACCGTACGACCCTTGTCCGTGAGCGCCGGCGTGTCCCCCAGACCGAAGTTCAGGCGGCAGAGCCGCTTGATGATCATGCCCTCGGGAATCCCGTCGGCGGGCACCGCGAGACCGTTGCTGTAGAAGTGCGTGAGCGTGATCATCGCCACGCCACGCCGGGCGAGTGTCCCCAGATCCTTCTCCACGTCCGGGCCGAGCACGTGCGCCCCCTCGACCGTGTGGACGAAGGCAATCTTGCCCGCCCGCCGGATGCGCTCTATATCGGCCACGTCTTGTGCTAGCTCCGTCCGGTCGGGACGCCGCAGTAGCTCGCGTTCCATCGCGTCCATGATCTCGAGCAGCCGCTCGAATGGGTCTCCGTGCATGATCCGCAGGTAGACGGGCACCAGTAAGAACGCCGCGGCGCCCAGCACGAAACAGTCCTTGAAGAGCTTGCGTTCCGGGAGGTGGAGGGCGGACCAGACGACGCCCACTCCGCCTTTCTCGAGCATCTTGAAGTCGGTGCGTGATGTGAGCGGATCGAACCCGCTGGCCGACCAGTAGTGGTGCCAGAGGTTGCGGCGGAAGAGCCACGCCTTCATCGACGGATGTGCGTGGACGTCCGTGAGCGGTGCCTCGCGGTGGATGCGGGCGATCGTTTCGCTGGAAGCGGTCATCGTTTGCCCGGGTTCTGCGGCATCGGTCGATATGGCGTCTAGTCTCCTCGCCGCACCCCCACCCCCACTCCGCCTATCGCAGCTCGATCCGGGGATGGGTGCTCATGAGCCACACTTCCGTACCGCTATAGCTGTTTCAGTCCCCGCCACTCCCGCGGATCCCCCCCGTCAGACACCCAGACGTACGTGGGTTTCTTGTCTTTCGTCCAGCTCCCGGAGTTGATGTAACGCCCGCCCCTGGCATCCTTGGCCGGGAGGAACACGTACCGCCGTCGGTGGGTGTGTCCCAGCACTATCGTCGCGTAGGTCTGCCTGCTCAGGCGCGGGAACGGATCGTGCTTCCCAGTGAACATCGACATCGCACCCTCCCAGTACTCATCGACGTGGGCGCCCCAGTTCACCGGAACGGTCCGGCCTGGGAGGCCGATGCTCCGGACACGTGAGATCCCGCCCGGCGGAGCGCCGGGCGGCTTCCGCTCGAACTTGCGGTGTTTGCGCTTCGCCCGAGTGAACACCTGTGCCAGCGCAGCGACGAGGAGATCATCCGGTTCCAGTTTCCGGCCCTGAGCCTTCCACTCGCGGTAAACAGCCTGAAGCGCCGGTTGCGGCGGCATGAACGGGACGATCCCGGAATCGAACGCCTCGAAGTACTCCAGGAAGAACTTGAGTGCCTGAGGTTGTTTGCCCGCGCCACCAAAGGTACGGTTCAACATCCATCCCAGCGCCTCGGTGAACGGCCGATCGCCGAACCTGTAGCTGGCCCGGATGCGATTCCAGACAAACCGCAGGAAGTAGAAGCCCGCCGCCTCTTCGTCGAACACGTCGAAACGGTTGTAGTCCGAGTCCTCGGAGAACTGGTTGCCGTGCTCTACGTAGAGCCCGAGATCCGGATCCTCGTAGTACAACTCGAACTCGATCCGAGCGCCCACGTCCGATCCGCCGACGCGGCTGATGGTCGTGCGGAAGTGATCCTGGAGATCCGGATGAACCATCGCGTGGTCGTGGTTGCCGGGAAGGTATACCAGACGCGTTCGCGGCTGCAGCAGCAATCCCACAACCGCCCGCGCCACTGCGGGGTGCGCGCGGAACGCGGCTGTGATCTGCCGTTTTCCCCGACGGACGGCCTTCTGCCGCGCGCGCGGGGTTCGTGCCGGGAACTCCAGGTCCGCCGTGAGTCTCCGCACCGCGCCCGGTAACACCTCGGCGGCAGGCACGATCGCCCAGAGGTCGAGCATATCTCCGTTCATCACCAGCGTCAGCTCCACACCTTCCCGGTCGACGTACTGCCGCAGATCGGAGCAAAACCTCAGCAGTTTCTTGTCGTACTTGAACGAATCCAACCGATCCCCTTGACCGATATGGAAGTCGCTGACGATCACGGCAACTCGCTTGCGACGCATCCGTCACCTCCGGTGATGGTGGACTCGAGAGTTCCGTCGCGATGAACGTCTTGCGCGAATAGCTGTGATTGAAAGATCCGGCTCAGTTGTCCGGCGGGCTAGGGGCGATTCGCGACACGACACTGGGGTCGGTATCCCGAGCGGTCGCAACGAAAAGTCCGCGCGCCGCTACCAAGCCGGGCGAATCATCATCGGACGCCCGCGATCAGCGCCGGGCGTAGACCGACGGTGGGCTGGTACGATCGAACGCGAACACCGCGTACGGCTCCGGATTGGGACCTTCCATCCCGGGTGATCCTTCCGGCATCCCTGGCACCGCAAGCCCCGTGATGGCCGGGCGTTCCTCGAGCATTTGCTCGATCACGTCCGCGGGGACATGTCCCTCGACGACGTAGCCGTCGACGACGGCGGTGTGGCAGCCTGCGAGGGCATCGTGTACGCCGTGGTCGGCCCGAATGACGGCAAGCGCGTAGAAGTCCGGCACATCTCTGGTTTCAACTTCAAATCCGTGTTCCTGTAGGTGCACGACCCACTTGGAGCAGCACCCTCAGGTAGGGGTCTTGTAGACGGTGATCGTGGGGCGCGCCGCCGCCGCGCTCGAGAATGTGGCGAGCCCTACGCCGCCAAGCGCCACGACAGCCAGGGCGCCAATACCCAGTTTCCAGCTACGATTGAGCTGCATGATCCCCCCTTGCCAGTACGAGACCGGGTTTGACCTCACCGGTCTTCTCAACAAACCTACCGGCGTAGCCTCACAGAACCCTGATCAGTTTGTGAAGACAAGTCAATAATGGACGACGGTGCCGGTCGCGCGCCGACAAACGCTAGGCACTCAATCACGGGAGTCGCGCCGCCCCATCTCCCGCGCCATCGCTCCCAGCGCCCGGTACAGCTCCAACACGCGCGGCGGCAACACCTCGCGATGCTTGGATAACGTTTCCTCGTCCCCTCGCACGACCGGCCCCGTCAACGCCTGACGCGGACCAGCGCGCGCGACGTTCTGTAACGTCCCTTCCATCAACCGGCCCAGCCCGCGCCGAGCGGTCTCTTCGTCGAGGCCGCACTCAACCATCAACTGTTCCGCCACTGCTGCCAGGACAACCAGGTAGTTCGACGCGATCACCGCAGCCGCGTGGTACTTCGCCTTCACCTTGGGATCGATCACCACCGGCACCATTGCCAGGCTCTCGGCGATCTCTCGCGCCGCTTTCGTAGCACGCGGATCGCCGGTGATGGCGGCGAGCGCTCCTATCAGTCGCTCGGCGGCCGTCTCCGCGGCCGCCATCGCCTGCAACGGATGCATCGTACCCAGGGCAGCACCGGTCACTTCCAGCACCCGAAGCGGTGCTTCATCGAGGATCCCGGAGAGGTGTAGGACCACGTGATCCCGCGTCACCCCACCCCATTCCGCGGCCTCCGCCGCGGCCGACGCGATGGCATGGTCCTGGACGGCGAGGATGATCACGCCGACCTCGGCGAGCCATGGCGGCTGACCGCCATACGAAAAGACGAGCGGCGCGGGCACATCCGCCCGCCGCCGCCCGTGCAGGTAAACCTCGTGACCGGCCTCCTGGAGTGCCAGACCGAGTCCCCTACCGGCCCGCCCCGCCCCAACGATTCCGATCTTCATCCGGGGAATGTAGCACCGCGGTCACCGGGTCTGCCCTGAGTCCCGCCGCCACCGCCGAACCCGGGGGTCAGCCCGGGGCCAAGGGAGAGTTCAGTTGCGCGAGCTGTCCTCCTGCGCCCGCATGGCCAACGTCAACAGCTCGTTCGGCGTCGTCGCCTGGCGCAGCAGCGCGATCGCTTGCTTGACCTGCGCGTCCCGCTGCATCTGCCGCCGGATCTCTGCCGGCCGCCCGAAGACATACCTCGTCACCTCGTACCCGATCTGAAGATCGAGCAGCTCGGCGGCACCTGCCCAGACGGAATCGGCGAGGTCGATGCCCCGCTCCTCGAGCCGCTGCACCAGCTCCGTACGCATGGCACGCGTGACGGAGAAATCGGGGTCCTTGATCTTCCCCTCGCCCTTGATCTCGAGCGCGTACGTGGTGAGCGCCGACCGATAGTCCGGGATGCGCCGCCCCAACGCCCGCGCGAACCGCTGCCCGGCTTCGTTCAGCCCGTCGAGCGCGACGACCAGGTCGGGCCGAATCCCACCACCACCGTAGACGACACGGCCGCCATCGGTATAGAACCGGAGCGAGTCGGGCGGCTCGGGCGCCGTGACGGCCGTGATCGGCTCCTCGTCCGGCGCTACCACGGCGGCGATGCGCGTCCGATCCTGTTGGTCCGGCCGCTCGAGCACGCGACCGCTCGGAGTGTACCAGCGGCCCGTCGTGATCTTCAGCGCCTGCTGACCCGGACCCAGCTCGAACACGGTCTGGACCAACCCCTTACCGAACGTCGTTGCACCCAGGATGAGGCCGCGATCGTGATCCTGGAGCGCGCCGGCGATGATCTCCGCGGCGCTCGCCGAGTTCTGGTTCACCAACACGACCAGCAGCATATCGGCCCACTGCTGGTCACGCGCCGCCCGATGGACCGCCGAAGCACCCGGCGCCCTCCCCCGCGTCTCCACCACTACCTGTCCTTTGTCGAGGAAGAGATCTGTAACGGCGACCCCCTCGTTCAGCAGCCCACCGGGATTGTTGCGTAGATCCAGGATCAGCGATGTCGCACCTTCCCCACGCAACCGCTCGATCTCCTCCGCCAGCTCGCGTGCGGACGCCTCACTCACGGTCGCGAGTTGCACGTACCCGATCCCGCCCGGCAACACCGTACCGTACTGCACTGACTTCACGTGGATACGCGCTCGCTCGATCGTGAACTCCAACGGCACGGGAATGCCTGGCCGGGCGATGGTGATGTCCACGGGCTCGCCCGCCGGACCCCGCAGCTCACTCACGGCGTGATCGATGGCCCATTCATGCGTGGACTCGCCGTCCACCTCGATGATCCTGTCGCCGGCCTGTACCCCGGCACGCTCGGCCGGTGTCCCGGGCAACGGAGCGACGACCGTGATCCATCCGTCGCTCACCTCGATCCGAATGCCAAGCCCACCGTAGTTACCGGTGGTACTGATCCTCAGCCGCTCGAAATCATCGGGACGGAGGAACGTCGTATACGGATCGCCCAGCTCCCGCAGCAACCCGTCAATCGCCATGTCGTAGACCTGCCCTTCCCCGAGCGAATCCACGTAGTAGTCGGCAACATACGCGACGACGCTCTCGAACATCCGCGCCTGCTGATAGATGTTCCCAGCCCGCGCCCCCCCGCGCTGCAACAGCCAGCCACCCGAGAGAAAGGCGATGAATGCCACCAGTCCGAGCAAAACGACGGTCTTCCGTCTCATGAAGCTCCCCCAATAGCCTGCATCAATCGACCTGCACGCCCCAACTTAACCCGCATGCGCCCCTATTGTTTCCCCGAACCGAGCGATGACCTCGGCCCAAGCCGCTTCCTCCACGATCTCGCGCTCACGCGTGGCGTCGAGATGCACCACCCCCGCGCCGGTCAGCCCCGCAAAGAAATCGGTGACCCGCTCGTGCATCGCCTCCTCGGCGCGTTCGAGCCGATCGGGTTCCTTCCCCTGGCGGCCCTGCCGGGCCCTGCCCACGTGCACTGGCAAGTCCAGTACCAGCATGAGGTCGGGTTCGAGCCCGCCGGTCGCTATGGCATTGGCCTGCAACACTTTATCACGGTCGAGCCCGCGCCCCGCGATCTGGTAGGCCTCCGTTGACAGATCGTACCGGTCGGAAACAACGACTCGGCCAGCATCTAGTGCCGGCTGGATGATCCGTGCTACGAGGTCGGCGCGGGCGGCCAGGATCAGGAACAGCTCCGAGACCGGTCCGGTCTCCAACTCCGGATCCAGCACGACCTGCCGGGCCGCTTCGGCGACGGGTGTGCCGCCGGGCTCGCGCACCTCGACGGGATCGATCCCGAGGGAGCGCAACCGCCGCGCCAGCCCCCGGGCGAGGGTGGTCTTCCCCGCCCCTTCAGGACCCTCGACGACCAGGAAGATGCCGGCCACCTAACTCAGAGTGATGATCGGGCTCTCCGCGCCTTTCTTGATCCCTTCCATGATCTCCGCGTTCACCTTCGCCATGAGCTTGTCGAAGTTGGACTGCGCGGCGACCACACCCTGATAGCTGGGCTCGGCTTGAACGGCGCTGACGAGCGAATCGTACTCATCCACCTTATCCTTGGGCGGCTCCGAGCCGTCGGCCGTGATCTGGTCGATCTCCTGAGCCAAGGCGGCCGCCCGGTTCATCTTCTCCTGAATGTCGGCCTGATCATTCACGCGCTCGTCTGCGCGCTTGAGCGCCCGGTACTCGTCGCTCTGTCCTATCAATCGACCGATTTCCTGCGCCTTCTCCATGATCACGAGGACTCCTCATGTGGAAACGGCGCGGGCGGACTCATGTGGGTTGGCACCGTCACGCAGTCCCCCTGATGGCAAGCAAGTAGCGCGGGCGGTCGAACGGATCGTGTTCGATCCGCGCGGTCGACCAGCCGGCGTCCCGCGCGAGTTCGAGGACCGCTCCCGCACGCCTGCAATCTATCTCAATAGCGAGAAGACCGCCCGCACACACGATGTCGGAAGCGCCTTCGATCAGCGCACGCGTGGCCCGCAGACCGTCGGCACCGCTCACCAATGCATCACGCGGCTCGTGATCCTTGACAGCCGCGTCGAGCGCCTCCCACTCGGCATCGGTCACGTACGGTGGGTTGGATACGAGGACGTCGACGGTCTCGCCGGCGAGCGGTGAGACGAGATCGCCAAGGCGAAATTCCACACCCGCGCCGAGCTGTCTGGCATTCTCCTTCGCCACCTCCAGCGCCCCCTCCGAAGCATCCGTCGCTATCACCCGCTCGAACTTCCCTTCCACGGCCAGACTGAGAGCGATGCAGCCGCTGCCGGTCCCGACATCGGCCGCTACACCCCAGCTCCGCTCTTTCCCCGGCACCCCGTCCGAGGAAACGAGGGAACGGTAGTACGGGAGGACGGCGAAGTGGGCCAACACATGATCGACGATACCCTCGGTTTCCGGGCGCGGGATGAGAACCCGCGGGTCGACCTTGAGCTCGAGGGTGCGGAACGCCGCCGTGCCCGTAGCGTAGGCCGCCGGGATCCCCTGCGCACGCCGCTCAACCGCCTCGCGGAACCGCCCCACAAGCGCGGTCTCCGCACCGACCTCCCGTTGAAGCCAGACCTGTCCCGGCGAGCACTCCATCACCGAGGCCCAAAGCACGAGGGACTCCCGCTTCGCCTCCGCCACCCCTGCGCCTGCGAGAACCGCCGCCCCGTCCTCCAGTACGTCCCGGATGCTGGTCACCTGCCTCAGACCTCTCTACCGGTTCAAGAGAGAGCAACTCCCTACCGACCCCTGGCGTCAGCCCGGGGTTAGTCAGGCCACCTGCTCCGCCCGATGAGCGCGCCGCAGCTGCTCGATCAGTTCATCGAGGTCCCCGTCCAGGATCTCCTGGAGCCGATGCAGGGTGAGATTGATGCGGTGATCGGTCACCCGGTTCTGCGGGAAGTTGTAGGTCCGGATCTTGGCCGAGCGGTCGCCCGTGCCGACCATCGCGCGCCGCTCGCGCGCCCGTTCGGCTTCCTGTGCGGCGATCATCCTGTCCAGCAGCCGGGCGCGCAGCACCTCCATCGCACGCAGTTTGTTCTGGAGCTGCGATTTCTGGTCCTGGCACTGGACGACGACCCCTGTCGGGAGGTGCGTGATCCGTACCGCTGAATCAGTGGTGTTGACGCTCTGCCCTCCCGGGCCCGACGAGCGGAACACGTCGATCTTGAGTTCCTTGTCCTCGATCTTGACATCGATGTCTTTGGCTTCGGGGAGCACGGCGACGGTGGCGGCGGACGTATGGATGCGTCCTTGGGCCTCGGTCTCGGGGACGCGCTGCACGCGGTGGACGCCCGACTCGTGGCGCAGCATACCGAACGCGCTGTCGCCGTGAACGGAGAAGATGGCTTCCTTCACACCGCCGACCTTCCCTTCCGACAGCTCCACCATCTCGATCTTCCAGCGCCGACGCTCTGCGAACCGCGTATACATGCGCAGGAGATCGGCGACGAACAGCGCCGCCTCGTCCCCACCGGTACCGGCTCGGATCTCTACGATCACGTCGCGGTCGTCCAGCGGATCGGGTGGCACGAGCAGGTCGTGCAGCCGCGCCGCGACCACCCGCAGCTCGGGCTCGAGCGTCTCGATCTCGACCTGAGCCAGCTCGACCAGGTCGGGATCGGAATCCCGCGCCATCTCGTGCGCCTGTTCGACTTGGTCGGTGAGTTTGTCGTAGCGTTCGGCCGCCTGCCGAATACGACTCAGGCGGGCGAGTTCCTTCCCGAGAGCCTTCAGCTTGGCCGGATCCCGCGTCGTTTCCGGCTCGGCCAACTCACGCTCGACCTCTTCCGCGCGGGCGAGCGCGGCCTGGAGCCGCGCCTCCAACGTCAGGTCCCCTTGCCGGCCCCGCTCTTCTCGTACCGCCGCTGGAACCGCTCAACGCGGCCCGCGGTGTCCACGAGCTTCTGCTTGCCCGTGAAGAACGGGTGGCACTGCGCACAGATCTCGACGTGGATCGACTCCTGGGTCGACCGCGTCTCGAAGGTATTCCCGCACGCGCACTGTACGATCGTGCGCTGATAGTTCGGGTGAATGTCCGCTTTCACTTGACTGCTCCTCGCGCCGACATCCGCGGCATACGTCGTTCAGGCCTTCAGAATCACAGGGTCCGCGCCCGTCCGCAACTTGTCGGCCGGCGTTCCACGCCGCACAATATAACTGGCGCCTTCACTTGGCGGCAAGCGAGCCAACGGATGCCTGATTGACAGCACTTCCGTCGCAGCATACTCTAGGCTAGCCCAGTCTCGATTCTCATTCATGAACCTGTCCCAATGCCCGTAGCCGACACTCTGCACGGGGTTCCGCTCTTCTCCCGGCTGGGAGAGGCCGAGCTGGCCCGTGTCGCCGAAGCGGCACGCGAGCGCACCTACCCTAAGAACTCGGTTATTCTGTTCGAGGACGACCCGGGTGACGCGTTGTACATCGTGGTGACCGGGCAGGTGAAGGTCGTGCTCATAGGCGAGGACGGACGAGAGGTGATCCTTTCCGTCCTGGGTGAGAGCGACTTCTTCGGCGAGATGTCCCTGATCGACGACGAGCCCCGCTCGGCCCACGTGATCGCCATGGAGGACGCCAACCTGTTGGTATTGCGCCGGGAGGATTTCCAGAACGCCCTCGAGGCGCACCCGCGCATTGCGCTCGGTCTGTTGCTCGCGCTGTCCCACCGCCTGCGCCGGGCCGACGACAAGATCGGCTCGCTCGTGCTGCTCGACGTGATGGGACGGGTCGCGCGCCTCCTGCTCGAGCTGGCCGACGAGAACGACGGTGTCACGATCACCCGTCGGGTGACCCATCACACGATCGCCCAGATGATCGGATCCAGCCGGGAGACCGTCTCCCGCACGATGCGGGACCTGGCCGACAAGGGGATGATCGAGGTCAACCGCCGTGCCATTACCATCAAGGACCGGACGGCGCTCAAAGGGACCGCCGGGCTCGGGTGAGCCATGTCACCCTCGGCCGGTGACCCCCCGTCTAGCCCTTCCACCCGTCTTTCCCGTACTTTGTATGGCAATGGGGGACGCACCCGGCCCATGACTTATCGCGTAACCGTATGGGGGGCAAGGGGCTCGATCCCGACTCCGGGACCGTTCACAGCGCGGTACGGCGGGAACACCTCTTGCGTCGCTGTTCAGACCGACGGGTCGAACGGCGACCAGCTGGTGATTCTCGACGCAGGCACCGGTATCCGGCCCCTGGGGGAAACGCTTGTCGGTAACGGCAACGACGCGCTGACGGTGGCACTCCTGGTGACGCATACGCACTGGGACCACATTCAGGGTCTGCCGTTCTTCGCGCCTTTCTTCAGGAAGGCCAACCAGGCGCGGATCTGCGGGCCCCGGCAGGGCGACGTCCCGCTGGAGCGGATTCTGCGGGACCAGATGGACCCGGTGGTCTTCCCCGTACCGCTCGACGCGCTGGCGGCCGATCTCTCGGTCGAGCATGTGGAGCAGGGGACGTTCGAGGTGAACGGCTTCGAGGTGCAGGCCATGCGGCTACGGCACCCGGGCGTGACCTTGGGGTACCGCCTGACGCCGTTGGGTGGCGGGGCCAGCATGGCCTACGTCACAGACAACGAGCTGGGGCCGGGCGGAGATTACGAGGTAGGCCGGGACGAGTGGCGGAAGCAGCTTGTCGGGTTTCTTTCGGGTGTGGATGTCCTGATACACGATGCGATGTACACAACCGACGAACTCGATGCGCATCGCGGATGGGGACATTCCTCGCATGCCGAGGCGGTGGCGTTGGCCGCCGAGACGGGGGTGAAGAAGCTGATGCTGTTTCACCACCGGCCGGAACACGATGACGACACGATGGACCGACTCGTGGAGGAAGCGAGTACTGAGGCCCAACGGTTGTCCGGCGCGCTCGAGGTGGTGGCGGCGGCCGAAGGTATGGAACTGACACTCTAGGTGGAGGATACACAGATGCGCTGGCGTTCCCTTCTTGCCCTCGGCCTCGTGGCCGGCGCGGCGTCATTGCTGGCCGAACCGGCACGGGCTCAGGACACACGGCCCGGGATCGCGGTGATGCGGTTCGACAACGGAGGCTCCTATGGCCAGGACGCCGAGAACTTCGCGGCACTCGAGGTCGGTCTCCAGCAGATGCTGACCACGGAATTCGCTCAGAACCCGGGGCTCCGAGTGGTCGATCGCTCGCGGATCAACGAAATCATCCGGGAGCAGGACCTCGGCGCCACGGGCCGCGTGGACGCCAACACAGCCGCAAAGATCGGCAGGATCGTGGGCGCGCGCTACGTCGTGCTGGGCGGGTTCATCGACTTCTACGGTGATTTCCGGCTCGACCTGCGGGTCGTGAACGTCGAGACGTCGGAGATCGTGCGGACCGAGCGGGTGCGCAAGAAACGTGAGGATCTGTACGACATCGTCGTCGAGGCGGCCATCAATCTCACGAACGGCCTGAATCTGCCGCCGTTACCGGCTCAGGTGCGTCAGTCGCGGGAATCGCGCGCTATCCCCACCGAGGCGGTCACCCTGTACACGCGCGGCCTGCTGTACGCAGAACGCGGGCAGAACGACCGGGCGGCGGTGCTGTTCGCGCGTGCGAAGGAGATCTTCCCAAGCTATACGGAAGTCGACGCCGCCCTGCAACAGATCGGCCGCGGGTAGTACAGTCGGCGCGTGACAGCGCCAATCGCAGCACTGGGCCGGGGAGTGGCGCGCCAGGTCGCCCGTGGTGGGGCATTGGCGCGCTTCTTCCTCGACATCCTCTCCGCTTCGGTCTCGCTACCACAGGCAGGCCGCCTGGTAGTCTGGCGGGTCATGTTGAACCAGGTCTGGTTCAGCGCCATCCAGGCGATTCCCCTGGTCATCGTCCTGTCAGGGATCATGAGCTTCCTGGTCATCTCCCAGGCGGTCCGGGAGCTGGGCCGTCTAGGGGCTACCGAGCTGATCGGGCGCCTAATGGTGATCGCGATCGTCCGCGAACTCGGACCACTGGTGACAGCCGTTCTCATCGCGGGCCGTTCCGGCACCGCCATAGCCGCGGAGCTGGCCACCAACAAGGTGATGGGGGAGGTGCACGCCCTCGAGGGAATAGGGATCGACCCCATCCACTACCTCGTGCTCCCGCGTTTCGTCGCGGCGATCGTATCAGTTTTCGGGTTGTTGATCGTGTTCGACGTCGTGGCGTTGGTGTCGGGGTTCGTGGCCGCTTCCGCCAACGGGATGAGCAGCACCCGTTACTTCGACATCGTGCTGCGCTCGCTCTCACTGCGGGACGTCTGGCTCACGGTTGCCAAAGGGCTCGTCTTCGGCATCGTCATCGGCATCGTGCCCAGTTTTTTCGGGTTGGCCGTCGCGGGACGCCCAACCGAGGTTCCCGTTGCGTCGAGTCAGGCTGTGGTATTCAGTCTCCTGATGATCTTCGTCTGTTCGGCCCTCTTCGTAGCGATCACGCTGTGACCGACCCACTGGTGTTCGAGGACGTGGTGTTGGACGGCCCGTACGGCGGGGTCGTGTCGCTGACCGTGCCCGCGCATCTCACCGTCTCGATCGTCGGGAACGCGGCGAGCGGCGTAAACCGGCTCGCACCCTTCGCGCTCGGCCTCACGCCGCTTCCCGGGGGACGGGCGCTCGTCCTCGGTGAGGACCTGCACGCCATGCCGCGCCGCGCCGCCCTCGCGTTCCGGCGCCGCGTGGGATACGTTCCTGCGGGAGACGGGCTGTTGCAGAATCTCTCGCTCGCCGACAACGTTGCTCTCCCGCTCAGGTTCGGCACCACGATGTCGCCGCGCGAGATCGACGGGCGTCTCCGGATCATGCTGGCCCAGGTGCGCCTTGACGCGGTCGCGGACCTGCGGCCGGCGGATGCGGATGGCGAACAGCGGCGCCGGGCCGCGCTGGCACGTGCTCTCGCGTTCGATCCGGATCTGGTGATCATGGACCGTCCGTTCGATGGGATTGCGGGACGCGCGCAAATCGAGCTGATCGAGACCGCGCGCGGTGGGGAGCTAGCGGAAGGAGCGCGTCGAACGGTATTCGTCACCGGACAGTTCCTCCCGGATCGCCTACGTCCCCGCATCGAGCACCGTTACCGTCTGGTGCGGGGGGAGTTCCAGACCGAGCCCTGAACTGACCGTGAACACGCAACGCACCGATTTCCTCGTCGGACTCTTCATGTTGATCAGCGTCGGCATCGTCGTCGGTGCGCTGATCGCGACCAGCGGTCTGGGACAGAAGCGCTACGATCTGTTCATCCGGATCACATCGGCCAAGGCCCTGACGCAGGACACACGCGTCGTCCTCCGCGGACTGAGCGTGGGACGCGTGCGGCAGGTGAGCCCGGTAATCGATTCCACCACAGGCGCCATCACCTTCGTGGCCCGGCTATCGCTGCTGGACGAGTTTCCCAACGGGGAGAAACTGACCCTCCCCGTCGGCACGCGCGCGGTGATCTCCCAGCCCACGCCGATCGCGCCCGCGGAGGTCGAGCTGGTGGTGCCCGACTCGTTCCCGGGGGCCTTCCTCACCGCAGGTGACACGATCCCCTCAGACCGACTGGAGTCCGTGCTGGACGCGTTGGCCCAGATCGCGAACAACGCGCGCGGGGAGCTGAGCGGTGCGCTCGCCGACACGCGTTCCCTAATGGACCGCACTAATTCCGCGCTGCGCCAGACGCAGAGCTTGATGGCGGCCAACGGGCCGCTGATCCAGGAGGTGCTGACCAAGCTGTCCGCCAATCTCGATCGCACGAACCGCATCATGGCCGCCATCGAGCCGCGGATTGCACCGATGCACGACTCGATAACCGTGGTGCTCTCGGACACGCGCGTGCTGCTCCGCCGCATGGACAGCCTGGTGACGACCGCGCATGTCATCGCACTAGAGAACAAGGACGTGATCCGGGAGACGACGGCCCTGCTCTTGCGCTCCGCCCAGGTTCTGGAACATTTCGCCGATCAGGTGAGCCGGCGCCCGACCCGCATGCTGACGGGGGTTCGCCCGCCGCCCCGCCCGGACAGCACGAGGAGCGAACGGTGAAATACACGCTGCTTCACCCGCCGACATTCTCCGTGGAGGCCATCGCGGACGCGCTCACAGCCGAGCAGGTCGCTGCCGTGGAGGTGACCATGCCCGGCGAGCTGCGTCCACGGGGCATGCCCACGGCCCTCGTGCTCGACAGCGAGAGCCTGGACCGTTTCCCACCGGGCGACCTGCGCCGTTTCGTGGACGAGGGCGGCGCGGTCATCGCCATAGGAGCGCCCGACGAGCGCGACCTTTCCGATCGGGTCCAAGAGAAGCTGGTCAGCGCCTATCTGCCGCAGCCGTATGGGGAGCGCCAGCTCCTGGTCGCACTCCGCTCGGCGTACCGCGAGGCGCTGGCGCGGACCGACGCATCCCGTGCGCGACACGAAGCGGCCAACCGCACCCGCGAGCTGAACGAGCTGACGCGCATCGGGATGGCGCTCTCGACCGAGCGTGACCTCAATACGCTGCTCGAGATGATCCTCTTCCAAGCGCGCCGGCTGACCAACGCCGACGCCGCCAGCCTGTACCTGGTGGAGGAGCCGGAGGACGGCGAGAAGTGCCTGCGCTTCAAACTCTCCCAGAACTATTCGCGTCCCGAGATCCCGCTCGTGGAGTTCACGATCCCGTTCAACCGGGCGAGCATCGCCGGATACGTGGCGAGCACCGGCGAGCCACTCGTGATAGAGGACGCCTACGAGCTGCCGGAAGATGGCGAGTACGGCTTCAATCGATCGATCGATGAGAAGTACGGCTATCGCACGAAATCGATGCTCACGATCCCGATGACCGACCACAAGGGCGAGGTGATCGGGGTGTTGCAGCTCATCAACCGCAAGCGCGATTTCGAGACGAAGCTCACCGTCCCCGAGGCTTTCGGGCGCGAGATAACCACCTTCAGCGGTCGCACCGTCGAGCTGGTTGCGTCGCTCGCCGGCCAGGCGGCAGTCTCGATCGAGAACAGCCAGCTCTACCAGAGCATCGAGCAACTCTTCGAGGGGTTCGTCAAGGCGGCGGTAACCGCGATCGAGCAACGCGATCCGACGACGTACGGGCACTCCGGCCGGGTCGCGTCGAAGACGGTGGCGCTCGCGGAGACGGTGGACCGCGCCGGTGACGGGCAATACAAGCACGTCTCCTTCACGCGCCAGGACCTGCGTGAGATTCGCTACGCCGGACTGCTGCACGACTTCGGCAAGGTCGGCGTGCGGGAGCAGGTACTCGTCAAGGCGAAGAAGCTCTACGCCACCGATCTCGCGCTCCTCCGCCAGCGGTTCGCGTTCATACGCCGCACTACCGAACGCGATTTCCACGAGCAACGGGCACAGTATCTCGAGGAACACGGGTCGAACGGATACGAGGATTTCTGCCGCACGTTGCGCCAGAGCCACGAGCAGCGTCTCGCCGAGTTGGACGAGTTCATGAAGCTCGTGCTCGAATCGAACGAGCCAACGGTTCTCCCGGAGGGCAGCTTCGAGGAGCTGCTCCATTACGCCGAGGAGTACTACGAGGATTTCGAGGGAAACGAGCAACCATATCTGACCGGTGACGAGATCCGCTTCCTGACGATCCGCAAGGGGAGTCTCGACGAGCAGGAACGGCTCGAGATCGAGAGCCACGTTTCCCACACCTACCAGTTCCTGCTTCAGATCCCGTGGACCAAGGAGCTGCAGAACATTCCGTACATCGCCTACGGGCACCATGAGAAACTGAACGGGAGTGGATACCCGCGAAAGATCGCGGGCGTAGAGATCCCGATCCAGACGCGCATGATGACCATCTCGGATATCTTCGACGCGCTCACCGCCTCGGATCGGCCGTACAAACGCGCCGTGCCGTTACCGCGGGCGTTGGATATCATGGACGAGGAAGTGAAGGGCGGGATGCTGGACGGCGAGCTGTTCCGGCTCTTCACCGAAGCGAAGGTGTTCGACCAGACGGACGGGGACTAGCCCCAGCGGCTCTCAGCCGCTGTCCACCACCTCTCCGGCAGATCCTTCGCTGCGCTCAGGATGACGTCGCCGACAGGTCCTCGGGCGCGCCCCAGCCTCCACCTCCGGGGGTTTCGATCCGCAGCACGTCACCGGGCCGCATGGTGAGCGCGATCCTGCCCGGAACCGGTTCGCCGTTGAAAAAATTCTCACCGCATTTCCCCGGCTCGCCGCCATGGCCACCGCCCGGCGCGTACCGTCTTCGTTCGCCGATCAGGCTGGCGTCTATCTCCGTCAGCGCCTCGTACTCGCGGATCACACCATCGCCGCCGCGGTGTATCCCGGCGCCGCCGGAACCGGCACGCAACGCATAGACGCGTATCCGCATCGGATGTTCCAGCTCGAACACCTCGACGGGCGTGTTCCGGGTGTTGGACATGCCGACGTGGATGCCCGAGGGGCCGTCACCCGTCGACGACGCTCCCTGCCCACCACCGAGAGTCTCGTAGTACGTCCAGCCGTCCCCGCCAAAGACCATGTTGTTCATCGTACCTTGACCCTGCGCGGGGACGTCCGCACACTCGGCCAGCGCACTGAACAGGAGATCGGTGATGCGCTGCGACGTCTCAACGTTCCCTGCGGCGACCGGCCGCGGCCACGCGGCATTCACCACCGTGCCCGCCGGGGCATAGACGGTGACCGCGCGCTGTACGCCGCCGTTCGTCGGGACGTCACCTGCGAGACACCGCACCACGAACAGCACGGCCGAACGGGTCACGGCAATCGGGCAGTTGACGTTGCCCGCCGTGGCCGGCGCGGTGCCGGTGAAGTCCATACGGAGGCGCCCGCCTTTCGCGGTGATCACCACCCGCAACTCGATGTCGTCGTCGGTGACACCGTCGCCTTCCAAGCAGTCGCGCGCTTCGTACCTTCCGTCCGGTACGCGCGCGGCGAGTGCCGCCACCGTTCGGCGTTCGGCGTAGTCCAGGAGATCCCGCACCGCGCCTTCCACGTATTCCCGTCCCCAGCGCGCGAGCATCGCACGGTATCGCTCGGCACCCCGCTCGCACGCCGCCAGCTGCGCCGCGAGATCGCCGCGTCGCATCTCCGGTGTGCGCACATTCGCGAGCAGCAGACGCTCGATATCGCGGTCTGTCTTCCCGGCTCTCGCCCACCGTACCGGCGGGATCACCAGACCCTCCTCGAAGATGGAGTGGGAGGTGGGCGGCATGCTCCCGGGTGTGGCGCCGCCAACGTCCGAGTGGTGCGCCCGCACCACCGCATACGCGCCGACTTCGTCCCCGTCCGCGCGGACGGCGTGCACCAGCGTGATATCGGGCAGGTGGGTACCGCCGGTGTACGGATCGTTCACGATGTAAGTCTCGTCCGGCGCCGGCGACAGCGCCCGTACCGCCATCACCGCTTCCGGCATCGCACCGAGGTGCACGGGAATGTGTGCGGCCTGCGCGATCATCTGCCCGTCCGCGGTGAAGAGCGCAGCGGAAGAATCCCTCCGCTCGCGGATGTTGGGCGAGAGCGCGCTCGCCACCAGCACCACGCCCATCTCCTCCGCGACGCCGGCGAAGACATGGGCCATGACCTCGAGACCGATGGCGTCGAGCATGGCAGTCAGGCGGTGAGAGGGTGAGAAGATGTAGAGTCAGGTTCCACGATCAAGGCGCCCGTTCCGTGCACCGTGGCATGCCAACCCGCCTCGATCCGCACCGTCGAGTCTTCCAGTGGAATAGTGATCGGTCCCTCCAGGATGTTGCCCGGCCTCAATTCCTTGCGTCTTTCCATCATGCCATCCTTCCATCCTTCCATCTTTTCCGCCCCGACCCCACCTCGCATCCCCACCACCCGCACGTTCACCACCTCCACCTGACGATCATGGTCGGCATGCCCGTAGCGCTCCGCGTGAATCCGATGGAACGCTGCGCACGTTGCGGCGGGACCGTTATCGGCGGGCACCGAAAGCTCGTATCCCTGGCCCGGGTATCGGCAATCGGCGAACCAAGCGACCGTGGCGCCGGTGAGCGAGGCCCGCACCTTCGATTCCGGTTCCAGGAACGCGCGTTCCCACTCGGCAGGCGCCAACTCGGTAGCGATCTGATGCAGCGATGCCATCGCCTCGACGCGGGCCGGCGCCGTCGCCAGTCCCAGGGCCGAGAGGACGCCGGCGTGCGGCGGGATCACGGCACGTGTCATCCCCAGATTCTCCGCCAACCGGCAGGTGAACAGCGGTCCCGCCCCGCCGAACGGCACCAGCGTCATCGCACGCGGATCGAGCCCGCGCTCGACGCTCACGCGACGCAACGCGCGCACCATAGTCGCCACGGTGACCTCGACGATCCCCTCGGCACATCGCTCGAGTGGCAGACCGGCCGACTCGGCGACGCGCCCCACGGCACGGCGGGCCGCCACCAGATCGAGCGTGAGTTCCGATGCCAGCGGTGCCGCGGGATCCAGCCAGCCAAGTACCAGTACCGCGTCCGTCACCGTCGCGTCGGTCCCGCCCTTACCGTAGCAGGCCGGCCCCGGTACTGCACCGGCGCTCCGGGGTCCCACGCGGAGCGCGCCCCCTTCGTCGACCCAGGCGACGCTCCCGCCGCCCGCGCCCACGGTCTCGATCAGCACGTTCGGCAACGCCAACGGCACGCCACCGATTTCGCCGCCGCTCTCCAGCAGCGGCTCACCCTCGACCACGACGCTCGCGTCCGCGCTCGTACCACCCATGTCGAGGGTCAACAGGTTGCGATCGCCCACCATCGCGGCGACCAGTCGCGCCCCTTCGACGCCGCCGGCCGGTCCGGAGAGCGCCAGCGATGTGGCACGTTGCGATGCCTGTGCCGGGTCGAGCGTCCCACCGTTCGAGGCCATGATACGCACCTGGTGCATTCCGCGGCGTTTCGCTTCCGCTGCGAGCCGGCCGACATATCCCCCCACGACCGGCCGCAGAAACGCCTCGGCGACCGTGGTGCACACGCGCTCGTACTCCCGGAAGACCGGCAGGAGATCGGCGCTCGCTACTACTGCGACCGCGGGGAACGCGTCGCGGACTGCGCCGGCAAGCGTCCGCTCGTGGCTGGCGTCGCGGAAGCTGAACAGCAGCGCGATGGCCACGGCCTCGGGGTCGAGGACACGCAGCACCGCGACGACGCGGTCGACCTCCTCGGGCGTGAGCGCCTGGACGACGCCTTGCGCGCCGATGCGCTCACGGACACCCACCACTCGCTCACGCTCGACCAACGGCGCAGCGTGATGCCGGGTGAGATCGTACAGGCCGGCGCGCTCCTGACGCCTGAGCCATAGGAGATCCTCGAAGCCGGCGGTAGTGAGCAGCGCTACCTTGGCGCCGCGCCGTTCCAGGAGCGCGTTCGTGGCGATGGTCGTCCCGTGCAGCATCGTACCGACATCCATGTCGCCGGCTGCGTCGACGGCGTTCCAATTGCCACGTGCCGGATCGTCAGGGGTGGACGGAACCTTGGTGACGCGCACGGCGCCGTCCGGTTCCAGGGCCACGAGATCGGTAAACGTGCCCCCGACGTCTACGCCCAGCCGCGCTAGCTCCGCCGCCATGAAGCGAACCCGACGAGCAGAGCCGTGCCCACGAGGCTCAGCAGTCCAACCCAGTCTCCGAGCCGGGTGTAGAGGGGTACCGTATCGCTGGTCACCAGCACGTCAGCCGAATGCAACCGCCGGTTCAATGGCGTGAGCCCGTAGGCACGACCCAACGGGTCGACGAAACCTGAGATACCTGAGTTGCCGGCACGTGCGATGCCCACACGGTTCTCGATCGCCCGCATCACGAGGTGCGCGAAATGCTGGTACGGCGCGCTCGTCTCACCGAACCAGGCATCGTTAGTGATGTTGACTACGAAATCGGCTCCCATCGCCCGGTAGCGGCGCGTCATGTCTTCGAAAGCCGATTCGTAGCAGATCAGCAGGCCGAACGGGCCGAGCCCAGCATCGTACAACACGCCGGGCTCACCTACGCTGAACCCACCAAAGAAGCGGAGGTCGAACCAGCCCGGGTTCACGAACGGAACCCGCTCGACAATCGGCACGAGATACCGCTTGTGATAAGGAGGGTTCCCGGCGCGCGATCCGTTGCGGTCAAACAGGAACGCCGCGTTCCAATGGTCCAAGCGGCCGGTCTCGTAAGGCACGTAGTCGATGCTGCCGACCAGGGTCGGCGTCGCCGCTGCCCGAACGTGGGCGCTGATCGCCTGTTCCCAGCCCGGTCGGTGATAGAACGAGGGCACGACCGCCTCGGGCCAGATCACCAGGTCGGGCGCGGAAGAATCGATGGCCGCCTGTGACAGCGCCAACAGATCGCGAAAGTTCTCCAGCTGTTTCTCCTCGACCCACTTCTCGCTGAACCCGACGTTCGGCTGGACCAAGGCAATCGTCCCGACGGGTCGCGGCGTGATCGTGCGGGCGCGCAACGCGCCGTAACCGAGCGCGGCGACCACACCCGCTCCGACGGCGATGACCGGTCGAATCGCGCGGCTCTCCCGACGCCGCAGCCAGGCGAGCGCGAGCGCGGTGTTGGCGAGCACGAGCAGGAAGGTGACGCCTCGGGCTCCCACGATGTCGGCGATCTGCACCAGGATCGGGTAGCCGGTGAGCGACGTCCCTAGCCCCAGCCACGGGAAGCGCACGTCACCCTGATGGCCGATCCACCATTCGAGCGCCGTCCAACCTATCGGCAACACGATCAATAGCGACAGCTTCGTCCGTTGGACGATCCATCCGACCACGCCGAACAGGGCCGCGCCGTACATGCCGAGAATCACGATCGTCGCCGCGTACCCTGCTGCCGCAAGCGGTGTGAAGTGCCACAGTGCAACGACGATCCAATACAGTACCGTCCCGCTGGTTGCCAATCCGAACCAGAACCCCTGTACCAGCCGGCGCCGCAGCGGACGCTCGTCATCGGCACTCGCGACGAGGAGCCACACGGCGGGGACGAGACAGGTGAATGACGGGAGAATCAGGTGGAACGGCGGGTAAGCCAGCGCGAAGAGCAGCCCGCCCGCCAAGACGAGCGCCCAGTCGTTCTTCGGGAGGACGAGCGCTCTCACACGGCGACCGCGCGGCCTTCCTTCGCCGAGCGGTAGATCGCTTCGATGGTTCGGTGAAGGAGGACCTGGTCGTCGATCGAGGGCGCCTGCACCTCCCCGCGCACAGCTGCCAGGAACGTCGCCCACTCCGCGCGATAGGAGGTCGCGAACGGGTTCTCACGTCCCGACGCGCCCGAAGGAGTCACGTTTACCGGCGCTCCGTGCAGTTCCTTGAACACCCGGAGCGGCGAGACGCGGGCCGACCCATCCTCGCCCATCACATCCACCCAGAAGCGTTCCTGGTCTCCCACATATCGCCACGCCACATCGACGAAGATCGTGAAGTCGTTCTCGCATCGCACTAGCGCGCAGCCGGCGTCCTCGAGTTCGGAATCTGCCGGCCCTTGCAGTGACGCGGTCACCTCGATCGGCGTGGGTTTGTCCGCGAGCCAGATGCTGAGATCGAGCACGGCGAGCCCGAGATCCAGCATCGCGCCACCACCCGCCTGCGCCAGGCGTTGCCGCCATCCCAGCTCCGCGCGCGCCGGACGAAACTGGTACCAACCCGCCCGTATACCGCGGAGCGATCCCAGCTCGCCACCCAAGACGAATCCACGCACTGCCTGCACTTCGGTGCGGTAGCGGTGGTTCATCCCCACTATGACCGGGTGACCGGCCCGCGCCTGCGCCGCGATGATCTGCTCGACTCCCGCGGCCGTGAGCGCGAGTGGACGCTCGCACAGAACGGCCACACCCGCCGACAGAGCCGTCTCGACATAGATCTGGTGCAGATGGTTCGGCGTGCATATCACCACGGCATCGGGGCGGCCGATACGGAGCAGATTTTCAATATCGTCGTATGTGTCGCGGATGTCGAACCGGGCCGCGAGGGCCCGTGCCTTCGGCATGTCGATGTCGCAGACGCCGACGATCTCCACATTGTCGTGGCTCGCGAGTGCGGGCAGATGCGCGACCTGTGCGACCGCTCCCATCCCTATGACACCGATTCGCGTGGGCTTGGTCATCGATCGTCCCTGGGAATCCGCACCATGAACCCGCCGCGCGCCGTGGCGGACATCAGGCCGCTCGATACGATACCGCGGAACTCGGCTGTGAATCGCAGATGTCTCAGCAGGACCACCTCGAATCCGGTCGAGACATTGAGCGCGGCGGCTACGGTTTGTAGTGCGTCCTCGATGAAGGTACCCTCGATCGCCTCTCCCTTGGCATCGCGCACGTGCACACCAATTCCCAGGCCGATGTACGGGATGATGCGGTGCCCGGCCGCCAGGAGGTATTGGAGATCCAGGTCGAGCGTGACGTTGGTCCAGGTGATCGTGCCGACGTCAATCGAGAACGGGGCGCTCGTGACTACGAGGTCGCCCAGACGATCTTCGAACTCCGCGATCTCGTCGTCGTCGAATCGGGACCGGAAATAGCTGACCCCGATCAGCGTGCGGATGCGCGGGGCTATGAACCCATAGTCGATCCGGAGCGAGGCGCTCACCTCGGTGGCAAGCCGGTCGGATGCCACCGCCCCGACATCCACACCGATACCCGAGAGCCGCAACCCTTCATAGCTGAACCGTTCGAGGAACCCCTGGGCCGCGGCGGGTGCCGGAACGAGCAGAAGAGCGAGAACCAGCCTAGTACCAGCGGACAAGTGACGATCCCGGGAAGTAGGTCGTGACGATGGTTCGATAGTCCTGGCCGGCACGCGCCCGTCCGACGGCGCCCCATTGGCACAGCCCGACTCCGTGCCCCCAACCGAGCCCGGAGACCGTGACGCGCGTGACCCGGTTACCGTCGCGCTCGGTCGTGAACTCGATCGCGCTGCTGCCGAGTGGGCTACCCTCAGGCGTCTCGAAGACACGGCGGACGGCATAACCCGGGACCGGGATCTCTCCCGACGGGACGCGCACGCGTACATCCGTCGCCCTACCCGATGGTCCGGTACGTCGCACATAGATGTCCTGAATCTCGCTGATGGCATCTGGGTCCACGCCGAGGACCGCAGGCAACGTGCGCCGTAATATATCCCGGATGGTGTTGCCATCCCACTCGACGGTCCAGCGGAATCGGGGGGCGATGTCACCGTAGTACCCGCCCCCCGGTCTACGATCCGACACGGGGCGCAGGTACGGTGTGGCGCGCACCGTGCGGAACACCTCTTCCGGTGCGGCGGTTGAGAACCCGCAGGTGGAGTGGAAGAGCGCCACGATCGGATCACCCTGATATGCCAGGACGATGCCGGCCGTCGCGCGCACGGCGGCATCCCCGTCGTCGGTCTCGCGGTCGACCCCGCCGTACACCTGGTCCGTCACCCCGGAGTGGAGGTCGTACCCACTGCTCCCGAACCGGCCGCGGTTCTTGAGGGCGTAGGTGCGTGACACCACGGCCTGCGCCTCGAGAGCCGCCCGTTCCGAACGCGGCCGCCGTCCCATCTCGGTGATCACGACGCCCCGTAGATAGTCCTCGAGCGGCAGGGCGTTGATTACCGTGAGGCCGCCGTCGCGGACGATGACCTCGATCACGCCGCGGTAGCGGTTGTCGTTGACAGCCACATGACGACCGGCAGCTAGGCTGGCGAACGATAGCTGCTCGTAGCGCCCGCGGTGCGCGCCGCTCACCCGGAACGCCCGCCCGTCGGGCGTGAGCGTCACGCTCCGACCGGCGGGTATGCGGAATGCGGGACGCCCGTTCCGGATCGCGGCCACGGCCCCGCGCCCGCCGACCGTCGCACGCGACGCGCCCACTACCAGACCGATCCGAATGTCGCGCACCAAGCCGGCCCCGCGCGGTATCGGAGCCGTCTTCGGACCGGCACAGGACGCGACGGCGGCGCTAAGCCCGAGAAGCGCCGTCCAGCGCCACCGCGCCGAAATCGTAGTCCTCGTTGTTCTCGACTCGCACGCGCACGAACTCGCCCGGCTCGACCCAACCCCCCCGCCGGACCCGCGTGACACCGTCCACGTCGTCCGCCTGCCAGGGAACACGCCCGTTGTGCGTGATCCCGTCCTCGTCGGGCTCTGTCACCTCGTCCACCAGGACGTCGGTCTCCCGCCCCAGATAGCGCGCTAGCCGGTCCTCGGATATGGTCCGTGTCAGTTCCAGTAGTTCCTCCTCGCGTGCCCGTTTGACGTCTTCCGGCACGTCGTCCTCGTAGTCCCGCACCGCACGCGTCCCATCCTGTGGCGAATAGGTGAAAACGCCTAGCCGTTCGAACTGGACCTGCTCGGCGAACTCGCACAGGGCGCGGAAATCAGCTTCCGTCTCACCGGGAAACCCGACGAGCGCGGTGCTCCGGATGGCGATATCGGGGATAGCGTCACGCAGCCAACCGACCTTCTCGCGGATGGTGTCCCGGCGTTCCGGCCGCCGCATGCGCTCGAGCATACGGTCGGCCGCGTGCTGGATGGGGATGTCGATGTATGGAACGATACGGGGCTCGTGCGCCATCAGATCAACCAGCCGGTCGGTGAGGCCGAACGAATAGACGTAGAGCAGCCGGAACCACGGAACGGCGGTCTCGCGCAACAGGGCTTGGAGCAGATCGGGTAGCTTCGGTCCATCGCGCCCGAGATCCCGCCCGTAGTGGCCGAGATCCTGCGCTACCAGGTTGATCTCCTTGGCCCCCTGTTCCTCGAGCTGCTGCGCTTCGCGCACCAACCGCTCGAGCGGCTCGGACCGGTGCCGGCCGCGCATCAAGGGTATCGCGCAGAACGAGCAACTATGGTCGCACCCCTCGGAGATCTTGAGATAACGTACGTGAGGGCCGTCACCGAGATACCGGCGTACGCCAGGATGCAGCCTGATCGGATCTGCGATCAGCCCGCGTGCCGCAAGCTCCGGCACCAGTTTGTGGAGATCCCCGAACCCCAGGAAGAGATCCACTTCCGGCATATCATTGCTGAGTTGTTCCCGGTAGCGCTGTACGAGGCAACCGACCGCGACGACCGCCTTGACACCCCCTTCCCGCTTGAGCGCGGCGGCTTCGAGCATCGCCTCGATCGACTCGCGCTTGGCGGCGTCGATGAACCCACACGTATTGACCAGGACAACGTCCGCCTCATCCAGCTGTCGCACGACCTCGGCCCCATGACCGACCAGATCGCCGACCAGCCGCTCCGAATCGACGGTCGCCTTGTCGCAGCCCATCGAGATGACGCCGAGCTTCATGACGGGAAGACCGGGACGGCGGTGGAACACATGGCTCGCAATATAGTGAAGGTGAAAGGTGAAAGGTGAAAAGGGGGGTATGCGCTGCTCCCACCCTTTCACCTTTCACTGCTCACTCTTCACTTTTCACTGCTACATGAGGAAGCTCTCCAACGCCCGCGCCCGGCTCACGTGCCGGAGGCGGGCCAGCGCCTTCTCCTTGATCTGGCGCACGCGCTCGCGCGTGATTCCGAGCATCCCGCCGATCTCCTCGAGCGTCATCGGCTCCTCGTCGTCGAGACCGAAGTAGAACCGGAGGATCCTCGCCTCCCGTTCCTTTAACGTGGAGAGCACCTCCTCGATCGATTCCGAGAGGGCGTGCTCGAAGGTTTCGTCATCAGGTCCGGGATTCTGCGTGTCGGGGAGATAGTCGAGGAGTTTGTTGTCTTCCCCTGGCGTGAGCGGCGCATCGAGAGACAGATGGCTCTGCGAGATCGAGAGCGTCTTCGCCACCTCGTCCCGCGAGATGTCCATCCCGTCGGCGATCTCGTCGACCGTAGGCTCGCGACCGAGTTCCTGAAGCAGCGCCGATGATCGTTTACCGATCCGGTGGAGGGTGCCAGCGCGGTTGAGCGGAACGCGTACGATCCGGCTCTGCTCGGCCAGCGCCTGGAGGATCGCCTGGCGCACCCACCATACCGCGTACGAGATGAACTTGATGCCTCTGGTCTCATCGAACTTGTGCGCCGCACGGATCAATCCGAGGTTGCCCTCGTTGATCAGATCCGAGAGGCTGACACCCTGGTTCTGGTACTTCTTGGCGACCGATACCACGAACCGCAGGTTACTGCGCACGAGCTTATCCAGTGATTCCTCGGACCCCTCTCTGATATGCTGGGCCAAGTCGGCCTCGGCCTCGCGATTGATCAGCGGATACCTGCTGATCTCCCGAAGGTATTGGTCGAGGGATCCTTCATCCGATGAGACCCTGCGCGCCGAACTCATTCGCATCTGATCGGTATCCTCCCGGAAAGGACTGGATCGTGGGGATAGCACGTGCGCGTCCCTAGGACCGCGAGAGAAACTACAACGCCGCCGATAGACAACACGGCGGCGACCGACGCATGGAAATGGAGACAAGACGCGCTACGATGCGAGTTGTTCACAACGTTCGAGCTGGCCAACTGCGCGAACGGCGGTAACGCTATCATGTACTTTACGTTAGCGTGTGTTCGGCAACGGCGCAATGGTTACCGACCATCCGCGTCGCGCCGCCCACGGTCCGAGACGGGCCAGAAGCACCGCCGGGGAGACGTCGTGCTCGACCGTTGCCGCGACGCACGCGGACCGTCCGCCCCACGCGAACTCGACCCGCACGATTCGCGCACACGGCAGATCACTCAGCGTGCGCGGATCGAGTTCCGCTCCTCCCGCACTCAGAATGACGGCGATCGACCTACGGACAGGCATGGGGGACGATAGCCGCGCCCGCGCATGCGGACGTGACGAAACCATCGCAGTGCCGAGCAGAAATGCGCCGTGATGCCCCGGTACTCGGGCGACCACGGGGTTCTCCTAGTCGCCGGCCGCCTGCTCCCGACTCAACCCGTACTTGTCGATCTTCTTGTAGAGGTTGCTCCGCGGCATCTCCAGCCGCCGCGCCGTCTCGCTGACGTTCCACGCGTTCTCTTCCAGCTTGGCCAGCAGAAAAGCGCGCTCGGCTTCCGCCTTGAAGGCTTCGAACGTACCCACGTTCACGATCTCGCCCAGCGGCGAATCCCCGCCGGTCGGAACGGCCTGCTGGACGTCACGCGCGTCAACCACGTCGCCGGGGGAGAGAATGAGGAGCCGCTCCACCGCGTTACGTAGCTCGCGGACGTTGCCGGGCCAGTCGCGTGAGGAGAGCGCATCGAGGGCTTCGGCGGTGAACCGTTTCGGCGGCAAGCCGTCGAACTGTCCCAACTCGGCAACAAAACGCTCCACCAGGATCGGGATGTCCCCGCGGCGTGCCCGCAGCGGCGGCACCTCGATGGGGACGACATTCAGTCGATAGTAGAGGTCCTCGCGAAACCGGCCCGCCGCTATCTCCTCGACCAGCTGTTTATTGGTGGCGGCAATCACCCGCACGTCTACGCGGATCGGTTTCGGCGCCCCAATACGGGTCACCACACCTTCCTGCAGGGCGCGCAGAACCTTGGCCTGCGCGGCCAGACTCATGTCGCCGACCTCATCGAGGAAGAGCGTGCCTCCATCAGCCTGCTCGAACTTGCCGGTACGATCCGCGAAGGCGCCGGTGAACGAGCCCTTCATGTGTCCGAACAGCTCGCTCTCGATCAGCTCGGTCGGGATCGCGGCACAGTTCACCTCTACGAACGGCCGGTCGCGGCGCGGGGAACGGCGGTGGAGCGCTCGGGCGACGAGTTCCTTGCCGCTCCCGTTCTCACCGAAAACGAGGACCCGGGACCCGGTCGGCGCCACCTTCTCGATGATCGCCATCACGTCCTTGACCGCTTTGCTGTTGCCGACGATCTCGTAGCGATCCTCGATGCTCGCGCGAAGTCGCAGGTTCTCCGATTCCAGCTCGACGTGCTCGAACGCGTTGCGCAGGGTGAGCAGGACGCGGTCGGTATCGAGCGGTTTCTCGAGGAAATCGTACGCGCCGAGCTGCGTGGATTCCACTGCCGTCTGAATGGTCCCGTGACCCGAGATCATCACGACTTGGGCCGCCGCGTCGAGCTGGCGCAGTTTGGCGAGCGTCTCGAGACCATCCATACCCGCCATCTTCACGTCGAGGAATACCAGATGGGGATGGAACTCCGGATAGGCGTCCAACGCGTCGGCACCGGATGCCACCGCCCGCACCTCGATCTGCTCGTATTCGAGAAGCTGCCGGAGTGCTTCCCGCACCCCATCCTCATCATCGACGACGAGTACGCGTCTCGGCATCAGTCGGTTCGCCGGTAGAAGGTTATCCCGTCGGCGCGAATCCGCACGTCGCCGACGGTGCCGGGCACCAGGATCGGCACGGTACCGTCGTCCCGACCGGTCAGACGGTTGACCAGCCGCGGCACGAGCGCCCGCGGAAACGGGAAGGCGCGCAGGCGAAAGTGGTCCGGTTGCCACGCAATCACGCCGGTGCGCGCGAACCGCGCCGGACCCGCCATCTCGAGTGGCTCCCGATCCTCCAAGAGGCCCTCGAACGGGCCCAACAGCTCGCGACCGAAGATGCTCGTCCGGAGCGACGCGCGCAACGCGAATCTGTCGCCGGAGACCACGACGTGCAGCGAGTCGAGCGCCGCGCGCGCGGCCGCCTCGAGTCCTTCCTCTATGAGCGACGCCATTTCGTCTGGTGTGAACACGACGTACGCGGGACCCGGCGTCCGGGCCATCGCCGCCCGTTTTCGTTTCGCGGACCGGAGCGACTCGGCCGATGGCCACCCGACGCTCTCACCCGCAGCACCGTCCGTCTCTTCGGCATGTCCCACTTCTCGCAAGACCGAGCGCGCCGCTCCCGCGATCTGCTCCCGGTACTCGTACGCAACGATGCCCCCGGCGACCAGGACCGTCGCGCAGCCCACTAGCGCAAACGCGCTCTTGAGACACCCCACGATCATCCCGCATCCAAGGGAACGGCGTGTCGGCGCGTGTAACGCGCCCCCGCCCGGCTGAGCGTGCTCTGCATCAGATCGACCGACTCTACCAGGAACTCGCACTCGAACGACAGCGCGTCCAGCAGTGCGGCGAAGCCCGGCAGCGCTCCGGCCCCCCGGCGGACCCGACCCAGCGTGAGATGCGGCTGGAACGGTCTTCCATCGAGGGGGAACCCCAGTAGCTGCATTTCGCGCTCCATGCCGTGTTGCAGCAACTCGAGGGCGGGCACCGGCTCACAGCCCACCCAGATGACCCGCGGCCGCTGTGGGGAAGGAAACGCTCCAAAACCGCTCATCCCCAACGTGAAAACCATCACGCCCCGGCAGGCGTCCTCGATCCCCAAAACGACCGCCCGCACCCGTTCCTCCGCCACGTCGCCCAGGAACTTGAGGGTCAGGTGGACACCGTCCGGTTCGATCCACTTCACGGGAAACGGCGTCTCGCGCAGCGGGGCCGCGGCGCGCGACAGATCATCCCGGACACCGCCGGGTAGATTCACCGCCACGAAGAGCCGCATGTGGCTTAGGAACGCTTCACGAGAAGCTCGAGCCGCGGCTCGGCCGCGGCGAGCTGGCTGCCGCGGCGATAGCCGTCGAGATCGATCGTGACGCGGTCGAACCCGAGGGCGAAGAACCGGGATCCGATCCGGCGGCCGTGACGGCGGATGCGGTCCAACTCGCTCACGGCCACCTCGATACGCGCTTCGTCACCATGGTGCCGCACCCGCAGGTCGCCGGCGACGCCTAGAGTACGCAGCAGCGCCTCACCCTGCTCGACCTGCTGTAGCCGTGGCCCGGTCACCCGCAGCCCGTATCGAATCCTGCTGGAGAGGCAGGGAGCGGCCGGCGCATCCCAGATCGGGATGCCCAATGCGCGCGCAGCGCGGCGCACGTCGGCCTTGCGGAATCCCGCCTCCGCGAGCGGCGCAGCGATGGCACGTTCCGCCGCCGCCCGGAGACCGGGGCGATGCTCGCCGAGGTCGTCGGCGTTCGTGCCGTCGGCCACCACGGCGATATTGCGGTCGTGGGCCAGCGCCCGCAGCCGGTCCCAGAGTTCCCGCTTGCAGAAGTAGCAGCGATCCGGCGCGTTGGCAACGTAGCGCGGATCGCTCAGCTCGCCCGTCTCGACCTCGACCAGATTGAGATCGAACTGCCGCGCGACATCCAATGCCTGCCGGTACTGGACCTCTGGATAGGAAGCGCTGATCCCGATTGCCGCCACACTCCGCTCAAGCCCCAGCACCCGCCGTGCGACGACCGCCAGCAGGGCCGAATCGACCCCGCCGGAGTACCCAACGAGGAGCGAGCTGTAGCCGGCGACGAGGGACTCGAGCGCGGAGTGGTGCGGCGGCATGGAAGGAATATAGGTGGTTGCGTGCGCTCGCCGCGGACCTCGCCTAGCGCAGATCGAACACGTAGCGGTTCAGATGTTCGATCGTGTCCTGTTGCTCTTCCACCTGATGCGCCATGATGTCGCCGGTGGTGATGATCCCACACACCTCATCCTCACACATCACCGGCATGTGACGGATGCGTTTTTGCGACATGAGCGCTCTGCACTCGACCACCTTGGCATCGGGCCGGCACCTGATGACCGGCGCCGTCATCACCTCGCGCAGGGTCGTCGTGGCCGGGTCACGGCGCTCGGCGACGACGCGCCGCAGGATGTCCCGTTCCGTGAAGATGCCTACTAGCTCGCCTTCCTCCATGACGAGCACGCCACCTATCCCGCGCTCGTTCATGAGGCGCGCGGCGTTGAGGACCGATTCGGCTGCGACAACCGAGACAACCTCATCACCTTTCGCGGTGAGAATGTCGTTGACCGTGGGCATGCGCTCGCCTCCGAGATGCAGGGACCAATCCGATTCTACACATCGGGCATGCGGCGCGCTAGAGCGCCCGCATAGAGCCACGGGCGGGAGTCATCTGGTGCCGAGCTCGGCCAGCGCGTCGGCGAGTCGATCGATCTCTGCGTGCGTGTTGTAGTAGTGCGGCGAGATCCGTATGCCCGAGCGCGTTCCCTTCTCGTCCATATCGATCACCGCGAATTCCCGCTGGATCGCCGATACGTTGATGCCCCGCTCCCGCAGGCGCGACACAATATCCGCGCCTTCCCAGCCAGCTACTTCGGCGCTGACGATGGCGCAGACCTCCGAGCCGCGATCCAGGATGCGGATTCCCGGCAGCGCGCCGAGCCGTTCCCGCGTAACGGCGGCGAGATCGCGGGCCCGGGCCCCGGCCACATCGATCCCGACTCCGGCGGCATACAGCGCAGCCTCACCCAGGCCGAGGACGAGAGCGTAGGCGAACTCCCAGTTCTCGAATCGCTTGGCGTCGGAAACGGGATGGAACCGATCGGCATCCGTCCAGCGCGCCCCCCGCATGTCGACGAAGAGCGGGTAGTCACCCCGCTCGAGTGCTGCGTCCGACACGTAAAGGAACCCGATGCCACGCGGCCCGCGCAGGAACTTCCGCGCCGTCGCCGCCAGAAAATCACAGTGGACCCGCCCGACGTCGATCGGGATCTGACCGACGACCTGGCAGGCATCGACAACGTAGGGGATCCCTGCCTCGCGGCAGATCTTGCCGATGACCTCCACCGGCTGCACCAACCCCGAGTTCGTCGGGACCCACGTGACCGCGACGAGCCGACAGCGCGGGTGCCGGATCAGCTGCCGCACGGAATCCGGATCGACCCCGCCATCCGGCAGGTCTGCGGCGCGCAGCACCTCGATGCCGTAACGGGTCGCCATCGACAGAAAGAGGATCTGGCTGGAGATGTAGTCGTTGCGCGTGGTGACGATCATGTCGCCGCGCTGTAAGGCAAATGCGCTCATCGCCTGCGCGAACGCCGCCGTAGCGTTCTCTGTCAGGGCGATGTTGGCCGGCGCGGTCGTGAGCAGTGTCGCCACCGCGGAATAGGCGGCCTCGATTTCCGCTCCGGCCTCATCCGCAGCCTCGTACCCCCCGATACCCGCCTCGCGGCGCAGATGCCGCTGAACGGCTTCCAGCACTGCAAGCGGCATGAGCGCCGCGCCCGCGTTGTTGAGATGCGCGCGGTTGGCACAGCCGGGTGTCTCACGACGCCACCGCCGTAGTTGCCTGTCCACCGCCGGACCCTCCTCCCATCCTACCATCCTACCACCATCCCTCCCTGCGAGCAGCGCGGTGGCACCGAAGCCGTGTAAAGGCTGAGGAAGGCGAGGACGCGGTCCTGATCGACGGAACCAGCTACGGGTACTCCAGCAGTCCGGTCTGCAACTAGGCCGGCGAACCAATCGGCGGCTGCCGGGTATTGGATCTGTACCGGCTTCCGGCCGGGCGATGAAGTCCTCGCACTCTCCCAAGCCGGTCCGGAAGCAGATGTGATCGTGCGGGCAGCGACTAAGTCGCTGCCCGCACCGGCATTAGGTACCCTGACCACACTGGGCTTTCCCCCTCCCTAGGCCCCGGGCTGACGCCGCTCTCCCGGAGCCCCGGGCTCACGCCCGGGGTTGGCGATAAGGCTACCCGTGTCTCTCCAGGCGACCCTGTTGGGGCCGCCCTCTCTCCTGGAGCCCTGGGCTCACGCCCGGGGTTGGCGATAAGGCTACCCGTGTCCCTCCAGGCAACCCTGTTGGGACCGCCCTCTCTCCTAGAGTCCCGGGCTCACGCCGGGGGTTGGCGATAAGGCTACCCGTGTCTCTCCAGACCACCCTGTTGGGGCCGCCCCTTGTCCTGGAACCCCGGGCCTGACGCCCGGGGTTGGCCGCGGGACGAGGTCCGGATGCCTCAGCTCTTGCCGCGCCATGTAGCGGGAGACCCTGGCGAGTTCCGACGAGCAAACGGAGCGCACGAAGTATCCACGAGCCCACTTGAGCGCCCCGGGAGCCCGGCGAGCAGCGCTTCTCGCCGATACGCTCTTCATGATCCGAATGAAATCGCTGAGTCGCGTATGAGGTCGGAAGCTGACCAGCAGATGCACGTGATCGGCGAGCGCCGCCCATCTCAGCACCCGGACGGTGCACCTGCGGCACGCTCCGAGGAGCGCCCGCTCGATGTCCGCGACCGCAGCGCTATCGACACACCCAACCCGCTTCCAAGTGTGCCAGGTGATATGAGCGTACAGCTGGTACGCGCGATGCTCGCTCATCACTCCATCCCTCGCACCCCGGGCGTCAGCCCAGGGTTCAAAGGAGGCCGGGCTCGCCTATCCCAGCGGCCGATCCAGGCTGCGATACTGCACCGCCTCACTCACATGCGCCGACTCGATCTCCGCGCTCCGCGCAAGGTCCGCAATCGTGCGTGCGATCTTGAGGATCCGGTGATAGGCGCGAGCGGAGAGCTTGAGCCGCGCGATCGCAGTCTTGAGCAGCGCGTCCGCAGCGGCGTTCACTCGGCAGTAGCGCCGCAGGTCGCGCGGCGTCATGTGGGCGTTGGCGAATACTCCATGCCGCGAAGCGAACCGGTCCAGTTGCACGCGGCGCGCCCGGTTCACCCGCTCGCGCAGCGCGGCGCTGGGTTCCCCGTCCCGTTCGATCGACAGCTCCCGGTACGGCACCGCGGGCACCTCGAGGTGGATATCGATCCGATCGAGCAGCGGGCCCGACACCCTGGCCAGATATCGCTCAACCCCTACGGCACCGCAGGTACAGGTGCGAGAGATGTCGCCGTGGTAGCCGCAGGGACACGGGTTCATGGCGGCCGCCAACATGAACCGCGCCGGATAGGACAACGAGATCAGGGCGCGCGAGATCGTCACACTCCCGTCTTCGAGCGGCTGTCGCAGCACCTCGAGCACGCTCTTCCGGAACTCAGGCAACTCGTCCAGAAACAGCACGCCGCCGTGGGCGAGGCTCACCTCGCCGGGCCGTGGGTACGAGCCGCCCCCGATCAGGCCGGCGTCGCTGATCGTGTGATGCGGCGCCCGGAAGGGCCGGCGCGTGACCAGGGGCGCGCCGACCGGCAGCGTGCCTGCCACCGAATGGATCTTCGTCGTCTCGAGGGCCTCCTCGAGCGTCATCTCGGGAAGAATGGTGGCGAGCCGGCGCGCAAGCATGGTTTTCCCAGAACCCGGTGGGCCGATCATCAAAACGTTATGCCCACCCGCCGCGGCTACCTCCAGCGCGCGTTTGGCGTGTTCCTGCCCGCGCACCTCGGCGAAGTCCACTTCGTCGGCCTGCTCGCGGCCGAACAACAAGGTGGGATCGATCTCCGCACGTGCGAGCGGGCGCCCTTCGGCAAAGAACGCCGCGACCTCTGCCAGCGAGGTCGCACCGAACGTCTCGATGCCCTGCACCACGCCGGCCTCGGCCTTGCTCGCCGCAGGTAAGATCACACCGCGCAGCCCCGCATCCTTGGCCGCGACCGCGACCGAGAGCGCGCCGCGCACCGGACGCAGCCTGCCCTCCAGGCCTAGCTCCCCCACCACCACGTAGTCTGACAGTTGCGGTCGACCGTTACGTCGTTCCACCGTTTCACCGGCCAACTGACCGGTCGCTTGCAGAATGCCGAGCGCTATTGGCAGGTCGAACGCGGAGCCCTCTTTGCGAATGTCTGCCGGGGCGAGATTGACGGTTATACGCTTGAGCGGGAAGACAAAACCGGAGTTGGCGAGTGCGGCGTAGACGCGCTCCCGACCTTCTTTCACCGCACCATGCGGCAGCCCAACGGTCAAGAACGAGGGAAGACCGTTGCTGATGTCCGTCTCGACGTCGACCAGATATGCGTCGATGCCGAGCACAGCCGCCGAGCGTACGCGGGCAAGCATGTAGCGACGGTAGGGGAAAACGATGAAACGCCCGTACGCGAACGACGCGGGGCGGTGCGATTTCTCGCATCCACAGCACCCTCGGGTTCTCGTCCGTGCTTCTCCACGCGTCCCGGCGGTCCACCCTGGCCTACCGCACGCCCGGGTTCCGACCGCCTCACCAGCGCAAGCGCCCGTCCTTATGTTCTGCCCACCTGGCGCCCAATTCCCACCGCTTAGGGTTGTTGGCTTGTCCGCGTCGGGGCCAGGACCGATATTCTCCCCGTCCGTACGGTTTTCTTTACCGTCCTCCCCCATCCCTACTCTCTCCTCTCCCTTTTCCCGGGGAGGTGGGAGCACGGAGGGGTGAGGAGAGAGAGGGATGAGTGGAGACATGATCCAAGTCCGAAACCTCTGTAAGGAGTTCAAGATCACCCGGAGGATCCGCAAGGAGCTTGGTGCCGGTGCGCCGGCCGGCAAGACGCTCACTGCCGTGGACGACGTGAGCTTTGAGTGCAAACCGGGCCGCGTGTTCGGATTGCTGGGTCCGAACGGCGCAGGCAAGACGACGGCTCTACGCCTGATTGCTACAATGCTCAAGCCCACTGCAGGTACGATCATCGTAGGGGGTGCGGACACGGCGACCGATCCCCGGGGGGTACGGGACCGTATCGGTTTCCTCACGGGCAACACGGGCCTGTACGACCGGCTCACGGCCACCGAGATGGTGCGGTACCATGCCGATCTCCATCTCATGGATCCCGATCGATTCGAGGAGCGGCGTCGGATGCTGTTCGCCACGCTGGGCATCGAGGAGTTCGCCAACCGGCGGATCGCGCGCTTCAGCAGCGGTATGCGTCAGAAAGTATCGATTGCGAGAACCATCATCCACGATCCGGATGTCATAGTGTTCGACGAGCCGACAACGGGCCTGGACGTGATGACGTCACGCGGCATAGTCAACCTCATTCGGCAGTGCAGGGACGAGGGGAAGACGGTGCTGTTTTGCACTCACATCATGGGTGAGGTGAAGCTGCTGTGTGACGACATCGGCATCCTGCACCGCGGAAGGATGTACTTCTGCGGCACCAAGGAGGAGTTCGAGGGTCAGATGACGCATGCGAGCTACGAGGACGAGTTCATTCATATGGTCGGGGAGGCGGCATGAACCGCACGCTTACGATCGTCAAGAAGGAATTCACCGACGTGCTTCGTGACAAGCGGACGATCTTGACAATGATCGTGATACCGCTGCTGGCTATTCCTTTGCTGATGACCATCGTTATCAAGGTGGTACAGCGGCAGGAGCGCAAGGCCGGCGAGGAACAGATCGATCTTGCCGTTGTGGGCGCCGGTTATGCTCCCCGGTTTTTTGAAACTCTGCAGGCGGATTCCCAGTTCGTCATTCGTGAGGACGTTCGTGAGGCCGATTTCGAGTCGTTGATTCGGGAGGATTCCCTTGACGCCGGGATCGTCATTCCGCCGGATTTCCAGGACCGGATTGGCGCTGATGAACAGGCGTCGATAGTGCTGTACTATCGGTCTTCCAGCTCGTTTAAGGTAGCGGAGCAGCGGCTGCGCGACGCGGTCGATGGTTACGA
>JADFNB010000083.1 GCA_022563595.1 Gemmatimonadota bacterium
TGATCTCATCCGGGACCGGACTGTGGCTGGCCTCAAGGCAGCTCGGCGGCGCGGGGTGCAGTTGGGCAGGCCCAAAGCCCTTGATGGTGGTCAACTCCAGCGGGTCCTGCGGCTACGGAGCGCTGGTCACAGCGTGCGGGCCATCGCTGAGCAGCTCGGTGTTGGAGTGGCGACAGTGCATCGCGCAGTCAAGACTGCCTGAACATGCTGGACTGTTGGTCTCCATTGGGTGCGGCCGCATGGGCGCACCCCCCACCCCCGATGGGGGTTGTGACTCCTTTGCCTAGTTCAGCTGAAAAATAAAAGGGCGCGTGCAAGCGCCTGCCGACGTCGCCGTTAGAATACGTGTTCAGTCGCTTACGATTCTCGTGGACCGGCGATCGGCCGGACTGGAGGGCTCGGTGAAGATGAAGACGCTCGCCATTGTGCTTCTGTGGGTTGCGTCCGCGGTATCCGAGAGCGCTGCCGCGCCCCCGTTGCTCCTCCAGTACCCGACCCTCTCGCGAGACACCATTGCGTTCACCTTCGCCGACGAGATCTGGACCGTGCCACGCGAGGGAGGCGCGGCGCGGCGGCTCGTCACCGGGCAAGGTTTCAACACCGCTCCCGTGTTCTCGCCCGACGGCACCCTTATCACATTCACGGGCACCTACGACGAGAATACCGACGTCTACGTGGTGCCGGCGCGGGGCGGCGAGCCGAAGCGGCTGACCTTCCATCCCGGTTACGACGAGGCGTGGGGCTGGACGCCCGACGGCAGATCTGTTCTGTTCGTCTCGGAGCAGAAGACCTACCGCGACCTCATGCAGCTCTACACGGTCCCGCTCGAGGGTGGGTTTCCCACCCAGATCCCGCTCCCTTCGAGCTATGAGGCGTCCTACTCACCAGACGGCTCGAAGCTCGCGTACATCCCGTTCCACCAGTCGCAACCGGCGTGGAAGCGTTACCGCGGTGGACAGACGACGCCGATTTGGATCGCCAACCTCAGCGATTCCTCCGTGACGAAGATCCCCCGCGAGAATTCGAACGACCACTACCCGATGTGGGTAGGAGACACTGTGTACTTCTTATCCGACCGCGCGGGAGCGACGACGCTGTTCGCCTACGACACCCACGCCCGAAGCGTCCGGCAGCTAATCCCAAACGAGGATGGCTTTGACATCCAGTCCGCCTCGGCCGGGCCCGACGCGATCGTTTACGACCAGTTCGGGGCGCTGCGGCTCTACGACCTTGCCACGGGGCAGACGCGCCGCGTGGAAGTGACCATCGCTGCGGATTTCCCGCAGCTCCGGCCGCACTTCGAGCAGGCGGATCCCAAACAGATCCTCCACGCAGCGCTCTCGCCCACGGGAAAGCGCGTGCTCTTCGAGACGCACGGCGAGATCCTCTCGGTGCCAGCGAAAAAGGGCGACACGCGGAACCTGACCCGCACGCCTGGCGCAGCCGACCGCGACCCATCGTGGTCGCCCGACGGGAAGTCGATCGCCTGGTTTTCCGACGAATCGGGCGAGTACGCGCTGCACGTGCGCGCACCCGGCGGTCTCGGTCCGGTGCGCAAGATCGACCTCGGCCAGCCGCCGTCGTTCTTCTATCAGCCGCGCTGGTCCCCCGACAGCAAGAAGATCGCCTACTCGGACAAGCGGCTGAACCTGTGGATCGTGGATCTCGACAAGCCCACGCCCGTGAAGATCGACACGGACCGATATGACACGCCGTTGCACAATCTCGACCCCGCCTGGTCGCCGGACAGCCGTTGGATTGCCTATACCAAACAACTTCGCAACTACCAACGCGCGGTGTTCGTCTATTCGATTGCGGAAAGGAAGAGTCGGCAGGTGACCGACGGCCGCAGCGACGCGATCTCACCGCGGTTCGACCGCAGCGGCAAGTACTTGTACTTCCTTGCCTCCACGAGCGTGGGTCTGTCCCATGGCTGGCTGGACATGACGAGCATGGCGCGCCCCGTTACGAGCAGTGTGTACGCGGCGGTGCTGCGCAAGGACCTCGTGTCGCCCGTGGCTCCCGAAAGCGACGAGGAGGGAGACGCGGATGAGAAAGCCGCGAAGGAGAAAGAGGCCGCGGACAAGAAGACCGACGACAAGAAACCACCCGAGCCGGTGAAGATCGACTTCGACGGTCTCGACCAGCGCATCGTCGCACTTCCCATCGACCGCGCCAACTACGCGGCGCTCGAGGTGGGTACCGCGGGCATCCTCTTTCTCGTTGCAAATCCGACGATTCTCACCGACGAGGACTACATCGAGATGGAGCAATTGCCCGCGCAGGCCGTGTTCCGCTTCGACCTCGAAACGCGCGAGACGGAGAAGCTGCTGGACCAGATCGATGGCGGCAGCGCCATGTACGGAAGCCTCGTCACGTTCTCGGTGTCGGCCGACGGTTCGAAGATGCTCTTCTCCCAGGACCATAAGTGGTTCCTGACCGCATCCGAGAAGGCCCCCGAAGCCGGAGACGGAGAGCTGATGTCGCCGATCGAAGTGTACGTGGACCCGCGCGCCGAGTGGCGACAGATGTACCACGAGGTCTGGCGCCTGCAGCGCGACTTCATGTACGCGCCGAACTTCCACGGTCTCGATCTACAGCTGGCCGAACGCCTCTACGCGCCGTTCGTCGAGGGCATCGCCAGCCGCGAGAACCTGAATCAGCTCTTCCGCGAAATGACCGGGAATCTTGTGCTCGGACACCTGTACGTGTGGGGTGGCACCGAGCCGAAGCAGGAGGCCGTGAGCGTGGGCCTGCTCGGCGCGGACTACCGCGTTGCCGACGGCCGCTACCAGTTCGCGCAGATTTACGCTGGCGAGAACTGGAACCCCAAGCTGCAGGCGCCGCTGACCCAGCCGGGCGTGAACGTGCGGGTCGGAGAGTTCCTGCTCGCCGTCAACGGACAGGACTTGCGCGGCGACGACGACGTGTTCCGGCTCTTTCAGGGAACGGCTGACAAGCAGACTGTCATCACGGTGGGGCCGAAGGCGAACGGATCGCGCTCGCGTCAGGTGACCGTTGTTCCGATCGCGTCCGAGGAAGCCTTGCGCCTGCGCACGTGGATGGAGGACAACCGCCGCCGTGTGGACGAGCTGACCGGTGGCCGCGTGGCCTACGTCTATATCCCCGACACGGCCGGCGGCGGCTTCTCGAATTTCAACCGCTACTTCTTCTCGCAGGCCGACAAAGAAGCGGTGATCCTCGATGAGCGCTTCAACCACGGCGGCTCCATCGCGGATTACATCGTCGACTACCTGAAGCGCACACCGCAGATGATCAACACGACCCGCGAGGGCGAAGATATGATCGAGCCCGTCGCGGCGATCTACGGTCCGAAGGTGATGATCATCAACCAACAGTCCGGCTCGGGCGGCGACGCGCTGCCCTGGCTGTTTCGCAAGGCGGGACTCGGTCCGCTCGTGGGTACGCGCACCTGGGGCGGTCTCGTGGGCATCGGCGGCTACCCGCGGCTACTCGACGGCGGCTCCGTCATGGCCCCGCGCTGGGGCCTCTACGGCACCGAAGGGGAATGGGAGGTCGAGAACGTCGGCATCGCGCCCGACATCGAGGTGGATCAAGATCCGGCGCTCGTGCGCCAGGGTCACGACCCGCAGCTCGAGAAGGCCGTGGCGGTGATCCTCGATTTGCTAGAAACGAACCCACCGGCCACGTTTGAGCGTCCGCCGTACCCGGACTACAAACAGAGATTGCCCAGCGAATCCGTGCCGTAGGCGGCGCGTACGTGTCACGCGCTGGCGACTGACGGTTTCCTCCCCAGTTTCTTCAGGCGAACGGTGCCTCCGCGGCACTAAGCGCCTAGCTGCAGCCACCAACGAAAAACCCCTCCGCGTAACACCGCGAAGGGGCTCTCGAATGTTGGAGCACGAGACCGGGCTCGAACCGGCGACCCCCACGTTGGCAAGAGAAGACCAACCCGAAGAAGATCAATACGCAGCGGTCCAGATTGCGCGTGCCGCAGCCGCGGTGCCTTCTCCAACCCCTCTTGAAAAAGAGATTGACCGCAGGGTGCGGCGGGGATTACGCTGCGGTGTCTTGTTGTGCGTCGTTGGCGCAAGGAGTAGGCCCGTGCCGAACGCATCTATCTGCCGTTCCGTCGTAGGGTCCCTCGTATGTGGCGCGTTTGCCGTCACAGCCTGGTCCACCGTGGCCCAGGCGGGGACGACGCCCACTCCGACCGCGACACCCACGGCCGCGCCGCCTGCGCCACCCGGATCGGTAGTCGGCTGGGGCAGGAACGTCGAAGGCGGGGCGACACCCCCCGACGCTGTCAACGGCGTCTCGGGAACCGCGACCACCATCGCAGGGGGCGCCGGCCACAGCTGCGCGATCCAGGCGGGCACGGGAAACGCGATCTGCTGGGGCAACGACGTCGCCGGCAAAGCGACGCCCCCCGACGCCGTCAACGGCGTGTCGGGGACCGCGGCCGACATCGCGGCGGGCTTTAGCCACAGCTGCGCGATCCAGGCGGGCACGGGCAACGCCGTCTGCTGGGGCGTTGACAGCCCCCACGGTCAG
>JADFNB010000046.1 GCA_022563595.1 Gemmatimonadota bacterium
GGGGGGGGGGGGGCTGGGGCGACCTACCCCTGCACAGGGCGTTCGTGCTTGGCGGGCGCGGCACGCTGGTGGGCGAACAGTTTCGGGCCTGGGGCGGACGGCGAGCCGCGTGGGGGAAGGTCGAATGGAGGGTCCCTGTGCCGTTCCCCGCATTCCCCCTGGGGGCGTTCGCCTCGACGGGCCGGCAGCTTGTGCTCGCGCCGTATGCATCTGTGGGGTGGGCGGGGGACGCGTTCCCCGCCACCCCGTGGACGGCAAGCGGCGGCGTGCGCGCCGTCCTGGGAGTGGCCGTCGAGCTGTTCCACCGGTTGCTGCGCGCCGACGTGGGCTGGTCGGTCCGCCGCCGCCGACTGGGCGTGACAGTGGACCTTCGGCAGGAGCTTTGGCCTATTCTCTGAGTGCGAAAAGAGTCATATTGCAAGATTAAGGTTGGGCGGCCGGTGGCTGGGCGCCCTCGCCGCCTGTTTTCTTACAGAAGCCCAGCGAGGAAGAGCCGGAGAGGTGTGACGGACGAGCACGGGCAAGAACAAGACCGGGAACAGCTAAAGACGTTCGCCGATGAGTGGATGAGCCATACGCTCGAAGAACTCCTTGGCGATGAGGGCGTGCTTGCGCTCCGTAAGTTTGAAGGCGCCGCCGATTCGTTGTGGGCAACCGCCATCACGATGAAGCTTGCGACCGACGAACAGATCCTGAGCGCGCTCGCGACCCGTTTCCGGCTCAAGCTGGCCGATTTCGGCCAGGGCGAACGAGCCGCCCGAGAGATAGTACCCGAGCAGGTAGCGCGCCGCTATCACATCTTGCCGCTCCGCGTCACCGATTCCTACCTCGAGATTGCGGCAGCCAATCCGTTCGATCTCGATTGCGAAAAGACTCTCGCCTTCGCCACCGGGCGTGAGGTCCGAGTGCTGCTCGCCAGTCCCGAGCGAATCAGGGACAAGCTCGAGGAGCTGTATCGGCCCGAGAACGTGATCGACAAGCTCCTGGAGGGCATGGGCGAAACCGAGGTCACGCACGTCGAGGACGACAACTTGGATCTCGACGAGCTGAACATCTCGGCGGAGGCGGCATCAGAACGCCCAGTCGTGCGGCTCGTCGACCTGATCCTCTCCGAGGGGATTCTCTCCCGCGCCAGCGACATCCACATCGAGCCGGAGGAGGGTGGTGTTGCGGTCCGGTACCGCATCGACGGGGTGTTGCGGCAGGTGATGAAAGTGCCGCGCGCGGCGGGAATCCCGCTCATCTCGCGGTTGAAGATCATCTCGTCGTTGGACATCGCCGACCGCCGTCGCCCGCAGGACGGGCGCGCCCGGGTGGCCATCAACGGTGTGCCGGTCGACCTGCGTGTCTCCACGCTGCCGGCGTCATTGGGGGAAAAGGTCGTCATCCGTGTGCTGGACACGCGGCGCACCGTGTTGTCGTTCGAGGCACTCGGGCTGAACCAGAGCGAACAGCAGTCGGTCGAGGAGCTGCTGGAATCGCGCGACGGTATAATCCTGGTCACCGGTCCGACGGGTTCCGGCAAAACGACGACGCTTTACTCCGCCCTGCGGTACGTGCAGACCGAGGGCGTCAATATCGTCACCGTCGAGGACCCGGTCGAGTACCGGATGCAGGGGGTCGTCCAGGTGCAGGTGCACGAGAAAGCCGGTCTCACCTTCGCCTCCGCTCTGCGATCGATCCTCCGTCAGGATCCGGACGTTGTGCTCGTCGGTGAGATTCGCGATGCCGAGACGGCGGCGATCGCGATACAGGCGGCCCTGACCGGACACTTGGTGCTCTCGACGTTGCATACGAACGATGCCCCCAACGCGGTGACGCGACTGCTTGACATCGGGGTCGAGGGCTTCAAGATCGCCACGGCGCTGCGCGGCATCGTTGCGCAGCGGCTCATGCGGCTGCTCTGCAAGTCCTGCAAGGAAGTCGGGGTCGAATCGATCCCGACGAAACTGCGGCGTTGGGTGCCGCCGGAGACTCCGCTCTACCGGGCTGTCGGATGTGACGAGTGCGCGCAGACCGGCTACCACGGTCGGTTCTCCATCGTGGAAGTGTTGCGCGTGACCCCCGAGGTGGAACGGTGCATCGCGGCCAACGAGACCGCCGACAAGATCGCCGACGCCGCGCTTGCGGGCGGCATGAAGACGCTGTGGTATAGCGGACTCGACCACGTGCTCCGTGGTGATTCGACGCTCGACGAGCTGCTACGCGTGGTGGATGTGCCGCAGGACGAAGCAGCGGCGGATGGAGGGAGGCGCAAGACCGCTTCGCCGAAGCGCGAGTCGGGGTCGGCTGAGACGAGACGCGCGACGGATCCCGGCACATCGGAGCCGAGCTTCGACGGGGCTTTCGAGTTGCTCGAACCGGTGGCCGATGCCCCCGGCCCGGAGATAACCGACGGGCAGGAGCGTCGCCTGCCGGCCAAGGTCCTGCTGGTCGATGACGAGGATCAGCTGCGGCGCGTAATGCGCGATCTGCTCGAGCGTGACGGGTACACTGTCATTGAGGCACGTGACGGAGTCGAGGCGCTCGACCAGGTCGATCGGCATGGTCCCGACATCATCGTCCTCGATCTCAATCTCCCGGGTCTCGACGGGTACGGAGTGCTGTCAAACCTCCGATCGCGCCACGGCACGGATCACATACCTGTCGTCGTCCTCACTGCGCGCGGTGACGAGGAAAGCGAGGTGCGGGTTTTCGAGTTCGGCGCCGATGATTTTCTCAGTAAGCCGTTCCGAGCCAGAGCACTCTCGGCGCGGCTGGACGCCGTGCTCCGCCGCACCCGACGGGCGGGATAACTACGTCCTGCCTGGCTGCTGCGCGAAGATCTCTGCGGCGGCGGCTTTGAGGTCCTCCATTCGAAACGGCTTGACGAAGTAGCGGCAGCCGAGTTCCTGGAGCCAGGCATCCGTCTCCGGGCGCACGTCGGCTGTGAGGAGAATCGTGCGGTCGCTGATGCGCGGCCAGCGGCGCAGCACATGGTCCGCGAAGCGCTCGCCCGCCGAGACCGCGGCACGCGGGTCAGCGATGATGAGATCGAAGTCCCGCTTCTCCAGAAGGCGGACGGCGTGCCCCGCGTTCTCAGCCGCCTCTACCGTCACGGTTTCGCCCTCGAGCAGCACGCTGATCATGCGTCGTACCGCCGGATCGTCGTCGACAAGTAGGATCTCGCGCCGCGCCGGCGCGGGCGTATTCACGGTCTCGGCCGGTGCGGGCCGGCGCATGGCATCGACTCCTCCCGGCTGCCGCCGCTCCTCGGTCGGATAGATCGGCAGACGGACTTCGAAGACTGCCCCACCCGTCGTCTCGGGCTGCACGGACAAAGTCCCACCGTGTCCCTGCACAATGCGAAACGTGATCGACAAGCCGAGCCCGGTTCCCTCGCCGGGTGCCTTGGTGGTGAAGAACGGGGTGAAGATGTCGGCACGGACCTCCTCAGGAATGCCAGGGCCGGAATCGGCCACCCGGAGGACTACGTCGCCTCCTTGGAAGTCGCTGCTGATCTCGATGCGACGCGGCCGGTCAGACGGGTTATCGGCCACGGCCTGCACGGCGTTGGTGACGAGATTCAATACGACCTGCTGCATCTGGTAGCGGTCGCCCTGAATCTCGGGGAGGTTGGCGTTGAGCGCCGTATGGAGCTGGATGTCCCGCAGCTTGAGTTCGTACCCCATCAGCGAGATGGTGCGGAAGACGATCTCGTTGAGGTCCAGCGGGCCCACCTCCGCCGGTCCCTTATGCGCGAAGGTAAGCAGATTACGGACGATGCGGCCCGCCCGCTCGGCCTGCTCGTGGATCACCTTGAGGTGATCGCGGTTGGGATCGCTTCCCGTGGATCGCTCGAGCAGGAACTCGGTGAGCCCCGCGATCGAGGTGAGCGGGTTGTTCAGCTCGTGCGCCACGCCCGAGACAAGCTGGCCCACGGCCGCCATCTTCTCGTTCTGGATGAGCTGCGCCTCGAGCGCCTGCTCCTCGGTGACATCCTCGACGAGCGCCACCACCCAGGTGCTGTCCTCCTCGCCACTCATGGGAGCCATCGTGATGCGCAGCACCCGCGCGAGCGGCTCGGAGCGGAAGGTGACAGGCGGGCTGCGCTCCCCGGCACGCGCCGCATCGAGCAGCGACGTCAGCTCCTCGGACCCGCCGACCAGCGATTCCGCGAAGTGTGTACCGGTCAGCGCTGAGACGGGCGTGTTCAGCAGATTAGCCAGTGCCCGGTTCGCGCGCCGCACCAGACCGGACTCGTCGACCACCGCCAGGCCTTCCGCCAGCGAGTCGACGGTGGTCTCCCATTGGTCGCGCGCCGATCGGACGAGGTCCATGAAACGCGCGTTCGACAGCACGATTGCCGCGTGGGTCGCCACGGTGGAGAGCAGTCGCAGATGCTCACCGCTGAAGGGATTGTCGAACCGGTTCACTACCGCGAGGGCTCCGACCGTGACCCCGTGGGCTCGCAAGGGCAGCACGGCGGCGCGCTCGACCGGCGCGCCGCTCACGATCATGGGCGCGGCATCCCCTTCCCGTTCGGCGAGCTCGAGCTGCTCGCTCCCCATCGCCTGCACGAGCAGCCCACCAGCATCCTCCGCGATGACTCGGCCCGCCAACGACTCGAGTGATCCTCGAGCGGCTGCTATGTGGATGCGTTGCGCGCCTTCGGATACGAGCGCAACGAGCGCGCCGTCGACAGGGAAGAAACGGGAAACGTACTCCGCGATCCGGCTGGCGATCCTGTCGGGCTTCAGCGAGCCCGAGAGGACGAAGGAGAGTTCCTGAAGCGAATAGATCTCGTCGAGCTTCTGGGCGAGTTCCCCTCGTGTCCGGTCGAGTTCCGCGCCCGCCCGGGCCCGTTCGCGGGTGGCACCTAGCCGACGTCCGGCTGCAAACGCTGCCCCGGCTACCACAACCGCCAGCACGATCCATGCGATCATGATTCTTGGGCTCTCGCCTCCGGTGGTGCGTTCGACTTGACGATCTTGGAGATCGCTGGAATCCCGAGGTGCACGTGGTAGGGCTTGATGTCCCTGGTCGCCACGCCGAGGGCACCGACCATGCCCTGCTCCCCGATCTCGATACCCCCGAGCACCGTCCCGTGGTAGGTGATGCGCACCCCAGGTCCCAACACGGTTGGCGAACTCGACACGTCTTCCTGATCGACGAGGCTGTGGGAGTGGGTGTAGATGTTGGCGTAGTCCGCTACGGAGACCCGGTTGCTGAGCACGATCGGCATCCGGTCATCGAGCAGCACGTAACGATGCACCACGACGTTGTCAGCCACATCCATGTTGTAGCCGAAGGAGAACTGCACGAACTGGAAGCACTTGAAGTTCTTCCCGCAGCGCTGGAAGACGTGCTTGGCTAGGATGCGACGGAACCGCACGCCGACGTCCACGTTACCCGCGCCCACCGGCGAGCGGTCGAAGCTCTGCCACAGCCAGAGCAACGGCTTCACCTGGGCATAGCGATCCACATCGATCTCGTGGTAGTACTCGGGCTCGAGCGCAATGTTGTGCGGGTCGAGACTGAGCAGGACGGCGCGTGTTGCCAGGGGCGTCTTCGTGTCCGCGAGCAGCTCATCGTAGTCGCCGATACCGGGGTAGTAGAGGTCGAACAGCACCTGCCGGCACAGCCGGTAGCGGTCGCAATCCCGCTCTGAAAGACGCTCCTCGATTTGGCCCAGCCAGGCGTCGAACACCCGTCCAGACGTCTCCGGAAGCTTCACCTTGCGCAGTGGCCGATGTGGCACAGCGGACTCCGTTGGTTTGCGTTGACAGCTCAAACCCGATCAATTACATTGCACATCGAGTAGTTGAGAATGGGTCTCATTCGCAACGACACCCGATGTCCCGTACCGTTCCGACGCCCTGACAATGTCCGCTTCGAGGAATGCTCGCGCAATTGGGTAGGGTCGTTCTCCTCCCGGCTGTGGCCGTGCTCGTATGGGCGGCCGAGCCGCAGATCATGCCGGCAGGCGACGCTGCGGTCTGGGTCGAGCGCGAAACGTATGTCATGGGGACGAGGCTTCGTGCCACGGTGGCCGGAGACGACGCCGCGGCGGCCGTCGCAGCCATCGAGCAGGTGTTCACGGCCGTCCGGATCGTCGATGCCCGGCTGAGCACGTGGCGCGACGACACGGAGCTGAGTCGGCTCAACCGAGCGCCTGTCGGGGTTCCGCAGCGGCTCTCGCCGTCCCTCTTCGCTCTGCTCCGCGAAGTGCGACGCTGGCGGGACACGACAGGAGGTGCCTTCGATCCGGCGATTGGCGCGTTGGTCGATGCCTGGGACCTGAGAGGCGTGGGGCGGCGCCCGGGCCCTGCTGACCTGGTCCGGGCGCGACGGGCCGGCGGCATGGAGCGGCTCCCGCTCGATGAGATAGGCCGGTCCGCGCGCCGCACGGCGGCCGCGGCCTGGATCGACGCCGGGGCGTTCGGCAAGGGCGCCGCTCTGCGGGAGGCGCGACGGGTACTCGATTCGGCGGGCGTCCGTGCCGCCCTCCTCAACTTCGGCGGACAGGTGCTGGCCGTCGGGACCGGGCGCGACGGCACCGCCTGGCGAATCCCGGTCGCACACCCTTCGCGTCGTGGGCTGCCGGCCGCGTTCCTCCGTCTGCGGGAACAGTCGGCCGCGACCACGGCGCAGTCCGAGCGGTTCGTAGAGGTGGACGGGGTGCGCTACGGCCATGTCCTGGACCCGCGCACCGGGCTTCCGGTGCCGGCCTGGGGGAGCGTCACGGTCGTGGCGGAGGATCCGCTCGCAGCCGATATCCTCTCGACCGCGCTCTTCGTGCTCGGCCCTGACAGCGGAATGGAGTGGCTCGAGCACCGCCCCGGGATCGCCGCGCTCTTCCTGATCGAGCGTGACGGCGCGGTGACGTACCGCTGGACACAGGCCATGGAACACTATGCTGTAGGGGTGAAAGCAAGTGAGAACTGATGTGATGGTCTCGCTGGCGGCCTGCCTCTTCTTGCCGGCGGCCGTCGTCGCCCAAGAGACCGATACGACGGCGATAACCCGCCTCGGCGCGCAGATCGAGGCGATCACGCGGGAACTCGAGCGGATCCGTTTGGGGGGCGCGGTCGTCGCGCAAGCCGACAGCAGCATGCTGGGTTTCGGGCCGGCCGCCTCGAAGGTCTACCGCGTGGGCCGCGGCGTCTCGATAGGTGGCTACGGCGAGATACTCTACGAGAACTTCGCAGCCGACCGTGAGGACGGCGCCGCGTCGGGCAGGACCGACCAGCTCGACGCGTTCCGCGGCATCGTCTACGTGGGCTATAAGTTCGACGACAGGTTCCTGTTCAACTCGGAGATAGAGTTCGAGCATGGCACGACCGGGCAGGCGGGAACGGCCGCGCTCGAGTTCGCCTACCTCGACTTTCGGCTGACACCCATGCTGGGGTTTCGTGCCGGACTGCTGCTGCTGCCGATGGGATTCCTCAACGAGCTGCACGAGTCCCCGGCGTTCCTCGGCACCGAACGCCCGGAGACAGAGCGATGGATAATCCCGTCGACCTGGCGTGAGAGCGGTATCGGAGTGTTCGGTGAGGGCGGCGGCTTCTCCTACCGGGCCTATCTCGTCAACGGATTCGACGCGATCGGCGGCGGGTCGTCCAAGGCGAAAGGATTCGATGCCTCCGGCCTCCGCGGCGGACGGCAGAAGGGCTCGAAGGCCGTGGCCGAGAATTTCGCCGGGGTCGGACGCGTGGACTACACGGGCATCCTCGGATTCACGCTCGGGGCGTCCGCGTACATCGGCAACTCGGGTCAAGGCAACCCGGTGCCGACCAACCCGAGCGAGACGATCTCCGCCGGCACCTTCCTGTGGGAAGGACACCTCGAGTACCGCAGGCACGGGCTCGATATCCGCGGCCTGTTCGCGATGGCGGACCTGGACGGCGTGGAACTGATCAACCTGTCCCGTGGCCTGACCGGGGATGCGTCGGTCGGTGAGCGCCTCGTGGGGTGGTACGCGCAGGTCGGCTACGACGTGCTCCGCGCGGCCCGCACGCAGCACCAGGTGATTCCCTTTGTGCGATATGAGGAACTGAATACCCAGGACCGCGTACCGGCCGGATTCGCGGCCGACCCCGCGACCGACCGCTCGATTCTCACGTTCGGCGCGTCGTGGAAGCCGCTCTCGCAGATCGCCGTGAAGGGTGATGTGCAGATCCACCGGAATGGGGCCGACACCGGCGTCAATCAATGGAATCTGGCGCTCGGGTATCTGTTCTAGGCTTAGCCGCGCTCGTCGCATGCATGCTGGGTACCCGATCGCACGATGCGGGCGCGCAGGTGGTGCGCCTGACGCAAGACGACGCGCTCCGACTCGCCTTCCCCCGCCCGGTGGAGATCGTGCGACGGACGGCGTTTCTCGCCGATACCGATCTCGACCGGGCCCGGAACGCCGCCGGTCCGGACGTGCAGATCGCCCAGGCCGTCGTGACCTACTACGTCGGTTACCGGGACGGCAGGGCTGTGGGCGTAGCGTATTTCGACGCGCATCGCGTCCGCTCGGTGGGCGAAGTCCTCATGATCGTCGTGACGCCGGCGGGAACCATCGGACGGATCGAGGTGCTCAAGTTTGAGGAACCCTCCGAGTACGGGGCGGGGGGTCGTTGGTTGGACCAACTCGAGGGCAAGGGACTGGATCGCGCCCTCTCGCTCAAGGGGGCGATCGTTAACATGACCGGCGCCACGCTGACCTCGCAGGCGATCGTGCGCGCGGCGCGGCGCGTGCTCGCCTTGCACGGGGTCATCGAGCCGCTGGAATCGGAGCGCGAGGAGGCACGGTGACTACGTTCGAACGGTGGTCGGTGTGGCTGACGTCGGCCGTGGTGGCGGGGACGGGTTTCGTCTATGCGTGGATGAAATACCTGCTCGTGCCCGTCGACGCGTTCGCCGTGGTGAACCACCCGCTCCAGCCCCTGGTCTTGAAGCTGCACATCGTCTCCGCGCCGCTGCTCGTCTTCGTCATCGGCATGATCACCCTACGCCACGTCTGGCCTCACTACCGTGCTCTGGTGCCGCGGGGCCGACGCAGTGGGATCGTAGTGGCACTGATGACCGTGCCGATGATCCTCACGGGCTACCTCGTTCAGGTGATCACGAACGTGGGATGGCTGTTGGCGATCGTGGTCGCGCATCTGCTGCTCGGGATCGTGTACGCGGTCGGGCTGGTGCTGCATCAGGTCGCCGTACGGATGACGGCCTCGTCCCCGCAACCGAGTGTCGCGGAGCCGGATGAGGTGCCTAGTGTGGTGTCGCCGAAATAGTGCTGCTATTCGGACGCCCCCGCATCCCGCCCCGCGGCGTTTCTCGTCGTCGCAATAGCGCTGCTATTACTCCTCCTCGTGCCTTGCGGGATCGGGCGCAGTGACGCCCTCGGTAGCTACCATACTTTGGCGACACCACACTAGCTCTTCCCCGCCGCCGTTGCTCTCGCGATGACAGCGGCCCGCTCTTCGTCGAGCTTCCGCAGGTTGCGTTCCCAGCTGGCCGTCGATCCGCCGGCGTAGCTCACGACGAAGGGTTCCAGCACCTCGATGTCCTCGTCGTAGAGATACACCGCCACCGCCGTCTCGCGCTGATCTAGCTGCTGTTCGCCCCAGCGTGGGGTGAGCGCGATGACTGCGATGGGGCGGAAAAACCGGCCGCGGCTCGTGATGGTCAGATCTTCCGGCGTGAAACGCGCTCGCTTGCGCAGGGCGAAAAACGTCACGAAGAAGAGGGAGGGATCGTGTACGCCGTAGCTGGTCTTGGCGTCGTCGATCTCACGGGCCTTCAGTTGTTTCAGGCCGCGGAGCGCACGGTACGAATCGGGCGACAACAGCCGGATCACGCGCTCGTCCAAGGGAAGGACCTTGATCTGGATGTTCTCGCCCCGGAGCCGGAGGGCTATGTCCTCCTGGTGAAGCGTCCCGAACCCTGCCGGCAGGATGTCGTCGGCGAGCGCGCCGGTGGAGTCCTGGGCCTCGAGCCCGGTGGGGAGAATCGCCGCGGCGAGCACCGTCGCCACCCACGCCCGTCTGTGCCACCGGTCCTTTCCATCCTTACAACCTTCACTCGTTCCATCTGCTCTCACGTCCGCTACTCGCGGGCTCCCCGAGCCCGGCCGCCCCCGCCGACCCGGCCGGCCAGACGCACCAGTTGCTGTGCCGACGCTCTGAGAGACTGGATGCCTTCCTTTTTCACGATGCTCGTTATCAGGCATTGGTCCTCCTCTATGCCGACCGCCCGGGCAATCGTGGTGAGCCGCTCGTGCCGTCGTCCCCTGGGAATCTTGTCGGCCTTGGTGAGCGCAACCAAGACCGGTCGCCCGCGCTCGCTGAGAAGATCGCCCATGGCGAGGTCGTCGTCGGACGGGTCGTGTCTGATGTCCAGCAGCCAAACGACGCCGGCGAGTGCCTCCCGTCTCTCGATATACGCGTGGATGAGTCTGCGCAAGCTCGATCGTGTCTCCTTGGAGGCCCGTGCGTATCCATACCCCGGAAGATCGACCAGGTAGTACGCGTCATCCACGCGGTAGACGTTGCACGCCTGGGTCTTGCCGGGGGTGCGGCTGGTGCGGGCGATCGCCTTGCGTCCCACGAAAGCATTGATGAGGGATGACTTGCCGACGTTCGAGCGTCCGACAAAGGCGATTTCGGGAAAGCTGGGGGTCGTGCGGAAGTCCGCGGCAGGAAAACTCCCGACGAAGGTGGTGCCGCTCAGGCTTCCTTCTTCGCGCGCTCGGTCACGAGCAGCGGCGGACGGCGCTCGGTGACGCATTCCTTCGTGATGACCACCTCGCGGACGTCAGTCCGGTCGGGCAGCTCGAACATGATGTCGGTCATGACTTCTTCGAGGATGGAACGCAGCCCCCGGGCACCGGTGCCGCGCTTCAGCGCGCGCGTGGCAACGGCCTGGAGCGCATCCGGCTCGAAGGTGAGGCCCACGTTATCGAGACCGAAGAGCTTCTTGTACTGCTTGGAGAGCGCGTTCTTGGGCTCCAAGAGGATCTTGACGAGCGCGTCCTCGTCCAGCGTGTCGAGGGATACCGCGACCGGAAGCCGTCCCACCAGCTCGGGAATGAGCCCGTAGCGGAGCAGGTCGTCGGGCTCCACGTCGAGATAGGGGTTTAGCGCGAGCTGCTGCGCCTTCCCTGTCTCGACCTCTTCCTTAGAGAACCCGATCCGCCGCCGGCCGGTGCGGGCCTCGATGATCTTCTCTAGTCCGTCGAAGGCGCCGCCGCAGATGAACAGGATGTCCTTGGTGTTGATCTGGATGTACTCTTGCTGAGGATGCTTGCGACCGCCCTGTGGCGGCACCGAGGCCACCGTGCCCTCCAGGATCTTCAACAGCGCCTGCTGGACGCCCTCTCCCGAGACGTCACGCGTGATGCTCGGGTTCTCGCTCTTGCGGGCGACCTTGTCTATCTCGTCGATGTAAACGATCCCGTGTTCGCACTCGGTGACATTGAAGTCGCCGGCCTGGAGTAGACGCACGAGGATGTTCTCGACGTCTTCGCCGACGTAGCCAGCTTCGGTCAAGGTCGTCGCGTCCGCGATGGTGAACGGGACGTCGAGAATTCGCGCGAGCGTCTGCGCCAGCAGGGTCTTCCCGACCCCCGTCGGGCCGAGCAGCAGGATGTTGGATTTCTCCAGCTCGACGTCGTCCCGGAGCGATAGGGAATTGATGCGCTTGTAGTGGCTGTAGACGGCGACCGCGAGCGTCCGCTTGGCGCGGTCCTGACCGATCACGTATTGGTCCAGAACCTCCTTGATCTCCGCCGGACTCGGGACCTGGGTGATCGCTTCCGAGACTTCGCGTTCCTCGTCCTCGGCCAGGATCTCGTTGCACAGCGCTATGCACTCGTTGCAGATGTAGACCGACGGGCCGGAGATGAACTTCCGGACCGAGTCCTTGGACTTGCCGCAGAATGAGCAGCGCAGGTGTTTATCGGTCGCCATCGGTCGTCTAAGATCCTGTCACAGCCTAAGATGCGTGCTGGCCGTGCCGCACGTCAAGAACCGGCCTCCTTGCCTTCCAGTTCGATATTGTGCTGGATCACCTTGTCGATCAGCCCGTACTCAACCGCCTCATCTGCCGACATGAAGCGATCGCGGTCGATATCCCGCTCGATTTCCTCGACCGACTTGCCCGTATGGAGGGCGTACAGCTCGTTCAACTTCGTTTTCAGGTAGATGATCTCCCTCGCCTGGATCTCGATATCGGTCGCGCTACCCGACGTGCCGCCGGAGGGCTGATGCATCATGATCCGCGCGTGCGGCAACGCGGACCGCTTACCCTTGGTACCGGCCGTGAGCAGGAACGACCCCATCGAGGCCGCCATGCCCATGCAGATCGTGTTGACTGGGGCCTTCATGAACTGGATCGTGTCGTAGATGGCCATCCCGGCCGAAACGATCCCTCCCGGCGAGTTGATATACAGATAGACGTCGCGCTCGTCGTTGTCGGCTTCCAGAAACAGCAGCTGCGCAATGATGATGTTGGCGACGTCGTCGTTGATGGGCGCGCCCATGAAGACGATCCGGTCCATCAGCAGTCGCGAGAAGATGTCGTACGTTCGCTCGCCACGGCTGGATCGCTCGATGATGTATGGAGGGTAAATCGTCGACATGCCTGTCAGCTCTCGGTGACGGTTGACTGCTGCAAGAGGAAATCAAACACCTTGTTCTCGGTGATGCCGTGTTCGATCTCCCGGAGACGGTTCGCCTTCTGGAGTCGCGTGTAGATCTCGCCGGGTTGCTCGCTGCGACGCTTCGCGATCTCGGCTATGTGCTCGTCCAGCTCTTCCTCCGTTGCGTGGAGACCCTCTTGTGTGGCTATCTGCTCCATGATGAGGTCCCGCCTCACCTGTGCTTCCGCGATGGGCCGGACCTCGGTTCGGAAGGCCTCACCTCGGTCTGCGGGCACGTCATACGCCTTGTCATAGGCTTGCAAGAATCGCTCCACGAGGGGGCGCGGCGCCGGGACGTTGTTGGCTGCGACGATCTGCTCGAGGAGCTGCCGCCTAACCCCGCCGTCGGCCTCACGGCGTGCCTCGAGTTCCAGGTCCTCGCGCACCGTCTTCCGCAGGTCGATCAGCGTCTCGAAGTCCCCGACCTCGCGAGCGAACCCGTCGTCGAGCGCCGGGAGATCTTGGAACTTCGCCTCGTGCAGCACGATCCGTACGTCGCGTGACCGGCCGCGCTTGGTCTCTTCAGGGAAGTCGTCGGGGAACCGGACCGTCGTGTCGACCGTATCGCCGGGCGCCAGCGTCATCAGTTTCTCCTCGATGTCCGGGATCGCCTGTCCCTCACCGAGGGTGATCTGGAAATCCTTTGACTCGCCGGGCGTCCCGCTTTCGATCGTAGCGACGCTGCCCCGCACCAGCTCGCCCGGTTTCGGGCTGCGGTCCTCGATCGGCACCCATGTGGCCCGCTGTCGGCGCAGGTCGTCCAGCTGCGCTTCGACCATCTCGTCGGTCACGGAAGGCACCGCGCGCACAACCGTGAACCCGCCCAGACGCTCCAGCGTCAGTTCCGGCTTCAGCTCGACGTGGAATTGGAAAGTGAGCGGGGCTCCCCGCTCGAACTTCACGTCGTGCACGCGCGGATCGGCGATCGGCTTGAGGTCTTCCTGCGCGATCGTCGCCTTCCAGCTCTCGCCGATCACCTCGTGGAGTACCTGCTCCCGGATCGCTTCGTGGTAGCGCTTCTTGATCACGGCCAGAGGCGCTTTGCCCTTGCGGAATCCCGGCAGGCGCGCCCGCTTGGCGAACGCCTTGGCGGCTTTGTGCTCGGCCGCCTCAACGCGCTCCGGCGGAACCTCGATCTTGAAGCTCGCGGCGCCGGGTTCCTGGCCGGACCTGGTAATCTGAATGTCGCTCGTCATCACGTAATACCGTCGGTCGATCGTGAAACTTAACGCAGGGGTGGTAGAGGAGGCAGGGGAGGCGCCGGGATGATACGGCGGGTGAGGGTCAGGGTGTGATCAGCTGGAACGCCACCGGAGCCGGCACGTCGCTCGGGACGTTGGAGCCGTTCCCGAGCTGGCCGCCATTGTTCCCGCCCCAGCAGTACGCCCGCCCACCCGGCGAGAGGCCGCACGTGTGCAACGAGCCGGTGGTGATCGCCGCGAGGCCGATCGGGATCTCGAGCGGTATCTCGCTCTCGGTGGTGCCGAGGATGCCCAGTCGCGAGACGCCCCAGCAGAAGGTACGGTCCTGGGTCGTGGTGCCGCAGGTGTGGAACTCCGCGGGATCGAGGGTCGCGAACGCAATCGCGAGGCTCAGGCCGCGCACCTCGCCGTTCGTCGCCAGGGTCGGTCCCAGGCCGAGCTGCCGACTGTCGCCGCGACCCCAGCAGTACCCCTGTCGGCTCAGCGCTATCCCGCAGGAATAGGTGCCTGTGCCGGCGCGGGCTATCCGGAAGGTGATGGCGAGGTTCAACGCCACGGGGACCAGCTGGGGGCCTCCCACGGTTCCCGTACCGAGTTGCCCCTCGTCGTTCCGGCCCCAACAGTAGGCTTGGCCGCTGACGCCCACCCCGCACGTGTGGTCTGATCCCGCGGCGATGGAGCTGAACGGTTCCGCGCCCGCGACAGTGTCGGGGAGAAGCACGTTGGTCTGGTTCCCGTTTCCGAGCTGCCCGAAGTCGCTCGATCCCCAGCACAAGGCTGTTCCGTCCGCCGTGATCCCACACGTATGCTGGGCGCCGGCGCTCACGTCCGCGAAGACCGCACCGGTGGCGAGCGGTGTCGGCAGTGTGGCGTTACTCACGGTGCCGTCTCCTCGCTGCCCGCGCGCTCCATCACCCCAGCAGAAGACGGTGCCGGCTTCGGTGAGCGCGCAGGTATGGTCACCCCCTGCGCTGACCGCCACGAAGGTGGCCGCCAGCGCGACGCGCACGGGTGTGGTGCTGGACGTCTGCGTCCCGTTGCCCAGCTGCCCGCTACCGCCCTCGCCCCAGCAGTAGACCGCCCCACCCGGCACGAGACCGCAGGTATGCACCCGGCCGGCGCTCAGCATGGTGAAGGCGAGACCGGTTTGCACCACCGCCCTACCGGCGAACCCCTCCGACTCGGCGGTAATTGTGGCGCTGCCGAGTCTCAGCGCCGTGACCAGGCCCGCGGTATCGACGGTCGCGACCGTCGGATCGTTGCTGCTCCAGCGCACGACGACGCTGTCGAGGCTCACTCCGGCCATGTCCGTGACCTCGACGGTCAAGCGGCCGGTCTGGCCGATCGACAGGCTGAGCGTGTCGGGTTCTAGGCTGATGATCCGCGGCGTCGCCCCCGGATCGGTGACGTCGCTCTTGCAGGCGAGCCCGTATACGAGGACGGTGAAGGTCAACAGGCCGCGAAGTGTGCTGCGGCGTCCCTGGCTCATCGCCCCTCCTCGCCCTCCCTCTCCGGGATGGGGTGATGTGCGGTGGAGTGCGACCGGGGGGACTCGAACCCCCAAGGGGATGCCCCACGGGATCCTAAATCCCGCGCGTCTGCCAGTTCCGCCACGGTCGCTCACTGCTCGTTTGCCGCTGCGGTGGTACCCGCCGCCGCCGCAAACTCTCGCTCACGGCCAAGCGAGCCATCGCCGCTCATTTCATTCGCGGCTCATGGTCCGCTACGGCCGCGTCGACGCTCAAAAAGCTAATCCATATCCGGCGGGAAGGGCAGGCTTTGCACCCGCCAAGCTGGGTGACCTGCACGTCGACCGGTGCCTGGCGCACCGCCACCCGACTCAAGGCCGTCTCCGCCGCCAAGGTCAAAACCGACAAGGTCGATTCCGATGTCCTCGCCCGGTTACTCGGGGCCGATCTCATCCCCGAAGCCCACATGATCGGCCGAGACCAACGCGGACCCCGCGACCTGCTCGGCCGCTTTCACGAACGCACCCGAGCCATCATTGGTACACACCACCGCAACCGACTTCGCAACCCGCGGGAATGAGGTGTTACCCATATCCCGGCCCAACTGTTACCTATCTGCCCGCCCGTTCAGAGAATCCGCAAGCCCTGTACGTCCGTCACGACTCAGTGACAAAGCAGTCAAAACCGCTCGCCGCGCGCCTCCCGGACATGACTGCCAACTGGCCGAATTCGCGACCACATCGTCCACACATACACACCGAGACCGGCCGCTTGGCTGAGTCCGCCGACAATTACAAACCAGCTGAGGAAACCGGTGCCGAGCCACGCACGTGCCAGCTCTGCGACAAACCTGCCGCTCGTGCCCAACAGCAAAAGCCAATATGACGCCTCGATGAGCGCCGGTCGGTATCGTACGTCATCACGGTGCGGTCGGGGAAACAGCCAGAGGGCAACGCCGAGTATCATGAACATGACAAAACCCACCAACACCACGTGCGTATGTGCAGACACCAAGTACGGGTGCGGCCAGCTGCCTGTGAGTTCGCGGCGGACTAGCATGTATGCGCCGAGTGCCAGCCCGATTAGCAGGAATGCGAAGCCGGTTTTGATGAATCTTCGGACGATGGTGTGCACGTTTCGAGTCCCGTGTCAGGTCAGGTAATTGCGTCGTCGGTCTGTCGCAGCGTCGATCGCGGACACCATGCCCCTATGATGCCTATCCTGTAATCACGGAAAAAGATCGACCGCTGCGCCGGCATCTCTGACGATTCTCTAACAACTCCCTGACGCATACCCAACCTCGCACCTACGCCAAAACGGCTTTCTTAGTGGGACCGGGTACACCACATGGTGTAAATGTAGTCAACACATACTGAGTTAGGGGGTGCGGATGAGCCCGAAAAGGAATTTGGCGCAGGCGCGGGCCGCGTTCGCGCCGCTCTTCTTCATTCTGACTTGCCCCGCACCTTCCGTTGCACAGGAACTCTTGGATGTTGCATACGTCTCGGGCGGCGCAGAGAAGCAGCGCCTGGACCTCTACCTCCCCCAGGCGCTCGATGTACCCAAGCCCGTGGTCCTTCTCGTTCATGGGGGAAGTCTTTGGAGCGGAGACCGGAAGGACTCGCCCTGGCCGCGCCGCGTGTGCGAAGCCTTCGCCGCCGAGGGAGTTGCATGCGCCGCTACCTCCTACCGCCTATACCCGCAGGTCGATTGGCCGGCACCTGCCCAGGACGTGGCGGCCGCGTTCGCCTGGCTCCATAGCAACGTCGCGTCCTATGGGGGAGACCCCCGTCGGATCGTTCTCGTAGGCCACAGTTCGGGTTGCCTCCTATCCACGCTCGTCGCGTCCAACCCGAGCCTTCTCGCCCCTCATGGGCTTGGGCCTTCCGACGTGTTTGGCGTCGTCGCGATCGGGTGCCGGCTGGATGAAACTCCACCGGATACGACGGGTGTCTCCGCGGAGCGCGTCGCTCAGGCGTTCGCTGCAGGCGGAACGTACGAGAACTTCGGGAGCTTGGACAACCTTCGCAGCTACTACCCCATGACGCATCTCGGAGCCCATGTCCCACCGTTCCTAGCGCTTATGCGGAGGGGGAACGGTTTAAGCCGCCGATTCTCGAAGATGCCGCCACGTACGTGGGGCTCGCCCGTGACTGCCGGGTAGATGCGGATCTGGCTATCCTACCCAACCGAACGCACATGACGGCGGTTGAGGAACTCGTGTCCCGAGAGGACCCATCCTTCCTTCTCATCATGGCCTTCGTGCACCGTCTCTCAGAGGTGGGGCCGCGCACACACCTAGCCGACCCTGATCGGTGTCCTACCCCGATCAGATAGGGTTACGCTGGCGCCGTATGGTGCCGACGGCGCATCCGACCAAGCGAACGACCTAGTCCACACCCGCGTCCTGTCGTGCCCTGTCTAGCGTTCATATTTGATTGGGAGCCAGGCGTCCTGCCAAGGTAGTATCTGGGACCGCCTCGCTGGGAGGCGACTGCTGGATCTCAACGGCATCGAGCCGGTGAGCCCATAATGGTGTCTGGACGCCACGGCGAGTGACGTCCTGCTCGATACGACAGGCAATCGCCGCTTCGCTCGCGACCCGGCAGGACAACACCTGAGCCGCATGCAACAAGCGGCGAGCACCGCTCGCCGCCATCGGACCGCTACGTCCCCTTGACAGGGCCCTTCTTAATGGTGTTAGGCCGCAACTGCCCTCGTTTTGTCGTTTCAGGATCACCGGACCTCCGACGCAGCCAGAGTGACCGAGACGTATTGCGTTCTCTTCAGAAACATCATTCCGCCGCTGCGTTCGCGAATGAGCGACACGGTCACAGAGTCCGGACGGCGCGCCTCCGGAAAGTGGGCAAGTGCCACGTGGGCGACTTCCATCGCCAGGGCAGGGATAGCGGAATCCGGTAGGGCGCGAAACGACGGTCCGTCGAGCGTAACCTCGAGATGGTCCAGCCCGTTCACCCATGCGAGCTCGACGTCTGTTCCATCGTAGCGGTTTTCCAAATCCGTCTTCAGTTCCACCGTCTCCACCATCTGACCGATAGTGGAGCAGCCGGCGAGGCACAATGTGGTCACAACAAAAAGTGGAATACGCGGGCTCATGCGCTTATCTCCGAAGTAGAGTCCCGTTGCGGCCTAACGGCTCTGCCCATAAGCTGCGGCGCTATTTCTTGCCAAGCGCAAAGATGCCGACCGTTCATGGGTCTCGCCAGGCACACAACTCAATGACTTCCTTACAAACGAAAGGCGCCGACAGCTTCATGGGCTTGTTAGACCGCCGCCCCATTGGAATGCAACTCTTCCGTGTATTGACAACCCTTAACGACTCTCCTGCCGTTGCCTGAGCCACGCCTCAACCTCAGCCTCCCGCTCCGCATAAAGGTGAAGTACGTCGGCCAGCAAGGCATCTGCTGCAGGGATAGGAGGCAGGTTATCAGGATACACAGGTAGGCCCGACAAATCCTCCCCAGCCAGCGCCATTTCGGCGATGCGAAAACTCCGGTCGACGAAATCGTTGATCAAATCCTCGCCGATCTCAGCGGAGGCCCGCGAGGGGTCACTCCAATAACCCTGCCAGCCGGTCCGCTCGTGGATAAGAAAGATCGCGGGAAGGTCTTCGACGACAAACGGATCGAGCTCCCGGTAGATGGGCTTCACTAGATCATGTAGGAAGAGATTGGCCGAAGTCTCGGCGGTTCCCGCGTGGCCGGTGATCCCTATCTCGCTTTGCCAGCCCTCGCCGAGATGTTGATCGAGCACCGCGTCGCTGTAGAAGCCTTCGCCAAACATCAGGCTTGTGATGTTCACCATACGGGCGCCATAACGCTCGCTCACGAAAGCGGCCGCCTCATTGAAGGCAACGTTGTGCAATGGCGACCCATGGCTGTGGATCAGAAAGATATTCTGGAAACCTTTGCTCGCGATCGACGCTCCCATGTCGATGGCCACAGCCCGCAACGTGCTATAGCGGGTGGCAAACGTACCGACGTGATCGAACTGCCGCGCAAGATCGTTCGCCCCACCCTCGCCGAGCGGGATCACCGGAACCACCACCATATCGTAGTCTGGATGCTCGGCCCGCAGCCGCGCTATGAGCCGGTCGCGAACACCGATCGCTTGGTAGTAGTCCGACCCCACGGGAACGTGCGGGCCGTGCTCCTCCAGGTTTCCGAACGTCAGAAAGAAGATGGACCGCTCGCGGTCGATCTCATCGATCTCAGGATAGGTGAGTTCCTCGAGCCTCAATACGGGGCCGCCCGTATCGGCCGGCTGGTCAGCAACCGGTGCACAAGCGACGAGCGCAAGAAGCGGTAACGAGAATGCGACGTGATGCCGTTCCATGGTATTGCCCTTTCTCCGAACTGCCGGCGGCGGTCTAACGTCCCTGCGCTTGAGCTGCAGGCAACTCCTTGGCGGGCGCACCGCCCGAAGCCGCCCCGCGCGTGATCAACTCTTGCCGAACGCGCACAATCCTCACCCGGCGCACAAGCCAACGACTTCCTTACCACACGGTAGTGCCTGCCAGCTCCAAGCGCCTGTTAGACGGCACCTCGCTTCGAGCCGCTCCGGATAAAGCACCTCGCCACATACCAGGGCGACAACCAGCTGGCCGTTGGTACCTAGGACGACTCCGGCTTTCCCTGAGCCACTTGAAGCCTGGAGGTGAAGAGGCCGATCATGAACACAATGGCCGCCGCCACAATGAGAATGCTGTCGATGATCTCCGCTGTCGTGCCAACTTCCACATAGAGCCAGTCGAGCACAGTCGCGACAATAAAGACCGAGGCCCCAGTATTCGCCATCCAATGGGGCCACTTGGCAGCGACCAACTGGGTGCCGCACTGTGGGCATGGTGCGACCTTTCGAAAGCCGAGGCCCCTTATGAACTGCCAACTTTGTCTCCAGGATGGCTGGTTGTGACACTCGGGACAACGATACCTCATGGTCCTCCCCCTTGCTTCTCGAAAAGCTCGCCGACGCTAACCTCCGATCCACGAAATAGGAACAAAGGCTGAAGTGCCGTCTAACTCATAATAGACGGAGACTTCCGCTGGTTCTGCTGGATATTTCGTCCGGTTATCATCCGCGGCGCCCCCGCAAGAATGGAAGCCTAACCCTATGAAGATAGCGCAGTTGGCACGAGCCGGCCAGGC
>JADFNB010000084.1 GCA_022563595.1 Gemmatimonadota bacterium
TGTGGTAGTGCTCGCCGTTGTACCACGCGAAGAACGGCCGCAAGAAACTCACGGCGTGCTCTGGAGAGCCGAAGCGATCGGGAAACTCCGGTCGATACTTCAGCGTCTTAAACTGCGACTCCGAAAATGGGTTGTCATTCGAGACGTGCGGTCGGCTATGACTATGACCGATTCCCAGGTCGGCCAACAACTGTGCCGTCGCCTTGGCCTTCATCGGTGGACCGCGCTCAGCGTGAATCATAAGCTGACCAGGCTCGATCGCTTGCTTGTCGCAACACTCGGCGATTTTTGTTGTCACTGGCAATCAGGTCGCGAGCGGGGTTGCGGTTCGCGGGGGGGTGACGCGCACGTGGCCCGCCGCCCGAGGGACGGCGCTATGCCCGCTGCGGAGGTGCGGTCAGATGCCGCGCCAGGGCCGCTACGCAGGCCTCGATCCGGCGGAAGCACGCGCGGACTTCCCCTAGCTCAGCGCCGTACGGATCCGGGATGTCCACCCGGCTCCCGCCGCCGAGCGCACCCAGGAGGAAGATCCGATTCCGCGCCGCAGGAAAGCGGGCCATCAGGTCGGCGGCGTTCAAGAGATCCATCGCGAAGATCAACTCGGAGGCCTGGATGAGCGCGGCGTCCACCGGCGTCGAGCGATGGTGCGCCAGCGAGATGGCGAACTCGGACGCAACCTGCACCGCTTGCGGCTCGGCTGGCCGTCCCGCACGGGTATGCATGCCTCCGGAGAGGGCCTTTGACGCTTGACCGTCAGGCGTTCTGACCGGGCGCGCTTCCCAAAGCGCGGCAGCGAAGGCGCTCCTCATGACGTTGCCGTGGCAGACGAACAGCACGGATGGGACCGGGCCCCGTGGCGGCAATCGCCACGGTGACGGTTGGCGCGCCAGAAGTCTCAGGTACGCAGTCGTCGACGGCGGTGCAAGCGTGCGGAGAGCGCGAAGATGCCGGCGCAGTCCGGCGGGGATCAGCCTTCGCATGTCGGCACTCCGTGGCCTCAACACCATGCGCCGTCGGGCGGTGCGCCCGAGTGTCCATCCTGCCATTGTTCCAGCGAACGCTCCCAGCCATTCGTGGGCCGCCGTGGGCAGAAGTCCCACCACACCCGGCAGAAGGGCAAGGCCGAGCACGAGCGCGAGTCCGCCGATTGCCGAGGGGACGCTGGGCCGCGCCCAGAAGCCGAAGGGCAGTAGGAGCACCGCCAGCCACAGCCCGTTGAGCCCCCGCATGAGCCACGCGGGGAAGTGCTCCACGTAGTGAAGCAGCGCCCACCCGGCACCGAAGGTGAAACCCAGGCAGCGCTGCGTGCCGTTCAGCGACACGCAGTAGCCACGCGATGCCCCGACGACCGTGACCTCGAGCGAGTCGCCCGAGACAATGGGACCCATGACCCCTCTGAACCGGAGGTCGGGCTGATCCAGCCGAAGGTCGGCTGCGCGCGCGCGGAAGCGGAACACCAGGTCGTCGCGATCCGGCCCGATCAGCACGATTTCTCGCCGCAGGTGATCGTAGATCGAGAAGAGAGGGCCTAACGCGGGAACCGGTGGACCCGCCAGGGCGACGACGTGGATCTCCGCCCCGCGGCGGAGGAGGGCCCGCACGGAGTCGGAGGCGTTGAGCCGCCACGAGGGCGTCTGAATGCCACCGACCGACGCGTCCAGCACCTCTCCCCGATACCACTCGAGGTGCCCTAGATCGGGGGTCCACTGGCCGTAGTAGCGGGTCTGCGGGAAACTCGGCTGCAGGAGGAACCCCGTGAGTCCCATCAGGAGGACAGCGCCGAGCGCGGCCACCAGCGAGAGCTGTCCGGCCATCCGGTCGCGGGGGGCGAGCCACCGCGGTGCAGTGCGCGCGAGCGCAATCCCCACCGCGGTCCCTGCGGTATTGGTGAGCAGGTCTCCCAGGCTCGCGTCTCTCCCCGGAATGACGGAGACCTGGAGCGCCTCGATGCCAGCGGAGAGCAGCGCACCGATCATGATTGCGCGCCCGTTGGGCATTCCATGGAGCGTTAGCGCGATGCCGAGCGGCGTGAATAGAATCACGTTCTTGATGGCATCCGCCAGTCCGAACTCGCCGCACAGGACGCAGCCGAACGCGGACGTTGCCGTGGCGCCCGCCGGCGCCAAGGTGGCCACCAGTATCACGCCGACGATCGCGCGGAGCCCCCAGCGTGCGAGTTGGCCTTTGTCTGTCATTGTTGCGCGGGTGCAACACCCAGACCGACACCCCGGGCGGCGGGGCCGGTCCGCATGCTGGAGAGGAAGTCTATCATCTTGCGAAATAAGCGCTTAGGGGTGATACTGCGGGCGTCTCGCCAACCGGTGACGTCCGGCGTCATGATTGCATTGGCGGGCGTCACTGACTCGGTACAAACGCCACGCGCTCCTTAGGGGGTCCACTGCGGATCGTCATCGTCGCACTCGCCACAGTCATTGGGGCCTTTCCACTCAAAGCCCAGAGTATAACTGCCGGCACCATCTCGGGGAGCGTGCACGACACGGCCGGTGCGCCGATCGCGGGTGCCCGCGTCATGCTCACCGATGCGTTGTCCGATGAGGAACGGGTAGGCGCCGCCGCCGCGGACGGATCATTTCGGTTCGGCATGCTCCCGCCGGGCGCCTACACGCTCTGGGTCGAAGAGCTGGGGTTCTTGCCCCGCCGGATTCTTGGGCTTTCGGTCCGTCGCGGCCGGGAGGTCCGGGTACCCGTCGAGCTGATGCCGATTGACCCGCCCGTGATGCGGATTGACACGGCGCTCTCCGACGGGCCCGTTCTGGAAAACGATCCGTTGAGCCGATCGTTCGCTCACCTCGAACTGGTCGGACTACCGGACGCCGCGCGGGATCTGGCCCAGCTCACATCCTTCGCGGCCTGGGCCGGCGACGCGCTCGAGATCGCCGGGCTGCCGGGCTGGGCGAGCGGAGTCGTGGTGAACGGGCTCCCATTTCGTGGGATCCGTCACCCGTTTCTGGATGACCCCACTCGGCTGGCGCTGTTTCCGCTGTCGGCGTTTGACCGGGTCGCGCTCCTCCGCGACGACCCGGACGTCGAGTGGTCGGGGTTCGGCGGGGGCTGGCTGCTCGCCGACCAGCGCCGCGCCCCGCCGAGGATCGAGGTCTCCCTCTTCGGTGATTGGACCGGTGACGCACTCGCGTCCTCGGCCCGGTTTGCGCAAGACGTCCCGTCGTTCCGGACTGTGCGCGGCGGGGTTCGCATCGGCGGCCCGATCCTGGCCGATACGGCGCACTTCGTGGTAGGCGCCGAAGCCACGCGAATTCGGACGCCGCGGGCCCGCCCATGGAGAGGGTCGGGCCTCGATGAAGCTCTCATCGCCAGCGCCGACTCACTGGGCGTCGAACTCTCCTCCCTCCTGGGTACACAGGTCGAGGAAACCGATCTCGTGTCGGTCTTTGGCCGGTTCGATTGGCGCCTCGGCCGCGCGCAGGCGGTGAGTGTGCAGGCGAACGTCGCGTCGGTCGCCGGTCAGGGCCTGAATGCTGGACCGGACGCCACATGGAGTCCTCGCACGTCCGTGGACGGGACGGACGTGAATGTGACGGTGTCCTTGACGTCCGACTGGGGAGCCGTGGCGAACGAGCTACGGGTCGGCTTCGAGCGCGCCGGCCGCGACTACGGTGCCGACACGCTGCCCGCGACGCGTTTCGTGGCAGCCGGTCTCGGATTTGGGAATGACGTCCGGTTCCCAGCACGCTTCGAGCGCTCGGGCCTGCGGGTGCGCGAGACGTTCCACGTCCGCGTGGCGAACCATCGGATGAAGATCGGCGTCGAGGTGGATCTGACATCCTTCGACCAGTCTTTCGCCTCGGGGACCGCGGGCGAGTACGTCTTCTCCGGGGTCTCGGGACTCGACGCGCGGCGCGGCGTGTTCACGCAGGCCGTCGGCCCGCGACCGGTTGCCAGCTTCTCCCGGCAGTCGATTGGCGGCTTCATGCAAGACCACTGGACCGTCGCGCCGGGGTTCGACTTCCGGGTGGGCCTCCGCTATGACGTGGAGCTGGTCCCGTTGGATGAGATACCGCCCAACGCGGAGTGGTTCGAGCGCACGGGGCTATCGAATGACTCGCTCGACGGCTCGCGCGGGAAGGTCAGCTCCCGGGCGGGCTTCACCTGGGATGTGGGTGAGACGGGTCGCTGGATCGTCACCGCCGGGGCAGGCATCTACTACGACTTCATCGACCCCGCGTTGCTCGGCGAACTGCTGAGTCACACCGGGCGCATCGAGGTCCGTCGCGGCGTGGGCGACCTCACGAGTTGGCCTGCGTCTCCCCCGGATGCGGCGGCGCCCATCATCGGGCCGCGGCTCACGCTGATCGCGCCGGGTCTTGAGCCACCGCGCTCCGGCAAGGCCAGCTTCGGCGTCACGCGCGCGTTCGGCCGGTCGACCGCGTTCCACGTCTCGACGTCGTTCCGTCACACCGACTTCCTGCCGCGCCGTCGGGATCTCAACTTGCTCCCGTCGCCTGCCGCGATG
>JADFNB010000047.1 GCA_022563595.1 Gemmatimonadota bacterium
GACGGCGCTCCCCGGTCCGCGCACCTTGTTCCTCGCGTCCCCGCTCTTCCCGTTCCCGTTCCTCTTCCTGCGCTTCGCGGACGCGCTCGCCCAGCGACTCGAGTGCATCGGCGAGATCACGGGTCTGGTCGAGCGCCCGACCCAACCGCCGCTCGCGGGGTTCGCCGAGTTGCTGTGCGGCATCCGCTATTCCCTGTGCCAGCGATTCGAGGTCGGAGCCGATCTGTTCCTCGAAGTTTCGGGCATAGAGCGAGTCTTGCCGCTGAATCACGCCGCGCGAGTAGAGGATCTTGTCTCTCAGGCGGCTGTCGCGCAGTTGACCGGCCACCTCGCGCAGTCGCCGTGCCGCCGCGGGCTGACCGTCGCGGGCATCGCGCGCGAGCCGGTCGAGCTGTGCCTCCAGCCCGTCGATCTCGGTGGCCATCCGTTCTTTCCGCTCGATGAGGCGACGGAGCTGATCGAGGCGTGTCTGCGGGTCGGCGGAGAGCCGCGCGACGTCGCTGGTCACGGCGCGCTGCTGATTGGCCAGACGTTCCGCGCGTTGCTGCGCGTCCTCGATGTCGCGCCGGAGCCCGGTGGAGCGGTTCCGCTCGAGCTGGCGCCGCGCATCGCGCAATCGGTTCAACGCCTGGTTCCCCTGAGCGGAGCCGGCGGCCCCCTGGGCGGCTGCCCGGCGCATGGCATCAGTAGCCTCCCGGATACGGCGGGCGGCCTCCTGGAGATCCGGGCGTGACTGTTCCCGGGCCAGTCGCTCCAGTCGGCGGGCCAGCTCCGCCGCCTCGTCGGCAAGGCGTCGTTGGCCGCGCCCGGTGCTCCCCGACGGATTACCGCGCTGCGCCTGAGCACGCATGCGCTCGTTCTGCTGTTGCTGCCGCCGTGCCAGCTGGCGCAGCTTCTCGAGCGTTTCGTCGATCTGCGCGTTGGCCTGCTGTCGTTCTCCCCGCCGCACCTCCTCGTACTGGTTGCGCAGCCGGTCCAGCTCCAGCTCGAATAGTTCCGCCAGCTCCGCGGCGTTGTCGTCTTCCGACCGCCCCTGTCCCGGCTGACCTCGTGAGAGTTGACGCTCACGGAACTGCGCCTCGGCGCGCTGGAGCTGCTGCAGACTGCGCTGCTCGGGCGGGAGTGCCTCGCGTGGCTGGCGCATGCCCAGCCGCTGCTCGGCCTCTTCCATCGCGTCGAGGGCCTCCCCCAGGGCGTCTCCGATCACGCGAAAGGTCGAATCCATTCGGACAATGCCGCGGGTCCCGATCTGTCGTACCAGTGTTTCCACTTCTTCCCGCAGGCGTCCTTGGGCGAGGGTCACGGTGGAGAGGTTATCGCGGTAGTCGTGAGGGGAAAAACCGGAGCTGTCGCGCAGCACCTTGAAGGTCGCGGCCACGATGTCACGCTGGCGCCGTGACAACTCACCCACGGACAGCCCGCCATCGCTCTGCTGGCCGCCCTGTTGGCCTTGAATCCACGAACGATCGAACGGCCGGATGGTCACGAAGTAGATGTCGGTCATTGAGGGCCCGACGCCGGCTCGCGCGTCCCGGGCGCTGGCGTAGTACGAGACTACGTCGCCCGGTTCCAGTGCGTACTCCTCGAGGTAAAAGGTGTGGCCCGCGGTCAGCTGTTTCCGGTTCGCGCGTCCGCCGTACAGCGCGACCGTCTGTTCCGGCCCGCCGTTCACGGAGAACGACAGCTCGACACTGCGAATCCCGAAATCGTCTTCCACCCGCACTTCGGCAAAGACCTCATCGACGGACGTGACCTGAATGTCGCGTCCGGGCTTGGAGAACGAGACCGCGGGAGGCTGATCGGCAAGCACATCGATGAAGTACTCGGGCGATGCCGCGACCAGTCGACCGTCCGGGGCCTCCAGCAGTACCCGGTATGACCCGTTCTCGCGCACGGTGATCTGGCCGGAGAGCCCGCCGTCGGGCCTCACTTCCATTGGCAGCGTGTCGCCGCCGACGGCCAGCGCGCCGGCTGAGACCGTCATGGTAGATTTGACGTCTACGCGCACCCTCGTGCCCGCCAACGCCGCGATATCGCCGGTGTCCTCCTGTCGCTGCGGGCTCATGCCGGTGTATGCCGGAAAGAAGTACTGCAGCGCAATCCGCTCGACGTAGGGGAGATCGGTGACGGCGAGCCGGTAGACGGGCGAGCGTACCCCGCCGGCCTCCACGAAATACTCGGTCGAATCGGCGAGATCGAACAGCAGGATGAGGTAGTCGCCGGTCTCCTCGTCGACGGTCATCGACCAGCGCTCCCACTCGGCAGTTCCGTCCGCCCGCATCAGGATCTCGACATCGTCGGTGTCGAAACCGATCAGCTCGGCGCTGATCTTCAGGTCGGCCCCGCGCGCCACGGTCGAGTCGCCTGGTAACACCGCGATGGCGTAGGGGTTCTCCTGCGGGCCGCCGGACCATGGCGTGATCAGGAACGGTGTGCTGTTGCGTATGAATGCCGGGTTCACGACGAACAGCGCCAAGGCGGTGAGCGTCGCCCCGGCCAGATACCCGCCGGAACGTACTATCCCGGCGTGCTCGATCCGCCGCCCACCGTCGATGGCGGCGCAGCGCTGTAGCGCGCGCTCGACCACCCGTTCCATCAGGACCTGCGATTGGCCATCCTCGGTTTGGCGGCCGGACTCGATGGCGCTCATCACCTGACCGTTCAGTGAGGGCTCGTGCTCCTCGAGATACAGCACCACCTGCTCGTCGGTGACCCGCCGGCGCAGGGGCATGACGAGAAACCTCAAGAATAGAGCGACTAGAGAACCGTAGGCGATGATCTGGAACGCGAGTACGGCGGTGGGCGTGAACCGCAGTTGGTCCATCCCGTAGGCCGAAAAGAGGAACACGGCCAAGCCGGCGCTCAGTATGATCGCAAGTCCGCGTAGGGCGAGACGGAATCGCCAGCGGTTCCTGACCTGCCGGATGATGCGCAACAGCGGTTCGTTCATGTCCGTCCTTCGCCGGATGTAACTGGCCTGGCTCTGTTGGGTACCACCAGATGCCCTGCGTGCGTTCCCTCGTCAACCATCGTCTCTTGCCAAGGCGGTGTGCCGCGCCGGCCCCTCCGGCGCGCTCCGGTCACGCCGCCGCCCGTGACGCCCTGCCGGCCGCCAACGACTCGACGGCTAGAATCACGAGACCACCCAGCAGGAGATACCACCAAAGCCGCTGGCGCCGCTCCAGCTCCACGGGTGTGAGTTGGGACAGCTCGGCAGCCGCCATTGTCCGGGTCTGCTCGAGGGGTCTGAAACCGGCCAGCAGTTCCTCGGGGTCGAGCGGCGTCAGGTCGGATTCCGCGGGGTCGGCGTTGACCGCCACGGCCGCTGCGTCGCTCACGGGACCACCGAGCCGGCGTATGAGGTAGAACCCCGCTTCCCGGAGCTGGATATGCCGGCTCTCGCCCGTCACCGTCTCCGCCGAGCGGGCACCGGACGGAGCCTCGATGACCAGCTCCGTTCCCGCTCTTTGGTCCAGGTCCGCCAGGTCGAATACTTGGCCCGCCGTGTACCAGGCGGGCGGCTCCGCGAAGCCCGCCAGGTAGCGTATGAGCTGGTGTACGAACGGGAGGAATACCGGTTGGAGCGGTAGGTCGTTCCACACGTTCGCGAGTCCCGACGCCCACAACATGAGCGTGCCGCGACCCAGCTGCGTCTCGGTGAGGGCTGCGCCGCCGTCGTCCAATCGGGCCAGGACGCGCCCCGCGGGCGGATCGGTGAGGTGGCGGTAACGGAAGAACCGGGCGGCCGAAAAGTCGCCGCTCCGGGGCGTGCTGAACGGCTGGAAGACCGGATGCGTGTAGTCGGCGATACTCATGGTGCCGCCCCCGCCCCCGCCCCCGCCCTGGTCACCCAGCCGGTCAACCGGCGCGCCGGTGGGCCCTCCGGCAGAATCGCGGAGCGCGGCCGACAGCGTGCCGCCACGCCTTCCCAAGATCACGAGGAGTCCGCCCCCTTGCTCCACGAACTGAACGAGCCGACGGCCGGACGCCCCGCCGGGAAACGGGACGTCGTTCAGCACCACCACCGCCCGGTCGGCGAGATCGTCGTTGCCGAGTCGTGAGGTGCGCCGCACCCGGACGTCGAAGGTCGGGTCCCGCCCGATCTCCAGCGCACGACGCAGGTAAACGGTCTCCGTGCCGGGAGCGTTCGGCTGCTCGACGAGCAGCACCGGGATTGCGGGAATCGGGCGAAGCAGGAAGTGGAAGGCGTCGTCGGTGCGCAACCTGTCCGGTGCCACGCGCACGCGAGCCCTGGTGGGTACGGCCGGGATCGCCACCGTGCCAAACCGAACGAGCGCCGTTGTCCCGGCATCGACTTCCGCCGTTCGGGTCTGCACGACCCGGCCGTCAATCTCCAGCTCGACGGTGACGCCGCTGGCGGGCTCGCCGCCGGTGTTTGCGATCCGCGCCGAAACGGTGGCGCGCCCGCCGTCTTCAGGCGACCGGTCCAACAGGACGTCGGTGACCGCCAGGTTCTGCGGTTCCCGATCCGAGAGATCCACGTGCGTGACGCGCACACCGTCGGGGAGGCGAACGTCGCTGCGGCCGTCCCAGCCGATACGCTGGAAGTCGGTGACCAGCACCGCTTCGCGATGGGGATAGTCCGATTGATCGAGGAGATCGCGCGCCAGCCGGAGCGCCGGAGCGAAACGGGTGGTGACGGCTTCCGGCCGTAGAGCGTCGATCACTGTATGCAGGGCCTCCCGGTCGCGGGTCGCCCGGATGAGTAGCTCCGGCCGGTCGGAGAACGCGACGAGGGTCAGCTGATCGTCAGGCCCAAGCCCGTCAATGACCGCTCGCGCAGCGTCGAGCGCGCGGGTCCAGCGGTCTCCGTAGCCCATGCTCGCCGAGCGATCCAGAATCAGCACGACATCACGCGCGGTGCCGCCATCCACAGCGCCGATCGCCGCTCCCTCGACGAACGGCCGCGCAAACGCGGCGACCACCAGGATGATCACCGCCGCTCGCAGCAGGAAGAGAGGCCAATTGCGAATGCGCTGCCGGCGGGTGGTTCGAAACGGCACCTTCCGCAAGAACATGAGAGACGGGAACACGATCGGCTGCTTGCGTTCCCGATGGGTCAGATGGATCAGAATCGGTACCGCCAGGGCGAGCAGGCCGGCGAGGAAGAGCGGAGCCAGGAGCGTCATCTAGCGTACCCGTGCCAGCGCTTCACGGCGGGCGAGGTATTCGAATAGCGCGAAGTCGAGCGGTTTGGAGGTCTCGATCAGCACGTAGTCGATGCGATCGCGGACCAGCCGCTGGGATATCGCCTCGAGATGCTGCGCCATGAGGTGCCGGTACTCGTCGCGCTGAATCTCGGGAACGACCGGGATCAGCTCTCCGGTCTCCATGTCCTCGAACTGGCTCGCCTCCTCGAACGGGAACGCGATCTCGGCCGGATCCAGAATATGGAAGACGATCACGTCGTGTCCCTTGTCGCGGAGACGCGCCAGGTTCCGCGCAATCGTCGCGGGCTCTTCGTACAGATCCGAGATCAACAGCAGGATACTGCGGCGACTAATGCTCTCGGCCACCTTCATGAGCGGTCGGGTCAGGTCGCCTTGCGCACCCGGGCGGATACGGTCGATGCAGTGGAGCACGAGGTCGAGGTGCTTGGCCGACGTCGGGATGAAATCACGCACGTCGTCGTCGAACGTGACCATGCCGACGCGGTCCCGCTGTTTGCGCGACATGTAGCTCAGACAGGCGGCCAAGTACCGGCCGTAGTCCAGCTTGGTGATGGCATTGCTGCCATACGCCATCGATCGCGAGATGTCGAACAGGATGCTGAAGTTGGCGTTCGTGTCGGCCTCGAACTGCTTCACGTAGAACCGGTCGGTCCGGCCGAAGACCCGCCAATCGATGCGACGGATGTCGTCCCCGGGCGTGTACTGCCGGTGCTCGGCGAAGTCGGTCGACAACCCGAAATAGGGCGAACGGTGGAGTCCGTTGATGAACCCGTCCACAACGGTACGCGCCAGCAGATCCAGGTTGTCGATCCTGGCCAGGATATGCGGGTCGAGGAAGCGGGTGCCGTTCACATTCCCGACGACGGCACGGGGACGGCCTCGAGCAGCTTGTCGATCAACTCGTCCGCGGTGATTCGTTCCGATTCCGCGTGGAAGTTCTTCAGGATCCGGTGGCGCAGGACGGGATGTGCCAGAGCGCGCACATCCTCGAAGTTGACGTGGTAGCGTCCCTGGAGGAGAGCACGCGCCTTGGCGCCGAGGATCAGGTACTGGGCCGCCCGCACGCTGGCGCCGTACGAGATCCATTGCTTCACGAACTCGGGCGCACCGTTGTGATGGGGACGGGACGCGCGAACCATGCCGACCGCGTAGCGCACGACCGGGTCGGCAACCGGAACCCGGCGGACGAGCTGCTGGAAGGCTACCAGCTCTTGACGGCTCACCACGGCATTGAATGTGTGGGTGGGTATGCTCGTCGTGCCACGAACGATCTCGACCTCTTCGTCTTCGCTCGAGTACTCGATGATGATGTTGAACATGAACCGGTCGAGCTGCGCCTCGGGCAGCGGATACGTACCCTCCAACTCGATCGGGTTCTGTGTGGCGAAGACGTAGAACGGTTCCCCGAGGTCGTAGGTTCGTCCCAGAACCGTGACGCGGTGTTCCTGCATGGCCTCGAGCAAGGCCGACTGCGTCTTGGGCGGCGTGCGGTTGATCTCGTCGGCCAGGATGATGTTGCCGAAGATGGGGCCGGGGACGAAGACGAGCTTGCGCTCACCGGTCTTCGGATCCTCCTGCACCAGGTCGGTACCAGTGATGTCAGATGGCATCAAGTCGGGCGTGAACTGAATGCGCGAGAACTCGAGGTCGACGGTCTGGGCGATCGTCTGGATGAGCATCGTCTTCGCCAATCCCGGTACGCCGATGATCAGCGAATTGCCCCCAACGAACAGCGACAGCAGGAGCTGCTCGATCACGTCGTCCTGACCGACGATGAGCTTGTGCAGCTCCGTCAGTATAAGTTTGCGACTCTCTTGCAGCTTGTCGGCCAACGCGATGTCGTCCGCCCGTTCCAAGGCCTCGTGCGTCGTGGTCATGATGCTCCTATCAATGGGTCAGGGCGTAAACCATGTAGTTCACACCCAGTTTGTACGCTTCGTTCGTGAGCGGAATCGGGATGAATCCTGTGTTGGACCATTCCCAGTACTCGCCTACGTCGTTGTTGTAGTTGACGATCACCATCAATCGCTTGTCCGGATCGTTGTCCTCGAAGATCCCGAAGAAGACCGACTGCACCCCCGAAAACGGATGGTGGTAGTCCAGTGTGTCGATCTCGAAGAACGAATGGAAGATCGCGTGAGTCGCGTCCAGCTGGATGAGGCTCGCGTCAGGCAGTACCTGCCTGATCCTCTCTCGGAAGTTCCACCACTGGCCGCCCTGAAAGTCGTCGACGATCAGGAACCCGCCCTTGAGCAGGTAGTTTCGGAGTGCCTCGGCTTCCTCTGCGGTGAGCGTCCAAAAGCCCGGCTCCACGAGATAGGCGATGGGATACTTGAGCAGTTCTGGATCGGTGACCGGGAGAATGTTGCTCCCGTCCGCGTTGATGCTGAGGGCGGTGATCTCGCCGATCAGCGTCATCACGTGCGTGTCCGCCCTAGGGTAGTCGTGATCCCATTGATAATTGATCCCGCCGAAATAGCCGCCACCGCCGCCGTACCCCGTCATGGACGGCGTGTACCGCAGGCGCACGAACGTGATTCGGCCGTCGTAAGGTACGTTGTTGACGGAGAAATCGGTCTGCTCGGTTCGTGGGGGGAAGATCCGGAAACCGCGCCGCTCTTGCGCCGCGCCAGGCGACGCCATGAGCAACAGCAGCGCCGCCAGCACGAGTTGCCGCCTCCGTTCGGGCGTGTCGCCGCCCGTGTGTCGCTCTCGCCTCATCTTCCCTCGACGATTTCCAGCAGCAGGTCCTGTGCCTTCTCGAATACGGGTGCCTCCTCCAGTGCCCGCAGCACGGCGCGGCGGGCGGCGTCCCGGTCTCCGGCCAGGAGGTGAACCCGAGCGAGCTGGTAGAGCGCCTCGGCCCGATCCACGGGGTCGAGCGCCAGCACAGCGCGTCGCTCCCTCAGCGCCATCGCCGTCCTGCCCAGCCGCTCCGCCAGCTCGGCGAGACGGTTATGGAGCCCGGGCTCGGACGGATGCACGTATATGGCCCGATCGAGGGCCTCGAGGGCACCCTCCTCATCGTGCAACGCCAGTTGCATCTCCGCCAGTTCCACGTAAGCCTCGTAGGAACGTTCGTTGATACGGGTGAACGCCTCGAGTTCGGCTGCTGCCCGGGCCATCCGACCTCGTTGCTTATGGATGCGCGAGAGCAGCCAATAGGGGCTGTCAGGTCCGGCGTACTCGGGGAAGAGCCGTTTTGCGCGCTCGAGATACTCGAGCGCCTCATCGGGCCGATCGTCCCGCAGGAGCATTTGTCCCATGGCGAGCTGGGCCAGGAACTCGCCGGGATTGCGTCGTGCTCGATCGACGATGCCGGTGCGGGTGCGGCGTGTGGCGCTGCTGCTGTCGCGCACCACGATAGCCGCGAGCTGACCGGCGAACCGCCGGCGGAACCAGCGGTCGAACCGCTCGTCGAACTCGGTGATCTCCATGCCGAGTACGCGGCGAAAGGCCGCTGGCGTGTCGAGGCCGTCCCGATAGGCGTGCAGCAGGCCCAGGATCGCATCGAGTCCGAATTCCTCCTCGATCGACTCGCATACCAGGGACGCCTCGTAGTATGAGAAGGAGATCTGCTGCGGATATGCCGGCCGCATGAACCCGTCGTTGAGCCGACTCACGGGTAGCAGTTGCTCCTGCTTGTACGCCGTGAGGTAGGCTGGCGTCAGGTCGTCGCCCCAGCCGGGACGGGCGCGGCGCTCCTCGTATACGGCGAGCCCCTCGGTCAGCCAGCGCGGGACGCGATGGTTCGTGAGGCCGAGATGGAACGTGTGCGCAATCTCGTGCCAGAGCGTCGATCCCCAGTTGAACTCCCCGCGCCGGCGTGCGGAGGGGGAATCCATGGCGACCACCGGCCCGAAGCTCACGCCGAGTGCGCCGAGCCCGACCAGCCCTACGGTACGAACGGAGAAATCGGCATGGTCGGGATAGATCTCGATCCGTATCGGCGTGGTCGGCGAATAGCGGTACCGTGCCGAAAGGCTGTCGTATGCCGCTTCGGCGAGCGGCGCGACATAGAGGGTGAGCAGCTCGGATTCACTGCCGTCGATGTAGAACCGGAATCGACGGGATGTGGTCTCTGGGTATCGCTCCAGCGTATCCAACAGGTCGAGTGTGTTCTTCGTCCAGACGTCGAACGGATCGCCGGCGAATGCGGTCTCGAGGTTGGCGCGCCCGCTGCCCATGGCGCCGTTGCGGAGCTGATTGATGCCGAGCAGCGCGTACGCGCGCCAGGCCACCGAGTCGAGCCGGACGCCGTCTTGCGCGAACCGGGCCGCCTGGCCGTAGAGGCGATTGCGGGCGCTGACCTCCGCGAGTGTGACGTACAGGTCCGCGTAGGTCGGGTTGAGGGTCAGGACGCGTCGTGTCGTCTGCGTGAATCGCGTCTCGTCGCCGCGCAGGTAGGCGATCGCCGCGCGCACGGAAAGCGCTGCGAGCGAGATCGGACTGATGTCGAGCGCATGCGCGATTTCGCGTGCGGCCTCGTCGTATCGCTCCAGCTCGATCAGGAGTTCGGCGAGGAAGACACGCGCCGCGACGAGATTGGGGTTCCGCTCGAGACTCTGCTTCACCAATTCGACGGCCCGGCGCGAGCCCTCGAACCGCAGCGTACGCGCCATGCCGAGCAGCGCTTCGGGATGATCGGGCTGGCTTGCGAGGATTTCATCGAAGGTCTGTCGCGCGTCGGTGCCGTTGTAGCGCCGGAGAAACAGCTCGCCAAGACGCAGGCGCGGTTCGAGGTTTTCCGGGTCCGCGCGCACGGCCGCGTCATAGGCGCGCAGTGCATCGTGAGCGAGCTGCGGATCATAAACGCTCAAGTACTGGACCGCCGTCGCGACGGCGGAGAGTTCGCTGGACGAGAGACGCCGGCCGCTGTTGTATCTGTCGATGAAGCCGTCGAACGAGCGGCGTGCCGTCTCCCGCTCGCCCCGGTCATAGCGCAGGATCGCCAGGTTGAGGTGCGCCGTGAGGCTGTCGGACCGCCGCTCGGCGATTGCCGCAGCGAAAGCGCGCCCGGCCTCGTCCGGACGGCCCGTCAGGACGAGCAGCTCGCCCAGCGCGTTGTGCAGCCCAGCGCGGCGGGCTGTGGCAATCGCCTCGTCGTACGCGCCCCGTAGCCGCAGCTCGGCCACGCGTCGTTCGGCATCCTGCGCGATCGCTGCCGGCACGGTGATGATCCCCATGACGATTGTGAGCACGGCGACGAGCCGGCGGGTCACGGCCGTCGCTCCGGGCGGCGCTCACGCATCGCGCGGCCGGTGCGTGCGATCTCGAGCAGGATACGCTCCAGTGCCCTGTCATACTCGATGGCAGGCAGGGCATCCTTGCGGGCGCGAAGCGCGGCCAGCTCGCGCTGCAAGGAATCCTGATGTTGTTGTAGGAGGGCAAGTTCCGGGTCGGAATCCAACACGGCGGCGGGCCGGTCGAGGAAGAGTCGTGCGGCGATCGCTCCGTCCCCGGATTCCGCCTGCGGCTCGCGGCTGCCTTCTCCGTCACCGTCGTCGTCGAGCAGCGCGTGCTCCGTGAGGAAGCGGTTGTCGCCCTCGTATGTGCGGGCGACCTCACGGCGTGCATACAGGAACGCCTCGAGCACGGAGGTCCGGCCGTTCTTGTCCGTGTCAGCGCCGTCCACAGCGAAGGCGTCTGCAAAATGCCGGCCGAAATACGACTCATACCGCTCGCCGCCGGACCGCGTAGCGGTAATGATGGTCCGCCGCGGGGCCGAGAGCGTCTCGATCCATCCGCCGCTCGCGCTGGTCGTGTTCGCCACGACGATCCGCTGTGTAGCGAACCGGTCGAGCAAAACATCGAACGCGTCTGCCGTGAGATCGGGACCCGGGAGATTGATGCGTGATGCGCCACCGACCGCGCTCCCGTGGCCGATGAGGACGATCACGATCAACGCGTCGGCTTCGGCCCGCGCCGCGAGATCGCGCAGGACGCGCGAGATCCCTTCTTTGGTCGAGCGGCCGGTGATCCGGACGGTATCCCTCTGCGGCTGCTCGGCTAGATAGGTCACCTGGTCGGATGGAATGCCGAGCCGATCACCGGCGGCGTCGAGCAGGGTGATTGCCGTGTCGTAGAACGCGTCGCTGTACTTCGGCTCTCCCCCCAACCCGCTCACGACGACGAGGTACACCGGGCCCTGTGCGTGGGCCGGCGACCCGACCAAAGCCAACGCGAGGAGTGCCGTTCTCATGCCAACCCCAGGTACCGCCGGTATCCCCATTCCGCACCGATGAAGCCGAGCAGGAGCAGCAGGATGATCGGCATGTCCCACAGATCGCGCTGCTCGTATACCGTCACGCCGCTCTCCGTGAAGCTCACGTCCTCCGGAAGCGACGCCATCGTCTCGGGCGTGTAGAACCGGCCACCCGTCTCTTCGGCGACCCGGCGCAACAGGGACTCCCGCATCTCGGCCCCGAAGAACTCGGCGTCGACATCACCGGCAAGGACGTAGCTCGTTGCGACCCCGAGCGCGCGGTCATCCCGACGCGCCGTCACCCGGATCTCGTGCAATCCAGCCATTGCGGGTGCGAATCGGGTGCGGTACTCCCCGTCACGTTCGACGGTCCACTGCATCGGCAATATGAGCTCTTCGCCCGTAGGATCTATGATCGTTGCGGTGACCTCGGCACCGTTCAGCCGCAGGTAGCCCGAATCGGCAACCTCTGCCGTTACGGTGACGTCACGGCCGACGTCGATACGATCGTCCGACGTGGTGACCATCACCTGATCTGCCACACCTGCCACCAGCCATCGGAGGAGCTGCCGCCACAGTGTCTCGTGCGTCATGTCCTCGAGCGGGATGTCGGCGTGCATCTGCCATATCCACGAGTCCTGAACGGGGAACGCGACCGCCTTACCGCGCCCATAGCGCTGCGATGCCAGCACCACATAGGTATCGTCTCCGTTGCTGCCGGTGAGCCACGTGCTGGCGCCCGGCTTTACTGCGTGGATTGGGTTGACCACGGACAGGGGGGGCAGTGAATCCCAGCGCGCCTTCGATGCTGCCGGTGTGGGACGGAGCTGCATCACCGGGTGGGAGCGGCCGAATGGCGTCAGTCCTACTTTTACCTCCGCGAAGAAAGGGGTGCTGTCGGCGTGGGAGGGGGGTTCCAGAATGACCGGCAATACGTCGGCAAGTGGGGTCTCGGTGTATCCCCCTTCCGCGAACGCGCTCCGACCGCCGAGCGCCAGCAACCCGCCGCCGCGCATACTCACGAATTCCGCGATCATTCTGAGCTGGTCGCGCGTGAAAAAGCTGGCCTCCACGCTTCCGAGAATCAGAGCACGGTACCGGAACAGTTCTTCCCGTGTCCGGGGAAACCCGGCCACCAACTCGGTCGAGTCCTCCACGTCGAGCCGGAGAAACTTGTTCTCCGCCGTGCGTTGGAGTGTTACGACGTGCAGGTTAGCGTCGTCCGCTATCGCGCGGCGCAGGAACTTCACCTCGAAGCGTGGCTCGCCCTCGAAGTAGAGGATCTTCTCCCGGCGTCGCTCGACCACGATCAGTGCCTCGACGGCGTTGTTCTCCGAGATCATCTCGTCCGGCTGAAGAGGAATCACGAAGCGGAATAGGCGCGGCCCCGGTTCTGTGACCGTGAACGTCGCTTGCACGGTGGTCATCTCGCCCTCGCGCGGGAGGCGGAACTCGTGCGTACTCAAGATCCGGCCGGCGTCCTCCACGTTGAGCTGCACGGTTCGGCCGCCGAACCCCGAGTGGCGCACCGAGATCTCTACGCCAACCGACGTGCCTTCGAGTACCGTGCGCGGCGTCTCCACGCGCCCGATCTGGATGTCCCGCTCGAACCGCTCGCGTCCCAGCCCGATGACGTGGACAGGAACGTGGCTCGCCTGCAACTCCAGGAGTGGTTCGGTGAGTGGGTTCCCGGAGTTCTCACCACCATCCGTGAGCACAACGATGCCGGCGAGCGGGACGGCGCTCAGCTCGCGCTGAACAGCGCTCAACGCGTGGGCGAGGTCGGTGCGGCGTCCGGCATAGGTCAGCTCGCCCGCATCGTTCAGGCGCTCCACGCTCTCCGAGAAGCGGAACAGACGCACCTTGAATCGGCTGGATAGACCGGCGAGCAGTGGGCCTTCTGGATCCAGAGCCTCGGCCGCGATGTCGCCGCGTGGCCGGCCGTCCTGATCGCGGATGCGCATGCTGCGCGAATCGTCGACCAGCACACCGATGAAGTTCTGCTGCGGGACGACTGTCGCGATCATGAGCGCCGGGCCCGCGAGGCAGAACGTGATAATGCCAAGCGCGGCGAGTCGTAGTGACAACAGCATCACACGATCGCGCCGGGCCACCTTCCCACGTGTCCGGACGTACAACAGCACCGCTAGACCTCCGGCGACCACCGCGCACGCCGCGACGATCCAAAACGGCCACGGCACCGCGAAGGTGAACTGGCCGCGCTCGAAAACGACGGGCCGGTACTTGAACAGGAACTGAAACAGTCGATCCAGCATTCAGCGGCGTGTCATCGTCGTGATCACGACCAACAGCCGCGCGCCGGCGTCGAAGACGGCGTGGGCGTCCCGCACCCCTGATTGGAAGACCCTGCTATGCGAGTACCGACAGCGCCGACGGGAGGGGGGACTGCACGCATGCTGCGCTCTACCATCAGCATCGCTGAATGGTTCCCGGCACCGGCCTGCCATCTTCGACTGTGGTGCAACTACCGAGGGAAGCTAGGAGGCCCGGGTCTTGGCTTGCTTGGTCGTCTTACGCCGGGCGGCGGTCTTCTTGGTCGCCTGCTTCCTCGCGGCTGTCTTGTCCGCCTGCTCCGGCTGTGCCGTTTTCTTGGCGAGACTCTTCTTGAGCGCATCCATAAGGTCGATGATCTGCGTCTGAGATTGCTCCTCCGGAGCCGCCGTAATTTCTTCGCCCTGCACCTTCCGCTCGATCTGCTCGAGAATGCGCTTTCGCACCTCGTCTGCGTACTTGCCGGGCTCGAATTCATCCGAGGCGGCCTGTGTGATGAGCTGAACAGCGAGTTTCAACTCTTCCTCCTTGATCTCGCCATCACCAATCGGCACTTGGGAGAACAACCGGACCTCATCGGCGTAGTAGAGCTGCTCCATCGCGAGCCCGTCGCCCATGGGCCGGACGAGTACCAGATACTGCTTGCCGCGGGCCGAGTATCTGCCCAGCGCCGTGAGTCCGGTCTGCTGCATCGCTTTGGCCAGGAGTCGATAGGCCCGCGCACCACCTTTGTCGGGTCCGAGGTAGTACACCTTGTTGTAGTAGACCCGGTCCACACGCGCCGCCGGAACGAATTCCACGATCTCGATCGTCTCGCTGCGCTGCTGCTCGAGTGCTTTCAGTTCGTCCGGCGTGAACAGGACGTACTGGTTCTTGGCGAACTCGTAGCCCTTCACCATCTCGTCGCGCGGCACGACCTCACCTGTCTTGGTCGAGACATACTGCTGCTTGACGCGCGCACCGGTTTCCTTCTCGATCCAGTTGAACCGGACGGCTGTCTTGGACTCGCTCGACGAGTACATGTGGATCGGGACGGATACTAGCCCGAACGAAAGCGTGGCGGAGGCGATGGGACGTGCGCTCATGGGGTCGTTACTATAGGATTTCTGCAGGATGAACGCAACCGACAAAGAGGGTGCTGATCTCTTAAGTCCTTACCGCGCAAAGCGTTCCGCTGGCGTAACGCCTGAGCCCACGGGGGCTGTGGCTCCCTCGGAGGGGCATCTCTTCGTCATGCACAAGCATGCGGCCACCCGGCTGCACTGGGATCTCCGGTTGCAGATGGAAGGTGTGCTGCGCTCGTGGGCTGTGCCCAAGGGGCCGTCGGCCAACCCGAAGGACAAGCGGCTTGCGGTGCACGTCGAGGACCATCCACTCGAATACGGCGACTTCGAGGGCATCATCCCGGAGGGCAACTACGGAGCGGGTGCGGTGATCATGTGGGATCGCGGCGAGTGGGTCGCGCTCGAGGACCCCGTCGAGGGGATGAAGAGGGGTAAGCTGCTATTCGAGCTGCGGGGCTACAAGCTGCGTGGACGGTGGACCCTGGTGAAGATCAAGAAGGCCGAGCGGGAATGGCTGTTGATCAAGGAAACCGACATGCAGGTCAACGAGGACGGTGACGCTTTCCCCCAGGGGTCGGTGGTTTCCGGGCTCACGGTGGAGGAACTCAAAGCTGGCAGCCGCAAGGCGGAGGGGATTCGAGAGCGCCTCGAGGAACTGGGGGCGACACCGCATCCCGTACGTGCGGAGGAGGTGGAGTTCATGCTAGCCGAAGCGCGCGCCACGCCGTTCTCGCGGGGGGGGTGGATCTACGAGTTGAAGTACGACGGCTACCGGATTCTCGCCGTGAGCGAACGCGGTTCGGCGCGGCTGCTCACGCGAAACGGACACGACATTAGCGCGAGCTTCCCGGAAGTCGCGCGTGTCGTGAGGGCGCTGCCCTACGGACGGCTGGTGCTGGATGGCGAGGTCGTGGTACACGATCGGTCGGGGTTGCCGAGCTTTCAGCGACTACAGAAGCGGGCCCGGCTGCGACGGACCATCGACATCAAGCGCGCGACCATCGACCTGCCAGCCACCCTCTATGTCTTCGACCTGCTCGGGTTGGGCGACCACGATCTGCGTGACCTTCCGCTGCTGGAGCGCAAGGCAATCTTGCGGGAAATCCTGCCCGCCGCCGGCGCCCTCAAGTACTCAGACCACGTCGAGGAGCAGGGCGAGGCGTTCTACGATCAGCTACGCGACATGCATCTGGAGGGCATGGTGGCCAAGCGGGCGGACGCGCCGTATCGAGGCGGCCGCTCCTCCAACTGGGTCAAGGTACGCGCCGACCTTACGGACGACTTCGTGGTGGTCGGATACTCAGCGCCCAAGGGAACGCGCGGCGGATTCGGCGCGCTGCACCTGGCGGCGTTGGAAGACGACGAGTTGGTCTACGTGGGTCGCGTCGGCAGCGGGTTCGATACCGATGAACTCGACGACGTGCGCCGGAGGCTGGATACGATAGTGCGGGACGAGCCGCCGTGCACGGGAGCGCCGGCCGGCAGCGGGCACACGTGGGTGATGCCGGAGTGGGTCTGCGAAGTGCGCTACAAGGAGTTCACCGAAGACGGGTTGCTGCGCCAACCGGTGTTCGAGCGGTTCCGCGACGACAAGCCGCCGCAGGACTGCTTGAAGCCCGCAGGACGCGGCCGAGATCTGTCGCCGCCCGCCGTCTCCCCGGCCCGCCAAGAGCTGGAGTTGTTGCTCACCAACCTCGACAAGGTGTTTTGGCCCGAGGAAGGCTACACCAAGGGCGACCTGATCGCGTACTACCGGGCGGTAGCGCGGTGGATGCTTCCCTTTCTCCGTGACCGTCCCTTGGTGATGACGCGCTTCCCCGACGGAATTGAGGGGAAATCGTTCTTTCAGAAGGATGCCCCCGGGTTCGCGCCGGAGTGGATCCGTCGCGAGACGATGTGGAGCGACGACACGGAGCGCGAGACCAGCTACTTCGTGGCGGACGACGAGGAATCACTGCTGTACGTGGCTAACCTGGGTACGATTCCGATTCACGTTTGGGCCAGCCGGGTTGGGACACTCGAGCATCCGGATTGGGCTGTCATCGATCTGGATCCCAAGGACGCGCCGTTCTCACAGGTGGTCGAGGTGGCGCGGGCGGCCCGCGCCCTGTGTGAAGAGATCGAACTCCCGTGCTACGTCAAGACCAGCGGCTCGACAGGGCTCCACCTGCTGGTGCCACTCGGCAGACAATGCACGCACGATCAGGCACGCCAAATCGGCGAGCTGCTCGCTCGGGCGATCACCGTGGAGTTGCCCGAGATCGCGACGATTCGCCGGCTCCCGTCACAACGGGAAGGCAAGGTGTATCTCGATTTCCTCCAGAACGGACGCGGGAAACTCCTGGTCGCGCCGTACTGCGTGCGGCCTCTGCCGGGAGCGCCGGTCTCGATGCCGCTCAGGTGGAGCGAGGTGAACAACAAACTGGACATCAAGAAGTTCACTATCAAGACGGCCCCGACCCGGCTGAAGCGCTGGAAGGGGGATCCGTTGGCAGTCATGCTGGAGGAAGAACCGGATCTCTTGCACGCTCTCGGCAAGCTCCAGGAGAGGCTGATGGGGCACAGGTGAAGCTTGCGGTGCCCGGCGTCAGAGCTGTCTCGGCGATACTCGACAGGCCGCCAGACGCGCGGTTCCTTTATGTGGTGGCGCACGGAGCGGGGGCGGGCATGCGCCATCAGTTCCTCGAGTCGGTCACCGCGCGTCTGGCGGAGAGTGGTGTGGCGACGCTGCGCTACCAGTTTCCATACATGGAGGAGGGGAGGAAACGCCCCGACCCGCCACACATAGCCGAGCGAACGGTTCGGGCGGCTGTTGCCGCTGCGGCCGATGCCGCACCCGACCTGCCCATCGTGGCGGGCGGGAAATCGTTCGGCGGACGCATGACCTCTCAGGCACAGTCGCGAGACCCGCTGCCCGGTGTCCGCGGTCTCGTGTTCCTCGGGTTCCCGCTGCATGCGCCGGGTCGGCCCGGAGATCGCCGTGCCGAACATCTGAATGATGTGACGGTGCCGATGCTGTTTCTCCAGGGTACCCGGGATGCACTGGCGGACTTGGATCTGATCAGGGAAGTGACCAATCGGCTTGGGTCACGGGCTACGCTTCACGTGCTCGAGGGCGGCGACCACTCGTTCAAGGTGCTGAAGCGGGTAGTGTCCCTAAGTTTGTGTAGAATCTGATCTGGTTCAGGGAAGAAGTGCACCCTGGACATGGGAGAAGAAAAAGAGGAAGCTCCTCGGGAATGCAGTTCAACCCGAGATGTCGATCGCTGTGGAATCAGTGATCGAGCAAAGGAGCTTCCTCTATGCAACACGTTGGCGAAATGGTTCCGGTGGCGCAAGAGGCGGTGCGCCAGGATTTGCAGGCGATGTTCCGCGGCGCGATCCGCGCGAGTCTGGAGCTGTTCTTGGAGGCGGAGTTGGAGTCGTTGATCGGGGCGGAGTGGTATGCGCGGGTGGGCAGCCGGCGCGACCGGCGCAATGGCTCGTACACGCGGCGGTTGTTGACGAGTTTGGGTCAGATCGACGTGGCGGTGCCCCGGAGCCGGGACAGTGGGTCCCCGAGCGACGTGCTGGGGCGGTATCGCCGTCGCACGGCGGAGGTGGACGCGTTGTTGACGAGTGCGTACGTGAACGGGGTCTCGCATCGCAAGGCTGGGGAGCTGACCGAGGCGTTGTTGGGCGAGCGGGTGTCGCGCTCGACGGTGAGCCGGGTGACGAAGCAGTTGGATGCGCAGGTGGCAGCCTTGCAACGCGCGCCGATCGAAGGCGAGCACCCGTATCTCTACCTGGATGCCACGTTTGTGGATGCCCGCTGGGCGCGGACGGTCGAGAACATCTCGGCGCTGGTGGCCTATGCGGTGGGGCCGGATGGCCATCGGGTCCTGTTGGGGGTGGCACTCGGCGTGGAGGAATCGGAGGCCAGCTGGTCGGAGCTCTTGCAGCAGCTCGTCGATCGCGGCCTGATGGGGGTGCAATTGGTGATCACCGATGAGCACGCGGGGCTCGCCGCGGCGGTGCGCAAGTGGTTGCCGGAGGCCAAGCGGCAGCGGTGCACCGTTCACTTGCAGCGCAACGTGCTGACGAAAGTGCCGCAGCGGTTGCGCAAGCGCGTGGCGCGGGAGGTGTCGACGGTGTTCCGGGCGGCGAGCTTGGCAGACACCCGCCGATTGCTCACACGGCTGGTGACGCGGTGGGCGAAGGAGCTGCCGGAGGCGATGGCGTGTCTCGAGCGAGGCTTCGCGGGGGCGACGGTGTTCTTCGGGTTTCCGCCGGCGCACTGGAAGAAGATCCGGACGACCAACGGGCTCGAACGGCTGCACGGGGAGATCAAGCGGCGCACCAAGGCCGTGGGTGCGTTTCCCGATCGCGCGAGTGCCTTACGGCTCATCACCGCCGTCGCATTGAACGTCACGACGAAATGGAGCGACCGTCGCTACGTCGATGTGTCGTTGCTCGAAAACCCGGAGGTCGAGCAAGCAGCGTAACGAAGATGCCGAGGAGCGTCCTCAACTTCTACACACAAATCGGGACTTGACCGCGGGAACCCGGCCTCTGCCAGCTTCGCATATGCTGTCATTACTGGAGCGTCGAGTAGCAGCCCCTCGAAGTCGCGGTTGATCTCGATGGACCCACCGTCCTCGAGTTTGAGATACCGCGCGTGGAACCCGAGCGCTCTTTCCAACCCGTCCTGCAAGCCGCGTGCGGCTGTCCCGAGCTTGGAATCGGACGTTGCCTTGTCGAGTCTCTTGGCTTCCGCTGTCTCGGCGGCACGTTTCTGCGGCGCCAACATGGCGATACCCAGCGTCCCCATATCGCTTTTGATGTCTTCCAACGCCTGGCGGGACGAGTCCAAGGCGCGGCCATCGTGCGAAATGTAGGCGAGTTTTGCGTCCGGATTTTCAGACGTGACAGCGGCGTTCGCACCGATGACGACCGGCCCGTCATCCTTGCCAAATCCGGCCATGAACAGGATCGGGACATTGGTCATGTGAATCGACGTGGCCTGGTCGCTCCACGCCTGGTAGTGCGCGATGTTGAGCAAGGCCAGGTCGAGTAGCGGCGGTGTCGAATCGAAGATGCTTTTTCGACCTGACGTGACGATCTCCGCCAGTGGAATCTCCGTCTGGTTTCGGTACAACCCACGGGCGACTTCTGACACCACACGGCGGGGCGTTACCTCGAGCAGCTGCCAGCCAATCACGATACCGATTGTGTCGGGGCCGTCGAGTTCCGCAATGGTAGTAGGAATTTGCTTTGCCCTATCCCAAGTATCGCACCTGGTACTGGAGGCGTCCAGCCAGTGGGATGAGGGTACCCGGACCATCCCCGGTAGCTCGCATGTCTGGTACGGGGCGAGTCGTACCACTGCTCGGCGTTTGCCAGCCTGCGG
>JADFNB010000048.1 GCA_022563595.1 Gemmatimonadota bacterium
GGTTTCAATGGCTTTTACGGGTTTTAGATTTAACGACCGCGTGTACGATGTGTCGCAAATTGAGCCGATGTCCATACCGGCAATGGCCAATTTGTGGTGTATGTTAAATATGGTGTTTTTTGTGGAGACCGATTGCGATAAACGGGCATTTTTGTACGTGGATTCGGTGCTGATTTCTGGAGAGTGGGATTGATGCGGCAAAGTCATACAGCAGTGATTGAGCGCAATGTGACCTGGTCGGGGGCATTTGAAACCGAGCCTTATGAGGCCGGGTGGGCCCAAGAGGCCCAGTCCCAGAACCACTGTGCACCATCGGCGACGAAGACCAAGCGCTGCGTCTCTATCGCGGCCAGTTCCGATTCCCACTTCGAAAGAAACGCCTTGTAATGGCCCAGGTGGGCCGTGTAGACCGAGCCCGTAATGCGGCCTCGTGGGCTGTCTTTGCCCTTTTCATGGGCTTCTTCGGCGAAAAGCCGACCGAGTTTGATCTCCCGCCAGCCTGTCTCGCGCGTCAAAACCATCGAGCCGTCAACCATGCCGTAGACCGTCCCCGCACCAGACCAAACGGTCTTTGAGGAGCCTTCTGCTGTCTCTTCGAGGCACGCTCCAAAGTAGTGACACAAACGTTCGATCTGTTTGGCACTGACCGCCACGCCGAGCAACTCTCGGAGCATCGTCGAAGCCTCCTCAAAGACGGCTTCCTGGCCCACGTAGCAGATCCGCTCCTGGAGGTAGGGACTGATCTGGAAGGAGTGCTCGGAGTGCGTCAAGACGTGGCGCTTCGGGCAGGTGAGCCAGCCGAAGGTCGTCTTAATCTTTTTTTTTGTTGCGCGACTTGGGTAGCTCGCCCATGCTCTCTTGGAGTACGTCTTGGCCGAGTTTGCGCCAGAGTTCGACGAAACTGCGTTCATATTCGTAGCCGTCTTGCTGGTCAGTCTGGCTTTGGTGCCAGGCTTCGAGTTCGGCTTGGAGTTGGTCGTAGAGTTCACGGTGCATGGCAACAGAGCAGGCTAGTTGATCAAACGGGGAGTAGACAATATACTACCGCTATGATCAGCACCGCTGCTTGTGCAATTTGTCGTGCGCCCCTTCGATACCAATAGGAGCGCCAAAAATACTCCTTGCGCTGTACCGAGAACCAGGAAAGAGTTGAGCATAAAGAGCAGCAGAGGATTGTTAAAGGATTTGTAGGGCTTGTCAGAAAGGACCGCCGCCTAACGGGGGGAGCGTAAATAACCGTGGGGCACTTTCATCGGGCGGCACCTTCGTGCTTTATAGAGGTCTGGCAATCAAAATGTACAAATCCGCCGTACCATCGTCAACCGCTTGCGTTTTTCTATCTCGGCCCTTTTGTAGAATCGGAACAGATTTGGGCGCTAAGCAGGAAAATCCTGCTCTACGGCCCAGAAAGGCCGTTCACTGCCCAGGTGTTCATCAAGAAAGAAATCCTTATTGATGAACAGATCAACTCCGCCATACAATCTCAAATCGCCGATTCTGGCGCAATTTCGCAGTTATCCTTTTTGATAAGGGGTCGCTCTGGCCCTTAACGCCCATTCTTGTTCCGATTCTACAGGAAGGCCGGGTTGCGAAGAAGGAGATGGCCCGGAGAACGGGGCTGGCTTTGGCAACGGTCAAGAAGTATTTGAAGATGATCGAGAAAGGGTAGCCTGCGTGCCATAAGGAATGTCTGCCTTTACCCATGACAATGAAAGTAGGTACGAGATAGTATGGGCTGCAACCCAGTCGGTCGATACGAGTACTTCGGGATGTGCGAAATCAGCCATAGCGGTAGTCTCCATGCAGTTGGGTGATTGGGATAGCAGTAGGAGGGAGGGGCTTCCTGAAAAGGCCGCCTTCGGCAACAGCACCTCTCGGGCTCTTCAACCCGAGTGTTTCGTCAGGGAGTTGATGGAAGGGGTCTTTGGCAATCCAGAGAGAGACCTTCCCCCATCGGAGGCGTTAAGCAACCGCTTTCTCTCTCTTTTCGCCAACGGGATGTTCACGCGCGAGCAGTTGATCGCCTATGGGGTGCAACACTATCAATTGGTCGCTCGCTTCACAAAATATCTCGAATATATCCTCCTATCTGCTCCTACCCGCACCCCAGATGACTGGAAGGTGAAGGCGTTCATCGCGGAGAACCTCTACGAGGAGTATGGGGAGCAGGTCCGGGGGGACGATCACCCCGCCCTGTATCGGAAGTTCCTGCTCACGGCGGGGATTGCCGACGTGCTCAAGGTCGATTCACCTCTGTCTGAGGACGATCTTAAGGAGATTCTTGAAAAATATATAGTGGTCTTTCCGGAAGTGGAAGCATTTATCCGGGCGCATATGGACATGGCTCACAATTTTCATCTGGGTCTGGGTGCCTTAGGCCCCGGGCATGAATGGGCCATTCCTGTGATGTTTCTGCCCTTGATTGAGGGGTTAAAGCGCTATCAGGAGGCGAGGCAACAAACGCTGGATATATCCTATTTTACGGCCCACGTAGAAGCCGATGAGAAACACGGGGAGTTGCTGCGCAAGGCGATCTTGGTCAATGCCACGTCATGGTCCTCTCAAGAGCGGATTCGTTCGGGGGCAAGGGCCTCTCTTTCTCTGCGTGCCAAATTTTGGCAAGCCTTATACGATGGTGTTTTGAACACGCAGGATCCTTCAATCCAGTTTCGGTGGCGCCGAGTGTTTTCCTACTTGTGATTTTTTTTGGCCTCCAAGCTGGCTGACGCCCCAGTAGATGGCAACATTCCTGTTCGAGTCGTCGCGGCCGAAGCCGTACACGGATCGCGGCGTTCGCAAGATCATCGCGCGGTATGCCGAAGCGGCCAATCTCCAGCACAAGATGAGCCCACACAAGTTGCGGCACTTTCTCCTTACGCGGCTGAAGAAGCAGGGCATCGACGACGCGCTCATCCAGCCCTACTCCGGGCATGCGACGCGGAGGTCATTGGAGGTGTACTCGCGGCTGGCGATCGGGAAGGCGCAGGAAGCCTACGACGAGGTGATCGACCGCTTCCTGCTATAAATCTACGATGCTACTTTGCCCCTCATGACAGCTTCGTTCTCCCTGGGCCATAATCTCAGTCCCGATAGGAGTTAGGTGTCGAGTTCAGCGGGGTCGGTGGTAGTGGCGTCCAAGGAAACATGCAGCGCTGTGCTGGCTGCTTCCTTCTTTGGATCAAACGGAACCTCGATGATAGCCGAGCTGTCGCTTCCGCGCTCCCCTGCCTCCCGCCGTCACGGACCGGAGCCCTGCCGCTCCTCCGCCGGCTCCACCACCAGGAGCCCCCGCATCATGGCGTGTCCCGCGCCGCACAGGTGGGCGCACCGGTAGGTGAAGGTGCCCGGCCGATCGGCCGTGAACTCCACGGTCGCCTCGCCCTTGCCGCGGGGCGGGATCTCGTCCTCGTAGATGCCGTACTCCGCGATGGCCACGCCGTGGCGGGTGTCGCGGCTGGTGAACACCAGGCGGACCCGCTCCCCCTGCCGCACGTGGATCCGCTGGGGGATGAACTCGAAGCGCTCGACCTCCACGTGGATCACGTGCGTGCCGTCCTCCGCCATGTAGTCCATCTGGGTGGCCAGAGCACAGGACCCCACCGCCAGGGCCGCGGCCAGCGCCGCGCCCAGGCTCACCGCCAGCGGTGCCCGGCTCGCGCTCTCCCTGCATCGCCGTCGCTTCATCCGCCGTCTCCTTCCCTGTTCTTTCGCCATGTCTCGTGCGGCGCTCGCCGCCTCCTCCCGCCTGCGCTGTACGGATGCCCGTCTCCTGTCCCGCATCAGAACCACCACCCCAGGCCCAGGTTGAACGAGTCGGTGGCCTCGACGGCCGGATCGCCGTTCCCGGCGAACTGGTAGTCCGCCTTGAACACCACGTCCGGGTCCGGCCAGAAGCTCAGGCCCACGGTCCACCAGTCCCGGTCGAAGCGGGGCGCCCGCTGGAAACCCTCGGGCACACGGCGCTGGGTGTCCACCTCCTCGTAGCGGGCGAAGGCCGCGAGCCCCATGGGGTGGGTGGAGGGAAGGAGGTGGACCGCGGCCTGGAGCCCGAAGCCGCCCATCTGCCGGGCCACGCCGGCGTCGGCGTCCCGGCCCAGCTCGCGGTTCAGCTCCCGGGCGTTCCCCACCCGCGTGTGGGCCCAGATCCCCCGCAACTCCACCGGCCCGCCGCGCCACTGCGCGTCGGCCTCCAGCAGAGTGACCGGGACCGACGTCTCCACGGCGTGGCCGGCGTCGCCCCGGTACACGGAGGCGCCCAGGTCCAGGCCACGGAGCCCCCCGTAGGTAAGGCGCGCCACCACCGCCGGCTGGTCGGCGTTCGTCTTGAACGCCTTGCTGCGGCCACCGCGGATCCCGCCGGGCCCGAAGCCCCGGGCGTCCAGCGAGCCCAGCAGGTAGAGCTTGTAGTCCAGCCCGGGCGCCAGCCGCCCGAACGCCCCCACGCCCGGCTCGAACCAGGTCGTAGGCACTATCACCGTCTCCAACTGGTGGCGCTCCACGCCGAAGAAGGCGGGCGGCTCGTGGCGCTCGTTCAGAATCCCGATCGGCACCAGGAAGATCCCAACCCTGAGGACCAACCGAGGGTCAAGGTGGAAGTCCACGAACGCCTGCTCCAGCTCCAGCTCGCCACCGGCCTCCGCCCCGACGAAGGCGTGCTCCACCTCCAGCTCCGAGTAGAAGCGGATCCGCTCCTGGAACTCGTGGCCCACCAAGAGGACGAAGCGATGGAAGTCCAGCCGGGAGCTGCCGCCGCGGAAGTTGTTGTAGTGGAAATCCATGTAGCCCGAGAGCGTGGTGGGCGGCGTCCGCTCCCGTCGCTCCGCCTGCGTCCGCTCCGCCGCCTCCAGCTGCGCCTCCGGGGCCCGCAGACGAGCCTTCAGGGCGGCGAGGGAGTCCACCTCTGCCCGGCGGTCCCGGTCGTGCCCCGCCCCCTCGGCCCCCACTTGCTGTGCGGCTAGCGGGCCCGGAGCGATGAGGGCGGCGGACGCGGTTCGGTCGGGCCGATCGGTGATGAGTTCGGGGACGGGAGCGGGGGGGCGGGCGCGGACGCGCTCCTGTGCCAGGAGGCTGTCACCGGACAATTGGAGGGGGCAGGACAGGGCCGCCACCCACAGGAAAGCACTTCGCAAGCTGGTAAGCTCCTAATTAGCGATACCGAATGATAATATTAGGCCTACCAAAATCAAGGGGAATTATGTACTTGACGAAAATTCGGGTCTCAGTCGGCTTTTAGATGGGTAACTATTACCTGTCAAGGGCTTGACACGCTTGATTGGTGATCTAAGTTGTTGGTGGTATTGACTTTACATAGCCTGGACGCTATATTACCGCTGTAATCTGAACCCGGCCCGTTGCCGGTACTTAGGATTACTCCCGGCCGAGTCCCGCTGTTCGAGGGACCCGGCCGATTTCGTTCTCTATCGCATTACAATCGCCGGTGGCCCGCCTCTGAGGGCGTTGACGGCCAGCAACCTTGCTCCCCCCAGTTCGTCCCAGAGTGTCTCGGTGCCATCGTTCAGCGGGTCTACGTACTTGTACGATGTGCCGCGTATGCGTTCCAGTCCGCCACTTGAATGAAGAAGGAATCCCAGGAATTACGTTCATTTGGATCTTCGATGATTCGCGTTCCTGGTACGCTAAGCACCCCTCCGAACATTCCGCCTACATTGTGGTGACGGCGCATCTTGCGAACCATGCGTTTGATGGACCGGAATGATGCCCTCATCCGGGAACAAGGCGGCGTAGCTACCCTTCTTGCTGCAGAACGTGTGCACTCGTTCAAGAGTCAGTCGCCATGCCAGTTCCTGGATCTCCTCGGGTGTCTGACGATTCTCTTTTCGGACAGCTACGGCAAATACAAACAGCTCGTCGAAGAACTTTGCTTGCATCCGCATCAGCATCCGGTACAGTCGATAACGTGTGGCCCGATTCGATGCCAACCCTTTGAATATCCCCTGGCCGCTTCTCATATGTGCGGCTTTTAGTTCTTGGCGGAACCTCAAACCGAACCTCTTATTGAGGTGGGGTGCCCTGCTTCGGCCACCCCTCGGCAGGTTTCTTCTTCTTCAGCGCCTTACCCATCGCCTTCTCCCAATCATCCTCGATCTTCAGGCGCTCGGGCTCTGGACCGGGCTTTGCTTCTGTTCCCATCACCCTACCCCCTCCATAAATTTCCCGAACCCCATCCCTTTAGGATGGGATCGAGGCTTGACTTGAGGCAGGCCCGTGCGCGTCACCTGCCAGCACGTCGCAGCTTCCCGCGGTCTACCTTGCCGAGGTGGGTGCGGGGCAGCTCATCCAGCAAGACCACGCGTCGGGGCGCCTTGTATGCGGCGAGCCGCTCCTTGGCGAAGGCGACCAGCTGGCCGGCCAGGTCGGCCTGGGGCCGCCGCGGCACTACGAAGGCGCGGGGCTGAGTCAGGCCGTCGTCATCGAGTACGCCGATCACGGCAACCTCTTTGACGTCGGGATGCTGTAGGAGACAGTTCTCGACCTCCTGGGGCGACAGCCATTTCCCGGATACCTTGAGCATGTCATCCGCACGGCCGCAGTAGGTGAAAAAGCCGTCACCGTCCCGGCGCACCATGTCACCGGAGACGTACCACTCTCCCCGGAACGCCTGTTGGGTCTTCTCCATCTGCTGCCAGTAACCGATCGCGCGCGAATTACCCCGGACCCACAACGCGCCCACCTCACCGTCCGGCAGTTCGCGTCCTTCGCCGTCACAGACTTTCACGTCGAACCCCTGCACCGCCGTTCCGAGCGTCCCTGGCCTGACGCGGCCGGGGTGATTCGAGATGAAGATGTGCCACATCTCCGCCGTGCCGAGCCCGTCGAGCAGTTCCACGCCGAAGGTACGGTCCCACCGCTCGTGCAGCTCGACGGGCAGGGCCTCCCCCGCAGAGGTGACGATGCGGAGCGACGAGAAATCCTGTTCCGCCGCGGCCGGATGGCTCACCATCTGGTTGACCATCGTGGGCACGTTGACCAGCACCGTCGGTCTGAACCTCCGGATATTCTCGAACAGCGTCTCCACGGTGCAGCGCTCCGGGAAGAGAGTGGCGGTGGCGCCCACCGAGAACGGGAAGAACAGGTTCGACCCGGTCGCGTACCCGAAGAACAGCTTGGGCACCGACAGCGTGATGTCGCGCTCGGTCAGGCCGAGGACGCCCTTCCCATAGCATTCAGTGGTGTTGGCGAACGACGTGTGGGTCTGCACGACCGCTTTGGGCTTCCCTGTGGTCCCGCCCGAGAAGAGCCAGATCGCGGCGTCGTCCCGGTGAGCGGAGAAGGACTCCAACTCGTCCGACGCCCCAGCGAGCCTGGCATCCCAGTCATCGTCTCCGACGCGGATCAAGCGGGGGGCATGGTCCGCGCGCCTCGCGGCGTCGGCGAACGCGGCAGTGAGCGCATGGTGCACGATCGCGACCTTGGCGCGCGTGTAACCGTAGAAGTAGTCGATCTCGTCGGGCTTGAGGTATGGGTTGACCATCACCACGACGGCGCCAATCTTCACAATGCCGAAGAGCGCCGCGACATACTCCGGTCCATCCGGCAGCGCGATGATGACGCGGTTCTCGGGCTCGACTCCCGCCTGCCGCAGCAGGTTCCCGAACCGGTTCGCCAGGGACTGCACGTCGGAGTAGGTCAACGAGCCGCCGGCCGTCAGCAGCGCGACCCGGTCACCGTTTCCCTCACGGACACGCGCGTCGAGGAAGTACTCCGCGATGTTGAACTGTTCCGGCGGTTCGAATGGCATGGTGAGATGATGCTCTCTCAGGAGACCGACGGTCAATGGCCACCCGTGCGCTGAGTGATCTGACTTGGGAGGAGACCCGTGACCTCATGGCGCGGCGGGTGGTGGCGGTGCTTCCCGTCGGCGCCGTGGAAGCCCACGGCCCGCACCTGCCCCTCGTGACGGATATCATCATCGCCGATGCGATGGCGCGCGCCGGCGCCGCACGCTTGGAGCGACGCGGCGTTCCCGCGATGGTCATGCCGCCGCTCGCGTACACGCCCGCTCCGTTCGCTGCAGGGTTCCCGGGCACGATCTCCCTGCGGGAAGAGACGACCACGGCCATCCTGACCGATCTGGCCGCGAGCCTGGCGCGCCACGGTGTTACTATATTGGCGCTCGCGAACGCGCACCTCGATCCCGCCAACATCCGGGCGCTCTCGGCCGCGGCCGGCGCCGCCCGTGAAACCGCCGCCATCCGCATCGTCTTTCCCGATATCACCCGCGCGCCGTGGGCGTCGCGGCTCACCCCCGAGTTCAAGAGCGGTGCCTGTCACGCCGGCCGGTACGAGTCGTCCATCATCTTGGCCACGCGTCCCGATCTGGTGCGCGATACTACGCGGCGGACGCTGCCGCCGAATCCCGCATCGCTCTCGGCGGCTATTCGCGAGGGCAAGACCACGTTCGAGCAGGCAGGTGGGCCGGCGGCGTATTTTGGGTATCCGGCCGACGCGTCCGTCAAGGAGGGGGAGACAACGATCGCGGTGCTTGGATCCATCCTGGAAGAGGCTGTGCTCGAGGAGTTGGGCGATGCCGCTTGACGGCAGGACCGCCGTCGTGACCGGCGGGGGCCGCGGGATCGGCGCCGCGGTTGCGGGGGCGCTCGCCCGGCGCGGCGCGTCCATCATCGTTGCCGCCCGCTCGGCCGACCGGATCGAGCGGGTCGCGAACGATCTCATCGCAGCGGGACATCGTGCATGGGCCGTCACGTGCGACGTGACCGATGCGGACAGCGTGACTGCGCTGCTCGAGCGGGCACGTGCGCACGCGCAGCACGTCGATATCCTGGTCAACAGCGCGGGCGCCGCCGATTCGACCCCATTCGAGAGACTGACACGCGACGAATGGGACCGGCTGCTGGCTGTCAACGCTACCGGACCTTTCCTCTGCATGCAGACCTTCCTTCCCGGAATGGTCGAGCGCGGTTGGGGGCGTATCGTCAATATCGCCTCCGTGGCCGGGCTCACCGGGGCCCGTTACATCGCGGCGTACACCGCTTCCAAGCACGCGGTGATCGGCTTGACCCGTTCCGTCGCCGCCGAAGTCGCGCCCCGCGGTGTCACGGTGAATGCGGTATGTCCCGGCTACGTCGACACACCCATGACGGATGAATCGCTCGACCGCATCGTGGCGAAGACCGGACGATCACGGGAAGACGCGCTTGCAGCGATCCTCGATACCACTCCGCAGGGTCGCCTCATCCAACCGGAAGAGGTGGCCCACGCCGTGGTTGCGCTATGCGAGGACGACGCCCGGGGAATCAACGGGCAGGCAATTGTGATCGATGGTGGAGGGCTCCTGGCGTGAACTTCGAGATCATCAATCCGCAATCGCTCGGCGTGCCGCGCGGGTGGAACAACGGCATACTGGCGCCTCCGGGCGGGCGTATCCTGTTCGTCGCCGGTCAGGGCCCGTCCGACGCCTCCGGCGCCATACCCGATGCAGGGTTCGTCGCACAGTTCGCGCGCGCCTTGGAGAACGTCCTTGCGGTGGTCCGGGAGGCGGGCGGCAGGCCCGAGAGCGTCGCGCGCCTCACGATCTACGTCACCGATATCGCGGCGTATCGCGCGAGCCTGAAACCCCTCGGGGACGCTTACCGCAGCCTGATGGGCCGGCACTATCCGGCCATGGCGCTGATGGAGGTCACGGCGCTGCTCGACCCCAAGGCACTGGTGGAGATCGAAGGCACGGCGGTCATCTAGAGGAACCCGGCTCATGACCATTGAACCGACATCGTTCGAGTACGAGCACGACACGGCCACGTCCGTCGCGACCATTACGCTGAATCGGCCTGACCGGCTCAACGCGCTGACGTTCGAGGTGTACCAGCAACTCGGCGACACCTTTCGCGCGCTCGACACCGAGCCCGGGGTTCGCGTCGTCCTCATCACCGGAGCGGGAAAGGGATTCTGCTCCGGCGGTGATGTCGAGGACATCATCGGCGCGCTGTTCGCGCGCGACTTCGAGGGACTGCACGACTTCACGCGGCTCACCTGCGACCTGGTGCTCGCCATCCGGCAGTGCCGCCGCCCCGTCGTGGCCGCACTGAACGGCACCGTGGCGGGCGCCGGCGCGGTGATCGCGACGGCGTGCGACGTGCGCATCGCCGCCGAATCCGCGAAGATCGCCTATCTCTTCACACGAGTCGGGCTTTCCGGCGCGGATATGGGCTCGGCGTGGATGCTACCCCGTATCGTCGGACTAGGGATCGCAACCGAACTGCTGATGAGTGGGGAATTCATCGACCCGCACCGCGCGGAACGGATCGGTCTGTACAACCGCGTGGTCGCGGACGCCGACCTGCCCCGTGTCGCGCGTGAGTACGCCGAGAAACTCGCGCAAGGGCCGTCGTATGCGCTCGGGATCACCAAGGATGCTTTGAATCGGGAGGCAGCGATGGATCTCGCCGGCGCCCTCGAGGCCGAAGCGCAGGCACAGGCGGGCTGCATGGAGCACCCCAACTTCCGCGAGTCATACGAGGCGTTCATGGCCAAGCGCCCGCCTCGGTTCAGCTAAGCGCGATGCCCGACGTCCACGCGGTCCGTGCTTTCCTGGACGAGCACCACCTGGTGCTGGCGGATCGCATCGGTGACTTCTGCCAACGCGAGATCGCGCCGTTACCCCAGCCCGACGACGATCATGCCGCCCGCGTGCAGGCGCGCGAGATCCTGGCGGCACTCGGGGGCGCAGGCTGGTTTCAGCCGATCCTCGACCGGGACCTGCGGGCGTGTGTCCTCATTCGCGAGACCCTGGCCGCGACCTCCCCACTCGCCGACGCGGTCTTCGCTCTCCAGGCGCTCGGCACCATGCCCATCCTGCTCGCCGGTACCGACCAGCAACGGGACCGCTGGCTGCCGGGGATAGCCGATGGCAGGACGATGGCTGCGTTCGCGATGACCGAGCCGGAGGCGGGCTCGGATGTCGCCGGCATGGCGGCGACGGCCGCGCGCGATGGCGACTACTACGTCCTGCGCGGCACCAAGACGTTGATCTCGAACGCAGGGATCGCCGACTTCTACACCGTGTTCGCGTCGACCGACCGGACGAAAGGAAAAGACGGCATCTCGTGTTTCGTCATCCCCGCGAACGAGCCCGGATTGAAGTTCGTGAAACCGCAGGTACTCTCGGCGCCGCATCCGCTCGGTGAGATCGCTTTCCACGACTGCCGCATTCCCGCCACCGCGCGGCTCGGTGACGAGGGTGGCGGGTTGCGGTTGGGTCTCGCCACGCTCGACCAGTTGCGGGCCACCGTGGCCGCGGCCGCGTGTGGGATGGCCGAACGCGGGTTGCATGAAGCGCTGCGGCACGCGCGCGCGCGCCGGCAGTTCGGCAAGGCCATCTCCGAGTTTCAGTTGGTTCAGGACAAGCTCGCTCGGATGACGACCCAGCTCACCGCTGCCCGTCTCCTCACGTATAGGGCCGCATGGGAGAAAGACACGGGCGCCGAGCGCGTGACGGTGGAGTCCGCTATGGCCAAGGCCTTCGCGACCGAGGCCGCTCAGCGCGTCGTCGACGACGCCGTCCAGATTCTCGGCGGCAGGGGCGTCCTCGCAGACCACCCGGTGGACCGCCTCTACCGGTCCGTGCGGGCGCTGCGTATCTACGAAGGCACCACCGAGATCCAGTACCTCGTCATCGCCAATCACCTGATCAAGGGCGCGGACAACGCGTGAAGATCCACTGCATCGGTGCCGGGCCGGCCGGCCTCTACTTCGCGATCCTGATGAAGCAGAGTGACCCGCGGCACGAGATCACCGTCTTCGAGCGCAACCGGCCGGACGACACGTTCGGGTTCGGGGTGGTCTTCTCTGACGCCACCCAGGACGCGCTCGCCGGGGCGGATCCAACAACCTACGAACGCTGGTCCAGCAGTTGTGCCAGTTGGGACGACATCCACATTCATTATCGCGGACATCTCCTCACATCGACCGGTCACGGTTTCACCGGACTCTCGCGCCGCACCTTCCTGGAGATCCTGACCGCACGGGCTGCCGAACTCGGCGTCTGTCTCGAGTTCGAGACCGAGATCCATGACCTCGGCCCGCACAGATCAGCCGATCTGCTCGTAGCGGCCGATGGGATCAGCAGCACCGTTCGCGAACAACTCAAGGAGCAGTTCAAGCCGAGTCTCGACTACCGCCCGAACCGCTTCGTCTGGCTGGGCACGACGCGGCCGTTTCCCGCCTTTACCTTCTATTTCAAGTGGGACGAGCACGGGCTCTGGCGCGTGCACGCGTATCAATACGAGAAGGGCCACTCGACGTTCATCGTCGAGACAACGGAAGAGACGTGGCGCAGGGCCGGCATGGACGGGGTCGGCGAGGACGAGACGATCGCTTTCTGCGAGCGGCTCTTCGCCGCAGAGCTGGAGGGGCATCGTCTGCTCGCGAACCAGTCGGTCTGGCGGAATTTCGCGACAGTCCGTAACGAGCACTGGCATTATGAGAACATCGTGCTCATCGGCGACGCGGTGCATACGGCCCACTTCTCCGTCGGCTCCGGGACCAAACTCGGCGTGGAAGACGCCATCGCCCTCGTGGACGCGTTACGGCACCACGACTCGTTACCGGCCGCGCTGGCATCTTACGAGAAGGAGCGCCGCCCCGACGTCGAGAGTCTGCAACGCGCGGCGCAGGTGAGCCTCGAATGGTTCGAGGACACCGAACGCTACATGGAGATGGACCCGATCCAGTTCGGATTCAACCTGCTGACGCGGAGTTTCCGGATCACCCACTCCAACCTCAAGCTGCGGGACCCGGCGTACATCGCCCAGGTCGATACATGGTTCGCCCAGACGGCGTACCGGCAGTCCGGCGTGCCGGTCACGACCGATCCCGCTCCACCACCGTTGTTCACGCCGTTTCGCCTGCGTGACCTCTTGTTGACGAACCGGGTGGTCGTCTCGCCGATGTGCCAGTACTGCGCCGACGACGGCACGCCGACGGACTGGCACCTGGTCCATCTCGGCAGCCGCGCGATCGGCGGGGCCGGCCTGGTCGTGACCGAGATGACCGACGTGAGTCGCGAAGGTCGCATCTCGCCCGGTTGTGCCGGGATGTACGAGCCGGAGCACGTGGCGGCATGGGAACGGATCGTCGACTTCGTCCACCGCAACAGCGACGCGAAGATCGCTATGCAGCTCGGCCACGCCGGCCGGAAAGGGTCGACTCGCTTGGCTTGGGAAGGCATGGACGAGCCACTCGAGGCAGGTAACTGGCCCCTGCTCGCCGCCTCACCCATCCCATACCTCCCGCACAGTCAGGTACCCAGGGAAATGGACCGGGCAGAGATGACAAAGGTGCGGGACGATTTCGTCCGCGCCGCGCAGATGGCCGAGCAAGCCGGATTCGACATGCTGGAGATCCACTTCGCGCACGGCTACCTGCTCGCGACCTTCATCTCGCCGCTCACCAACAAGCGCACCGACGAATACGGCGGGTCGCTCGAGAATCGGCTGCGATTCCCACTCGAGATCTTCGACGCCGTACGCGCCGTGTGGCCCGGGCACAAACCGATGTCGGTCCGGATCTCGGCCGTTGACTGGGTACCCGGCGGCATGCAGGCGTCCGACGCGGTCGAGGTGGCGAAGCTGCTGCAGGCGCACCACTGCGACATCGTGGACGTATCGGCGGGGCAGACGGTGGCGCACCAGAAACCGGCCTATGGCCGGCAGTTCCAAACACCGTTCAGCAACCGTATCCGGCAGGAGGCCGATATCCCCACCATGGCTGTCGGTAACATCTCGTCCTACATGGACGTGAACACCATTCTCATAGCCGGGCGCGCGGACCTCTGTGTCCTGGCGCGCGCGCATTTGTGGGATCCCTACTGGACCCGGCACTCGGCATATGCCATGGGCTACCCTCTCCCGTGGCTGCCCCAATACGAGTCGCTCGACAACTACACACCGCGATTCGAGTGAGCGAAACATGACGCTGACGTACTGGAGCTATCTCAAGCTCGACGAGCTACTGTCGCTGCAGCAACCGGTGTCCGACGGGCCGGAGCACGACGAGACTCTGTTCATCATCATCCACCAGATCTACGAACTGTGGTTCAAGGAAGTCCTCCACGAGATCGACTACCTGAACCGCCGGCTGGTCGAGAACAACACGCCAACAGCGCTGGCGACCCTGAAGCGGATACTCACGATCCTCAAGACGCTCGTCGCGCAGATCGACGTCCTCGAGACGATAACGCCGCTCGATTTCCTGTCGTTCCGCGATCGGCTCGAGGCAGGCAGCGGATTCCAGTCCTACCAGTTCCGTGAGCTGGAATTCGTGTTGGGCCGGAAGGATGCGCGCTCGATCGAGCGTTACCCCAAGGGCTCGGTCGGTCGGCAGCACCTGGAGCGTCGGTTCAGCCAGCCGACGCTGTGGGACGCGTTTCTCGGCTATCTCGCCGCCAACGGTTATGCCGTCGCCGAGGATCTCACCGAACGGAATGTCACGCTCACCGTGACACCGTCACTCTCCACGCAGCAGATCCTGATCGATATCTACCGCGGCAATCCCACCGTGACCCAGGTCTGCGAGCGTCTCGTCGACCTCGATGAAGGCTTGCAGGAATGGCGCTACCGGCACGTCAAGATGGTGGAGCGGACCATCGGCACACGGCAGGGTACCGGTGGCTCGGCTGGAAGCGAGTATCTCAAGACCACGCTGTTCACACCGATCTTCCCCGACCTGTGGGCGATCCGTACGCAGCTATGACGCCGGTCGTCCCCGAGGCGCTGTACACCGGCCCGAACGCGCTCGCGCAGCATTATTCCCGATTCCGTGTCGCCGACCGGCTGCTGCTAACCGGTCACTCCCATCAGGCGTGGCCCGACTGCGGCTTCGCGGCCCAGCAGCAGGCCTGGAAAGACGCCGCCGAACTGGTCGACGAGAAATGGGAACGCGCGTTCGCCAAGGCCGATCGGGTGCGCCGGGGCTGGGCCCAACTACTCGGCGACGCGCCGGATCGCATCGCCCTCGGGGCGAGCACGCACGATCTCGTCGTCCGGTTTCTCTCCGCACTGCCATTGCAGCGGCGACCGCGCTTAATCACCACCGACGGGGAGTTTCATACCATTAGGCGCCAGCTCGACCGCTTGGCCGAAGAGGGCGTCGAGATCGTCAAGGTTCCGAGCGAACCGGCGAGCGACATTTCGACCAAGTTACAGGCAGCGGTCGACGATCGGACCGCCGCCGTCATGGTGTCCGCCGTGCTGTTTCAGAACGCGCACATCGTGCCCGGACTCGGAGCCGTCCTGGACGCATGCCAGCTGGTCGGCGCCGAGTTGCTGGTGGACGCGTATCACGCGCTCGATGCCATCGAGTTTCGGCTCGATACGGAGGAGTTGGAAGCAGCGTTCGTCGTCGGTGGCGGTTACAAGTACTGTCAACTGGGTGAAGGCAACTGCTTTCTCCGGTTCCCGGAGCAATGCGCGCTGAGACCGGTCGTCACCGGGTGGTTCAGCGAATTCAGCGCTCTGGCCCAGCCCGAGACGGCGGGTGTGGCGTACGGCGACGGGCCCGACCGGTTCGCGGGCGCCACCTACGATCCGACCAGCCATTATAGGGCCGCCGCGGTGTTCGACTTCTTCGAGGAGCAGCGGCTGACTCCCCCGCTCCTGCGCGAGGTCAGCCGGCATCAGGTGGGCCTGCTGGCCGAAGCGGTCGATGCGCTCGATGTGCCACCGAACCTCATTTCGCGCGACTGCAGAACCCCACTCGAGCGGATCGGGGGCTTTCTCGCCCTTCGGACGCCGAAGGCGGCCGAGGTTTCGGGGGCTTTGCGCGACCACGGTGTGCTCACCGACTATCGAGGCGACATCCTTCGGCTGGGGCCGGCCCCGTACCTGAGCGACGAGCAACTTGGCGAAGCGGTAGACGCACTTGGCATCGTTGTCCGAACACTCGAATAGCGCTTCTCAGTGTACGCGCGTTCGCCGGGTGACATGACTCCCGCACACCTCTCCTGATTCCTGGCAACGTTCTACGGCGCGCCACGCGGCCTACCGCTGCTGCCACGTCACACCGGCATCAAGCGGTCAGGAGTCGCCGGCCGCGCGTTCCACCACCTCGAGGATGCGCTGTCGCTGCCCTTTGGTGAGCATGTCCCGGGCAACGACATCACGTACGATGCGCGCAACGAAGCCGTAGCCGCGCGGCTCGGCGACGAGCCATCGCTGCCATTCCAACTCGTCGAGCGCAGCGTTGACATCCGCCGCGGCGAGCCCGGTGGTGCGTTGCAGGGTTGCGCTCTTCACGCGATCCCCCACGATGGCCGCGGCCGCGAGCACCGTCTGCGCGTTCCGCGACAGTCGGCGAAACCCTACACGAATGGCCGCGACCACCGCATCGGGCAGATCGCCTGGTAACGACTGCTCCAAGGTCTTGAAAGGAGAGGGCCACGCCCCCGCACCCGCGCTCTTCAGATCGAGGCCGAGCGCGATGGCGTGCAGCAATTCCACCGCCAAGAGCGGCAGGCCGGCCGAGTCCACCAGGACCCGACGGCTCACACGCTCGATCTCGTCATCGCGGTATGCGGGTAGCGCCCAACGGCACAGCGCGCGCACCTCCTCGGACGAGAGTGGAGCGAGCGTGATTGCGGCGCCGGCGCATTCCCGCCCAACGTGCGACCGGAGCCGATCGATCTCCTCGCGCTCGGCGTGCGGAACGACGGTCAACCCGAGCGCGATCCGGGCCGCGCCCATGTCGCGCAGTGCGGCTTCGAGTATGAGGAGCGAATCACGGTCGAGCCACTGTGCATCGTCCGTCGCGAGGAATACCGGCTGTTCCTCAACGACCGCAGCCACGATATCGCGGAACGCCTGGTCCACCGGCGCCGGGTCAGCGGCGCGAACGCCGGGGAAGCGCTCGCTCCACTCCGGCAATCGCGCTGCGAACGCACTGATGGACTCGGGCCTCGCTCCGGCCAGCCCGGGCGCATCGACCAATCCACCGCGGGCGAGTCCGAGCAGCCCGCTGTAGGGATCCAAGAGATCCGCCTGCACCGACCGCACGACCGAGACCGCGGCCCCGTCCATGGCTGCCCGTTGTACCAGCTCGTCGAGGATCCGGGTCTTGCCGAGCCCGGGGTCACCCTCGATCACCATGAGTGTTGCCCCACCGCCGTCACGCGCCGTCTCCCATGCGGCGCAGAGCGTCGACAGCTCGGCCGACCGGCCGACAAGGGGTGCGCGTCGCGATTCGGCACCGGCCTCGGGCCTCGGCGGAGGAACATCCGCCTGAACCGGCATCCGCCCACGGCGAATCCGCTCGGCCAGCTCCCGCGTTTCTTGCTGCGGTCCCACTCCGGTCGCCTCCCGAAGCCTGGGCTCGAAACTCTCGAGCGCGCTGAGCGCTGCCGCGCGGTCGCCCAGCAGGACGGCGCTGCGCATCTGGAGCCGGAGCGCAATTTCCGAAAGCGGATCGAGGGCGAGCGCGCGGCGGGCAGCGTCGGCGGCGACCCGGGCGGCTCCGGAGTGCAGCAGCGCTTCGCCATGCCGCACCAATACGTGAACCGATCGATCGCGCCAGGCGAGGCGCTCGCTCGCCAGCCAGTCCTCGAATGCCGAGGCGTCCGGCACCGAGAACCCCTCCATGAACTCGCCCACCACGAGCTTGGCGGCACCCGTCCAGTCATCCGCGGCGATCCGTGCTTCCAATTCGTCCGTGTCTAGACGTACCGCCTCGTCGGCAAGCCGGACCTGCTGCCCGGTCGTATCCACAGCGCTCTCGCCGAGCGTGCGGCGAAGGATGCGCACGGCTTCACGCAGGGAGTGTCGCGCCGCGGATTCCTCCTTATCGGGCCATAGCAGGCCGATCAGGTGATCGCGGGTGCGGACACGCCTTGGCGACCGCGCAAGGTAGACGAGCAGCGCGAGGTGCCGGCGCCACACGAGTTCGGGTGGGGCGGCCCGGCCGTCGATCGTCACCTCCGCCGGTCCCAGCGTGCGGCACATGATCATGTGTTCGGCGCTGTCTTCACGAGCACACCCCGACAGCGGTATTCGCTTCCTGGACGAGCGCGGCGAACGACGGGTCGGCGTCCCGCCACCGGGCAACCACCTCCGGTAGGACACGACACATCCGCTCACGCTCGCCGCTGGACTGCGCCGCCATGCCTCTGAGATGGCGAGCATACGACTCGAAGGCCCAGTCGATCTCCGCGGCCTGCGGTTCCCCGTCCAACCAGCCGTCGCCGGCGTCCGCATTCAAGTACCATCGCCACGACCGATCCGCTGCGGGATCGTCGAGACGCCGCTGCCACTGCCCCCGCTTGAGGTGGAGGAGCGCACGGAGGAAGGGATCCCCACCTCGTCCACCAACGTCGGACTGCAGGACCGGCTCCGAGTGCCGGAGGGCCGCCTGATAGTCACCTGCGGCCTCCGCCGCAACGGCCGCGAGCATCCCGCGTAGGGGTGCCAACGCCGAATCGTTCTCTGGGATCCGTTGCGTCCAGCGGCGTGCTGCGGCAGCCGTGCCGGCGGCGTGCGCGTCGAGCGCGAGCGTCCAGGCTGCCCGCGCTCCGACCGCGGTATCCGCCACCATCGCTTCGAGGGTAGCGCGTCCGCCAGCCACGGACCTGCGGCTCGCTCCCGGCATCCCGACGATGGCCGGGATGATGCGCCATTGCGCAGCATGGAGCGCGTACTCCGGCTTTTGAAGCAGGCGCGCGGCGGAATCGAAGTGCGCGAGCGCGGCGTGCATGCGGCCGAGGGCGACCAGTCCCAGGCCCTGCGCGAGCAGCGCGCTGCCCCGGATCGCGTCGTTTGGTACCGCCGTCAGCAGTCCACCGACGATGTACTGGCCTCGGGGAATCCCAAACGACAGTGCAAACCGCAGCTGACCGCTCAACACCGCCGTACGCTTCGCGCTCGACAGCCACTCTCTGCGAATTATGTCAGTTACGTCTTCCCCCAACCGTTGGGCAAGCAGGAGATCCAACACACACACGAAGCAAAACCCGACGTCGGTCTCCGGTGCAGATACCTGTCGGTATTGTTCGAGCACGGCCGTTGCGCGATCCGTTTGTCCGGAACGGATCAGGGCCCAGGTGAGTGTGGATTGCGCAGGAGCGAGGAACGGGTTTCTGGAGACAGCCGAATCGAGCACCGCAATAGCGGAATCGAGTTCGATGCCGACCAGGGCGCCGCGGCTGAACAGTTCGTTCCCGTACAACAGCCACGGATAGGCGTCCAAGGGCGCCTGCTCGATCGCTGCACGGTACTTCTCCAGTTTCTCGGTGGTCGAGGTCGCCAGATCGGCTTCAATGAGCAGCCGGTCGAGGTCGTTGAAGTCGTCGGGGTAACGTGCGTAGATGTCCGCGAGATGATCGATGTCCAGGGGGAGGCGCCGCCACCGCCGCACGTTGAAGCGGTGCCACTCGGCGAGTGGGAAGGTCGGGTCGAGCTCGAGCGCCTGGTCAAACCGGTCCTCGGCCAGCGACCACATTTCGCGCTGGAACGCCACGATGCCATCGATGAGCGCCTGGACCGCAGCTGCGCTTCTCCTGAGGAGAGCGGGTTGTCCGGTGTAAAGCACAGCCTTCTGAGGCGCTACGACCCGAACCAGCGCATGGCCGATCGCGAACCCCAGGTCGGCCAGCCCGTCGTACGTTCCGGAAATCCGCTCCGTGGGCCGAACCTCCCCGCCAGAATCGATAACGTCAATCTGCACGGTGATCGCGTTACCTTCGCGCACCACCTCGCCGAGCGCGACATGTCGCGCGCGGAGCTGCAACAATGCGGCCGGTACGGAGTGGTCGGCTGACGACTCCCACCACAGCGCCGAGAGCGGCATCGGGGTTATCGAAACAGTGGTCTTCGAGGTGCTGGCGTCCAGGTGCAAGGCGATCATCTGCGCGAGCGCCATCCCAAGTTCCTGATCATCCGGGCCGCCGACCACCTCAAGAGGGAGGATGGCGAGATCGGTGAAGTCAGGTGGCGGCCGCCGCGGGGCGAGCAGGAAAACCGCCACCCCCACGCTAACAACGCCCGCCGCTATGAAAACCGGATTCCTCCGTGC
>JADFNB010000017.1 GCA_022563595.1 Gemmatimonadota bacterium
GCCACGGCTCCGGCTCCGCCCCTTCTGCGAGCGCGAGCGACCAGAGATCGTACTGTCCACCGGCCATCCCCAACCGTCCACCGGCTCCGGCAGACGCGCCCTGCTCGGCAATCGCCGGTCGTCCCGGACTCACGAGGTTCCGCCGCAACATGAGTTGCGAGCCGTCGGGGCTCAGATCCTGGGTTCGCTGCTGCCCCCGGGCCTGCAGGATCGCCACCGGCTCCTCAGCCCGGTCGGCCGGCACCCGAAACACGTTGACATCGGGTCCAACCGTCCGGGAGAATAGGATGTCACTCCCATCGGGCGTCCAGAGCGGATAGAATCCACCACCGGCCGTCAGCGGACCGAACGTACCGAGGTCGAAGTCATAGATCCAGACGTCGCCCTCGTACCCCATCGCTACCGCCCGCCCGTTCGGCGCATAGCGCGGCGCCCCGTAGGTGCCCGGATCCAACTGAAGCAATGTCTCCTTCCCGGCGCGGTCGACAATAACCGGGACTCGGCTCCCCAACGATCCGAGAAACGCGATCGTGCCGTTACGCGACACCGCGAACTGCGCGGCGCCGTCCGGACCGACGAATACCGAATCGAGCACCGTGACCGGTGATCCCCTCACCTCGCCGCTCTTGGCATCGAACCGGACGGCACGTAGGGCGCCCTCGGGTACGGCGTAGACGAGGTATCCCGCATCCACATACCGCGCGTCACTCCCCGGCAGCAGCTCCCGCACCTCACCGGTCTCCATCGATGCGATGCCAACGGAGGCCAGATCCAACGTGCCGCGCCAGATCGTCAACACGACCCACTTGCCGCCGGGGAGCACATGTGGCCACCGATGATCGAGTACGCCCGCCGCCGTATCGGGTACAGTCAACGGCCTGGGATCCCCGCCGTCGGCCGAGACTACCATGAGCCCCGACCCGAAGTCCGGCTCGTAGACGATCTGGTTGTCCGGCCCCCAGCTGCCGCCGCCACTCGTCGGGGACATCGGTGCCAACGGTCGCGCCGCGCCGCCGGTCACGGGTACGACTCGGAGCTGCTGGTCGGCGTAGAACCCCAGCATCTCTCCGTCGGGAGAGAGAAACGGGGTCATCACCAGACTGCCCTCCGTTCCGGCCACCGGGGCGGCGTCCGACTCACCCATCGCACGGCGGAACAGCCGCGAGCCACCGCGCTCGCCGGGACCGACGTAGACGAGCTGGCCCGCGTCGGGCGAGAGTGCCACGCCCGAACCAAAATCGACATCTCCCAGCCGCACGCCGACCGTGAAGCGAGCAACGGGACCAGGCATGGGCGCGCTGTCGCCGCCCGGCGCTCTCCCCGCCATCACACCGACCGCGAGCGCCATTGCAACGGCGAGCGCCACGTGCCAGTTCGCGAGGCTCCTGCGTGCCCACAACGGCGCGGGTGGCCGCGCGCTCGCGGGCGTGGCGAGCGTAGGAATCGTGAATGCCGGATTGGACAGCGCTTCGGCAAACTGCGAAGCGGTAGCAAACCGATCCGCCGGTGTCTTTGCCAACGCCCGCTGCACGGCGGCATCGACGTTCGTCGGCACCAGGCTTCTCGTGCGCGTGATGGGTGTCGGGTCTTCGGTCAGGACCTTGGCAATGATCGCCTGGAGCGTATTGCCGGTGTGCGGCCGGTCACCCGTGAGCATCTCGTAGACCATCGCCCCGAGCGAGTAGAGATCGCTGCGTGAGTCGATCTCACGATCGCCGGCGGCCTGCTCCGGGCTCATGTAGTGCGGTGTCCCCAACGAGAGACCCGACTCCGTCAGCCGATCCCCCCCGGCGGTGCTCACCGCCAAGGCTATTCCAAAGTCCGCCACGACCGCCTGGCCTGACTCCAACAGGATATTCTCCGGTTTGATGTCCCGGTGGATTACGCCATGGCTATGAGCGTAGCTCAGCGCCGCGGCAACGGCTTTCGCGATTTCGACCGTCTCCTCCACGCTGAGTTGCTTCTCCCGATCCATCTTGGTCCGCAGCGTCTCGCCCTCCACGTAGGGCATCACGTAGTAGAGAAACGAGTCGGCCTCGCCCGAATCGTAGAGCGGCAGGATATTGGGATGCTGGAGATTGGCGGTGACCTTGATCTCGTTGAGGAACCGCTCGCCGCCGATGATGGCCGACAGCTCGGGCCGCAGCACTTTCACCGCGACCTTGCGATCGTGCTTCACGTCGTGCGCGAGGTACACCGTCGCCATCCCGCCGGCGCCGATTTCACGCTCGATGCGGTAGCGGTCGGCGAGGGCGGCCTTGAGGCGCTCAAAGAACTCAGCCATCAGGACTCAATAATGGAGCGAGGGGCCTGGCTCAGCCAGAGGCCTAGGTCAGGCTAACGTTTCTTCCCCCCGACCGGTCGTGTTAGCGGAGTGTCTCGGGCGGCGTTGACGATGCCGGGCGCGGCGTTCTTGGCGTGCCGGACGAGAGTGTGGCCGCCCCCGTTGGCGGTGGGAACGGCACTGATGAGTCAGCACGTTGTGGAGGAGGGATGATGCGTCAGGCGTTGGTCGGACTAATCCTGGTGGCCCTGGGCGCTTGCGGCGCCGAGAATGCAACCGATCCCATCATCGACGAGCGCACGCCGCCGCCCCCGGAGACGGGCGAGGCTTTTCACCTGTCATTCGACGGTCTCGATGACCGTGTGCTCGTGCCGTGGGATGCGTCGTTCCCCACCGAGGTCTTCACCGCCGTCGCGTGGATTCGTCTCCCGGCTCCACCCACCAGGCGGGCAGCCATAATCGCTCGCGGCGAAGACGACAACTCCTACAACCTGACCTGGCAGCTGTACGTAGGGCGCGCGGGCGAATTGGAGGCCATGCTCGAGGCGTCCAACGAGAACAACTACTGTTATCCGAACAACGATTGCGTGCCCTTCGGCACCTGCGAATCGGGCGATCGCTTCGTTGCAGACGGATCGTGGCACCACGTGGCGCTCACCCGGGATGCGAACGGAACCCTGGTCTTCTACATCGACGGCCAGGAGCGCGCCCGCTGCGAGGGCACCGGAACTCCGTCGAGCAACAACCGGCAGTTCCTCAGCTTCGGTGCCACGCATGGCACGATCGGCCCGCCTCCCGGCGGCAAGGAGCCTCCCACCTGGTTCCTCTCGGGCGAGATCGACGACGCCGCCATGTGGAACAGGAGTCTGTCCGCGTTGGAGATCGAGGGCCTGCAGCAGGACGGTGTCGACCTGGCCTCGCCCGGACTGGTCGGCTCCTGGAGCTTCAACGAAGGGCAGGGCCAGGAAGTGTACGACCGCTCACCGGCACTGAATCACGGCTACCTCGGCGCGGACCCCAGCGCCGATTCCGCCGATCCCGTCTGGACCCGGTAGCCAGCGGCATGGCCCAGCTGGAAAACGGCGTGCGCTCGGCGGACGTCCTCCGGCTTGCCGCGGCGTCGAGCAGCACGGCCCGTGACTGCGAGTAGCCCTCCGCGGTAGCTTCTGCGGTTTTCCCAGCAGCATCGCATCTCTATCTTCATGTAACCACCCCTCACCAGGAGAGGTCCGATGCCAGCATCGGCAGATCTGATGACGATTCAGCGCGGTGCTCGCGTGCGGCGCTCGCCGTTCTTCGACGCGACGCTCCACGCGGGCTGTTGGGGATACACGGTCTATAACCACATGCTGCTGCCGATCGGCTATGACGATGATCTGAACGAGGAGTACCGGAGCCTGGTCAACGACGTGACCGTCTGGGACGTGAGCGTCGAACGCCAGGTCGAGATCACGGGGCCGGACGCGTTCGCGTTCACGAATCTCCTGACACCGCGCGATCTTACCCAGTGCAAGGTCGGTCAAGGGAAGTACGTGGTCATCACGTCGGAAGACGGCGGGATCGTCAACGATCCCGTGCTGCTCCGGCTTGGGGAGAACCATTTCTGGATAGCGGTTGCCGACAGCGACGTCCTGCTGTGGGCCAAAGGGGTCGCCTATGGATCGGGGATGAAGGTGGAGATAAACGAGCCCGACGTGTCCCCGCTGCAGATTCAGGGTCCCAAGTCTAAGCCGCTCATGCAGCGGCTGTTCGGGGACGAGGTGGTGGAGCTACAGTACTACCATTTCGTGGAAACCGCGCTCGATGACATCCCGGTCGTCGTGACCCGCACGGGATGGAGTGGCGAGGTGGGATTCGAGATCTACCTGCGGGACGGGAGCCGCGGAGACGAGCTGTGGCAACGGGTGATGCAAGCCGGCAAGCCCTACCGTATTGCGGCAACAGGCCCATCGGACATCCGGCGGATCGAAGCCGGCATCCTCAACTACGGCATCGACATGACGCTGGCGCACAACCCCTTCGAGGTTGGGCTCGGCTGGTTGGTGCAGCTGGAACAGGATGCGGACTTCATCGGGAAGGAAGCGCTGCGCCGGATCAAGGAACGCGGCGTCACACGGAAGCTGGTCGGCGTGGAGATCGAGGGTGAACCGTTGGACCTCAACATGACGAGATGGCCGGTGCACGCCGGTGCCGCTCGCGTCGGCGAGATCACCTCGGCGGTCTACTCACCCCGCCTGGAAAAGAACATCGGGTACGCGATGGTGCCGGTTGAGCATGCGGAGCCGGGCACGCGGCTCACGGCGGCGGCGCCTGTGGGAGAGGTGCCGATCACGGTCGTACCCAAGCCGTTCGTCGATCCGAAGAAGGATCTGCCCAAGTCGTAGGGCGGGATCGGCTACAGGTACTGCTGGAACAGGACCATCGCGATCAGTGTCAAGCTCACCTGGAGTGCCACGACCGGTTTGCGCGCGTGTCCGTAGGCCTCCGGGAGCAGCTCGACGAGGACCATGAACACCATCGCACCCGCGGCGAACCCGATACCGTAGGGCAGGACCGCGCTGAAGGCTTCGACCAGCAAGAATGCCGGCACGGCCATGAGCGGTTGTGGCAGCGATGAGAAGATGCTCCAGCCCGCGCAGCCGAGGACGCTAGTGCCGCGCGGGCGCAGCACGGCGCTGATCGCCAGCCCTTCCGGAATGTTGTGGACCGCGATCGCCGCCGTGATCACGACGGCCAGAGTGGCGCCACCGCCGAACGAGACCCCGACGGCGACACCCTCCGAGAACGAGTGCGCCGTCATGACGACGATCATGAGCAGCATCCGCTGGGCACCGGCGCCACGTGCCCGACCGAACTCCACGTCGTGCCGGCCGAGCACGCGTTGCGCGATGAGGATGGACACGACCCCGACCGTGGCGCCGACGATCGTCTGCCAAGCGCCGTGTTGCGTGCTCTCGGCGACGAGCCCGAAGCTGGCGCCGAGCATGAGGCCAGCGGCGATCGCGTTGGCGCACGCCACCGCCTTGGGTGAGACGGAACGCAGGAAAGCGAACGGCAGGGCGCCGAGTCCCGTCGCGAGAGCGGTGATGAGTCCGTAGCCGAAGACGACGAGCGCCGGATGCACGCTAGCCTCCGACACCTTGCAGGAGAGCGACCACGCCCATCGCGGCCAACGTGACGAGCGCGATGGTCGTGCTCCCCGCCTGCTGGTACGATTCCGGAAGCAGCTCGGACATGACGAGGTAGATGAGCGCGCCCACGGCGAATCCGAGCGCCCACGGGAGCATCGACGGGGCGGCCGAGATGACGGTGAAGGTCACGACTGCCAGGAGCACCTGGCTCACGTTGGCGGCGACGGCGAGCCCGCCGGCGTCACGCACGCGCACGCCGCGGCCGGTGAGAATGGCGCAAAGGATGGTGGCTTCGGGAATGTTGTGCACCGCGATCGCGCCCGCCACGAAAACGCCGAACGGTATGCTCACGATCATGGCAACGCCGATGGCGATCCCCTCGGCCGCCGAGTGCAGCGTGTTCACGAGCAGCACCTGGTACCCGTATACCGGCTCGCTTTCGTCCAGGCGGTTGAGGTCGAGGTCTTCGGTCTTCGACGCGGCGTGCGTCCAGTAGACGAACAGGATACCGAGCGCGGCACCCACGGCTCCCCGGACTACCTGCCGGTCCAGGCCCGTTACCAACAGCGAATACGAGGCGCCGAGCATCATGCCCGCTGCCAACGCGTTGGCCCAGCCTATCTGCGTGATCGGCAGCCGTTCCCGGAATACGAACGGGAACGCGCCGAGCGCCGCGGTGCCCGCGGCGAGCGAGGAGTAGAGCAGAACGGTCAGGGTCGGGTCCATGGACGGTACCGGTTGGGACGCCATAAGATAGGCCGGTCACCAGCCGCCGGGAGTGCCGGTCTCAACCGGGCATCCGGGTCGCCTGTCGCCCGCCGCGCCGCTGCTTGACGCCGCTGGTCCCGGTCTTAGCTTAGAAGCAGGCGGAGCGAAGCGCTCGGTTCATTGAACCAGCACTTACCGACTGCGGCTCCGTCGTCTCTGCTGATGCCGTGCCCCAGCCCGGGATTGCGGAAGGCAAAGGCTCGGAGACGGACAGCCGCTGCATGACGAACAGGATTCAATAGCCGGCTTCGCTCCGCCGTTCGGCGCAAGTCACGAGCCCCGCTCTCCGTTTGGCCTCACGACAAAACACCAACCGGCGTATATCACGGCCGCCGCACCGCGTACACATTCGCTGTAAGATGCGGCTGTGCAACACACGGCCGCTGAACGTGGCGTAGGTCCAGCCGCCGCAGCCGTCAGTTGTCGTAGTACAGGTGGAACTCGTACGGATGCGGGCGCAGACGCAAAGGATCGACCTCGTTTTCCACCTTGTAGGATACCCACGTCTCGATCAAATCGTCGGTGAACACGTCGCCTTTGGTCAGGTACGCGTGGTCTGCCTGCAACGCGTCGAGCGCCTCGGTCAGCGACCCCGGCGTGTGGGCGTATCCGGCCAACTCTTCCGGCGTCATCTCGTAGATGTCTCGATCGAGTGGCTCACCGGGATCGATCTTGTTCTCGATGCCATCGAGCACGGCCATCAGCATGGCCGAGAACATCAGGTAACCATTGCAGCTCGGGTCCGGGCAACGGAACTCCAGCCGCTTCGCTTTCGGATTGGCCGAGTACATCGGAATCCGGATGGCCGCCGAACGGTTTCGCTGCGACATCGCCAAGTTCACCGGCGCCTCGAAGCCCGGGACGAGCCGGCGATAGGAGTTGCTGGTGGGCGCGGCGAAGGCGAGCACCGAGCGCGCGTGGTGGAGCAGGCCGCCGATCGCGAGCAACGCTGTTTCGCTCAAGCCGGCGTATCCGCTGCCGCCGAACAGCGGCTTGCCATCCTTCCACAGTGAGAGGTGCGTGTGCATACCGCTGCCGTTGTCCTCGAACAAGGGCTTCGGCATGAACGTCACGGTCTTTCCCTGTCGCCTGGCGACGTTCTTGATGATGTACTTGTACCACATGAAGTGATCGCCCATCTGGAGCAGCGGAGCGTACGCCATGTCGATCTCGCTCTGTCCCGCCGTTCCCACCTCGTGGTGGTGCGCCTCGATGCGGATGCCGACCCTGCGGAGCGTATTGGTCATCTCGCTGCGAAGGTCGTGGTACGTGTCGGTGGGACTCACCGGGAAGTAGCCGCCCTTGAAGCTCGGCTTGTATCCCAGGTTCGGTTCCTCGAACCGGGCCGTGTTCCAGGCGCCTTCGACGGAGTCCACCTCATAGAATCCGCGGTGTTGGTTCTGCTCGTAACGCACCTCGTCAAAGATGAAGAACTCGGGCTCGGGACCGATGTAGCAGGTATCGGCTATGCCGGTGGATACGAGATACTCGTTCGCCTTCCGGGCGATGTGCCGTGGATCGCGGGAGTAAGGGTCCCTGGTGATGGGATCGATGATGTCGGCGATGACGCTCACCGTGGGCTCGCGGAAGAACGGATCGAGTTGCGCCGTCGACGGGTCCGGTATGGCAAGCATGTCGGACTGGTGGATACCCTTCCAGCCCCGGATCGACGAGCCGTCGAAACCGACCCCTTCCTCGAAGGTAGCCTCGTCCCACGTCTCGACAGGGAACGAACAGTGTTGCCACGTTCCGAGCATGTCGGCGAACTTGAGGTCGATCATCTCGGCGTTGTGCTTCTTGCAGAACTCGAAGAATTCTTTGGCGGTCACGGCTACTGCACTCCTCGGTTGAAAAGGTGCGAATCTTCGAAGATATCGCGCACTCCCGTCAAGCACGCGAGTGGGCGTGTCGAATCATCAGGGCATGGTCAGCAGAGCCCCGTAGAGATCGATGGCGTACCAGAGATTCGCGATCCGGAGGTTCTCGTTCGGCGCGTGCTGGTTGTTGTCGTGATTGGCCACCGGGACGATGACAGCCGGCTTGCCCAGAACATCGGTGAACAGGTACAGTGGCAGCGAACCTCCTAGCGCGGGTACCAGCACCAACGCGTCGCCGGCCGCCCGCTCAGCCGCCGCGACGATCTGCCGCACGATGGCCAGATCCATCTCCGTGCGCGCGGCCGGATACCCTCTACCCCGCACGACCTTCACGATCCGGGGATACCGCAGCCGGGTCTCGTGGTCGGGATCCTCCCGCACGATATGATAGCCCTGTCGCCGGATGTGTGCCTCGACCAGGTCCAACATGACCTCCGGGTCGTTCCCCTTCACCAACCGGATCCCCAGCGTGGCCGTGGCGGTCGCGGGAATCACGTTCCGAGCCAGCGGCCCGACGTTGCCGCTGGCGAGACCCCGCACGGTGAGCGACGGAAGGAGGAGCCGTTCGGCGAGCGCCTCGCCCCCGCCCTCCGTCCATGCCAGTCCCAGCTCCCGCTTGAGCTGCTCGTCGTACCGCGGCATCCGGGCCAGCGCGTCCCGCTCGGCCGGGCCGATCGGCTCTACACTGTCGTAGAATCCCTCGACGAGTACCGTCCCGTCCTCAGCCTTCATACTCGCCAAAAGATGTGCCAGCATCTGCCCGGGTACGGGAGCCCAGTTGCCGTAGTGCCCGCTGTGCAGCGGGCGCGTGGCGCCGTAAACCGTGATCTCCATGCCGGTGACACCGCGCACCCCGAGGGTGATCAGGGGCCGGCCGCTCTGATGAACGGGGCCGTCGAGGAAGAGCCAGACGTCGATATCGTCCAACCGGTCACGGAACTTGTCGAGGTATCGGTGCAGGTTAGCCGAGCCCGCCTCCTCCTCGCCCTCGAAGAAGAAGATGAGGTTCGACGTGGGCATCACACCGTGCTCCCGGAACGCGGCGAGCACAGGAAGCAACGCACCGATCGGAGCCTTGTCGTCTCCGGCCGACCGCGCGTAAATGCGCCACTCCGGATCCACTGCCTCACCGGCGGCAGGCAGCGGCCGCGGGGTCCCACCGTGTTCCATGGCGCGCGTGTACAGGGTCGGCGTCCAGGGGCCGTGACGCCAGCGGCTGGTGTCGACCGGCTGGCCGTCGTAGTGGACGTACAGTCCGAGCGTGCGCGTTGCGCCGGGCACGCGCCACTCGCCGTATACCACCGGCGGCACGCCCGGTATCTCGAGCAGCTCGGTCTCGATGCCACGCGCGCGGAGCGCATCCCTGATATAGCGGGCGGTCCGGCGAATCCCGACCGAGTCGGACGCGACGTTGGGGAGTGACAGCAGCTCGGCGAAATCTGCCAGGATCCGGGGACCGTGGGCTGCGCGATACTCGCGCATGAGCGCGAGTCCGTCCTGTTGTGCGAGGACGGCGGGCGGCACGAAAGCGGCGAGGAGGAGAAGCAGGTGCGCGCGCACGGCGTAAGGTAATCAGGGCGCATATGCCGCGCGAGCGGACGGCCGGACCACCGGGTCAGCGGCGTGGGCGCTTCAGCGCCGATCGGTATGCACTCTTAGGTTTGTTGATTGTGAATCCGCTCGTCGATCCGTCTCAGCGCCCGGTGATCGCCCACCGCGGGGCGTCCGCCCAGGCCCCGGAGAACACCATGCCGGCGTTCGAGCAGGCCGCCGATCTCGCAGCGGACGCGCTCGAGCTGGACGTCCACCTCAGTGCCGACGGAGTCCCCGTGGTGATCCATGATCCGACGCTCGATCGGACCACGGATCGACGCGGACCCGTTGCGGCGTGTACGCTCGCGGAACTGCGTGAAGCGGACGCCGGCGCAACGTTCTCTCCTGACGGCGGCGGATCGTTCCCGTGGCGTGGGCGCGAGGTGCGGATTCCCACGCTGATCGAGGTGCTCGAGCGCCTCCCGGAGCTACCCCTCCTCATCGAGCTGAAGAGCGCCGCCGTCCAGCACGCCGTACGACGTCTGCTCAAACAGCAGGATGCCGCGGCCCGGTGTCTCGTCGCCTCGGCGGACCACGCGGCCGTCGCCGTCTTTCGCGAGCCGCCGTTTCTCGCTTGCGCGTCCCGGCGGGACATCGTGCGGTTGCTGCTGCGCGCCCACCTGGCCGTACCCACGGGCCCCATCGGATACCGCGCTCTGTCGGTCCCGGACCGCCACCGCGGTTTTCCGGTGCCCACGACGCGTTTCATCGCGGCGGCGCGCCGGCTGGGGCTCCCGGTACACGTCTGGACCGTGAACGATCCCGTGGTAGCGCAGGCGCTGTGGCGGAGAGGGGCGGCCGGAATCGTCACCAACGATCCCGCCAAGCTGAGACAGGTGCGAGACGCGTCGTGGCGCTAGCGACTGGCCGATTCATCGGCAGAGCCGAGCGGCGGGTTCGCCAACGACCCCTGGTGGGGGAAGCGACCTTGGACTTCGCAAGCGACTTCTAGCGGGGCAGTGATCCCGGACCTCCGGGCGGTCCCGGACGCATGCCGCGGCCGCGGAACCCTGCGCGGCGCCCGAACGCCTCGACGATAGTATCCAACCGGTCGCGCTGTTCCGGCGTCAGGACGGCGTGCACCGCGCGGCGCACCGAATCCATGGTAGCGCGCAGCAGGGGGAAGGTCTGTCCCAGAATCGAGTCGGTGATGGGACGGCTCTCCTCGAAGATCCTGCGGATCGTGGAGCGCTGGTCCTCGGTCAGGTCGAGCCGTTCGTAGAGTTGGGGCACGAACTCGAAGCCGCGCGCGGGTCCCCCGGCGCCTCCGCGGCCCGCCCGCGGCGGGCCGAACGGCCGCTCGAACGGGAGCGGCTCGGGAACGCGGGAAGCGCGGATGCGCTCGCCCGCGACCCCGGCGAGCGCACCGGTGAGGAAGGCCACGGTCACCAGGAGGATTCCTTGCAGCCTCAGCTTCCCGAGCGACTCGAGGCCCTGTTTCATCGTATCTCCTCCTCCAACGCGCCGAGCAGGTCGGCGGCCGTCGGGTTCCCGTCGCCAGCTACCCAATCGGCGATCTCTGTCGGCACTCCCATCGCAACCGCGATCTCCCACTCGGAGGAGCCGCCGGATTCCGTCTGTCCCGGCCCAGGCCCCACCTGTGTGAGCACGGTGAAGGACACGATGGCTATTGCGGCGGCCGCGGCCAGCATAGGGCGCCGCCATGTGGCGATCTGTCCTATGGTCGTGGCCCGAAACCGGCGCGCGCGCAGTTGCGGGGCCGCGGCGGCGGCGATAGCGTGGACGACGTGGTCGAACCGCTCGTCGTCGCGCGTGGGGTCGAGTGGGCTGAAGTCAATCCGGTCGTCAGTCATTGACGTACTCCTTGAGCGTGCGCCGCCCGAGCTGCGCCCGTAGCGCCTTCCGCGCCACGAACAACTGCTGACGCGACATCACCTCCGAGATCCCGAGCGCGTGTGCGATCTCCCGGTGTTTCCATCCTTCCAGGTCGTGCAGCAGTACGACCTCTCGTTGCTGTGGGTTCAGTGTGGCCAAAGCCGTCTCCAGACGATCCCGCAACTCGCCCCGCTCGGCGTCGCGATCGACCCGGTGGGCGGAGGGTGCGGCGACCTCGTCGAGCGGTATGCCGTTCCGCACGCGTTGGTAGTCCCGCACATTGTGGGCGCGGTTACGCACGATCTGGAGGAGCCACGCTCCGAACCGCTCAGGCTGCCGCAGGTGGTCGAGCCGGTCGAGGGCCTGGATGTACGCGTCCTGGCAGACATCCTCGGCGTCCATGGCGTTTCCCACGAGCGCCAGCGCCACAGCGTACGCGGCGCGGTAATGCCGTCGGATCAGCGCCTCGAACGCAGCCGTCTCACCGCGGTGCGCGCGCGCCACCAGCTCTCGTGTATCGGCCATGGCTCTATCAATTAGACAGGAAAGCGCGCGTGCGCGTTAGGGGGGGCGCCACACTAACGGTTGGCAGCGGTTGGTTGTCATCTGGTGTGTAGTGACAATGCGAACCCACCGGAGCACCAAGGAGGACTGGAATGACGAAGACGATTACGCGCGCGCTCACGCAGGTCGCGATCGCCGCCCTGTTCCTGGCCGGCCCCGCCCTGATCACGGGTTGCGGGGATTCGCTCGACGCGCAGGGGCCCGACGCCAGCCTCGTAAGCCAGGACGGAACCATTGCCGGAACCTGGCAGATCAACCTGGAAGAGAGCGACCGTCCCGGTGGCAGGCTGCGCGAGCAGCAGTCCAATCGCATGCGCGGCGGCCGGCTGGGCGGACGCTCGGGCGGGCGCGCGGGTCGGTTCGGCAGGGGTGGCGGCCCCAGGGACAGCGCCCGCGAGGAGGGAGCCCGCCTGCTCACGATCGCGCTCGATGACGAGACCGACGGGACCGTGACGTTCGTGCGCGGCAGCGGGCGTGAGATGACGCTGTTCACCGATGGGCGCACCCAATCGACCTCGTTCGGGCGTGGCGATGTGGAGATCGAGGTGTCGGCGTCCTGGGAAGGTGATGCGCTCGTCGTCCGGCGCACGATGCCTCGCGGCACCATGACCGAGACGTATTCGCTGTCGCCCGACGGCACCCAACTCATCGTCGTGACGACGATCGAGAACGACCGATTGGACGAGCCTATCGAATTCCGCCGAGTGTACGATCCGGCCAGCAACTAGACCTCCCCCCGGTCCCCGCTCCATGACGGAGAGGGGACCGAGCGGTGATGATCGGCCTCGCGCGAGGCACGGTTCATGCCTGCTTTATCCTCGATTCATTATCGCTTGCGGGCACCTTCCGCCTCTTGATCTGGCGGGTGGGCGGTCAGGCGAGTACGTTAGCCAACTGCACATTGGCTAAGTTCCTGCAATCAAACGAGGTACGGATCGGATGTCGAAGTACGATCTCGCGTCTATCGCGCGCGCCATGGTCGCGCCGGGCAGGGGGATCCTAGCGGCCGACGAGAGCTTCCCGACCATCGAGAAGCGGTTCAAGAGCATCGGGCAGCCCTCATCGGAGGAAAACCGCCGCGCCTACCGCGAACTGCTGTTCACTACGCCCGGCATCGGCGAATTCATCAGTGGTGTCATCACGTTCGACGAGACTCTCCGGCACAAGCGCAACGACGGCACGCCGTTTCCAGAGGTACTGAAGCAGGCGGGCGTGATCCCGGGGGTCAAGGTCGATAAGGGTGCCAAGGCGCTGGCCGGCTTTCCGGGTGAGAAGATCACCGAGGGCCTGGACGGGCTGCGGGACCGGCTGGCGGAGTACTACGATCTCGGAGCGCGCTTCACGAAATGGCGCGCGGTGATCACTATCGGTCACGGGCTCCCGACCGGTTTCTGCATCGATGCCAACGCTCACGGCCTCGCGCGATACGCGGCGCTGAGCCAGGAAGCCGGCCTCGTGCCGATCGTTGAGCCGGAAGTGCTCATGGACGGCGAGCACGACGGCGAGCGCTGCGAGCAGGTTACCGAGATGGTGTTGAAGACCGTGTTCTTCCAGTTGCACGCGCACCACGTGCTGCTCGAAGAGATGCTGCTCAAGCCGAACATGGTACTGCCTGGCAATAAGAGCGCGAAAAAGTGGAGCGTGGGACAGGTGGCCGAGACGACGGTGCGCTGCCTCGGACGCGCCGTGCCCGCCGCCGTTCCGGGCATCGTCTTCCTTTCGGGCGGCCAGACGCCGGAGAAAGCGACGGCGCGCCTGAACGCCATGAACGCGCTCGGCCAGCACCCGTGGGAGCTGAGCTATTCCTATGGGCGCGCCCTCCAGGACGCGGCGCTCAAGGCGTGGAAAGGCGACGCGGCCAACGTCGAGGCGGCACAGCAGGCGTTCGAGCACCGCGGCAGGTGCGTGAGCGCGGCTCGCTACGGGAAGTACTCGGAGAAGATGGAGATGGCAGTGGCATAGCGGGCGGACAGGCGGACAGGCGGATAGGTGGACGGGCGGTGGATCGTTGAATCCATCGCCCGTGTTCGTACGTTGGTATGTTAAGTCATATGGCCGAAACGATCAGCGCGGAGTTCCTGGCCCTCCAACAGGCCCTGGCGGGCCGCTACTCGATCGAGCGAGAGCTGGGTCGGGGCGGGATGGGTATCGTCTTGCTCGCCCGTGACGTCGCGCTGGACCGACTCGTGGCGATCAAGCTCCTCCCGCCGGCCCTTGCCGCTGATCCCGGGCTGCGTGATAGGTTTCTGCGCGAGGCAAGAACGGCGGCCGGTCTCTCACATCCCAACATCGTGCCGATCCATGACGTCGAGGAACAGGGCGATCTCGTGTTCTTCGTCATGGCTTATGTGGACGGTGAGACGCTACGTGAACGGGTCGCGCGCGCCGGGCCGCTCACACCGCGCTACGCAATGAAGCTGTTACAGGAGGTTGCCTGGGCACTTGCCTACGCGCACCAACGCGGCGTCGTGCACCGGGACATCAAGCCCGACAACATCATGATCGAGCAGGCCACCGACCGCGGGATGGTCGCCGATTTCGGGATCGCCAAGCTGGTGCGAGACGGCGCAGCAGGGTCCAGCGGAGAAATCATCGGGACCGCCCGCTACATGAGTCCTGAACAAGCCTGTGGGGAGGATGTCGATGCGCGCAGCGATCTCTATTCGTTGGGCGCCACCTTTTTCTACGCGCTCACCGGCCGCGCCCCGTTCGAAGGATCCAATCTGCCGGCGATTCTCGCGCAGCAGGTCTCCAGTCCAGCGCCGGTGGTGCAGACGATCCGCCCCGAGGTGCCGGACCGGCTCGCCTCTATCATCGATAAGTGTCTCCGCAAGGCGCCGGATGATCGCATCCAGACCGGGGACGACGTAGCGCGGGCGGTTGGCGAAGCGCGCGGCCGCGATTTCCGCGCGCCGCCCCTCGTGAGGAGCTTTGTGCGCAACGCGGAGATCTCGACGATGGTGCTGATCGCGGCGGCCGTGGGTGGAACGGGCGTCAACATTGGGAGCGATGCACATATCATCGTCGCCGGGCCCGGCATCATCGGCACGATCCTCGTCATCCAGCTCGTTCTCCTCGCCCGGCGGCTGCTGCGTGAGGGGTATGCTTTCGACGACATTCGCGCGGCTCTCATTGCTGAAGCGCAGATCCAGGCGGAAGAGGCAGAGGCGATCCTGAAGCGCCGCTGGCTCCGCCGCCTCGATACCATGTGGCACCGCTTGTGGGCCGGCAAGTTCGGCCGCTGGTTCTTCCGCTGGGCCGGAGCGGGAATCAAGCCGCCCGCCAAGCCGGCCCTCCCCTCGACGGACCGCACGGAGCTGGTCCTCGGCCGAGCCGCGGTGGACGTGTACGAGGAGTTCTCGCAACAAGACCGTACGCGGTTCGGGGACGTGCCGTCAGTCGTCCACAACCTGGAACGACATGCGGAGCGGCTGAGGGAGCGGGGCGTCACGGGCGAGCAGTTGACGGCCACTGTGGCGGCGCTCGAGAACGTGCGCATAGCGTTGCTGCGCCTTCGCGCCGGTACGGGGAGCGTTGAGGATCTGACGCTGTATCTGGAAAGGGCGCGGGGCATCGGCGAAGCGGTGGACCGGCAACTGGAGGGGCGGCGCGACGTCGACCGGCTGCTGAAAGATGGAGCATAACGAGGCGGAGCAAACGCCGTGAACGAAGCGGCCTTCGAGACGGACGCTGAGGTGACCTGTCCGCACTGTGGCGAGCGGGTCTCCATCGGCCTGGATCCGGGAAGCGGCGGGACGCAAACGTACGTCGAGGACTGCCCGGTCTGCTGTCGCCCGTGGCAGGTACGTGTGCGGTTCGACGCTCACGGAGGCGCCGAGGTGTGGGTGGAACCCGCCAGCTGAGAGACTAGTGGAGCGTATCTCAGTGCGTGTCAGTAAGCGAGTCGTCGCTTCGCGTGCCAGCGGCGCCGCTCAGCGTTGCGCTGCCGACGCAACTTTGGTTACAGCCCGCTAGAGCCCGGCGGCGTCTACGATCACGACGCCTGCTTCTTCCAGCTCGCGTCGCACGCGCTCGTCCGAGGACGGATCGACGGGACGGGCTAGATCCCACACGACCTGGGTGCCAAACCCTTCGGCAGCAGCGTCCTCCGCCGTCCACTTGACGCAGTAGTCACGCGCCAGACCGCAGACCACTACGTCGCCGATCCCACGATCCTTCAGATACCCGGCGAGTCCGGTCGCGCCTCGCACGCCACGGTCATTCCAGTTGTTGCGCAGCCCGCTATAGGAATCGACGCGCGGGTCAGTGCCCTTGCGGATGATCACCGAGACCAGGTCCCAGGGAAGATCGCCGCGCAGCGCGGCACCGGGCGTTCCCTGCACGCAGTGGTCGGGCCAAAGTACCTGCTCGTGACCGTAGAGATCGATCACATCGAGCGGCTTGCGACCTTCGTGGTTGCTGGCGAACGAGACGTGGCTCTTGGGATGCCAATCCTGGGTTGCGACATGGAGACCGAAGCGGCCGGACTCCATCAGAAAGCCGATCGGCTCGACGATCACATCCCCTTCCACGACGGGGAGCGCGCCGCCTGGCATGAAGTCCGGCTGCAGGTCCACGATGATCAGCGCCGTGGTTTCACGATCGCTCATCTGCGTCACGTCCGTCAGGCCCGGGAAAACTTGGCGTCGTCGATTGCCTTCAGCTCGTCGGCGGAGAGCGATACTGCGGCGGAACTGACCGAGTCCAGCGCGTGCGCGACGGATCGGGCGGCCGGTATGGGGATCACCGTCGCGCCCCGTGCGGCCACCCAGGCGAGTACCACGGCGTGCGGCGAGACACCGTGCCGCGCGGCGATGGGCCGGAGCACGGGATGGGTGGGCAGCTTCTTGTTCAGACGACCACCGCCGACAGGGCTGTATGCCAGGAAACCGATTCCCTCGCGCGCGCAGTACCTGACCACGCCCGTCTCGACCGCCTCGCGGAAGAACGGATTCAACCGGTTCTGCACGCTCGTGATCGGGACCACGCGCCGCGCCGTCTCGATCTGATCGACCGATACGTTGGACAACCCCACCCACCGTATCTTCCCCTCGTCTCGCAGCCGCGCGAACGCGCCGGCGCTCTCCGCGAACGGGACGTCGGGATCCGGAGCGTGGAACTGGTAGAGGTCGATCCGTTCTACTCCGAGCGCCGCGAGGGAACGGTCACACGCCCGGTAGATGTGCTCCGGCTGCCCGTTGCGCTCCCAGCGACCTCCGGGCCGCGTCAGGCCCCCTTTGGTCGCGACGATGAGCCCGTCGCGGTCTCCGCTCCAGCCGGCCAGCGCTTTGGCGAAGAGGCGCTCGTTATGCCCGATGTCGTCGTCGTCGAGGCAGTATACGTCCGCCGTATCGAGCAGCGTCACGCCGGCGTCGAGTACTGCATGTATGACACGGACAGCCTCGGTTTCGCCAGGGCGGTCGGATAGCGAGAGAGGCATTCCACCGAAACCAACCACCGTGACGGCGGGGGCGTCCGGGCCGAGCGGTATGGTGCGCATGTCTCAGGACCCGTTGGTGCGCTGTCGTGCCTCCGGTGTCCGCCGCTCGGGTGCCGGCCGGTCCGGCGGTGCCGGTGGGTTCTCCCGCACCAAACGCATGACCTCTTGAATCGCCCGCTCCAACTGCGGGTCGATCCCGCGGGCCAGCTGTGACGGATCTTCCGGAACGGGAATGTCGGGCTGGACTCCCGTTCCTTCCGCGAACCATTCGCCGCTGGTGCTGTACATGCGGAACGTCGGCACCGTGACGAACCCGCCGTCGATCAACGACGGCGCGCCGCTGATCCCGATGAGACCGCCCCATGTCCGGCTACCGATGAGCGGACCGATACCAGCCTCGCGGAAGTAGTAGGGGAACGCGTCACCTCCGGAGCCGCTCCACCCGTTCATCAGCATGACCTTGGGGCCGCGATGCGCAACCGGTGGCCACTGCCAGTCCCGGCCTTCGCGCACCGCCCAGTAGCTGAGGATCGGCCGGTTCAACAGCTCGACGAAACGGTCGGGAATCTGTCCTCCGCTGTTGAACCGCTCGTCGATGATCAGCCCTTCCTTGGTATACTGTGCCATGAACTGGCGGACCAGCTCGTTCTGTGCGTCGACACCGGTGCTGCGGACGTAGATGTAGCCTATGCGGCCGTCGGTAGCCTCTTCCACACGGCGCCTGTTAGTTTCGATCCACTCCAGATGGCGCAGACGCGTCTCGCTCTTGAGCGGGTCGACCAGAACCTGACGGGAGCCGTCCATGCGCGGCTCGTCGTTCACGGTGAGCAGAATCGGCTCGTCGGTCAGCCCCTGGAAGGCCGCCCACGGATCTTTTGATGTGTCCATGGGAACGCCGTTCACCGCGAGGACATAGTCGCCCTCCTCGATGTCGACACCGGGTCTGCGCAGCGGTGATCGCGGGTCGGTGTCCCATGGCGCGCCGTCGACTATATGAGCAATCCGGTAGGCTCCGTTCTCGAGTGCCCAGTCGACGCCCAGCAGCCCGGCACCGCGTGACGCCGCGGATTCCTGGTCGCCGCCGCCACGATAGGTATGGGAGGCGTTCAGCTCCGCTATCAGCTCGCCGAGCACGAAGTTCACGTCCCATCGCGTGACTGCGTCCTCTAGCAGCCGGCCGTACCGCTCCCGCATGGCCGGCCAGTCGACGCCGTGCATGGCGGGATCGTAGAAAAAGTCGCGCTCGAATCGCCAGGCGTCGGCAAAGATCTGCCGCCACTCTGTCTGCGGATCGATGACCAGCTCCATCTCGTTCGTGCGGAGCGGCTTTTCGAATTTCTGATCGGGCTTCACCTCGATGATCGCCATCCGGTCGTCGTTCAAGACGAGGATCTTCTTCCCATCATGCGATATCATGAAACCGTCCGCCTCATCTATGATCGTCTTCTCTTCCCGCTCCTCGAGATCGTAGAAGACGATCGGGCTTTCCTCCTCACCCGAACCGGTCCGCGGAAGCCGCCGGTAGACGACCTTGCCGGTGACGGCGCTCAGGTCGGTGTAGTTGCCCGGGTCGGGCGGAAGAATCACGAGTCGTTGCTCGAAATGGCCAAGCTCGATATCGACGGGCTGATCTTCTTCCTTCCGCTTGTCGTCATCGTCATCGTCATCGTCGTCGTCGTCCTGCTCTGCTTTTACCTCCTCCATGTCGTTCCTCGGCGCCAACGGCGACGGGACGTCCGGACGCAGTGCTACGGCCGCGATCTGCGTCGCGTTGGGATAGGTCCAGCTGTTGTCGAAGTCGCCGTAGACGGGGCTGAAGTTCCGGTTCGTCAGGAAATACAGGTACTTCCCGTCCGGGTCGAAGACCGGTTGCGCGTCGCTGTAGTAGCCGGATGTCACCTGGCGCAGTTCGTTCTCCTCGGTGTTGTAGAGAAAAACCGCTGAGTTGCCCGATTCCGTCGGGCGCGAGAAGGCGAGCCACCGGCTGTCTGACGACCAATTGAACCCCATCGACTGGAGCTGCCCGTGCGCCATCCAGATGGGGCTCCGGTCGATCTCACGAAGCCGATTGGCGTCGAGGTCGTAGATCCGGATGCGCATCTGCTCGTCGGTGAAGGCGATTCTCTTGGAATCGGGCGACCACGACGGCTCGTACCGGTACCCGGCGCCGAGCGCAGTCACGGTGCGCTCCTCTCCCGTACCGTCGGCCGGCCGGATCGTCAGCTCGTACTCGCCGGACCGGTCGGACCAGTACGCGATGTGCCGGCCGTCGGGCGACCAGGTGGGATACCGCTCGGCGATGCCGGAGGTGCGCGTGAGGTTGAGCACCGGGCCGTGCTCGGCGGGGACGGTGAACACGTCACCGCGCGCCTGCAACACGGCACGCCGGCCGGTGGGCGAGATGGAACTGGCCTGGATCAGCTCCGCCACCCGCTCGGTACGGGGCTTGAGCGTCGACCGGTCGGTCACCACCTCGACGTTCACCTCGCGCGACTGCTCGGTCGCGAGGTCCATCACGTAGAGACGGCCGCCGGCTTGATAGACGAGGTCGTCGGGACCGATCGACGGGAAGGTGACGTCGAAGTCCTCGAGCGTCGTCACCTGGCGCATGTCATGGCTGCTGCGGTCGTACGCCCAGATGTTGTACCGCTGGTGCGGTCCCCGATCCGACAGGAAGTACAGGGTAGTCCCGTGCCACATCGGCTGGCCGTCGTTGGCGTCGCTGTTGGTGATGTTCGTCGCCGTCGAATCGGTCAGATCGAACAGCCAGATCTCCGGCGCCCAACCACCGCGGTAGCGTTTCCATGTCCGGAAATCCCGCGCCTTCGGCGTGTAGGCCAGGACCGTGCCGTCGGGGGAGAGCATGCCGAACTCGCCGTACGGAACCGGCAGCTTCTCCGGCAGCCCGCCAGTGGCGCTCACCTGGTAGAACTGATTGAAGCGTTGCCGCCCGCTCTCGCGGGTCGAGGCGAAGAGCAGCCGCTCACCGTCCGGGTGCCAGTCGAGGATCCGGTCGGTCATGGGATGATGGGTCACGCGCACCGGCTCGCCGCCCAATGCGGGCACGACGTAGATATCGGTGTTGCCGTCGTAGTTCGCGCTGAACGCTAGCTGCGATCCGTCGGGTGAGAACCGTGGGAATAGCTCCTCGCCGCGCGGGGAGCTGAGGCGGTGTGCCGTGCCGCCGGTCTTCGGCACGATCCAGATGTCGCCGGCGTAAACAAACGCAATGTGGGTCGCCGAGACATCGGGGTAGCGGAACATGCGGGCGTCCACCTGTGCGATCGCTGAGGCCGGCGTGATGGAGAGCCCGATGAGGAACAGAACGTAATGTCGCGCTTGCATGGTCGAGTCCGTGGGGAGGGGTGCCAGGTAATTTGTCAGCGGGTGAAGTATGATGAGTGGTTCGCTTCGACGGAAGCGGGCGTTTCGGGGTGGAACCTGCAGGGTGCAGCCAAGGCTCTGCTACACCAGCTGTGCTCAGGAGCGCAGCGAGTGATCTCTTCCATCGGCCGCTGCCGGTTCAGACTCCGCCCCGTCCCAAAGCCCCCCGCCCGAACTTCTTCCGTGCTTGATCGATCGCCTCCGAGAGCCGCCGATCGCGCGCGGTCTCCAGCTCATCGGCACTGTCCTCGGCGAACAGACCGAGTTGTTCCTCGGTCATCGCACCCCCGAAATGCGACAGCGAGATGCCGAGGAGGCGCGCCGGAACACTGCGTGCTTTCCGCAGCCTAGCGAACAGCGCGCGAGCGACGTGGTAGATGGCTCGATCGGAGCTTACCGGTCGGTGCAACGTCTTGCTCGCGTGGCGGTCACGGAAATCCGCGTCCCGGATGCGCACGCTGACGGTGCGTGTCGTGTAGCTGTGGTGCCGCAGATCGCCGGCCGCGCGGTCGGCGAGGCGCAGCAGCTCGCGGCGCAGCGTCTCGTCGTCGTCGATATCCTCGGCGAAGGTCTCGTCACGGCTGATCGACTTGGCCCGCTCACGCTGGACGACAGGGGTGGGGTCGGTCCCACGAATGCGCTCGTAGAGCCATCCGCCCGCCCGCGCTCCGAGCCAGCGTTCCAATACCCGCCGCTCATGCCGTAGGGCGTCGGGCACGGTCTTCAGGCCGAGCCGCTCGAGACGTTCCTGGAATCGGGGACCGACCCCGGGGATCTCGGCCAGCGCGAACTGCCGGAGGAACGTTGCCTCATCGCCGGGCCGGACGATGATGACGCCATCCGCTTGCCCCGTGCGATGCGGCTTGGCGCGGTTGGCCGCGAGCTTGGCGACGAGGCGGGTGGTGGCGCCACCGATGGACACGGCGATCTCGGTCTCGTCGAGCACCGCCTGACGAATACGGCGAGCTGTGGTCTCCAGCGGCTCGTGGCCGTACAGCGCCTCCGTGCCGCTCAGATCGAGATACATCTCGTCAATGGAGGCCGGCTCGACAACTGGCGTGGAGCGTTCCAGCACTGCTACGATGGCGCGGCTCCGGTCCGCGCACGCACGGCGCGGCACGCCGACCACCATGGCGCCAGGGCAGAGCCTGAGCGCCTGCGCCATCGGCATGCCGGACCGCGCGCCAAGCGTGCGCGCGGCATAGGACGCGGAGGTGACGACGCCCCGTCCCTGCGGCGTTCCGCCGACGAGCAGCAACTCGGCGGTTCCGGCTCCTTCGGGGTCGATCAGCCGGGCGACCTGCACGTAAAAGGCGTCGGCGTCGACCTGGAGGATGCGTGCGGGTGGCGTGCCACTGCGCATACTCCAATCTAGCTCCGGTCCTTGCGTGCTACGCTGGTGCGTGCCAGAATCCAGGTCCACGACATTCCGAGGAGCTGCGGTGATTCGCGCGATCCTGATCGGCGCAGGGCTGGTCTGTGTGTCCGTTCCGCTTGCAGGGCAGGCGGCGAACGAGGGACCCGAGCACGTGGTGCGCGCATTCCATGTCGCGCTGTCGCGGGGTGACAGCAGCGCGGCGCTCGCCCTGCTGGCACCCGACGTCATGATCTACGAGTCAGGCGGCGTCGAAGCGTCGCGTGACGAGTACCGCTCCCATCATCTGGCGGCCGACATACAGTTCTCAGCGGCGACTACCCGGGAAGTCGTAACGCAGCGGAGTGGGACGGACGGCGATCTGGCCTGGGTACTCAGCCAGTCCCGCACCAGTGGAACGTTCGGTGATCGCCGCATCGATTCTCGGGGAACGGAGACGATGCTCTTGAAGCACACCGCCGACGGGTGGAAGATCGTCCACATTCACTGGTCTTCCCGGCCGGTACGGTCCGACGGGTAGGTACCGCCAGGAGACAAGAGCAAGGAAAACGGCCCCGGGGTTTCCCCCGGGGCCGCTCTCATGACGTGCCCCGTCTAGCGCTCTAGACTGGCCAGATAGGCGGTGATGGCGTCGATCTGCTCTCTGGTGAGGCCGAAGTTGGGCATCATCGACATGCTGTTGTTGAACATCGGATTCGCGAGTTTGTGACGTACATCCGCTGCCCCTAGCCGGCGCACGACCCCGTTCAACGACGGGCCCACGTTGCCGCCGACACCGCCGATCACGTGACATCCCAGGCAGGCGTTCTCGCTGGCAAGTTGGTTCCCGCGCGCAATGACGTCCGGATCGGTCGACACGGGACCGCTGTAATCGGCGGTCGGTACGCCGGTTGTTGCACCGCTCTCGAGCGGTGACGGCCGCCCGGGATCCGTGTTCGTCGCCTGAAGAAAAGCCAAGACGGCGCGCATCTGCTGCCCCGTCAAGTTGGCGCGGACGCGCATATGGTTCGTGATCGTCACCCACTGGCGATCGGTGTACTCGAGCGGGGAGCGGGCCGTATGGCATCGGCCGCACATGGCCCCGTACACTTCGGCGCCGCGCGCCACGTCAGTAGCGGCATCCTGGGCGTAGGCGGTGGTGGTCGCAGACAGCCAGGCGACGGCCATTATGCCGACGGCCGCCGCGATCTTCGTTGGTCTGTTCATCACGTCCTCCTAGAACCCGAAGGCGATGTGCGCGACGAGCCGATCGTTGTCGATCTCGTCGATCGGCAGCCCGTCCTCGCGGTTGAGTTCGAACCCCGCCATCAGGACGATCGACGGAGAAAACCAGTAGTCGATCCCGAAGCCGGCCTGCCAGGCGCCGTCTTCCGCGGTCACGACGCCGTCTTCCCGAGTGTCGAAGACCTGCGTCCAGCGGAACACCGGCTCGAAGGGACCGACCCGATAGGCGGCCTGCGCATAGAACCCGTGGCGCCGGATCGTGGGGAAACCGGTGGCCGTCTCGATCTCTAAACGGGTTTGCAGGTATTCGCCGCGGATCTCGACGTTTTTCAGACGCAGCTCTCCGGCGACGTTCCAGGCGGTGAAGTCGAGGAAGTTGTTGGTGTCGTAGTCGCCGTTGATCAGGGAGCCGTTGATCTCGAACCATGGCGGGAGGGAGATGTCGACCCTGCCGCCGAGCATCTTGTTGGTGTTGTTGTCCTCGGATGAGCCAGGAAACACCAACTCGGGTTCTGCGGGGTCGCCTCCGGCTTCCACGTCCGGACCCTGGGTGACGAACGCGTTCAGCGAGAGGTTCCACCGGCCGGGGGTCACCGTGCCCCGCGCCATGAAGCCCACGTCGGACAGAATCGGCAGCAACGGTTCGGCGCCGAACGCGGCAACGTGATGCCCGTAGATCGGCGGTGAAGTGGCGAACTTGTTGATCCAGGTCGGGTGCAACCGCTCGCCGAACACGCCGAACGGCAACAGGAACTTACCGCCCACGAGCGTGATGTTGTCGGTCAGCAGGACATCGAGCTGTGCGTATTCCAGCCCCGTCTCGGTGATGCCGCCCTCCAGCTCGAATTCGAACTCGACCTCGAAGAGCACCTTGTCCATGAACTGGAAGAGGAAAATCGGGTTCACGGACGAGGTAAAGGCGTTCTTGTTTTCACCCTGGGTCTCGAACGCGTACCCGACGGTGCCGTATCCCGTAATGACCGTCTGGTGCGTCGGGACGACGCGCGTCCCGGTCTCCTGCGCCCGCAGAGCGGGCGCGTTCAGGAGGGCGAGGGCGGCGATCGCTGCCCCAGCCCGCCAGGCATGACGTGTCTTAGCCGTCGCCATGACCGTGTCCTCCCGTGTCGTCCTGCGTTTCCGGCTCGTCGGCGTCGGGGCTGAAGACGGGGATGTGGAACTCTCCGCTCACTTCCTCGGCGCCGACCTCGATCTCGACGTGCAGCTCGTATATGCCGGCGGTACTGAAGGTGTAGTCGCACTCGTACTCGCCTTCCGCTTCCTCGACGACCTCGAGCATCATTTCCGTCCCATGCGGATGGTGCATCTCCGCGACGAACTCCAGCCCGGTCACCGGCGCTCCGCGCGCCCCGTCGGCGAGGAGATCGAACACGAAAATGTGGATATGTGCCTCCTGGCCCTCCAGCAGCGGGCCGGCCGGACTGGTCGCGATTTCCACCCAGTAGGGCCCGATGTCCTCGTGTCGGCGAGCGACGTCGACCTCGAACTCGCCCATCTCACCCATGACGCCGTGGCCGCGCGGCATACCCATTACGTGAACGTGATGTTCGCCGGGCTCGAAGAAGGTGACGCGGGCGCGATACTCATCCCCTTCCTGTTCGAGCGCGACGGTCCGGATGGCTTCGCCGCCGGCGTGGCGGATCGCGAGTTCCGCTTGCAGCAAGTCGAGATGCATGCCACGCTCTTCCACGTGGATGTGGAACTCGACCTCCTCGAGCGTCTGGATCTCGGCCGCGCTGACCTCGAACTCCACTGCCGTTTCCAGATCGGCCAGAGCCGTGGGATTGTCCGAACCGGCGCATGCCGCTACGGCGAGGGCCAACGGGGCTGCCAACAGTCTACGGTTCAGTCGTTGATATGTCATTTAATCCTCCAGTGCGGGTGTGCTCCCCGCCTGTCGTCGGGATTGGCCCGGAGACGCCCGCCACCTTGGCTGGCGCATCCGCTGTACGTGAACTATCGCCGGGTGAGGTTGAGCCCATCGCCAAGCCGTCATGAAGGATTCTTCAGGTCGTGTAGGGCCTCGCGTACCGTCCCCTCCGGCCGGCGGCGTACCTGCCAGCGCCGCCAGATCAGGTAAACGGCCGGGATGACGACCAGTGTGAGGATAGCCGCGGTTACCATACCGCCCACCATCGGCGATGCGATGCGCTTCATCACGTCGGCCCCGGCGCCGGTGCTCCACAGGATCGGCATCAGCCCCGCGGTGATCGCGGTGACCGTCATGACGACAGGACGCAGGCGCTCGAGCGCTCCTTCCCGCACCGCCTCCAGCACATCCGTGCGGCCGCGCATACGTCCCTCGAGACTGTGCCGGTGAAAGGCTTCGTCCAGATAGATCAGCATCACCACGCCCGTTTGGGCGGCGACACCCGCCAGCGCGATGAAGCCGACCCACACGGCGACGCTCGTGTTGTAGCCGAGCAGCCACAGGAACCAGATCCCTCCCACCAGCGAGAACGGGAGCGTCAGCATGACGAGCAGGGATTCCGTGACGTCGCGGAAGTTGAGGAAGAGCAAGAGGAAGATGATCCCTAGGGTCACCGGCACCACGACCTGGAGCTTCTCGACCACGCGCTGCATGAACTCGTACTGTCCGCTCCAGATCAGCGTGTAACCTGTGGGCAGGTCGAACTGGTCCGCCACCACGCGCTGGGCTTCCTCGACATAACTCCCCACGTCGCGGTCCCCGATGTCCACGAAGATCGTGGTTACCGGGAAGGCGTTCTCCGTCTTGATGGCCATCGGTCCTTGTACCACCTCGACGCTCGCCACCTGTCCCAGCGGGATCTGTGCTCCTCCCATTGCCGGAATGATCACCTCACGGATCTTCTGAACGTCATCCCGCAGTTCGCGCGGATAGCGGACGTTCACGACGTAGCGCTCCCGCCCCTCCACGGTGATCGCGGCGTTTATGCCGCCAACGGTGGCCATGATAGCACTGTGAATGTCGCCCACGTTGAGGCCGTACCGGGCCGCCTCGGTACGATCGACATCGATATCAATATAGTACCCGGACATCCCGCGCTCAGCGAACGCACTGCGGGTACCGGGCACCTGCTGCATGATGCGCTCGACCTGTTCGCCGAGCATCTGGAGCGTATCGAGATCCGGACCGAAGATCTTGATCCCCACCGCGGTCCGGATGCCGGTGGCGAGCATGTCTATCCTGCCCTTGATGGGCATCGTCCACGCGTTCGTGACGCCCGGCAGTTGCACGGCCTCGTCCATCTCGGTTATCAGGCGCTCGTAGGTGATGCCGGGGCGCCACTCAGCACGCGGTTTCAGAGTGATCGTCGTCTCGAACATGTCGAGCGGTGCGGGATCGGTCGCGGTAGTCGCCCGTCCTGCTTTGCCGAGCACGCGCTCCACCTCGGGGAACGATGCCAGCACGCTATCCTGATATCGCATGATCTTGCGTGCCTGGGCGATCGAGACGCCGGGCACCGTGGTAGGCATGAAGAGCACCGATCCCTCGAGCAGCGGTGGCATGAATTCGCTCCCGAGCCGCTGCCACGGATACACGGTCGCTCCCAGCACGACCGCCGCCCCGGCCAGAATCCACCAGGGGCGCCGCAACGCAAACCCGATCACCGGCTGGTACAGCCATCGCAGGACGCGGTTAACGGGATTTCGGGCCTCGGGCCGGATCTTTCCCCTGACGAGGTATCCCATCAGCACCGGCACGAGGGTGATGGTGAGCAAAGCCGACCCCGCCATCGCAAACGTCTTGGTGAACGCGAGCGGTTTGAAGAGCCGGCCTTCCTGCTGCTCGAGCGCGAACACGGGCAGGAAGCTGAACGTGATGATCAATAGCGAGAAGAAGAGCGGCGGGCCCACTTGCTTGGTGCTCTCGAGCACGATCTCCCAGCGGGAAACGTTGGCGTCGGCACGCTCGAGATGTTTGTGCATGTTCTCGATCATCACGATCGCCCCGTCCACCATCGCGCCGATCGCGATGGCTATCCCACCCAAGCTCATGATGTTGGCACTGACGCCGATCATCCGCATGACGATGAATGAGATCAAGATTCCCAGAGGCAACGTGATGATGGCGACGAGCGCTGAGCGCGCATGCAGCAGGAAGAGAACCGCCACGGCGGCCACGATGATCGACTCCTCGATCAGCTTCTCCTTGAGATTGTCGATTGCCCGATGGATCAGGTCGCTCCGGTCGTAGGCGGTGCGGAGGTACACGCCCGGGGGGAGTCCCTCCTGGATCTCCTCGAGCCGTTGCTTGATTGCTTCGATCGTCTTGAGCGCGTCCGCGCCGAAGCGCATCACCACGATGCCGGCGACCACTTCGCCACGGCCGTCTAGATCCGCGGCACCACGGCGCGGCGCGGGGCCGATCTGCACGGTCGCCACATCGGCCACGCGGATGGGCGTGCCATTCGGCGTCGCACCGAGGGTGACGTTCTGGATGTCCTCGATTCCATCGAGGTATCCGAGACCGCGGATCATGTACTCGCGTCCGCCCATCTCCAGCACTCGGGCACCGATATCGATGTTGTGTGCACCGATCGCCTGTACCACGCGTGTCACCGGAATGCCGAATGCACGGAGCCGCTCCGGATTGACCTCCACCTGGTACTGCTTCACGAACCCGCCGAAGCTCGCCACCTCTGAGACGCCGGGCACGGCGGTGAGCTGGTAGCGGATATACCAGTCCTGTAGGGTGCGTAACTCGGCGAGATCAAGGCTGTCCGACTCGAGCGTGTACTCGAACACCCAACCGACGCCGGTAGCGTCCGGTCCCAGCACGGGCTCTACGCCGCTCGGCAGTTGGCGGCGGATGCCGTTCATGTACTCCAGCACGCGGGAACGGGCCCAATAGATGTCGGTACCGTCCTCGAAGATCACGTATACGAGGCTGAGCCCGAAGAAGGAGTAGCCACGAACCACCCGGGCGCCGGGGACCTTCAGCATCTCCGAGGCGATCGGGTAGGTGACCTGGTCCTCGACGATCTGCGGCGCCTGCTCATGGAAGTCCGTTTGCACGATGACCTGCACATCGGACAGATCGGGGATCGCGTCGAGTGGCGTGGTGCGCATTGCCCACACGCCGCCGCCGATCAACGCGCCGGTGGCGAGGAGTACAAGCACGCGGTTCCGCAGCGACCATGCGATGATGGCGTTAATCATGGCGGTGCTCTGTCGTCGGTGCCGGGGCTGGCTTCGGCTCCTGTGCCGATCCGTGCTGCATGCCGGGCATGGCGCCGCCGGTGGTGCCCAGGCGGGATTCGGCGTCCACGAGGAAGTTGGCCGAAGCCACGATGGTCTCGTGATCTGCCAACCCCCGGAGGATCTGCACGCGCTCACCCGCACGCGCGCCGAGCACGACCTCGCGTGGCCTGAGCATCCCGTCTTCATCGCGTACGAACACGAGGTTCCGCTCGCCCGTGATGACTACGGCCTCGAGCGGGACCGTGAGGACCTCGTGACCAAGCTGGGCGTCGAAGAAGATCGTCGCGAACATGCCGGGTTTCAGCCTTAAGTCGGCGTTGCGTGCCGTGATCCGGATCCGATTGGTGCGGCTGCGCACGTCGACGGTCGGATACACGAAGCTGACGCGCCCCGTCAGGTGCTCGCCCGGATAGGCGGCCACCTCGATGCGCGCCTGGGCGCCGGCATGCACGAACTGCAGGTCCTGCTCGAAGACCTCGCCCTCGACCCAGATCACCGAGAGATCGGCGATGCGATAGAGACGCTGGCCCGGGGTCACCCGCTGGCCCTGGAGCACGTCCTTCTCGAGCACGATCCCGGTCACCGGCGACACCAGCGTCAACGTCTTGGTGACCTCGCCGGTCTCCTCCAGGCGAGTGATCTGCTCGTCCGTGATGTCCCAGTAGCTGAGCCGGCGACGTGCCGCCGCCAGTGTTGCCTGCGCATTCCGCCACGCCTCGCCTGCGCCCGAATCAACCTGAGCGACGAGGCGACCCGCCGTGAGCAGTTCCTCCTGTGCTACAACCAGCATCGGACTGTAGATCGCGAGGAGCCGTTGCCCGCGCCGAACCAACTCGCCGGTCGTGCTGACGAAGAGCACTTCGACGAAGCCATCGATCTTCGGGGTGACATCGGCCACGTTTGGTTCGGCGGCCATGATCTCACCCACGGTGCGGATCGTCCGGGTGAGGGTTTCCCGCCGGGGCATCGTGTACACCACGCCCAGCGCTCGCTCCTGCTGCGGTGTCAGGTGCACGGGTTGCCGCACGGCGGCCCCGCTGCTGTCGAACGTGCCCTGCGTACCCCCAGCCTGCATCCGTGCGTGCTCCGCGGCCGTCATGTCGGCCATCGGCGACTCGCCGTCGGTGTCGTCGCCGCACCCGACCGCCAGCAGCAACGCAACTAGCGGCATCCATCCGTTCGATCTCATCATTCTCCTCCGGGCGTGATGCCGAGTAACGCGTCAATCTGCGCCACGGCCTGCTGGTACTCGGCGGCAAGCCGCACAACTTCGATTTCGTAGCGGTTAACTGTCATCTCGTTTTGTACGAGGGTGGTATACTCCAACCGGCCCACTCGGTACGCGGACAGCGCCGCGTCCACCGCGGCTCGCGCCTGCGGTAGGATCGAGGTGGCATACAGTTGGGAGAGGTTACGTGCCCGCACGGCCTGCGCCCGCAGTTCCGCCAGTCGCGCGAAGGTCTCGTTGTAGAGATCCAGCGCGCGGGCCTCTTCCATTGCCTGCATGGCCCGCATCTCGCGGCGGAGGGGCAGTTGTCGCGATCCGGCCCACAACGGGATGCTGAATCCGATCATGAAGCTGACGAAGTCATCGAACTGCGGTCGCTCGGCGTAGCCGAGCGTCACGATGACGTCAGGATAGAGCCGGCGTCGTGCGGCTCGGTAGCCCGCCTCGGCGGCCCGGGCCCTGGCGGCGGCGGCTCGCAGCGCCGGCCGCCGCTCGGCTGCCGTGTCCATAAGAGCCTGCGCCGTCGGCAAGCTGTCGTCTGGAGACGGAAGCTCGAGGGCCCCGACCGGTCCTGTCGCCGGGCGGCCCAGCAGCGCGTTCAGGCGAGCGGCCATCGCCACCCGGTCCTGCTCCATCACTGTGATGTCCTCGGTCATGCCTGCGATGGCGACTTGGGCTTGGAGCACATCCTGCTGCAGTCCCTCACCGACCGAGTATCGAGCTTGTGACACCTGGAAGAAATCCCGCAGCAGCCCGCGAGTGCGGTTCATGACGTCGATCGCCCGGTCCACGAACGCGAGCTGATAGTAGACCGCGCGCGCGCGCGCGATCAGCGCCACCTCGGCCTCCTCGGCATCGAGCCGACTCGCGTCGGCCAGCTGCCGCGCCCGCTCTTGCGCGAACCCAAGCGTGCCGGGCCACGGAAACCGTTGCGTGAGTTGGACTGTGTTCATCGTCATCGCCTGGTCCGTCCCGAAGTCGTCGATCGGCCGGTTACGCAGGCCGAAGGACAACTGTGGATCCGCCCACGCCCCGGCTTGTGGGATCCGCTCGGCGGCCGCGTCGGCACGTAGCCGCGCGGCGATCAGCGCAGGGTTGGCGTGGCGCGCCATCGCCACGACATCGGTGAGCCGCAGCGTATCGATGTTCTGGGCAGGGGCGCGACTCGGCGCGACGAGGGCGATGGTCATCAGGCCCATCGTGCGTATCAACCGCCCTCCCGTCGTGCGGCGGGCGTCGCCGGTTCTTTGCAGTGGGATGTCAACGAACGCCATGCTGGATTCCACGTGCGATCCTCCTCTGGTGGTTCGATGGGTTCGTGTCGCAGGAGGCAGGCCGGATCCGGCGAGATTGCTAAACTGTTGATTGACATTCTGATAGGGTGTTGCGGGTCGGGTCGAACGGGGTCAGACGTGGGGGACCAGCCCCCGCCGGTGGGGCAATTGCCCCACCGGAGCCGGCGGGCCGGGACGCGGGGCTGCTACGTCTCCTGCCAGAGAACGGAGAGCCGGTGGTGAAACTCGCGCATCTCGATCTCCCCGGCGGCGTAGCGGCGCCGCAGAATCTCCTCCGGTGGCAGGTCCTCGCTCGGGGATGGCTGGAACGGGCGTCCCTGCCCGCGAAGGCCAACCCACATCATCGTCACAACCCGGTCGCGATCCCGAGCCACGAGAGGATCATGAAGGCGCCGTGTCCGAATTTGGTCGGCACGTTGCACCATTCCTTGAATAGATGTGTCTGTCCATCGGCCCCAGCGCTCGGACATCGGTGGGCGGGTCCCGCGACCTGCTCGGCGCTCAATCCAAGGCTGTCGCTCAGGTCGAGCACGCGCCGTGGCACGAACCGCATTGCGTCCTGCATGACGGGATGCGCCATCATCTCCATCATCATCGCACCACCCATCATTCCTCGTTGCTGCATCCCTTCCATCACGGTCATTATGCCTGCGCGCCGAGCCGTGCGGTCATGGACAGGGCAAGAACGGCAGTAAGTCCGATTCTCATGATTCCTCTCTTGTGAAGTTCTCAGTTTCTCCGCGCCCGAAGCCGAACGGATCTGTCCGTGTTGAACTGCGGCTCGGCCCTTGCGGCTTGCTTCCACGTGGCCACAACTTGTACGCCCGAGGCAGTCTGATTCGAAGTGACGGTTGCACAGGGAGTTAGCACGATCGAACGAGACAACATGACCTGGCCGACTTGGGGACTTTGCCGTGCATGTCGGGGCAAAACCCCCAACGCAACGACACGCCGGACGCTTCGATGAACGGGCGGCGCAGGTTTGGGTTGCGCGGGAAGCTGCTGCTGCTGCTGCTCGGGTTTGGTGTCGTGCCGCTCACCGCGGCGATCCTCTTGGTCTATCGGAGCAGTCGCGCGGCGATTACCGAACAGGCGGAGAACGCGCTGCGGGATCTCGCCGCGCAGCAGGCGGTCCACCTCGATACCGAACTCCGCCGCCAACGCCTTCTCCTCCGCACCATCGTGGGGCAGCTCACCGTCGCGGACTCGGCGGGGGCATCAGCGGCGCAACTCGCGGCGGCGCTGCGGCAGGCGCTGCCTGAAGACGGGGTCTTCGACGGGCTGCGGTTGGTGTCGGCTGGCGGAGAGATCCTCGTGGATGTCGCGCTGCGAGATGTGGAACCGCACTGGCCATCTGAGGCACCGGCCGCGGACTGGGCGACGCACCGTGTAGAATTGCACCGGGAAGGCGACCAGGTGCTCGCCTACGTGGTTGGGCTGGGCCAAGGCGAGAATGCGTCGGCGGCCTGGCTGGAAGGGCACGTTCGCGCGGCCGATTTCCCGCGTCTCTTCTCGATGCCGCCGCACCTGATGGCAGGCGCGGAACTCGGGGTGCTGGATGAGGCGGGTAACCCGATCTTCGTTGCGCACGAACACGGGTTGAATCAAGTCGTGGCCGGTTCGGTCGGCCGGCTGCCGGATACCGCGATTGTCGTGCGCGGCGGGACCCAGCGCGCTCCGTTCATGGTCGCCTTCGCGCCGGCGGAGGACATGGACTGGTATGTCGCCGCGGTGCTCCCGCTCGACGTCGCGTTGGCTCCGGTTTCGCGCATACGGAACCTCGCTCTGGGCGGGACCGCCATCCTGGTCGCGCTGCTAGTCGTGACCAGCGCCATGGCCGCGCGCACCGTGACGACACCGCTCGCCCAGCTTGCCGACGCCGTGCAGGAGTTTGGCCGGTCGGAGTCCTTCGCGCCGGTCCGGCAGCGGAGCCAGGACGAGGTGGGGTCACTCGTTCGGTCGTTCAATCGGATGGCGCAGGATCTGGTCCGCTCGCGCGAGGAGATCGAGCGACTGCACGAGGCCGAGTTGGAACGGACCCACCAGCTCGCGACGGTCGGAGAGCTGGCGAGCGGTGTGGCGCACGAAATCCGGAATCCGCTCACGGGCGTGATGGGCGCGATCGAGCTCGCGTTGAAGCGGATCCCGCAGGATGACCCGTCCCGCCCGCTGCTCAACGAGGCGGAAATGCAGTTGCGTCGCATTGAGGCCACGACGACGCAGCTGCTGCGCTATGCCCGTCCTCCGGAACTGCGCGAGGTCGTGGTCGACGCAAACTTGCTGGTGGATCGGACGATCCGCGTGATCGAACCGCAAGCGCGGACCGGCCGCGTAGCGTTGGTTGCGGAGCCGACCGCGGAGCCAGTTCTCGTCCGAGTCGATCCCGAGCAGGTTGTCCAGGTGCTGGTGAACCTCGGGTTGAACGCCCTGCAGGCGATGACGGATGGCGGACGGTTGACGTTGCGGGTCGTGCGCCGTGACGGTTCGGTAGAGGTGGCGGTGATCGATACGGGGCTCGGCGTTCCGCCGGATGTGCGGCGCGACATATTTCGGCCCTTCTTCACAACCAAGCACCAGGGAACCGGGTTGGGCCTCTCGATCTCACAGCAACTCATTGAACGGCATGGCGGGGCCCTCCGTCTGGAGGAGACTCCGGGCGGCGGAGCGACCTTCGTGGTAGTGCTTCCGCTCCAGGAAGAGGGTGAATCATCGTGAGCAATGTGACGAGGCATGTGCTCGTCGTCGACGACGAAAATCTCATTCGGGTCTGGCTGGAGTCGCATCTCGCGGACGCGGGATACCGGGTGACCGTGACCGAGGATGTCGCACGGGCGCGAGACGCGTTTGCGCAGACCGCACCGGACGCGGTCTTGCTCGACTTGAAGCTCCCGGATGGAAGCGGCATGGACCTGCTGCGGGAGTTTCGAGAGACGGATCCCGATCTGACCGCGATCATGCTGAGCGCCCATGGCGATATCTCGACGGCGGTCGAGGCCGTGAAGAGCGGGGCGTACCACTTTCTCGAGAAACCACCGCAGCTCGAAGACGTGTTGATCACGCTGGAGAAAGGACTCGAGACGCGCGGATTGAAGCGGACCGTGTCGGGACTCCGTCGCCAGGCGGGGTGGCGGTTTGCCGGGATCGAGATCGTCGGACGGTCCGAACTGATGCAGAAGATCGTCGACCTGGTCGATAAGGTTGGGGCAAGCGGCGGGACGACGGTGCTCCTCCGGGGAGAAAGCGGTGTGGGGAAGGAGGTCGTCGCCCAGGCGATTCACGCGCGGAGCGATCGTGCGGAGTTCCCGTTTTTGGAGATCAACTGCACGGCGCTGCCAGAGGCACTGCTCGAGTCGGAGCTATTCGGTCACGAGAGGGGCGCGTTTACGGACGCTCGTGAGCGCAAGCAGGGGCTCATGGAGTTTGCCGACCGCGGTACGGTGTTGCTCGACGAGATCGGCGACCTCCCGGCAGGTGCTCAGGCCAAGTTGCTCCGTTTTCTGGAGACGCGGACCTTCAAGCGTCTCGGCGGCGTGCGCGATATCACGGTTGACGTCAGGATCATCGCGTCCACTAACCGCGATCTGGAGGCCGCGGTGCGCGACGGGAGCTTCCGGCGCGACCTCTTCTTCCGGCTCAACGTCGTACCGATCACGATCCCGCCGCTACGCGAGCGCCCGGAGGATGTGATGCCGCTTGCGAAGTTCTTGCTCGACAAGCTCACGACCGCGATGCGGCGCCCGGCCCGCTCCTTCTCACGCGAGGCGCTTACGATGCTGGAGCGCTATGCGTGGCCTGGAAACGTGCGCGAGCTCAAGAACGTCATTGAACGGGCCATCATTCTCGAGGACGGGCCGGAGGTGTTGCCGGCCCACCTGCCGGACGAGCTGCGCCCGGGCATGAGTGCTCTGGATCTCGAGCCCGGGTACACGCTGCCGGCGGGTGGAATCGACCTTGAGATGCTCGAGCGCGATCTCCTGCGACAGGCGCTCCAGCGGACGCGCGGCAACAAGACCCGGGCGGCCGAATTACTTGGGCTGACGCGCGACACGCTGCGGTATCGCATCGAGAAGTACGGGCTGGTTGGCGAGCAGCCGGGCTGACCGGACGTCCCGTGTCGGACGCGGGCCAACGCACGCAAGACGTTGGGGCAAATGCACCGGTGCGTCACGCCACCACCCGGAATCGCGACGGCGGTGTCCGGCGCGAGGCAATGTCCCCACCGAGTGCGTGAGGTCACCCGCATGCCCGGGCGGCGCGACCTCTTCCGGGTTGTATCGAACTCGCGGCGTACCAAGCCCTTAGGCGGCTTCCTCGTGGTCGGCACGCGTCCTGCTTCATACGGAGTCAGTTGCGCGGCACGTCGGGGTCGTCCTGCGTCGAAGCCGCGGCCGAAGACGGGTGGAAGCCGACCCCGAACGCTACGCGCGGAGGCAGGACGACACGCGGCGGGTGAGCCGCGGACGCGAGCGACCAGGAGGAAGGCGACATGTGTCAGACGCCCCATGACTGTGACGTCAAGGAAATCGAGCCGACCATGCGGTGTCCGGAGCGGGCAACCGCTGCGGCGCGCGTGTTCATCGAAGGGCTCGGCTGCCCGAACTGCGCGATGCGCGTCCAGAACGCGCTGGTGCAGCTGGACGGTGTCGCGACGGCCTTCGTCGGGTTGTTTCCGCCCATCGGAACCGTTCGATACGACCCGGCGCGAGTGTCGGTCGACGATCTGCTCTCGGCCATCGCCAGCGCCGGCGACGGCGCGAACCACTCATACCGCGGGCAACTGCTCAGCTAGCCGGGTGATGGGTCGCCGCGCGCGCCAGCCGGGAACGACCACCCATTGGTTGGGGCATTTCCCCCGTCGGTCACAGTGACGGTTCTTGTGCACACGGCGCAGAACCCCAATATGGATATGGAGATACCCGGCGGTTCGATTCTGGTACGCCGCGTGCGGCGGGTGACGAACATCTCACGGCCGATGCTGCGTTGGCCATCGTTCCCTGAGGAGGACGGATGTCGAGAAAACACTGGACCATGCTCACAGTCCTCGGCGTGGCAGCGACCGTCGCAGGCGTGTTTCTGATCGTCAAAACGAGCCCGGCTTCCGCGACCCCAACGGTCACCGTGTACAAGAGCCCCACCTGCGGCTGCTGCACGAAGTGGGTGCAGTACATGCGACGCCGGGGATACAGCGTGGAAACACATGACGTTCGTGAAATGGGTGCAGTGAAAGGCGAGAACGGCATCCCGGGAACGCTGCAGTCGTGCCATACGGCGGTTGTGGACGGCTATGTCGTCGAGGGTCATGTGCCGGCCGACGTCATCGAGCAGCTCTTGGCCGAACGACCACCGGCCGTCGGGATCGCCGTCCCCGGAATGCCCGAGGGCTCGCCCGGGATGGAAGGGACGCGGTGGGAGCGCTATGACGTGCTCCTGTTCGACCGCGCGGGCGGTGCACGGGTCTACGCACAGCGATGACGGTCAAGCAAGCGGTTGTCCGTGGGGCTGGACGTATGCTGCAGGATCGCCTAGGGCTCCACGGCCTCGACTACGCCGTCCCGGCGCGCGCCAACCGGCTGGACTTCATGCTGGGTGCGCTCACGCTCGTTGCGCTGGTGGTGCTGGGGCTCACCGGCGCCGTCCTGACGCAGTACTACAATCCGGCGCCGCTCGCGGCACACGACTCGATCCGGTACCTCATTACGGCCGAGCCGCTCGTGACGCTCCTGCGCGATCTCCACGTCTGGAGCGCGTCGGCGGCGCTGTTGCTGGTCTTCGCGCATCTCGTGGCGGTGTTCTGGCGCCGGGGATTCCGGGGTCCGCGTGAAGGGCTCTGGTGGAGTGGTGTCTTGCTCCTTGCCCTGTTGTTTGCACTGTCGTTCACGGGCTCGGTCCTGCGCGCGGACCAGGAGGCGGTCGAGGCCATCGCCCATGCGGTGGCCGGGGCGAATCTTGTCGGACCGCTCGGCGCGCCCCTGCAACCCGGTTTCACGCCGTCCAGCCCGCTCCTGACACGACTGTACGGAATGCACGTGTCGGTGCTCCCGCTGGCGGTCGTGGCCATCCTTGCCCTTCATCTGTGGCTGATCCGGCACCTAGGCGTGAGCGCGGGCGGCGGAGTGAAGACCGCCTTTCGCAGCCATCTCAGGCTCATCGGGGGGGCGGGCTTCATCGCGGTTGCGGCGATCGTGGCGCTGGCGCTCGCGTGGCCGCACGATCTCCTGGCGCCGGGCGTCGACGGATACGAGCTGACCAAGCCGGATTGGCCCTTCCTGTGGATCTATGCCGCCGAGAACCTGTTCGGGATGAACGGGATGCTGCTGGCGCCGGCGGTGCTGTTCGGATTCCTCGCCATCGTGCCGTTGGCCGACCGGGTCGACGGCCGGGCGGCGACCATCACCCGGGTTGCCGGGGCGGTTTTGTTCGCTTTGATGGTTGCGGCGATCGTCTACGCGGCGGTCGCGCCGGCGCAGGTGCACCTCGACATGGCTATGTGAGCTGGGAGGCAACGTGAGACAGCAATGGTGGCGTCGATCCTCTCTGATGCTCGCGGCAGCGGTCGTGCCGCTGGCGGGCGCGCCGGAGCACGCGGCGGTGCACGAAGACGGCGTGCTGACGCTGCCCACCCGCCAGCTTGCGGCCGGCGACAGTGTACGCGTGGTGGGTGAGAAGTTCGGACGGGGCACGGTGCTGACGCTCGCCCTCGTCGGCGTCGACGGGCGGGTCACCCTCGGCGAGGTGCGAAGCGACACCGCCGGGGCGTTTACGCGCTTCGTCGGGATTCCCGCGGACGTCCGACCGGGCGCCTATCGCCTGGTGGCCATCGCCTCGGATGGCGATGAGGTCGCGACGCTCGATGTCACGGTCTCCCCGGCGCGAAGTCTCTCCGTGGCGGCGGCCGACGGCGACGCGCACACCACGGAGCCCACGGCCGAGCCGCTCGAACTCGAGCGTGCAAGACACCCGATCGTTACGGGAGGCGCGGTCGCGGTCATCGTCTTGGCCCTTCTCGTCGGCGGCGCCCTGTTGCGGCGGCCCAAGGAGATCTTCTGAGCCTCACCAAGGAGCGTGGTATGACCCGATCGACGCTTCGTCTCGTCGCGCCAGCGGCGCTCGCACTTGCACTCGTTGGCCTACCGCTCGAGGGGCAGACGGCCGACGAGGTCGCGATCGAGCGCGTCGTGGTCGCACTCGCCGCGTTCTCGCAGGCCGGCGACTTCGCGGGGCTCGACACCCTGTATGCCCCCGGCCGCGCGGTGCACATCATCGAGGGCGCCGGCGTGAACCATGGGTGGGCCGATTATCGCGACCATCACCTGAAGCCGGAGATCGCCGAGTTCGAGAACTTCCGCTACCGCTACTTCGACGTGGAGCCGCAAGTCCGCGGCGATGTCGCCTGGGCGTCGTTCCGTTACGACCTCGCAGTCGATACGCCCCGCGGCCACGTGGAGGTGGACGGACGGAGCACAACGATCCTGGAGCGTCGTGACGGGCGATGGCTGGTCGTGCATCTGCACACGTCCGGACCGCGGAAACCCGACGGAGGGTGAGACTGCTCACGGGCTGAGGAGGAGCGATGGCGCACCGCGCCTCCGACGAGGAGATTCTGCAGGGCAGCCATTGCGGTGATGTCGGGGCGGAACGCGCACCGAGGGACGGCGTGGCTGGAGGAGATTCTGCCGGGATTCAGATGCTCACACTGGGCGGGTTCCTGATCGGACTGGTCGAGTCGTTCCTCTATGGTGCGTACGCCGGCCTGGCTTTCGGCCTGATCCACAATGCCTTGGCAAAGCGGTCGGCATTTGGCTGACCCTGGTAGATGGGTCGATGACCTCTGACGCAAGAAAGCGGGAGCACGTAATGGGATCGAGCCAGCACACAGACGACCATGGGACCGGCGTTCCGGCTGCCGTGCGAGAGCGTGCCTGGACCGACCCGGTCTGTGGGATGCAGGTAGAGCCGGATACGGAGCTTCGTCACGAGCATGAAGGCCGGGAGTACCTGTTCTGCTCGGCCCATTGCCGTGGGAAGTTCCAGGCGGACCCGACGTCGTACCTGACGGACGCGGCCGGCGCGACGCCGGCGCCCGCCGCGGCGATGTACACGTGCCCCATGGACCCGGAGATCCGGCAGGAAGGCCCGGGGTCGTGTCCCAAGTGCGGGATGGCGTTGGAGCCGGAAATCACCGCCGCACCGGCAACACGCACGGAGTACGTGTGTCCCATGCATCCGGAGATCGTGCGTGAGCAGCCGGGGTCGTGTCCCATCTGCGGCATGGGGCTGGAGCAGCGGACCGTGACGCTCGACGAGCAGGAGAATCCGGAACTGGTCGACATGGCGAAGCGGTTCTGGGTGAGCGTAGCGCTCACGCTACCGGTCCTCGTCATCGCCATGGCGCAGTACCTGCCTGGGGGCAGCCCGTTCGAGCGGATCGCGTCGCGCGATTTTCTGATGTGGATCGAGCTCGGTCTGGCAACGCCGGTCGTGCTGTGGGGCGGGTGGCCGTTCTTCGTGCGGGGGTGGCGTTCGGTGGTGACGTGGAACCTCAACATGTTCACCCTGATCGGTCTCGGCGTAGGTGTCGCGTACATCTATAGCGTGGTGGCGCGGCTGTTCCCTGGGATCTTCCCGGGGTCCTTTCGGAACGAGGCCGGCGAGGTCGGCGTGTACTTCGAAGCGGCCGCGGTGATCGTGACACTGGTGCTCCTGGGCCAGGTGCTCGAGCTGAAGGCGCGCTCGCAGACCAGCGCCGCCATCAAGGCGTTGCTGGGGTTGGCACCGAAGACGGCGCGACGGCTGCGGGAGGACGGCACCGAGGAAGACGTACCGCTCGATCAGGTGCAACCCGGTGACCGCTTGCGCGTGCGGCCGGGTGAGAAGGTGCCGGTGGACGGGACGGTGGTGGAGGGGCTCAGCTCCGTCGATGAGGCGATGATCACCGGCGAGCCGATTCCGGTCGAGAAATCTCCGGGAGACCGCGTCATCGGTGCGACGATCAACGGCACCGGATCGCTGGTGATGCAGGCGGAGCGCGTGGGCACCGAGACGCTGCTGTCGCAGATCGTCCGCATGGTCGCCGAAGCGCAACGCAGCCGCGCCCCCATCCAGAAGCTGGTGGACATCGTCGCCGGGTACTTCGTGCCCGCCGTCGTGCTCCTCGCGATCGCCACGTTCGTCGTCTGGGGGATATGGGGGCCGGAGCCCACCATGGCCTATGCGCTGATCAACGCCGTGGCCGTGCTCATCATCGCGTGTCCCTGCGCATTGGGACTCGCCACGCCGATGTCGATCATGGTGGCTACGGGCAAAGGCGCCACGCTCGGCGTGCTGTTCAAGAACGCCGAGGCGATCGAGGTGTTGCGGAAGGTGAACACGCTGGTAGTCGACAAGACGGGCACGCTCACCCTTGGCAAACCGAAGTTGGTCGCCACGGTTCCCGCGGAAGGCACGAGCGAGCACGACTTGCTGCGGTTCGCCGCCAGCCTCGAGCGCGGAAGCGAGCACCCGCTGGCCGCCGCGATCGTCGATGGCGCCTCCGAGCGGCAGGTAACGCTGACCGGAGCCGACGGGTTCGAGTCGGTGACCGGCAAGGGGGTGACGGGCACGGTCGACGGTCGGTCGGTCGCGTTGGGCAACCAGCGTCTCATGAACGACCTCGGCATCACGCTCGGCCCACTGGTCGAGCAGGCCGAGGCGATGCGTGCCGACGGGCAGACGGTGATGTTCGTGGCCGTGGACGGGAGACTGGCGGGTCTCGTCGGCGTGGCGGATCCGATCAAGGATTCGACGCCACAGGCGATCGAACGACTGCATGCGGAAGGCCTCCGCATCACCATGTTGACCGGCGACAGCCGGACAACGGCGGAGGCGGTCGCGGCGAAGCTGGGCATCGACGAGGTGGTTGCCGAGGTGCTCCCCAACCAAAAGGTGGATGTGGTCAAGCGGCTGCAAGCCGAGGGGCGCGTCGTGGCCATGGCGGGTGACGGCATCAACGACGCGCCGGCGCTCGCTCAGGCTCAGGTCGGGATCGCCATGGGGACGGGCACCGACGTTGCTATGGAGAGCGCCGGCGTCACCCTGGTCAAAGGAGACCTCCGCGGCATCGTGCGTGCGCGCCGGTTGAGTCGCGCAACGATGCGCAACATCCGGCAGAACCTGTTCTTCGCGTTCATCTACAACAGTCTCGGCGTGCCGGTGGCGGCGGGCGTACTCTATCCCTTCCTGGGCATCCTGCTGAGCCCGATTCTGGCGGCGGCGGCGATGAGCTTCAGTTCGGTCTCCGTGGTGGGGAACGCCCTGCGGTTGCGCACGGTGCGCGTATGAGCGATGGCAAGGCCGCCACGGTGGAGATCGCGGGCGCCGCTACTACGCCGCGGGCGTGATGAAGCGGTGGCTGTACCCGCCGGCCCGCTTTCGATCAGGCAACCGCCGGTTCGAACTTCCCGGACGACAGCGACCGGTAGGCGGCGAACACGACCTCCATGTCCCGACCCGCGACCGCCGGTGACATCCGGAGCTCACGCCCCTCCCGTACGGAAGCAAGGAACTCCCTCAGCATTCCACGGTAGCCCATGATGTCGAGCAATTCCGGTATGCGAAGGCGCTTGCGCCGCCCTAGCACGAGTGCCCACAGGCCGTTGCTGTCGAACGCAATGTTACCGTGGGTGCCGTAGATTCTGGACACTTGCAAGCCGCCGTCGTCCTGCTGCATGAAACCGAACCCCTTGGCGTCGTTGAGCCGCTTCACCGTTCCCTGCGCCGCGGGTGCCTCCAATAACAATGCACCGCGCGGGCGAACCGACGCGCAGCGGTGCAACCGGCTACCTCAACTCGCTATTCAGCATGTCGAACGGGCTCAACTTGAAGAAGCCCGGGGATTTGTCAATAGCCCGACGAGGAGTAACTTGCTGCCGTGAACGGGCTTGTCGACCTGCTTGCTGGGTTCCGCGTCTACGTCGTCGGCGCGCTCGCTGTGCTGCTCGCCGGTATCGCGTGCGGGCACGCGATTCTCTACAAGCGGGATTCGCGTGCGGCGGTCGGCTGGGTCGGGTTGATCATTCTGGCGCCGATCGTCGGTGCGCTGCTATACGCGATGCTGGGCATCAACCGCATTCGCCGGCACGCGTCGGAATTGCGTGCGCCGACGCTGCGGCTCTCGGGACCGCACACGGTAGCGCGGCGGGCCGATGCCGCGCTCACGGGGTGCTTGAGTGACGAGGCGCATCACCTCGTCGCCCTTGGCAGGCTCGTCGATCGCGTGAGCCGCCGTCCGCTAACGATTGGCAACCGCGTCCGGGCGTTGATTAACGGTGACGAGGCGTTTCCGGCGATGCTCGAGGCGATCGGGCGCGCCGAGCGGTCGGTCGCGCTGTCCACCTACATCTTCGCTCGGGACTCGGCCGGTCAGCAGTTCGCGGAAGCTCTCGCACATGCGGTACAGCGGGGCGTGGAGGTACGGGTCCTGATAGACGGTGTGGGATCGCGCTACTCGTTCCCGTCGATGGTCGGTGCCCTGAAGAAGCTGGGCATCCGCGTCGCGCGGTTCATGCCCACGTACGTTCCCTGGCGCGCGCCGTTCTGGAATCTGCGGAACCACCGCAAGATCCTGGTGACTGACGGGCGGCTCGGTTTCACCGGCGGGATGAATATCCGGCGCGGCCACGTCCGCAGCTTCAATCCGGTGCGAGTGGTCCAGGACATGCACTTTGCGGTCGACGGGCCGGTCGTGCAACAGTGCATGGAGACCTTCGCGGAGGATTGGGCTTTTACCACGGGTGAGTTGCTCGAGGGGCCGGATTGGTTTCCGGAGATCGAATCGGCGGGAACGATCGCGGCCCGCGGGATCACGGACGGTCCTGACGAGGATTTCGAGAAGCTCCGCTGGACGATTCATGGCGCCATCGCGTCGGCACGTCATTCGGTCCACGTGATGACGCCGTATTTCCTGCCGGACGATGCGCTGGTCACGGCATTGAACATAGCGGCGCTGCGCGGTGTGACGATCCAGGTGGTGCTCCCGGCGGTCAACAACCTGCCGATCGTCCATTGGGCGTCCCGGGCACTCCTCTGGCAACTCGTCAAGCGCAGTTGCGAGGTCTACTACACGCCGCCTCCTTTCGATCACACCAAGCTGTTTATCGTCGATGGCACGTGGACGCTGTTCGGATCGGCCAATTGGGATCCGCGCAGCCTGCGGCTCAACTTCGAGTTCAACGTCGAGTGCTACGACGCGGCGTTCGCGGCAGAGATGGAATTGATCTTCGCCGACAAGCGGGACGCGGGTCGGCGCGTGACGCCCGCCGAGCTGGACGGGCGGTCGTTGCCGGTGCGGCTACGGGATGGGGTGGCGCGGTTGTTGACGCCGTACCTGTAGGGCGCACATTGTAGGGGCGCACTGCTGCGCGTCCCTACAATGTGCGCCCCTACGACAGCATGCGTCTCAATTATCCGGATCGAGGATGTCGTCGATCCGAACGACCGCGTCCTCCAGGTGCAGGCGCGTGGCGCGGTCCCGCACCCGGCGCAATGCCGCGCCGATCTCGCGTTTCAACGTGTTGAGCTGACCCCGCACGAACGGGCGGATATCGCTCTGGCTCACGTTCACGTTCGTGCGCGTGATGAACGCCGCGAACTGTGACGGGACGGACGGCTGTTCCTCGGTCATTAGGTAGCGCATCCGTTCCACGTACCCGCGCTGCAGGTTCCGCCGGAAGGTGTCGATCGGGCGGCCGCGCGGCAGCTCCGACCAGATGCCGCTGCGGAGTTCGTCCAGCATCTCGCCGAGCCCGTACGCCTCGCTCCCACCTATCGCTTCGGCCTCGATGAGCCGTTGGAGGCGCGCGAAACTCAGCAGGTTGTTGACCACCGACACCTGACGCTGGCGAATCCGCTCCACGGCGCCGGCGTGCTCGATACGCGTGAGGATGTCCGTGTCCAGCATCCATGTCGGCGTCGCGAAGGCATGCTCGCGGAAAAACTGCATCGCGTCACGCTGCCTCGCCTCCGGGACGACCTGGTAAATGGGTCCCTCCTGATCGACGTTCTTCCGCGTTTGCGTGACGCCACCCACGACGGTCGCTACGTGGCCCATGTACCGTGCCCACTGGCCGATGACCTGATTGTACAGCTCCTGAAGATGGCTGTAGTCGTTCAGGTCTTCATGCGACCAGGCAATCAGGTTCGGCATGATCTGCTTGAGGTTCGCGATCCCGTACTCGCTCGCGCCCACAGCGTCGTCGCTCAGCGCCTCCGTCTGCGATGTCGGATCGATCGAACTCCGGTTTCCGAACATGTACATCGGATCGCCTTCGTGCTCGCGGATCCAGGCGTCGAGCGTCAGCCGCTCCGTCTCGGGCGAGTCGGCCTCGATGATCGGGCGGTAGCCCCAACGAATGGCGTAGTTATCGTACGGCCCGATCCCCGGCATGAAGCAGACGCCTTCGTCCTCCGGTTGCGCTACATAGTTGAACCGCGCGTAGTCCATGATCGAGGGCGCCGTTCCCATCCGGCACGTGAAGCTCGCCGACCGGAGCGAATCGACTGGATATGACGCGCTCGCCTTCATGTTGTGTGGCAGCCCCAGCGTGTGGCCTACCTCGTGCGCCGAGACGAAGCGGATCAACTGTCCCATGACCTCGTCGTCGAACCGGATAGCTCGCGCACTGGGGTTGGCAGCCGCGGTCTGCACGAAGTACCAGTTCCGGAGCAGGTTCATCACGTTGTGGAACCAGCCGATATCGCTCTCGAGGATTTCGCCGGTTCGCGGGTCGTGGACGTGCGGTCCGTATGCGTTCTGCGTGGCCGACGGGAAGTAGCGGATCACCGAGTAGCGGGCGTCTTCGGGATCGAACTCGGGATCCTCTTCCGGTGACGGTGGATCCATCGCTCGGATGGCGTTCCGGAAGCCGGCCTGCTCGAACGCGACGTTCCAGTCCTCGACTCCCTGCTTGATGTAAGGGCGCCACTGCTCCGGCGTGGCGGGATCGATGTAGTAGACGATCGGCTTGATCGGGTCCACCAGCTCGCCGCGCAGGAACGCCGCCGTATCGCTCGGCTCGAGGCGCCAGCGCGTGATATAGCGCCGGCCCTCCGCCCGTTGCGCGTCGATGCCATAGTCGGTCTGCTGCACGCTGATGAACCCGACGCGGTCGTCCGCCATCCGCCGCCGCATCGGGTTCGCGGGGAGCAGGATCATCGATTGCGCCATCTCGAGCGATATGCTGCCGGTCGATGAGTTGGCCGGCGGCTCCTGCGCCTCGTACGTAAGGACATGCCGGATCTCGACGTTTTGCGGGTAGCTCGCAAACCGCGATATGAAGGATCTGCTCTCGTCGAGACTTTTGATCTTGTACTGCTCGCGCCGCCGCCGCTGGATTCCCAACATCGGCACGTCCTTCGTGAACAACTCGGTCACCTCTATGACCACATTGGAGCTGTCCTCGTTGTAGGCGGCGATGTCGAACGCGCGCACGATCGGCTCGAAGTTGGCGTTCACCACCGCCAAATAGATCGGCTTCGTGCTGTCGGCGACGTTCTGGTAGGAGACGATCCGCAGCAGGATCCTGTCGTCCTGTCGCTGCCAGCGGACTACCTGGGTGTTGGCCTTCTCCCCGCCGTAGCCGATGTTCGTATGGGTCCGCGCGATGCGTGTTACCAACAGCATCTCCCGGCCTAGCAGCTCGTTGGGGATTTCGTAGTAGAGCTTGGTCTCGACCTTATGGACGTGAAAGAGACCGGAATCGGTCTGCGCCTTGTCGGTGATCACATCCGCATAGGGCTTGATTCCCTTTTTGTCGCGGTCCGAGCGGTCCCCCTGCTCGGGTGAGGGTGCCTGGCTCGCCGCCCGGGCGCACGCGCCGACCACCGCCACCACGGCGAGCGCGATGATGAGTGTACGCAAGCGTTGCATCAATGATCTCCTGGGGTGAGGTCTCTTTGGGTTTACGTGCATGAGGGGGAGGATGTTGAGATGGGTGGAAGCGCGGACGGATTTCAATCCGTCATCCTCCCAGCAGCTCCGGGCCCTGCTCGAAGATGATGTCCACCGGGATGCCCGCCTGGGCCAGCCGGTCGAGGTCAGCCTGGAGTGCCGGCCCCACGACGCCCTGCTCGGAGAGCAGTGCGGCGGCCCGATCGATGTCACCGTCGCCCTGGAGCGTCAGGATCACGCGGGACAGCTCGGCCATGGCCTCGCGCATCCGGTCGAAGTCGACCCGGTATGTCCCGGTCGCATCGTCGCGGGTGAAGGCGCCGCGCTCTTGGAAGAAGTTGAACCGGACCATGTTGGCGCGGCCGTGCGCGCTCGACGCACCGAACCGTACCGACCGGAAGATGCTGGTCATGAAAGTGACGTAGTTGTCCTCGAGGCGGCCCGCGTCGATCACGCCTTGGTCGCGCAGTGCGGTGACCATGTAGAGACCCAGTACGTCGGCCTTGCCTTCCTCGATGGCTGATGCGTGCCGGCCCAAGGCCTGCCGCACCGTGCCGCGGTTGGTGATCGTGTTCTTGATGCCGAGACCGTGGGCCACCTCGTGAAACATCGTATTGGCGAAGAACGCGTCGAAGGTCACATACGCTCGTTGGTCCTCCGCGATCAGCATGTCGGCTATGGGGATGAGGATCGAGTCGAACTTCGCCCGCATGGCGTTCCTGAGCTGGAGGCGGCGCGTCCCCTTGGTGAGCTGCACCTCTTCGTCGTTCGGAAGGTTGATCGCGATAGTCTTTGGGCCGGCGTTGGCCTGACCCGCGTAGTAAACGACGTCGTACACGTTCAGATCGGAGTCGGTTCCCGGCGTCTCCGACTTGTAGTCGTCGGGCACCGGGAGACCGCGCTGGAGTGGGGTAAGCAGGGCCGCGTAGCGCGACAGCCGGCGGCTCCACTCGTGGTCCTTGATCAGGACGTAGGCCTCATGCGCGGCCTTGTAGCCGAACAGGTTGTCCTCGTACGTTTCGATCGGACCGATCACGACATCTATGGGGTTGTCCTTCATGTCGAGCCAGGCGATATCGCTGGCTCGGTACTCGTCGCTGAGCAACGCGTCGGCGCGCAACATGAGGTAGCGCCGCAGTCCCGGGTCGTCGGCGAGCCGGGCGGCTTCGCGCAGCTTCGCGGCGGCGCGACCGGTGGCCGCGGCATAGGCGTCGTGGTATGGGATCGTGTAGAGTGAGCCGTCCTCGCGCCGCCGCACCAGCGTATACAGGCTGCGAAGCGCATCGGCCTGGTCGGGATGCGCGGCTATGTAGTCGGTGAACTCATCCGGGGTCAGATCGGCAGGGTAGAAACTCGCGCCGGCCTGCTTGGTCCCTTCCTCCGGAATGAACGGGATGTCATCATCCAAGCGGTCCCACGGTCCGTAGTTGATCTCCAGGTAGCGGCGGACGACGGGATCGTCGTGGCGCGCAAACAGTGCCTCGCGATCGCCATAGGCCTGTTGCCAATAGATTGCGTCCATCTCGTCCGCGGCCTCGATCAGGATCGGGATCATGCGCCGCTCCCGTTCCGAGAGCCGGCTCAGGTCTGCGGTGAGCCGGAACGATGCATACTGGTCGACGCGCCGTTGCATGGCGCTCATCTCATCCGACGATGCGCGGGAAGCGCCGTTGCCCGTAGTGCAGGCCATGGTCGTGAGCAGGAACAGCGCGGTTCCGGTGGTTGCGGCGATACGCATGGCTGTGAACTCTTCGTGCGGGTCGGGCCGATGGACTGGGACGAGGGAAGCTAACTTGGCGCGGGAGGGAAGACAAACAAGGTGCAGCGGGAGACCATCTCGGGGACGGCACTGGTCACTATCGGTGCTGTGATGATCAGCTTCGCCGCCGTATTCGTGAAGCTCGCCCACGTCGGGCCGACCACGGCGGCGTTTTATCGCATGGCGATCGCGGGTTGCATTCTGGCGGTACCAGTGATCGCCGGCCGTCACCGTGCATGGTCGGGGGGTCGGGCAGTGCTCGTCGCCGGGGCGGCCGGGGTGCTCTTCGCGCTCGACCTCGTCGTGTGGCACCGCAGCATCCATTTCGTGGGTCCTGGGCTCGCGACCATCCTGGCGAACTTCCAAGTGTTCATCCTGGCCGGGTTCGGCATCATCGTGCTGCGGGAACGCGTCAGTTGGAGGCTCGCCGTCGCGATCCCGATGGCCCTCGCGGGACTGTTCCTGCTGGTAGGGGTGGACTGGTCGATCGTGAGCCGGAGTTACCGCGTAGGGGTGATCTTTGGGCTCGTTACGGCGGTCGTATACGGATCGTTGCTTCTCGTGCTGCGATGGTCCAGAAGCATCGAGCCACGGCTTGATCTGGTGCCCAATCTCATGGTCGTATGTCTGGTCGCGGCCGTGCTGCTCGTGCCGGTGGCGTTCGCCCAAGGCGAGGGGCTCGGCATCCCCGACAGTGAGACGGTAGCGCTGCTCGTGGGTTACGCGCTCACCGCACAGGTGGTGGGATGGCTCTTCATCACGCGCGGGCTCCCACGCGTGCAGGCCGGCAGGGCGGGGCTCTTGCTGTTGCTCCAGCCGTCATTGGCGTTCATTTGGGACATTGTGTTGTTCAGGCGGCCGACCAGCGGTCTGGACGTCGCGGGTGCGGTACTCGCGCTGGGGGCGATCTACCTTGGCACGGCGCCACGAGCCAGATGATGACGGGGGAACCCCATGGCGGGGTAGACTGTTGGGTTGTAAACCCCACAACCGGAATGTGACACAGACTGCCGGGCCGCCGGCGGAGGATCGTTCATGACCCAACTAGCCGTGGGTGCTGAACTGCACGTGCCCTCCCTACATCTCTTCGAGGATGATGGGCTCACGTATGCGGTTGACGCGGAGGCGCCGAACTGGATCGCCGTCGAAGACCGCGGGCGCCGTATCCTCGATCAGTTGTCCCGTTTACCCATGACGCCCGAAGAACTCGTCCGGTGGTACGTGCGGGAGTACGATCAGGAGACCGGAAAGGCTTGGGTTCACGTGCACGACTTTCTTCGCGCGCTTCGTGGGGCGGGGATGCTCGCGGAGGAACCGTTCGCCCGCCCGCCGTATCCGGGTCGATTGGCGCTGATTCAACCTGAGGGCCTGCGCGAGCTGTGGCTCCAGATCAACAACGCGTGCAACCTCCTCTGTGGCCACTGTCTAGTCTCATCCGGTCCCGGAGAGGCGCCGGGTCCGCCCATCGATTTCCTGACCGGCGTCGTGGACCAGGCGGCCGCGCTGGGTCTGGAGCGGCTCTACGTGACGGGCGGTGAGCCGTTCGTGCGTAAGGACGTGTTCACTCTCCTACACCACGCCACAGAGACGCACGGTCTGGACGTGATCCTACTGACCAACGCGACGGTCTTTCAGGGTCGGGTACGCAACGAGCTACGTGCGCTGAATCCGGAGCGGGTCAAGTTCCAGGTGTCGATCGACGGGGCGCGGCCGGCCACCAACGATGCGATCCGCGGTGTGGGAGCCCTGGAGAAGGCGCTCGAGGGTGCGCGGTTGCTGGCGGACCTCGGCTTCGACCTGTCGCTCACGACCGTCACCACCTGCCGTAACCTGCGGGAGCTGCCCGAGATCCCGTCCATCGTCAAGTCGGTAGGTGCGTCGAGCCAGCATCTCATGTGGACCCACCGTCGAGGCCGCGCTCTCGGGAGCACGAACGGTTTCTTTCCCGAGATCGACGCGTTACTGGCCGCCGTCATGGCGACCGTGCGCGCCGCCGACGAAGCCGGTGTCGTGCTCGACAACGTAGCGGTGGTCAAGCGCCGGGTAAACGGTGTGCCGGGCGTGAAGTACGATTTCGGGAACGGCGGTTGGGACTCCCTCTGCGTGTTCTACGATGGGAAGGTGTATCCCACCGCGGCCCTTGCTGGTGAACCGAAGCTCGTTTGCGGCAATGCGGTGAGCGACGGCCTGGAGAAGATCCTCGAGACCTCCTCGGTAGTGCGGCAACTGCGCCAGGCGACCGTTGCCCGCAAGCCTACAGCAGCCGACGATCCGTTCCGCTTCCTGACCGGTGGCGGCGACTGGGAGCACGCGTGGTGTTTCTCGGGCGGCGATCCGCTGGCGCCCGATCCCTACTATCGGATCGCTCACGCGCTGGTGCGGCATGTGATGACTACGCTCGGCCGGGAGAAGCGGGACCGCCTCAACCGGCGGTCGGGGTACGATGCGCCGGTCGTGCTCCATGCGATGGGGGAGGGCGCCATCGCGTGCGACACCGCCGACGGGGCTCTTGCCGAGCGCCCGGTCCTGACACTGCACTCCAACTGTGTGCTCTCGTTCGACGTCGATCGGCCGCGGGCCAAGGTGCGCGAGTACTACGCCGCCGCCGCCGAGACACCTAAGGCCGACCTCTGTTGTCCGACCAAGTACGACGACGCGGCCATCGCGCACATTCCGCAGGACGTGCTCGACCGGTTCTACGGGTGCGGCTCGCCGATGGCCGCTGCCGACATTCGGCCGGGCGAGACGGTGGTTGATCTAGGCTCGGGCGCCGGTATCGATGTCTTCATCGCGGCGAAGCTCGTCGGCCCGACGGGACGCGCGCTGGGCGTCGACATGACCGACCCGATGCTCGCCATAGCCGAGGAGAACCGCTCCAAGGTGGCCGCTGCGCTCGGGTACGACGTCGTTGAGTTCCTCAAGGGATTCCTCGAGGCGATCCCGATGGCGACGCGGTCCACCGACCTGGTGACCTCGAACTGTGTCGTGAATCTCTCCCCCGACAAACCGCGCGTCTTCGAGGAGATCTGGCGCATACTCAAGAACCACGGCCGTTTCCTGATCTCGGACATCGTGAGCGAGGAGCCGGTGCCGCCGCACCTGAAGGTCGATCCCGAGCTGTGGGGTGAATGCCTCGTGGGTGCCCTCACCGAGGAAGAGTTCCTGGCGCAACTCGAACGCGCCGGTTTCTACGGGCTGACCGTGCTGCGGAAGACGTACTGGAAAGAGGTGGAAGACTACCCGTTCTACTCCGTGACGGTGCGCGGCTACAAGTTCGAGAAGAGCGACGGGTGTGTGTACCAGGGACATCGGGCCGTCTATCTCGGCCCTGGGAAGGCGTTCGTCGACGAGGAAGGACACCTGTTTCCGCGCAACGAGCCGTACGAGGTGTGTACGGATACGGTTGCCAAGCTCGGTAAACCGCCGTACGCGGGGATGTTCGCGATCCTAGAGCCGGGTGACGATCGGGTGAGTTACGCCTGTTGCGATACGGGCGACGCGTGTTGCTAACGGCAGTTCTGGCGGTGCCGTGTGGTACCGTGGTCGGGTTTGCGCAGATGACGGGGCAGTAGTCCCGCCGCCGGTTAGCCTTCGCGGCGGAAGTCGAGATCGCCGCGCGCGAAACCGCTCGCGGGCGTGCCAGCGCGGCTGATCGTCTTGGGCGATACCGGCCAGCCGGCGAGGTCCAGGACCCGAGTAGTCAGCTCGCTGACCGTTTCCGTCTCGGCGTCGGATCCAACCACGCCTGCCGCGAGATCGAGCCAGGAGAGCGCCTCATCGAAGGCGGCGTCGCGCACCGCACCGTCACTCGCCTCGAGTGCCGCCTGGAAGGCCAGGCGCCGCTCGCCGCCGCGTTCCGCGTGGCGCGCGATCTCTCCCGCCACGCCTGCCACAGCACCCTCGCGTATCAGGGCGTGGAGTGCGAGTGCTATCGCACGGTGTACCTCCCGCCGGCGCGCCGGTGTGAGCTCGTTCCGCACCGTTTCCTGCACGATCGGGTGCGCGCACCGATAGACGCCATCCTCTTCCAGCAGCAGGCGGCGACCAACCAGCTCGTCGGCGAGCGCAGCGACCCGCAGCCGCGAGATGCCGTGCACCAGCGATAGGAGATGGGCGCTCGCCCCACGCCCGGCCACCGCCACCGTGACCATGAGGTCGCGCAGCTCGTACACGAGGCGGGCCAACCGCTCCGCCACGGCATCGTGGACCGTCCGGGGCATCCGGATCTGGTGGTATGGGCCAGCCCCGACCGCGGGGGTCGTCACCCATTCGCCGGATGCCGGATCGGTCGCCAGCATGCCCTGCGCGAACAGTGTCTTGAGCAGCTCGAGGATGTGGAATGGGTTGCCGTCGGTCACGGCGTGCACTTGGGCGGCAAAGCGCCGGGCGCCTTCAGGCGCGGTGATATTCCCCAGCTCGCGAATGATCTGCCAGACCTCCGTCTCGCCCAGAGGCGGCAGGGTGATGACCGTTGTGCGTCCTGTCCCGCTGCGGATTGCGCGGCAGAGGCGCGCGGCAGGTGCGGTGCGCTCGATGTCACCCAGCGTAAGGGTTGCCAGGATCAGGACGGAGGCATCCTCAACCCGGGTGGTCAGGAAATGCAGCAGCGCGCAGGTATCCTGGTCGCAGTGTTGCAGGTCATCGATGAACAGTGCCGTCGGGCGCTCCGAGGCCAGCCCGAGGATCGCCTGGGCCGCGCCTTCGAAAAGGCGTGACCGGCGGTCCGAGTCCTCCGGGGAGGATGGGGCCGGCAGATGGGGGAACCGTTCGCGCAGCTCCGGCACGATGCGGCTAAGCTCGGCGAGCCATTCCGGAGCGGTGCCCGCGAGCCCTGGCGCGTCCAGCCCGCTGCGGAAGGCTTCGACGATCGGCGCGTAGGCTACTCCCGTCTTGGGGTCGTAACCCCGGCCCCGCAGCACGGTAGCTCCCTCGGCCCGCACCCACTGGAGCAACTCATGGGAGAGCCGGGTCTTGCCGATCCCCGACTCCCCCTCGATCAGCACCACGCCACCCAGGCCCGACACGACGTCGCTCCACAGGTCGACGAGCCGCTGCCAGGCGTCCTCCCTGCCGACCAGCGACGGGTCGAAATTCTGCTCCGGCAGCCGGCTCTCGGGGGTGTGGGTGGGTGTGGGTGTGCCCGCGGGCGGTGCTCCGTCCTCTGACGCGATCCGGTCCATGAAGGTGCGCAGCGCCGCGCTCGGCTCTGCTCCCGCCTGGTCGGCCAAGCGGTCGCGGTATGCCTGGTAGCGGGCCAGGGCCTCCCCTCGGTCGCCCGCCATGTACCACGCTTCGGCTATCTGTCGCACCGCGTCGTCTGACAGAGGATCGCACGCCGCCCACCGCTCGGCCCACCATACCGCGTCGCGCCAGTGCGATTTCGCCATGGCGTTGCGGGTGGCCGTGCGGAGCGCGTCGCGGTAGGCGCGGAGCAGCCGCTGGTGAGTCATGTCCGCCCACTCGTCGAATCCAGAGGCGTTATTGATGGAGAAGCCGGATAAGAACCGCTCTACATCGAACTGCGCGGCCTCCTCGGGTGCCTGCTCGACGGCCGCCTGAAAGGCCCGTACGTCGCAACGCACGGCGCTGTCGAGTTCCACCCGCTGGCGCTCTATGTGGAGGGACGCCCCGACCACGGTCCGGAGCCGGCGCAACGTCTGGCGGAGTGAGGCCCGCGCGGCTGAGGTCGGCGACTCGCTCCAGAGCAGGGCGGCCAACTCGTCGCGAGCATGCGGACCGGGCTCGAGGGCAAGGAACGCCAATAGCGCCAACGCTTTGCCGCCGGCACGGTCGGTAGCGTCTTCGTCCTCGGCTACAAGCAGGCGCGGAGGTCCGAGCAGGGTGATACGCAGGTCCAACACTCCCCCAAGGGAGACGGAGATTCTAACCTACCGGCGATTCACGATTCGGCAAGTCGAATTCACGGGTTTTTCACACTCGTTCGACATCTTGCGTCCTGAGTTGCGCGACCCGAATCAAGACCCTTTTTTCCGGAGCCACATCATGACCTATTCCAAGAAGGTCCGCATCGAGCTCACCGACGAGCAGAAAGCGGCGATCAAGAACGTGACCGGTAAGGACGCCGAGGCGTTGGAACTCTCGGTCGAGGAGCTGGAAGAGCGCATCGCTCCGCGCCGCCCAGGACTTGCCTAGAACACCGCAGGCTCTCGTACCACAACCGTCCCTCAACAGGAGGCAGCATCATGGCAGACAAGCCCAACTTCAAGCTGACACTCACGGAAGAGCAGAAGAAAGCCGTCCGTGACGCCACCGGCAAAGACGCCGAGGCGATCGAGCTGAGCGTCGACGAGCTGGAAGAGCGGATCGCTCCACGCCCGGCTCTCGGAATCTAGAACACCGACGCGGCTAGTCCGCACCTCGGACGCCGGGTTCGCTCCACGCGAATCCGGCGTTCGTCGTCTTGACACGGCTCCCGTCGGGCGACCTCTTATTACCGATGCCCGACGACCCCGGTCTCCCACCGACCTCCGGCGACGGTCTCCAGGCGGAGGTCGAGCGCCTCCGGCTGCTACAGTCGATCAGCCAGGAGTTCGCCAGCTCGCTCGACTTCGACGAGCTGCTCCCAAACGTATTCAACACCGTTCTGTCCGCGGTTGGCGCGCAGGGCGGGTCGATCTGGATCGCAGAGGGCGACATGCTTCGTTGTCGCCTGGCGCTGGGCAGCGCGAGCCAGAAGCTCGTGGGGAAGGAGGTACCGATCGGAACGGGGTTCGTCGGCGACGTCGCCCGGAAGCAGCGCAGCACGATCGTCACCGACGCGATGCAGGACCCGCGCTTCCAGGATCGCGTCGATCGGTCGAGCACGATGATCACCACGACCGTCATGGCCGCCCCGATGCTCGTAAAGGGCGAGACCGTGGGATCGATCCAGGTCAACAACAAGGTGACCGGTGACATCTTCGACGAGAACGACCGGCAATTGCTCGAGGGGCTCGCCAGCTCGGCGGCCATCGCGCTGCGGAACGCGCAGCTCCACACCGCCGAGAAGCGCGCGCGCGACCTCGCGCTGCTGCTCGAGATCAGCCGCGAGATCGGCTCGACGCTCGACCTCGATCGCATCCTGCACTCGGTCGTGAACCTCGCGACCCGCGCCCTCACCTTCGATGTGGGTGCGGTCGGGATGCAGGTGAAAGGCCGCTGCGAGATTCGCGCGATCGCGGGCCGGGAAGAGGTCGACGAGAAAGACGACGCCGTTCGCCGGCTCGCGGCCCGAGGCAGCTGGGCGCAGGAGCGTGGAGAGGCGTTCTATCTCACGGATCGCGATGCACCGGCCTCTGACGCGGAGCACGCGTTCGTCAACGCGTTCGGTGACGCGCTCACGACCGACGACGTACGGAGCGGTCTGTATCTCCCACTCGCCGACGAGGAAGGCGGGCTGGGCGTGCTTTTCTTCGAGGCTAAGCAGCCCGATTTCGCGGGCGAGACGCAGCGGGAGATCGCCGGTATCCTCGCGAATCAGACGGCTGTGGCACTGCGGAACGCCGAGCTCTATAACCAGGTGCCGCTGGTGGATGTGTTGGGGGGGCTCGCACAGAAGAAGCGCAAGCTGCTCGCGCTGCCGCGGCGGCGACTCCAGGTTTACGCGGCGGCTGCGGTGCTGGCACTGGCAGCGGTCACGCTCATCCGTTGGCCGCTGCGCGTCTCCGGGATGACCCCGACGTTCCGTGCCACCACGTACGCTCCGGTGCGTCCCTTCGTCTCGGGCGTGGTGGAGCGATCGTTCGTGCGTGAGGGGACCGAAGTGGCGCGCGGCGCTCCGTTACTGCAGTTGCGGGCCGTCGCGCTCCGGGCGGACCGCGAGGCAACCGTGGCCGCCATGGCGATTGCCGAGCGCGAGGCGGCCACCGCGTCTGCGCGCGGTGACCCCGCGACCGAGCGGCTCCACCGGACGCGATTCGCGTCGCTCCAACGCGAAGCGTCACTGCTCGACGAGGAGATCGCGGCGACCACGGTGCGCGCGCCGGTGGCCGGCGTGGTGCTCACGCCGCGTCCCGAAGAGCTGGTGGGCGCCCGGCCTGAGGCCGGAGAGACCGTGATGATCCTCGGCCGGACCGACTCGCTGGAGCTCGACCTGGGGGTGCGCCAGCGCGACATCGAGCGCGTCCAGGTGGGCCAGGCGCTGCGTCTGCGGGTGGACGCGATGCCGCAACGCACCTTCGAGGGGCGCGTGATCTTCGTCGGGCAACTCCCGCTCCAGACCGAAAAGGACGTCTATTTTCCCGTTCGCGCGCTGGTGCCGAACGAGGATGGAGCACTCCGGCCGGGTATGGTCGCGCACGCGAAAGTGCTGACGGCTCCCGCGTCGGTGCTCACCAGGGTGTTCCGTGCGCCCACGCGGTGGGCTAGGCTGCTGTGGTGGAGGATCATGCCATGAGACCTGCGTCGGGCGGCGCCGTGGTTCTCTCGTTGTCCCTCGGGCTGGCGTGCGGTGGCGATGCGGTGCCGGAAACGACCCCGGCGAGCGAGCCCAATGTCCCGCTGGCAACCGTCGACACCGCGACGGTCGCGGTCCCGCTGATGCTTGCCGCGCAGTTGTACGTGGAGCACGACGCGTACGTCTACGCCAGATCGACGGGGATCGTCGAGGCGGTGCTCGTCGACATCGGTGATCGGGTCCGCAAGGGCCAGGTGCTGGCGCGACTCGAGAACGAAGACCAGGAAATCGCGCTCGAGGACGCGCAGGCGTCGCATGAGAATGCCCAGCGACTGCTGGCGCGGGTTCGCGAGCTGGCTGGGACGGGAGCCGTCACGGTAGCGGATTCGGAACAGGCCGAGCTGGATGCGCGCCGGGCGGGGTTGCAGGTCCGGCAGGCGCGGCGGGACTACGATCTCACGCGCGCCGTGGCGCCGTTCAGTGGCGTGGTCACCGCACGCACCGTTCGGCTGGGACGATTCGTCGAGGAGTTCGACCCGCTGCTTCGGGTGACGGCACTCCGGCCACTTCGGGCGTCGGTGCAGCTGCCCGAGCAGGCGGGCGCGGTGGAGCCTGGCACCGCCACCGTGGTGATCGCCCTCGACGGTCGGGTGGTCGAGGCTACGGTGCAGCGCGTCTCACCGATCGTCGATGCCACGAGCGGCACTCGTGAGGTCATCGTGCAGCTCGCCGCTGGATCGGGACTCGAGCCGGGGGCGAGCGTACACGTGCGAATCGGCGCCGAGCCGCGACGTGTCGTGCTCATTCCCGCTGACGCGATTTCCGAGGACGGCTATGTCCTGGTGTGGGAGAACGGGCGGACCACACTGCGGGCCGTGACCGTGGGGGCCACGCTTGAGGACGGTCGCCTGGAAGTCGTGAGCGGCCTCGCGTTCGGCGAGCGGCTCCGGCTGCCGTGACGCAACGGCCCCGGCTGCGCGACGATCTGGTCATCGTCGTCCAGCAGTACCGCGGCGAAGAGAGCTACATCGTCAAGGATCCCGAGACCCACAAGTACTTCCGCTTCAAGCCGCTCGAGATTCTCGTGATGCAGCACTTCACCGGCGAGCACACGGTAACGGAGTTGGCAAACGCGCTCCGCGACCAGGGAGTGCCGCTGTCGCCGGCCGCCGTCCAGAAGTTCGCCGAGAAACTCAGCGGTATGGAGCTCATCGAGCGGACCCTCGGCGAGAAATCGACGCTGCTCATCGAGCGTCTCCGGGCGGAGCGGCACCGGCGGGTCAAGCGCACGCATTATGAAGGAAGCCTCCTCCGGATGCGTTGGTCCGCCGGGGATCCCGACAAGCTGTTCGACCGATGGATGCCGTGGCTCCGCTTCTTCTTTACGCCCACGTTCATGGTGATCTCGGCCGTGCTGTTTGCGGTCTACGCTCTGGCCCTGGTGCTCCGCTGGCCGGACATCATCAGCGGGCTGGCCGCCGTGTACACGGCCGAGTTCTACACGTTGCAGAACATCGTCATGGTTTGGGGCACGATGATGGTCATCATCGTGATCCACGAGACGGCCCATGGCGTCACGTGTAAGTACTTCGGGGGACAAGTGCACGAGATGGGGGCGATGCTGCTCTACTTCCAGCCGGCGTTCTACTGCAATGTCAACGATGCCTGGACCTTCCCGAAGCTCAGTCACCGGATTTGGGTCACCGCCGCCGGTTCCTGGATCGAGCTCGTGGTCGCGGGAATGGCGGCGATCGTCTGGCTCGTGGTCGACCCGAACACCGTCATCGGTAACCTCGCGTTCTTCACGGTCATCCTCGGTGGCGTGACCACGGTGGTGGCGAATGCCAACCCACTCATCCCGCTGGACGGGTACTACGCGCTGAGTGACTACCTGGAGGTCGCGAACTTGCGCCAGCGCTCGTTCGGCTACATCGCCTGGTTGCTCAAGCGGTACGTGATACGGCTGAACCTGCCGGAGCCCGCGGCGACGGAGCGGGAGCGCCGGATATTCGTGATTTACGGGGTGCTGGCAATCCTCTATATCGTTAGCATCCTGTCGTTGGTCGCGTTGTTTGCGCTGGGATTGGTCAGTCGAGCGTTCGGAGGGATCGGCGTCATCGCGTTCGTCCTCTTGCTCTGGGCGTTGCTCCGAACGGGGCTCCGCGAGTGGGGGCGTGCCATCGTCACGTCGTTCTGGGAACATCGGACGGTGCTGCGGAAGCGCCTGGTGCCGGGGCTGCTGATTGGTGGCGGGCTGCTGCTGCTGCTGGTGATCGTGCCCTGGCCGATCAACGTGAAGGGACGGTTCGTCGCCGCGCCGTTGTTCGAGGCGCCACTGGCGGCCGCGGAGGGAGGCGTTCTCGAACGCGTGTACGCCGACGAAGGCGACCGCGTGCAGGCGGGCGCACCGGTGGCGCGGCTACGGAACTTCGCTCTCGAGCGCCACGCAGCCCAACTCGAGCGCGTGGTCGATTCGCTCGACGCCCTCGCGCGGCGTGCGCGGGGGAGCGGCCAACAAGCTGCAAATCGCCAGATTGAGCTGGCCCGGGCCGAAGCGGTAGGACTGATGCGGGCAACGCGGGAGCGGCTGCAGTCGTTGACGCTCCGCGCGCCGGTGAGCGGGGTAGTGATCACGCCACGACTGCAGGATTCGCTTGGGCTGTGGTTCGCTGCCGGAGATGTTGTAGCGGTGCTCGCCGTGACCGACTCGCTCGAACTCCGCCTCCGGCTGGACCGCGCCGGCGCCACCATGGTGCGTGCGGGGCAGTCGGTTGCGCTGATCACGTATACTGGCGCGGGTGAAACACACTCGGGATCGATCGTAAGCGTGTCGCTGGCGGCCTTGCGGCAGGGTGAAGAGGTCGAGGCGCGCGTGCGGCTGCACGGGCGGGCCGCCGGCCTCCGCGCGGGCGTTACCGGGGAAGCGAAAATCACCATCCGGCGGTCGAATATCCTGGGGGCGTTGTGGTGGGCAATCCGCAAGCGAATCCGCAACGATCTGTTGCTGTAGCAAGTACTGGGTGAACGGAGGTCACCATCCGCCGCGAGCTACTACCCATGGTGCGGGAAGCCCTGGTCGGGCGATACGACATCGAGCGGGAAATCGCACGAGGCGGAGCCGCGCGCGTGTTCTACGCGCGCGACATGGAGGGCAAACCGAAGGCGGTGAAAATCCTCCATCCGGAGCTGGCTGTCACCGTGACGGCAGACCGGTTCCTGCGCGAAGTGGAGCTGTTGCGCCGACTCGATCATCCGCAGATCGCCCGTGTCATCGACTCGGGCGAGCTTCACTGGTTCATCTACTACGTGATGGACTTCATCGACGGGCCCAATATTCGCGGGCATCTGGACCGAGTGCGTCGCGCGTCGGTGAGCGATACTCAACGCATTGCCGATGACATGCTGAGAGCGTTGGGTTACGCCCACGAAAACAACATCGTGCACCGGGACGTGAAGCCGGAGAACGTGATCCTCAGCGAGCGCGGCGCGGTCTTGCTCGACTTCGGAATCGCCAAAGCGATCGCCGCTGCGGGAACCACGAAGCTTACCCGCTCGGGGTTCACAGTGGGTACGTCGTCCTACATGAGCCCGGAACAGGTAGCCGGCGCCGATGACATCGACCATCGCAGCGATCTCTACTCACTCGGCTGTGTCCTGTTCGAGTGCCTGGCCGGCCGCCCGCCCTTCGTGCACAAACGCGAGGAGACGGTTCTCCACATGCAGCAAACCGAGCGCGCGCCGGACGTCAGGGATTTGCGGAAGGAGACGCCGGTCGGTCTGGCGAAAGCGCTCCAGCGGGCGCTGGAGAAGAACCGGGAGGACCGCTGGCCGTCGAGCGAGGCGATGCGCGCGGCCCTGCTGCACGCCTAGGCTGGAGGCGGATCGGCGGACACCTCAGCGCCGTTGCGTTGGCGCCACCAGCGGATGCCGGTTGCCAGCAACACGAGCAGGATCACCACGCCGAGCGCGAGTGCGACCGCACGGTGAGTGCGATACAAGGCACCGAGTCCTGACCCAAAAACTGTGAACACGATGGCGCCAGGCAAGATGCCGACCGCGGTCGTCCAGAAAAACGTGCCGCGGCGGACGCGTGAGAGTCCGAGGCCCCAATTGAGCGCGGTGAAGGCGACGGCCGGAATGAGTCGCGCCGTGAGCAGTCCCGACCAGCCGGTGGCGTGGACCGCGCGATCAGCCCCGATGATCGCCTTGCGCGGGAGCACGCGCTCGGCGATGGGCCGAGCGTAACGCCGGGCGATCTCGAAGCTGATCACCGCTCCGACGAATCCTCCGCTCCACGTCACGACCACGCCGACCACCGGGCCGAACACCATCCCATTGAGCATCGCCGGCACCTCGGCCGGAAACGGCAGGATCGCCACGACCACCGTGAATAGTGGCGCGAGAACGTAGATGAGCGGGCCGGAGGCCTCGACTAGACCGGCGATACCGTCGAGCATGATGTTCCACTACGGTACGCGGCACGCCGGGTTTCGCCAAGGAAAGAAAAAGGGACGGCTGCGGGCCGTCCCTCTAGTTCCACCGTCCGCTCGCCTGCTTACAACGAGAACCAGTAGTTCAGCTTGACCAGGAACGTGTTCTCACCAGGCTGCCGGAACAGGTCGCCCACGCCTTGGGCGAAGTCGAAGCGGCCGTTGTTCTCGAAGCCGGTCCGCCCGTGCTGCCACACCACGAAGAGTGCGGAGCCGGGCCGGTACTCCCAGCGGAGCACCGCGTTCGAGCGGAACGACAGGAACCGGAAATTTGGGTTGCCGATCTCGATGTCGGCCGTGCCGTCACGGTCGAGGTCGACCGAGACGTCCCCGTTGTCTACGATCAGCCGGTCGGCACCGAACGTGTCGAACCGGTCCTCGTACAGATCGGCGCGCGGGTCGGCGACCTGCTTGTACTCGTTGTACCTACCCGCGGAGACGAACGGTTCGGCGTAGAGCTGCAACGACAGGTTGGGGGAAAACGTCAGGTTGCCGCGGAATCGTGTCACCACGGTCGTCCGTGAGATGTCGCCGAACAGGTATTGCGTACCTCCCAAGGCGTTCGCGGTCCCCAGGTACTGCCAGTCGTCGCGGTTGTAGGTCACCTCGGGCGAGAAGGTGAGATCGAGGTTACCGGCGGGCCGGAGCGTGATGTTCGCCCACACGCCGCCGCCACCGGTCTCCGCGGCCTGCTGCTTGAAGTACCAGCCACCCAACTCGAACTGGACTTTCTTGCGGCCGTCGCTGTTGAAACCGGCCCAGCCGCTGGTGCTCGGCGGACGGATGAACGCCGGGCCGCCGCGCAGTGCGTCCGTACCGAGACCACCGCGGTTGTGATTGATGCCCGCGAACCCGCCCCAGTAGTTCAGGAACGTCCAATTCATGTTGATATTGGCGCCCAGATTCGTCCGCTCCCACCCGTAGTTGTAGTTGGACCATTGGTTGAGATTGACGGAGAACCGGCGGAAGACCTTACCTGGCTGCACCCAACGGCGCTGGACCCACAGCGATTGGGAATTCCAGTCGGCGCTTCGCTGGAAGCCGACGTCGTTGACCTCGAAGCCCGGCGACCGCGTTGCGACGCCCGCCGAGAAGCGCCAGTTCCCGCCTCCCTGCTTCCCAAAGGACATCCGGCCCGTGAAGCCGGACAGGCTGGTCCGCGTCGGGTCGAACGTCGTGTAGTCGTTGTCGGGCCGCTGGAAATACCGGGCCGAAGACAACTGGGCCAGCTCGATGGCCTGCTCGCTCCCGTTGATCCGGCTCGCCGCGGCAAAGCCGCTGAACGAGTAGGTGTTGCCGCGGAAACGGTGTTCCCAGCTTCCCGCCAGAGTGAACGCAGAGCTCCGGAGGAAGTCGAGGTTTCCTTCGTCAGGCAGATTGCGAATGGTGCCTGTACCGAAGAGCGAGAACACCGTCTGGCCACCGCGCAGATCGCGCTGCACGCGGCCTACGAGGTACGTGGTGCTCGGCTCGACGATGTCGCGGAACTCCTTGCCGGCCCCGTCGATGACGTCGGCCGACTCCTGGGCAGTCCGCGCGCCCAGCAGCCCGATGGTCCAGCCGCTCTGCGTTTTGCCGGACAGCTTGGCGGCGGCGAGAATCGTGGTGTTCTGGATCGACTGCGCGTACCCATCCCGCGGATCGGCCCTGCCCTGCGGGCGCCGGCCGATGCGCCGCGTGTAGAACAGCGACTCCCCGCCGTCGAGCTCGAAGTTGAAGATGTCGATCCCCTCCATGAAGAAGGGTCGCCGCTCCGGGAAGAAGGTCTCGAAGGCCGACAGGTTCACCACGGCCGGATCCGCTTCGACCTGTCCGAAGTCCGGGTTGATCGTGGCGGTCAGCGTGAGGTTCGAGGTGAGCCCATAGACGATGTCGGCGCCCATGGTGCCGACCCGGTCGCGTCCGGTCTGGAACGGGTTTCCCGCGGTCGCAGGGTTCACGTCCTGACGGGCCACGAAGTACGGCATGATCTCCAGCCGCCGCGGCGGAGAGATGCCCTCCAGCCCGACCAGGTCACCAAAACGAGATACGATACCCGACTCGGTCTTCGGCATCAGGCGCCAATGCTGTTCTTCGTTTTTCCTGTTAATAATGCGGACGACCTGCAGGCCGAACCGGTTCGACTCGCTGGCCGTGAACCGCAACTGGCTGAACGGAATGCGGAACTCCGCGGTCCAGCCCTCGTCATCCCGGGTCACTGCCACGTCCCACACGGCGTCCCAGGTCCGGTCCTGGTTGTTGTCGTTGAAGAAATAGATGTCGCGCTTCACACCAGCCGGGTTCACGGCAAAGGAGAACGCCGTACGCCGGTCGAGGTACGAATCGATCCCGATCTGGATCCAGTCTGACTGGGAGAACTCATCGCGGCGAGTGAGTTGCGCGGTGATCTTGTCCGCCTCGGAGTCGTAGGCCCGAACGCCGAAGTAGAGAGCGGCGTCCGTATAGAGAATCCGGACCTCGGTGCGCTCGGTTGCCGGCTCGCCCTCGTTGGGGTCTCGCTGGATGAAATCCGTGATGGGTTGTGCCAGCGCCCAGGCGGCGTCATCCAGCCGGCCGTCGATTGACGGGGCTTGCGGCAACGCTCGGACGGCGACGGCTGCGCGCGGACCGGTCGGATCGAGGGCTAGACTTTGTAGCTGAGCCGCGGCGTAGGACAGAGTTCCGGTGAGTAGTAAGGCCGCGGCGGCCCCGAGAATCGTGCGTACGACCATCTTTATTCCGTCCTCGCTCGTTTGGGGCCGGCGGCCTTCCCATTGCCATACCATACGGCCGCCTCACCGTACGGGTTTCTATTTACCCAGTTAGACGCTCAGATGGTTCCAAGGGTTGCCACCGGTGCGCACCCAGCTGCTAGGCGACCATGCGTGTTTCACTTTGATTCTCCTTCTTAGGGGAGTTGAACGAACGTTTGGACGAAAAAGCGAAATCTGCCAAACTCCTTTCCGGCCCGCTGGGCCCGTCTGAACGGCACTACTGCGCCGTTGGTGATCGGACCGATCGACCGCACACGCCGGGATACCCCCCGGTCCGTCGGTGACCAGTGCCTTCCTCAAGTTTGCAACTGTTGTCCGCGATTGGGTTGGGAATGTGTGTGTGTTTTGTCAGGAAATTGTTAAGGGGGGAGGCCTCACCGTACGGGTTTCGATTTTCCAGTTAGACGCTCAGATGGTTCCAGAGGGTTGCGACCGGCGCGCACACGTGTGACGATGCTCGCGGGGGCGGTGTTTCCCTTTGAACCAGGGCCGGATCCGGCCGAACGCGGTCGGCCGTCGAGAACGGCCTCACTTCTCACCTGCTCACCCGCTTCGTAGGTTTAGCGCACGCCACCACTTGCCGCAGAGGAGGCAGATGCCCCAGCTCGTGCTGCTACGCCACGGCGAGAGCACGTGGAACAAGGAGAATAGGTTCACCGGCTGGATCGATGTCGATCTTTCGCAGCAGGGCGTCGCCGAGGCGCGGGAAGCCGGCCGAGTGCTCGCCGGTGACGGCTACGCGTTCGACCTGGCGTATACCTCGGTGCTCAAGCGAGCGATCCGAACGCTGTGGATAGTGCTCGACGAGATGGGCCTCATGTGGATTCCGGTACGGCGGTCGTGGCGACTGAACGAGCGGCACTACGGAGCGCTACAGGGGCTCAACAAGGCGGAAACGGCCGAGCGGCACGGCGAGGCGCAGGTCAAGATCTGGCGCCGGAGCTACGACACGCCGCCGCCCGCGCTCGACCCGAGCGACGAGTGTCATCCGCGCCGGGATCCGCGTTACCGTGACGTTCCGCCCGACCAGCTTCCTCTTTCCGAGAGCCTAAAAGATACTGTGGCCCGCTTCATGCCCTATTGGGAGCAGACCATCGCGCCGGACGTACGCGCAGGGAGGCGGGTGCTCATCGCCGCGCACGGCAACAGCCTGCGCGCACTGGTGAAGCACCTCGACTCCGTCTCGGACGAGGAGATCGTCGGTCTGAACATTCCGACGGGGATACCGCTCGTCTACGAGCTCGACGACGACCTCGTGCCCATCAAGCACTTCTATCTGGGCGACCCGGCGGCGGTGGCCGCGGCGGAGCAGGCGGTCGCCGACCAGGCGAAAGCGCGCTGACCAACCTCACTCTCGACCGGATGCTGGCGGCCGTCCCGGGTCTACCTCGTCCCGTCGTGCTGTTGGAGGACGGCGCCGGTCAGTCCGGCAAGGCCCGCCTCGCATGGGGTGCAAGACGGCGCCTGCGTTTGGAGTGGTCTGGCGAGCGCATTGGCGATGCCGCGTGGCTCCGCGCGCTGGACGGTGAGCGACGGGCCTACGGCGTGATCGCCTACGACCTCGGCCTGCCGCCGCACGCGCGGCGATCCGATCCGCCAGTTCCGCAGCCGTTGGTGGATTTCTTCGAGCCGGAGCATGAGGTGGTGGTGGATCTGGAAGCGGACGCACGGACAGGCGAACAGACGGACCTTGGGACTCGCCCACACCACCCCAATACGTCTACCCTCCTGTCCCGCTCGTTCACACAGGCCGGCTTCGAATCCGCCGTGCGCCGTATAAAGGATTACATAGCCGCCGGCGACGTCTATCAGGTCAACCTGGCGCTGGCGGAGCGTTTCCGCGTCACGCTCTCACCGTGGGAAGTCTACCTGCGGTTGCGTGAGATCAATCCATCCCCGTGGATGGGATTCGCGGACTTCGGGGATTGGCAGGTGGTGAGCGGGTCGCCGGAGCTGCTCGTGGAGGCACGGTGGGACGGCGGGACTGAGGGACGCCGCGTCGTTCGCGCCCGGCCGATCGCCGGGACGAGAAAGAAGACCGGGAACGCGGCGCGGGACGCGGTGATGCGGTCGGAACTGTGTCTCGACGAAAAGGAACAAGCGGAACATCGCATGCTGCTGGATCTGGCGCGCAACGATGTGGGTCGCGTCGCGCAATACGGTACGGTAGAGGTGAGCGAACGGGAAGTGATCGAGGAGTACTCGCACCTCTTCCATCTGGTGAGCGAGGTGCGGGGTGTACTGCAAACCGATTGCTCGGCGGGCGACGTGATCGCCGCACTGTTTCCCGGTGGCACCATCACGGGCGCGCCCAAGATCAGTGCAATGGAGGTGATCGCCGAGCTGGAACCGGTGGCCCGCGGGATGTATACGGGGGCGCTGGGATGGGTTGGCGGAGGAGAGCTACAGTTGAATATTATGATTCGTTCGGCGGTGCTGCGTGACGGGATCGGTTGCGTGCAGGCGGGAGCCGGCATCGTGTGGGATTCGGATCCGGAACGCGAATGGCGCGAGAGCCTGCGCAAGGGCGCGGCAGTGCGCGCTGCGCTGGGTCTTGCCGATCCGGCGAGGTCGCCGAGGGACCCGGACGGGGTATCAGGGCTGGAGGTACGAGGGTGAGTGAGTCTACCGGTCTGGCGACGTTGTTCGAGACGATGCGGGTGTTCCGCGGAACGCTGCCGCTGCTGGAGCGGCATGTGGCCCGTCTCAGCGCCTCGGCCCGCGCTCTCGACCTGCTCGCTCCGCCTGCTGACCTGGCCGAAGAAGCCGCGTCACATGGGCTCCGGCCTCCGGCCGACCGGGTGGTCCGGATTTCCTGGGATGGCGCGAGCATGATCTGGGACGATCGCGACCTGCCGCCTTCCGACCCGGTTCACGTCGCCGTCGTGTCCCAGGTCCATCTGGGCTATCCCCACAAGACGATGCAGCGCGTGAAGTTCGACCGGGCGATGGAGCAGGCGCGGGAATATGGCGCGGAGGAGCCGCTGCTGCTGACGGTAGGCGGCCGCGTGGCCGAGGCGGCTCGGTTCGCGGTTGCCTGGATCGACGACGGGATCTTGCGGATGCCGGAGCTGGCACTCGAGATCCTGCCGAGCATCGGTCGGGAACGCCTCATGGCCATCGCGGAGGAGCAGGGGATCGCAGTGGAGCCGGGACGCTACCCCCGGGAGGCACTGGCGGACCGCGCGATCCTGCTGGTGAACGCCGCGCGGGGAGTGGTCCCGGTGGCATCACTCGACGGGGTCACGGTGCCGGCCGATCCCACGATTGATGCACTGGCGGCCGCGTTCTGGCCGTCCGCTTGACCGGCGGAAATGCTATCTTTACGTTCCGAGGTTAGGCGAGCCGTGGTGGCTGTAGCTCAATTGGTTAGAGCGCCGGACTGTGGCTCCGGAGGTTGCGGGTTCAATTCCCGTCAGCCACCCTTCTGCCGCCGCCCCCTTCCGCCCCACGTGGGGAGTTGATCAGGGGGGAGATGCGGAGACGCGTAGTGGCTGGGAGTTGAGAGTGGGGAGGGGTGGGGCCTCCGCTCTGACTACGCGTCTCGTGCGTCTCGGCGTCTACCCACGGGGTGGTGATGCGGGTGGTTTAGGTCCGTAGCTCAAGTGGTAGAGCACCGGTCTCCAAAACCGGGGGTTGCAGGTTCGAGTCCTGCCGGGCCTGTCAAAACGCCGCGCTTCTGGCGCGGCGTTCTTGCCAGGCCCGCCAGGCCCTCGTCAACGCGCGCCCAACCGTTCACCGGAACAGCGAACGGTTGGGCGCGCTCATGATCCGAGTCCTGCACGTCATGACGCAGCTTTGTCATGCCCGGCAGTCTCTTTCCCTCGCGTTCGGGGTGGCGGATTTTTCTTGCCTCCTTCCTTGCGACTTGGCCTTTTGCGTTGATCCCCGATTCGGCGCGAGGCGAACGTCACAGTCGTCTGTGACCAATTCTGTGACGGTCCCACTATAGAAAAGCCGCGCGCCGGGCGCGCTCAGTTCTCGTACTGCTCCAGGAGACGCTGGAAGCGAGGGTGCGAGCGGAGCGGGTCCCAGCGCGGGTGGAGGCGCAGCCTGTGGACGCTCAAGAGCCCTGGTCCTGCGAGGAGTTGCTCGATCTCATCGAGCGCGGCATCCGACTCACCGCTCTGCGCGAGAATCCGGGCACGCTCCAAAGCGACCGACGCACCCGCGTAGGCGTCCTCCCGGTAGACGACCGATTGCTGTAGCCAGCGGGCCTCCCGCAACGCCTCCGGCCGCCGACCGAGCCCTGCCAGCGCCAGCCCACGGGCCGCGTGCACGCGCCAGTCCTCCGGGAGCACCGTGCCGATCGAGTCCAGGAGCACGAGGGCAGAGTCAAAGGCCGCCCGTGCCGCGGTGGCATCGCCGCGCAACTCGTGCCCCCAGCCAGCGTACAGGGCGGTCGGCTCGAGAAAGCGCTGTCCTCCGAGCACCACTCCTGTGCCGCGCAGCAGCGCCAGCAGACTGTCGGGCTTCCGGTCCCAGAGGAACAGGCGGGCTCGCCATACGGCCGCCGTTCCCCCCGCTCCCAGGTCCGCGTCCGGTGGCATACCATCGAGTACGGCGCGGAGGGTGTCGAGTTCTCCCGTCCACGAGACGTAGACCAGTCCCTTAAGGACAGCAGCAACTCGGAGGTCCGGCGCGAGGACGAGCGCGTGGGTCAGCGCCTCGACCGCCTCTGGATAGCGCCGCACCAAGTTAAGCGTGCCGCCCCCGAGATCGTTGAACAGACCGGCGTTCCGCGGATCGAGTTCCGTGGCCTTCGCGAACGCCGCCAAGACCTGGTCCCAGTTCCCCAGTCGCCGATGCGTGTAGCCGATCATCGCCCTCAACCAGGCGTCATTCGGCAGGCCCTGCAGCGCGATGCGATACTCCGCCAGGGCCGCCTGCCAGTCCCGGCGACCGAAGTAGTGCACTAGCCCCATCGCGATGTGCGCCTGGGGCAGCTCCGGGGCGAGGCGCAGCGCGATCTCCGCCGCCGCCCGCTGCCGGACGAGCCGCTCCGGTGAGGGATCATACGCGAACCAGGACATATAGCCATGCACCTGGGACAGCGCCGCGTGCGCCAGCGCGAAGCTTGAGTCGAGTACCAGCGCCCGCTCGTAGAGCTGCTGCGCGATCTCTAAGTTCTGCCGCAGGTACCCTGGCCGACGAAAGTACTCCTGCCCCTGCAAGTAGAGCTGGTACGCCTCGGCGTTCGCCGTGGGAGCCTCGGCGAGTGCCTCTTGCTCAGCCCAGCCGAGCGTAGCGCCCACCGCCGCCACAACCTGCTCCGCGATCTCGCTCTGAATTGCGAAGGCGTCGTCCAGCGTGCGGTCGTAGCTCTCGGCCCACAAGTGCTCGTCGGTCGTAGCGTCGATCAACTGCACGTTGACCCGCAGGCGGTCGCCCACGACCTGCACACTTCCCTCGACGATCGTGCCGACGGCCAGTTCGTCCGCGATCTCCTTCAGGGTCTTGGGAGACCCTGCGTAGGTCATCACCGAGGTCCGGCTGATCACCTTGAGCGCCGCCACCTTGGCAAGTTGGGTCAGCAACTCGTCGTGCAACCCGCCCGCGAAGTAGGCGTGCGGCCCCTCGGCACTCAGATTCTGGAACGGCAACACCGCGATTGCGGTCCGGGGATGTTCTGGCTCACCTGCGGGGCTCGGTCCAATCCAGCGTCCGACAACTAAGGCCGCGCCGACCACGACTACCAGCACCACTCCAAGCAAGGCGGGCAGACGCCACGCCCGGAACGTCGGGCGCGTGAAAAGCACTGGGGCAGACACCGCGGCGGCAGACTCTCGCTTCGCCAACGCCTCAACAAACACTCCAACGGGACTGAACCGGTCAGCAGGTGTCTTGGCCAACGCTCGGGCAAGCACACCCACGATGTCCGCTGGGACTGCTGGGCGAATCGCTGTGACGTTCGGCGGCTCAGCCGTCAGATGCTGCTTGATCACGCTCTCGACGGTGGGACCAGTGAAGGGCGGTTGGCCTGCAAGCATTTCGTAGAGAACGCAGCCCAGGCTGTACAAGTCGCTGCGGCCATCCAACTCCTTTGAGCCAGCGGCTTGTTCTGGGGACATGTACTTCGGTGTGCCAATGGCCGTCCCGGTCTCGGTCAGGCGCTCGCCGCCGGCAACGGTGACGGCGCGAGCAATGCCAAAGTCACTGACGACCGCGTGACCGCCTTCAAAGAGTATGTTCTCGGGCTTAATGTCGCGGTGGATAACATCGTGCGAGTGAGCGAAGCTCAGCGCATCGCCCACTTCCCGCGCGATCTTCAGCGCATCCTCAATCGGCAGCTGCTTCTCACGGTCCAACCGCTGCCGCAGCGATTCGCCCTCGACGAAGGGCATCACGTAGTACAGCAGCCCATCGGCGTCGCCGGAGTCGTACAGCGGCAGGATATGCGGATGCTGCAGCCGCGCGGCGATCTCGATCTCTCTGAGGAACCGCTCCACGCCCATCACGGCTGCCAGCTCAGGCCGCAGCACCTTGATCGCGACCTGGCGGTGGTGCTTGAGGTCTTCCGCCAGGTACACGGTCGCCATGCCGCCCGCGCCGATCTCGCGCTCGACGCGGTAGCGCTCTGCTAAAGCTGTGGTGAGACGGTCCAGCACATCCGACACGTGGGGCTCCGGGCTCGCGGCGTCCCTAAGATGGGGCTCCTCTCCGCTCGGGGCCAGTTTGACGGTCCATCAGCGCGAAGTGCATATTCGCCCGAAGCTGAAGCGCGGAGCCGTTCGACAGCATTCTCGAAGAGGTACGATGTCCCATCCTACGGCCTACCAGTATCCCGTCGAGGAATTCCTCCGCCACTATCGCGAGGTGCACGTGAGTCGCCGAACGGCGGGAGACTCACTTGAAGCCTCCGCGATTCGCGAAGAAACGGGTGCTCTAGTTGGACAGCGCTGTGGGCCGAGAAAACATCGCTGGAGTCAATTGATATCGCCGAGATGATCCTGTTCGTACTGTCGCGGCTGGATCACGTGAACGTGAACGAGATCTTGGTTCGACCTACAGATCAGCCAACCTGACGCTCTACGATCCGTGAGCGGGATTGAATACGTCGAGATAGGACTCGAGCAACTCGAGCCGCAGATCGAAGCCGTCTGGTCGCACCAGTGGCCGCAGTTGCTCCCATACCGACATCGCCCCCTCAAAGTCGCGGAGCCGTAGCTTGGCGACCACCCCACCGAACAGTGCTTCATGGGGAAGAATCCAACCCTCGCTGTCCAGTACGCTCTGCATTAGGGCGTCGGTGGCCCGGGAAACTTTCTCGAAGTCCCAGGCCGCGATTCCATAACGGAACGCTATGGCTTCTCTTGCCAGTTCCGGAGCGTCGTGGCGATCGAGGAACTCGGTGATGTCACTGAATACCGCCTCGTCTGCCACTCCCGCAGTCCCTTTACCGATCTCGGCCTCCACGGCGAGAGTCCTGGTAACCCAGATCTTCCAATCACTCGGCCCATGATCCGCACGCAACGCATTTTGCCACAGCTCCCTCCGAAACACCGCACCGCGAGAGTCCATTGGCATGTTGTCGAGATTTTCGATCACCTCACCGCGAGGCGTGCGGAGGACCGCGCTCAGCGCGCGCGCGCCGACCCGTGGTATGCGCGGCATCGCCACCACAGGCTCAGTGCCAAGTGGTGATCGCCGATTGAAGAATGGAGCAGTGAAGTCGAATCTGTCCGAGGCAAGGCCGATAAAGCCTTGGGCCGTCAATCTCATATATCGGGTTCGCTCCGCAAACAGATCCACCACCGGGAAGAAATCCGAATTGGCCTCTCCCCAGTTATCCAAAAGAGGCGCCATCGCGGCCCGATGGGTCACTCGCGTACCCTCGAATGCTTCGGGAGTCAGCGGCACGATATTGCACAGGTCCTTGAGCAATTCCGGCGATTCGGCGACCGACCAGTCTGGTTGTGACAACCGCTCCGCTTTCGTAGCCACAACGAGCATGTCTCTTGCGTCGGTAAGGAAGATTTCGTATGCGGGAAAATTCTCGTGAATCGCCGCCAAGATGCTCAAGACGAGCGCGTCGTCGATCTCGTATAGGTGGAGCCATTGCCCGAAGACGCCGTCGTCAGACATGTACCTACTGATATGCTGGTAGAACTCCGTAGTGAACAGGCTCGCGACTCCGCTCACCCACGGATTGGACGGCTCTGAAAAAATGAGGTCGTATTTGCGTCCGGCGGCAGCAAAATACGTCTTCGCGTCCTCGATGACGATTCTCGACCGCGGATCGTCGAACACACGACGATTCGCCGGATAGAACTCACGCGAGCCACGAATCATCGCCGGTTCGATCTCGATGGTTACCAGCTCCTCGATGGTCGGGCTCGCCAGAAGGAAATGCGACGACATACCCGAGCCCTGGCCGATCACGGCGGCTATGCGAGCGTCGGGACGGTGGGCCAGGGTAATGAGTGGGGCAAGGGTTTGGGTCGAAGCATCACCGGCGAGCGGTTGCTTGGAAATCGAGTCGCCGCACGCCTCGAACCAAAACCTGTATAACGAGGCATCGGGCTTTCCGTTGGTTGCGATCGTGAGGACATTTTCTTCCAGCATGTTCAGGACGGAAACGGTGGCCGTGCGTCCGTCCTCATGGAACACAGACTCGACCTCTCCGGGCTCGAAGATGTTCCCCCGGCGGAACACGCCGCTCGCCAGCAGCGTGGGATCGAAGCGCTGCGCAGTGGCGCCGTGCCGAGCATCGGAATCCCGATCCTGCTCGCGGCGGCGGCGCTGGACCCGTTTGACCTGATCTGGAAGGTCGGTGTGATTACACACAAGAAAATCGAAAGCCAGTTGGTCGAACGAATTCACTCCATGGGCTTCCTGGATATGCCGACTCCTATGCACTTCTTCAACCTGCGCGGGTCCAACGCGTTTCTAGAGAGCCAGATATTGGTGATACTCGGCTGCCCCATTCCAAACCTCACCGAATTCCAAGAGGAGTGCGAGGCGTTCCTGTACGACGACCCCAGCCCATTGAAGTTTATTCCGAACAACAAGTCGGCATCACTAAAAATGCGCGATGAACGCGAGTATGAAGTAAAAACATGGGGCTTCTGGACACCTCCGGTTTCGGACTACTATTGGCAGAAGTGTCAAGCAGAGCTTTACCAGGCGGTCCACCGCATACGGCCATATCTTCCAAAGGATTACGACCGGCATATCTTCCTATTCACGAACATGCCAGTTCCAGGTATGTTAGTCAACCATGTCATCATTGACACAGAGAACAACTGGTTGGCGGCGGCGGTCCAAGTTGTCCAAAGTCGTCTGGTTGAAGCTGACCAAGTTCCTGCCAGCGAAGTGGCGACGGCTGTCGAAAGAACGACCAAATCCATTGCCAACAACGGCGACGAAATTGCCATCTTGGCCGGAGCCTGGTATTACAGCGGCACGAAGGGCCAAGG
>JADFNB010000085.1 GCA_022563595.1 Gemmatimonadota bacterium
CAATATGGGTGAGCTGCAGAACGTGCAGGTCTTTTCGTTCGAGCTTGGAGGCAACTAACCGAGCGGTTGGGGCGAGGGCATTCGGCCCTCGCCCCCCCACTTCAACGCATCGGGAGAGTGCGGATGCTACGAAAACTGGTGCTCGGCGTGGCCGTCATGGCGCTCAGCGCGTCTACCGTCGCGGCCCAGACCTCGGCCGGCATGTTCGCGGTGGGCCCGCGTCTTGGCTACGTTCGGTACGCCGACGAGACCGGCATTCAAGAGGGAGCGCTGCTCGGCCTTGACGGGCTTTACTACATCAGCAACAACCTCGGGATAGGGTTCATGCTCGATGTGTCGCGCCCTCAGACGGACAGCAGCTTCTTCCCGGCCGAGATGAGCTTCGGTGACACGACGTTCAGCTTCGGCGTGAAACAACCCCTGACAATCGTGCAGTTCGGCATCCAGGCGGAGATCACGACCGGCGGGAAATTCGCGCCTTTCTTGCGCGGCAGCGTCGGCGGATACCGGGTGACACTCGATCCGCAGGTCGCGCGCGGCTCGAGCAACTTTGTGGAGCTGGGGTTCAGCTTCGGTGGCGGCATCAACTTCGCCACGAGTCCCGGGACAGCCGTACGGATCGAGGTCCGCGATTACGTGTTCACGGACTTCGATCGGTCGCTCCTGAATCCGGTCGACCCGGCCTTCGCGCCGACGAGATTCCCTGAGGTCCTACCGGCTAAGGACCCGTTCTTCGGCACGGCGCACAACATCCAGATAGCGCTCGCCTTTTCCTTCACACCGGGAGGGCAGTGATGAAGCCAGCATGCTATCTAGCTGCGGTCGCGGCCCTCGCCGTTGGCGTGGCGGGGTGCGACGATGATCGCGCGTCGGTCTTCACGCCCATCGGGCCGCTGTCGTACGACTTTACCGTCGCGAGCGCGCCTGCCGGGCTCCCCGGTGGCACCGTCGCGGTCGGAGGTGGTGCGGCCACGCTTACACTGAGCGGTCTGCGCGACCTGAGCAGCGGCGCCTACCAGTTCTGGGCGGTGAGCCAGGATGCCGCGGGCCAGGACGTCTATACGCGGATCTTCGGTTCGGTCGTGGAGTTCTTCACCACGCCCGGCCTGGACCCGGTCACGGGCGGCGTCCTCATAGATCCGGTGACCGGTGATACGATCTTCGTCACCGACAGTACCGTCATCGCCACCGCGGCCAGCCCTGTGAACAGCTACACCGGTTATATCGATCCGCTGGTGTTCAGCGTCCGCATCATTGCCGATTCCGCGGGCGATGGATCGGCGGTCGACGCGGCCAACACGATCCTGGTCACGCTCGAGACTTCCGCCGGAGCCACGGTACCCGGCGCGGCCAAGTTCCTGTGGCGCCGCATCAGTGCCGCTGGTGGCGGCGCGGTGTCGTTCGGAAACTTCGGTGGCACGGAGGTGGTCGATACCGACGCCAGCTCGGCCAGGGACTTCATCTACCCGGTCATCGGTGTCGGTCGAGCCGGGATCCGCGGCTTGGAGATATCGGTCGACTTCACACGGATCGGCCGGCCGCCGGTGGGCTTCTTCTACCGCGGGTATCTGCTGGACGAGGACGGTGCGGCGACTATGGTCGATATTCTCAGGACCGGTTTCAGCGCCGTGACGGTGGAGAATCGGATCAGTCTGGTGGACGCGGACATCGACGGGTTGCTTCCCGGCGTGTCGAGTGTCGCGATCGAATCCTCGCAGATACGCAACTGCGGGTCCGGATCGACTGTCCCCAGCTGCGCGGGCTCGCTGAGTCTGTCGGGAAAGGCGCCGTTCAGGATTTGGGTTCCGGGAAAGTTCGTGCTGACGCTGGATCCGAAGAACGGCGGATCCGGAATCGGGCTGAATGTCGTCTTCGAGGGCGACCTCCCCGAGATCGTCGCCGATACGACCATAAGCAGCTAGGCCGGGTTTCATCGCCCGTGCTCGGGCCGCCCGATGTGATAGGCGGGCGGCCGGGCGCGGCCTGGGAACACTAACTGAGCATAGGAGCGCGTCATTATGGAACGGATCTTTCGTCGGGCGATCGCGGCCGCGGCTATGGCGTTCGTCTTCGCGAGCTGCGGAGACGAAACCCTGATCTTCCCCGGCGGACCGGCCGGGCCGGCGGTAGCGATCGATCTGAGCACCAGCTTGTTCGTGTTGCGTATCGGTGAGAGCGTGACGATCGGGATGCAGGGGCGTGACGAGACAGGGAACCCGATCATCTCGGGTGCAACGCCCAGTATTTCATCCAGCAACAGCAGCGTCGCGTCAGTCGTCACCGGTGCAGGCACGGAAGCGTGGGCATCCACCGCCACAGTCTCCGGGCTCGCCTGGGGCGAGACGACGCTGAAGGTGACCTTGGGGTCGCTCGAGGAACTGCTCACGGTTCGTGTTGGGCCAGCCGGGGTAATCATCACGGGTCCTGACCAGGTCCTGTCAGGTGCCGCGGCCGCATTCGGGCTCGAGTTCTTCGACGGGGCGGGGAACACGGTGACGCCTCCGACCGGGTTCGTGGTTCCCGAACTTGAGAGCCTGAACGAGTTTAGGTTGCCCCTCACGGCCTCGAGCGACGTCGCATACGACGCGGCCGGCCAGCAGCCGGGCTTCGTCACGCTCCAAGTCGCAATGAGTCCGGATTTCGGTGGTGCTACTGCCTCGAAACGCGTCGAGGTCGTGCCAGGTGTGTTCGGCGGGACGATCAGCGCTACTACGGCGGCCGTGCAGGGCGGACCGATCACGGTCACGCGCGCGGGCAATCGGACCTGGGACGGCGACGAGACGATCCAGATAGGTGGCGTGGTTCAGCCTAGCTGGGACGGGACCGCTGCAAGCCCGGCGTTTCCTACTTGGGATCCCGACGCGCTGACCTTCTACGTGTCCCCGTTCACTGCGGCGGGCACGTACGACCTCACAATCGTGGATCAGGGGGCCGGGCAGATTGCCGAGGCCGTCTCGTTCACGGTGACCGGGGCGTTCTTCACGAACCATCAGGGGTTCCCGGGCCTCTTCACTCCGGGCGCCACGCTCGAGGATAAGCCGCTTCCCTTGCGGTTCTCGGTCGTCCACGATGCGTCCGCTGTGACGAGAACCTACTACACAATGGCGCCGGTGGGCTTCGACTACCAGTTCACGGCGCTCCTCGAGTTCCCGTGCCCTGGCGACATCGATATCCAGTTCATCGACGGCGGGTTCACGGCGTTCATCGGCGACAGGAGCGGCGAGACCCTGGAATGTCCCGAGGCGACCGTGTGGCGCGTCGTTGACGGCGACTTCAACTTCCTTGCGATCCAGTCGTTCTTCTCGGTGATCACTCCGGCACATGTGACATTGTTCCCGGGTTGTGTGGCAGGGATCGAGAACGGTGATGAGGATGCGGTGGAGGATACGGACAACTGGGAGGATGCTGGCTGCGACGATTAGTAGGAGGTCTCGTCTAGTCGGTCTAACATGGCGCCCTGACCGTGCGGTCAGGGCGCCTTTTACTGTCGCCATTCAGCGCTGCATAATGGAGCCGCGCTGAAAGGCGAGCAGTGCCAGCCACAAGGTCGAATCCCGCGACAAGCGGTTGGTCCGCTTCCACTCACCATTCTCGAAGGTGTAGACTTGGACCTTCCCACGGCGGCGCTCGTTGTAGTAGTTGAGGAATACCAGACGGTACTCTGAATCACCGGTCGGATACCGCGCCACGACGTAGACCAGTTGGCGCTCGATCCGCTGAAACAGGGTGCGGCTCCCACGCCGCACGTTCGAGTCCGCAAGGAACGAGCGGATCTCCGGCTGGTCCACAGCGGCGAAGGTCTCGACGATCCACTCGTCGTCACCCGCCTTGAACGCGGAGAAATCCGCATCAGAGGCGGCCAGCGCGGTGCTCCGGTCGACCGTGCCACGTGCGACGATCTCGCTAATGTGAGGCGGATCGAACACCTCCCCGCGCAGCCGAAGCTCTAGCGTGTCCTCCAGGCCGTGGCCCTGGGCCAACTTGTTGTTGATCGTGGCAGGGAGGTCGGTGACCGCCACCGAGAAGAGCACCTCATCGCTCCGTTCGGTTTCGGAGCAGGCGGACAACCCCGCTCCCGCGGCTACGAGCGCAATCCAGTGATATGGCGTCACGTCAGTGCCTCCAGCGAATCTCGACGTTGTTATCGAAAATAGGTACCCGCAGCGGCCGGTGCCCGCGAACGACCAGCGGCACCTCCCACCGGTACTCGAGAAACGGGTTCTCTGAATGGGGAACCCTGAGGACGAGCCACCACCGGCCGGGCTCGAGCACGAAGTCGGCCCGGCCGTTCGCATCCGTCCTAATCCGGAGCACCTTCC
>JADFNB010000086.1 GCA_022563595.1 Gemmatimonadota bacterium
CCTGACCCCTGGGGCTGCGGTGGAATGTCCGCGGTGCGGTTCCCTGTCACGCCCCACCGCGGCATACTACCTTGAACGATACGATGCAGCGAGGCCGGCTGATCAGAACTGGGTTCTCTAAGACCCGCGGGATGGAGGGGATTGCAAGGGGGGAAACACATATCAAGGTCGGCGTCGGCTGACAGCTGCGAGAGAGCGGGATACGGGTGCTTCAATCATCGATGGCAAGACACTTTCGAGGGATCGCGCTACGGTATCGCGAGATGCGCGAGCTCGATGCGCGCGCTGTTCGTCGTGTCTCTTTCGAATTGGAGCAACTCGCCGAGCAAACGAACAGCCTTGCGATTCTAGATGTGGGAGCGGGAACAGGCAGGTATGCGGAGGCTGTGGTCCACGGTGTGAGCAAACGCACCGGCCTCCGCTACCGCGGCGTGGCGTACGACGCCATCCCCGAAATGTTGCGCGGCGGACCGGCACATCAGCCAAAGGATACAGGGGGCATGGACCGCGCGATCGGGTTCGCTGAGTTTCTCCCTTTTGCAGCGCAGTCGTTCAGCGCGGTGTTGTCGTTCAACGCCGTCCACCACTTCGACCTACCGGCGTTTCTCGCCGAGGCCGCCCGCGTGGTGCGACTGAAGGGAAGGCTCATCCTCTATACACGCACGCCGGAACAGAACCAGCGCACCATCTGGGGTCAGCTCTTCCCACACTTCGCCGAACGCGAAACGCGGCTCTACTCCAAGAGCACGCTCCGCGCGGCGCTCGGCGCGATCACCGACTTCGAGTCGATCGAACTGCGCGAGATGCAGTGGACAATCCGCACGAGCCTGTCCCGACTCCTCGAGCAGGCTCGGAGTGGCGGCTACTCCACGTTCCGGTTTTACTCGGCGGACGAGTTCGAGGAGGCGCTCGATACCTTCGAGATCCGCGTCAGAGCAACCTTCGATGATCCCGCCGCGATCACGGCGCAGAACGACCACCTGCTGGTGCTGGCGCCGCGCCGCTGAGTGCTGCAACGCCCGATCCAAACAGATACAGTTGACGGGTGCCGGGGACCCCGCGGCCTGGGGGGTTGTCAGTTAGTGGCGGGTGCTCCTGTCCTTCATCGCCTGCCGGCAGTACGGGGGTGCCAATGACCGACCCGCAGGCTGGCAAACAGCCGAGCAGTGGTACGAATCGTCCCGTACCCGGCATGCGAGCTACCGGAGACTGCCCGGGTACCCTCATCCCACTGGCTGGACACCTCCAGTACCAAGGGCGATACTTGGGATAGGGGAAAGCAAATTCCTATCTTGGATACAGTCGTGTTTGACACCACGATCGAAACCATAGGTGCGTTACAAGACGGAGGTTGGGAGATCCCCGCGAGATACTCGTGGCACGGACGGGCGTTCTTCTCGAGCCCATTGGCAAGAGCGAAGTGACGCCGGAGGCCAGGATGCCCGTAACTCGATCAATTCCCCTCATCGTCGTGGCCCTCTCGCTGATCGCCGCCCCGGCATTGGCCCAGAGTTCGCCAATCGATTACCGCGACGAGTTCATGGCACACTTCGATCGATCCACTCGCAAACTCGAGATGCTCTCGGAGGCCGTGCCTGGAGATCTCTACACGTGGAGCCCTGGCGAGGGCGTAATGTCGATCGCGCGGGTCTACACGCACATAGCGCGGTACAACTACCTGTATCTCGAAGAGAACCTGAACATCCCTGCCCCATCAGGCGTCGACTGGCCCAACTTCGAATCGATCACCGACAAGGCGGTGGTGGTGGAGCTGCTCGTGAAGTCCATCGAGCATGTGAAGCGCTCGGCCGGTCAGATGAGCGAAGCAGATCTCACGCGACAGACGATCCTGTACGGGCGTCGAGTTGCCGGATGGGCGGTCCTGTTCCAGCTACTGGCACACATGAACGAGCACACGGGACAATCGATTGCCTATGCACGGATGAACGGCATCGTTCCGCCGTGGTCGAGATGATTCGCGGGAAACGACACCTTACGGTCGTGTTTGAGATAGCCCGCGAACACACGACAGTGGCCCGCCCCCGGACGCCCTGACGGGCGATGAGGCCGGGCGAATCGCCACGGCGAGAAACACCCCCAACCGCGGCAGCATCGGCTTCTCCCGATCAGTCACGAGACGATCTACCGCTACATCTAGGCTGACAATCGGCAGGGGGGACAGCTCTACACCCACCTAAGCGGTGCCGGCCGTCCCGACTCGAACAACCGGTCATCGAGCCGGCTGTTTGCCATGAGCACCTTCTCCCCCACGACACGCGACGGGTTGTCGCACAGCTGCTCGGCCGCTAAGCTAGGCCGACATCATGCTCCTCGACCTTGGCATCCTCGCCACCTACTTCGCGGTCATCCTCGCCATCGGCATTCGAGCCCGCGCGAAACCGGACGTGGGTGTCGAGGAGTATTTCCTGAGCTCCCGCTCGCTCAAGTGGCCGGCCATCGCCATGTCGACCATCGCCACCAACATCCAGGCGGGCCATTTCATCTCGATGGCCGGTTCGGCGTACCTGTTCGGACTGGCCCAGGCGAACCTCGAGATCAACGCGATCTTCGGAATTCTGATCGCCACCTTCTTCTTCGTCCCGCTGTACCTCCGAATGCGGGTGGTCACGATCAGCCAGTTCCTCGAGGCGAAGCTCGGATCCAAGGTCGCGCTGGCGTACGCCGTGCTCATGATCTTGCTGTACTCGCTCCTCTACCTGGGGACGGCGCTGTTCTGGGCGGCATACGCGATCGACGGCGTGTTCGGAAGCATGGGCGGACTCCAGCAGCTCGATCCTGCCGTGCGACTGGGACTCCTGGTCGTGCTGACCGGCGTTTTCTCGGCGGCGTACACCTACCTGGGTGGGCTCCGGGCGGTCGTGCGCACCGACATCGTGCAGTTCGTGCTGCTCGTGGGCGGCGGCATTATCTCGCTGAGCGTCGCGATTCACTATTTGGGCGGCTGGTCTCAGCTGTGGAGCTCGACCGGTCACCTGATGCATCTCCATCTCCCACGTGACCACGACACGCTCCCCTGGACCGCGCTGTTTGGCATGTTCCTCCTGAACCTCAACTACTGGGGCGCTAATCAGGTGATCCTGCAACGTGCACTGGCAGCGAAGAGCCTCAAACACGCGCAGATCGGTCTCCTCGTGGGCGGTACGCTCAAGTACTTGATGGTGCTCATCATCGTCGTCCCGGGAATCGCCGTGGCGGGGATTCTGGGTGACCAACCACTCGAAGACCCCGACCTCGCGTACCTCACACTGCTCAACACCTTCCTGCCCGCAGGCGTCCGCGGCCTCGTGCTGTGTGGGCTCTTCGCCTCGCTCATGAGCACACTGGATTCGATCTACCACTCCGTTGCCACCATGTGGTCGGTGGACATTTACCGTCGCCACCTGCGACCGGACGCGACCGACGCTCAGGTCGTGCGGAGCGGCAGGCGCGCGATCGTTGCGACGCTCGTCTCGGGTGTGCTCTTCAGCTTCGTCGTGATCTACGCCAAGTTCAGCAACCCGGCCTTCCCACTCACCCATTGGTTCAATGAGCTGTCGTACTATGTAAAGAACGGGTTCGTGCTACTGGTGCTGGCGGCCGTCTTCCTGCTCCGTCCGTCCAGGCGCCTCGTGTTGACGACGCTGCTCTCGAGCGTCCCGTTCTATCTGGCCCTCAAGGTCGGCTTTCCGGAGATGAATTACTTCGTGCGGTCGGCTTGGGTAATCGTCGTCACGTTCGCCGCGGTGGCGATTCCCACGATTGCGCGAAACGGGTGGCGTTTGGAGCAAGCCCTCCTCGTGGTATCCCATCGGAGTGTGGCACGATTCGGCGTGGTGCTGGCTGCTTCCCTCGTCCTGGTGCATGTGGTGTTCCACTGAGTTCTTTCGGCAGTTGGCTGGATTCTCGATGCGAACATCGGGAGGTGCAGCCCTCGAAAGTTGGCTCAACGTGCTCAAGCACGAACTGGCGGTCGCGTTACTCTGGCCTGCTCTCCAGGCGCGCGCCTTCGACCCCATGGCGCAAGAGCACTAGAACACCATGTCGTCGTCGCCGAGACCGAGGTGGTGACCGATCTCGTGAATGACCGTTTCACGTATCTGGCGCTGCACCTCACGAGAAGTGGCACAGCACCGAAGAATGGGACCGCGATAGATGATGACACGGTCCGGAATCCCTGTATAGCCGACCTCGCGGTCGGTCAACGGCACGCCGTGGTAGAGACCGAACAACTCGTCATCCGGATCC
>JADFNB010000018.1 GCA_022563595.1 Gemmatimonadota bacterium
GCTGTCGGGGACAGTGACGGTGGACGTGGACTGGAGCACGGGGACGGCGACGTACAGCGATCTATCGGTGGATCTGGCGGGTGGTTACACGCTGGACGCGACGGCGGGCGGGACGGGGTTCAGCCCGACTAAGGCGACCAGTACGGCGTTCAGCATCACGTGACAACGCTGAGCGACGGGCTGGATTCAGATAGTGCTGAGGGGACCGGTTGGGACGCGGTGGTGCGGGCGGGACTGAGCTTTACCGATGTGGTGCGTACCACTGCCACGGTGGTGACGATAACGCTGCCGGCGTTTGCGGGCTACGACATCACGGCGACGGAGACGATCACGGTGACGGTGCCGGCCGCGGCGTTGGTGCAGTCGGGCAGCGCGGTGGTGGCGACACCGACGTTCGACGTGACCGTCAACTAGTGCCTGTGAGTGCCCTTTGCGTAATCATCCGCCAACGATGATCTTACGACAATGATCTGCCCGCGTTGCTCCGTCGCCGAGATCTCCACAGAGACGAACGAGTGCGTGCTGTGTGGCTTCTCTCCATCTGACGGTGTGGTCGTTCACGAGCCGATCGCCGACGAGGTCCAGGAGACCGTGCAGAAGGAACTGGCGGGCAAGTTCCATCTGCAGGTGTTGCTGGAGCGTAGGCAGTCATCCATTCGGTACTTGGCTCAAGACCTCGAGGCCGATTGCCTCGTAACGCTCCAGCTCCTCCCCCACCAGGGTCCGTTGAATGCCGAGATCATACAGCAGTTCGAGCTGGCTGCCTCTGCTGCACGCATGCTGCGGCATCCACATGTGATCCCGCTGCGGAATTCTGGGCTGTCGCGATCGTTGCTTTGGTATACGATGGACGCGATCAAGGGTCGCTCGCTGGCCGCCACGCTCCGCGAGTCGGGTCCCTGGGATGTCAATGCCTGCCTCGAGTTGCTCGAACAGCTTGCGAGCGGTCTCGAGTATATCCACCGCCAGGGCCTGATTCACGGCGCTGTCACGCCGGCAACGATCCATATCGATACCGAAGGGTGGGCCCGATTGAGCGATGTGGCGGTACTCAATAGCATAGCGCGAGCGGGCCGTGAGGACTCCGGATGGAGGGCTTTGCTGTCGGCGCGATACGTGGCGCCCGAACAGCTCAGCCGCCGGTCTCCCGGTCCGCAGGCCGACCAATTCGCCCTCGCCTGCGTGGCCCGCGATTGCCTTCTTGGTGGGATCCTGGGCAGCGGCGATATCGGTGGTGACGAGGACTCCGATCCTACTGAAGGCGGGCGGTCAGCGCAGAAGCAATTCGAGAGCCTGCCACCGGAAATCACGACGGCGATCGACCGGGCTGTGTCGCCCGATCCTCAGGCCCGGTTCGCGACAGTGCTCGACTTCGTCGCGGTCTTGGACGGTGGAGGTCCGGGGGCGAGTTCCCCACTCTTGTTGGCAAGCCGTCCCAGTGAAGCTTCGAGCAAGGTCTTCATGTTGCCCGAGGCACAGCCACGCGTATTTCCAACCAAGGTTGTCCTGTTGCTCATTGCGTTAGTGGCCGGAGGAGTCGCGCTGATGCTCTGGCTGCGGGCGCCGGTGCCCCAGGACTGGGTGACCGCTCAGCGCTCTCCGATCATCGGGACACGGCCTGTGCCGGCCGGTCAAGTCGGCGCCGACACCGTGCTCTCGGACGTTGCCCGCCCAGAGTCGTTGCCGGTGGTACCCCCTGCTGCCGCGGCCGGGGCGCCGGCAGTCGGGGCCCGGCAACCGACTCCGGCGGTGCGGACCCGCAGCCGGCCGGCGGTCCGCGCCCGACCCGGCATGCTGTTTGTCAGCTCGAGACCATGGGGAGTCCTGTATATCGATGATCGCCGCATCGGCAACACTCCCAAAGTCAACCTCTCGATTGCGCCGGGAACCCATGTCCTGCGGATCGAGCGCGATGGGTTCGCGGCGTTTGAGCGAGTCATCGAGATACGATCCGGCGCCGAGCTGAGAATCACGGGCATCGAACTCGAACCGATTCGTCCGTGATCGGGATCCGAGTGCTCGCCACGGCGTTCCTGATCGCCGTCGCCGCACCGCGCGCTCCGGCCCAAACCGCCGACGAGCTGATCGCGTCCGGCATCCAAGCGTACGACAACCTCGACTTCGAAGCTGCAGCCGGTCTGCTGCGGCGCGGGCTCTCGTCGTCGGGTACAACACCGCTCGAACCATCAGCCCGCGCTCTGGCGCTAACCTACCTTGCGGCGACCGAGTTCTTCCGAGGGAATGCCGATTCCGCTCGGGCCGTCTTCGCTCGCCTCGTGCGCCTCGATCCGCGTCACCGGATCGATCAACTCGTCTTCCCGCCAGAAGTAGCGACTGTCTTCGAGTCCGTACGGAGGCGAACGGTGGCAACCGCCGTGGTTGCGCCGGACTCTTCATCGTACGTGCTCGGCGCATCGGGGTTCGCGGCCCGCGTGTTCGCGACCGCGTTCCATCATGTGACGGCTGAGATTCAGCGCGTCGATGGTACGCTCGTGCGCACCCTGTACGTGGGCCCTATGGGCGATAGCCTGCAACTCGAGTGGGACTTTAGCACCACGGACGGAACGATCGTAGGATCAGATCGATACGTGTTGAGCGTTGCATCCTCAGACGAGAGAGGATCGGTTGTACGCGTAGTGCGCCTTACACTCGACGTTCTCGTGGAACGCAGCGACACGCTGCTGCATCCCGCGCCGCTCGCTGATTCCAGCTTGCTGCTCGAACGCCAAGCAGTCCGTCCGGGTATCGAGTCGCTTGTGGGCGGCGTCCTCTTCGGCGCTGCCATGGTTGGGCTTTCTTCCGCTCTCGCGCCGGACGGAGCGCTCTCGGGCGGGCGATACGCCCTGGGGGTAGCCATCGGCATGGCCGGCATTGCAGGCTTTCTGCAACAGCGACCAGGGCGGGCGATCCCGCGCAACATCGCAGTCAACGACAGCGTTCGTCAGGCGTGGCGTGAGGCAGTGCGTGAGGTCGTACAAGAGAACGCCAAGCGACGATCCGAGATCCGTTTCATGGTACGAACGGCCACACCAGTGGTGATCTACCGAGAGCAGTGAGCCGCGGAATGCACCTGATCACCGTCGTTGCCTTCGCAGCGTGCTTCATCCCGTTCCGCTCCACCGCGGGACAACAGTTTGGGTTGGGTGGAGCGGTGGCGGCGGTGCGCCTGTCTCGTGAAACGCCCGTCGATAGCGCGCAATTCACAGGCACCACCATCGGGTTCGAGGGACGAGTGTCGATATCGTGGCTCGATCTCGCCGTCCGCTACAACCAAGGTAGGCTGACGAGCGAGTCAGCAGAGCCCGAGCATGACCTCGTGGAGGGTGAGGTGATGGTATGGTTTCGGCTACTGCGTGAGATGGCGCTTCTAGTGGGACCGCACGTTAGGAGCTTGGTGAGTGCCGCCGGTAGGGAGCGCTGGCTCTTCTTTGAAGTGCGACTGCACGGCGAAGCGCGTCTCCTCGGGCCAGTTCGTGGGTATCTGGACGGCTGGCGCGTGCTTGCGGCGGATGTAAACGTAGGCGTGCCGTTCGACAATGGATATGGTATCGACGGGGGTCTGATCATCAGCGCGAGCGGCTTCCCACTCAGTCTTACTGTCCGGTATCGTGCTGAGCGAGCGCGGCTGGGCAATGGGGCGAGGCTGGAAACCATCGAGCGGCTCGCGCTCGTGGTTGGTTTTGAACGACCTTAGTGGGACGTTCCAGGTACAGGTCCGCCGGAGGCGCGCGGCCAAGCTAGGACGCCCCCACATATCCTGGAAGCGGTCAAGTCGTTTTCCCGGTTGCACTTAGCTGGCGGCCCGCCGTATTTTCGTAGCATGATCGTCTCGTCGCACTCGCGCACGGTGCATCGGCTTTTTCCGATGCTCCCGTTTTGCAGCTCTCACAAGCCCGGCTCGGCCGTGGGCTCGGTGAGCGCAGTGTGCCGTTCATGTTGATCGGTGGGCACGCGGTGATGCTCTTGGCGCGTGGGTGAGCGCCGGATGGGCGTTCTCCTTCTATTGCTCGGTCTGCTCGCCGCTGCCTCCGGCGGCTTCAAGCTGCGTCCCCGCGTCCGGGTGCTCCTGGGGTACTCGTCTCTCGCCGTGGCGGAAGTCGTGCTCGGCGCGCTCACGATCATCGGTTCCGGGATTGGGCTCGCGCGCGCGCGACCGCTGGCGTGGGCCGTCGTGGTCGGGGTGTTTGGGCTGATCCTGTGGTCGGCCGCAGCGCACGGGCGCGCGTTAATGCTGCACCAGAAAAAGCACGAAGCGTTGGAAGGGGCGCGGTTGAGGCGTTTCCTACGGTCCTGACCGCGGTTTGCGCGGTACTACCTGCGTCGAACCCCAAGAGGAGTCGAGCGCAGGAGCGGTTTGGGGTGGGGCACGAGTCGTCCCTCGGCCGGCGGGCTGGCGTAGCCCGGCATCCGGGTTTTCCATTACTCCAAAGCGGATTCTGCTTGACCGTATCTCCAACTACGACTCGCGCATGCCCAGAATCTCCGAATCCCCCGGCGCCCTCATCTTGCGGACTTGGAACCGACTCCAGTCGGCCCCGGCGGGCTCCTGGATATTTTCCCGGCTGATCGGCCGCATGGTGCCGTACACGGGGGCCCTGCGTCCTGCGGTGCAAGAGCTGCGTCCGGGGTATGCGCGTGTCGCGCTCAGGGACCGCCGGGGCATCCGGAACCACCTGAATTCGGTCCACGCCGTGGCCCTGGTGAACCTGGGTGAGTTCACCACCGGCCTCGCCATGCTCACGGGACTCCCACCGACCGTACGGGGCATCGTGGCCGGGCTTTCGGTCGAGTACACCAAGAAGGCTCGGGGGAAGCTGGTGGCAGAGTGCAGTACGGACATCCCGCAGGTGCCCGCGGAGGTCGAGCACATCGTGCACGCAGAGATCAGGGACGGTGCGGGGGACGTGGTGGCGCAGGTGGCGGTGACGTGGAATCTCCGCCCGAGCGGGCAGGCGAAGTGAACGAGTTCACGCGTGCTGCTGGGATAGAGATCCCGCTGATTTGCGGTGCGATGTACCCTTGCAGCAACCCGGAACTGGTTGCCGCCGTCTCCAGGGCAGGCGGGATTGGGATCGTCCAGCCGATATCCCTCACCTTTGTTCATGGCCATGATTTCCGGGAGGGGTTGCGACTCATCAAGCGCTTGGCGGGCGACAAGCCCATGGGCATGAACGCCCTGATCGAGTCGTCCTCCAAGCTATATCACAACCGGATGGTCAGGTGGGTCGACATCGCGCTCGAAGAGGGTGTGAGGTTCTTTGTCACATCACTCGGCAAACCGCGTTGGGTGGTGGATAGTGTGAGCCAGGTGGGGGGCGTCGTGTATCACGACGTGACCGAGCGGAAGTGGGCCCTCAAGGCCCTCGAATCCGGCGTACACGGCCTGATCGCGGTCAACCGGCGCGCCGGTGGACATGCCGGCCCGAAGTCCGAGGAAGAGTTGGTCGGAGAGGTAGGCGACCTGGGCGTGCCGATGATCTGCGCCGGTGGTGTCGGAACACCGGCCGACTTCGTGCGTGCCATTCGGCTCGGGTATCAAGGGGTCCAGTTGGGAACCCGGTTCATCGCCACCAGCGAGTGCCGCGCCAGCGAAGCATACAAACAGGCCATCGTGCGCGCCGAGGAAGACGACATAGTCCTCAGCGAGCGGATAACCGGCGTACCGGTGGCGGTGATCCGCACGCCCTATATAGATCGGATGGGCCTCCGAGCCGGCGCCGTCGCGCGGTGGATGCTGCGCGGCCGCAGGACCAAGCACATCATGCGCACTATCTACGCACTCAAGTCGATCTGGCAGATCAAGCGGGCTTTGCTCGACGAGAGCGGCAAGATGGAGTACTGGCAGGCAGGCAAGAGCGTCAGCGGAATCCGTTCAGTGGAACCTGCCGCGGCTGTCGTAAGGATGTTTGCGGCAGCCACCGAACGCGTTGTCGGGTGAGCCGCCGCGCCTCTCTTGTGCTCTCTAGGGCTATGCGAGGCGCTCTGGTATTGGTGGAGAGAGAAAGGAGCCGCCCCATGAAACCGTCCCTCCTGGAAGAAACGCTCGAGGCCTGGCGTGACGTGCGCGATGGGCTCGCTGACGAAGTGCGGAATATCCCTGCACGGCACTTCGATTTCCGGCCGACGCCCGAGGTGCGCAGCGTCAGGGAACTGGTGCAGCACATCCTCGAGGTAGCGATGTTCATGACCGGCGAACTTACCAGAACGGACACGAACCTGCGCCGGAAACCGTGGCCCAAGCTGCTCGCCATGTACGCCACACCTGCGTACGAGGCCCGGACCAAGCAGCAGCTCATCAGGCTGCTCAGGTCGCAGTTGAAGGAGGCCGAGCGGCGGTTCCGTGCCGCCGGTGAACTGGCGCTCTATCAGCTCATCACGCGGTTCGACGGCGAACAGGGTACCAAGTTCACGTGGCTCCAGCACGGGATAGCGCAGGAGATGTACCATCGAGGCCAGCTGGCGCTCTATGCTCGCCTGCTGGGGTTGGAGCCGGCGCTCACCCAGAGGATTCGCGGGGGAGCATAGGCCGTTCGCTCGTCGCAAACGCACACGGCCGCCGCGAGCTTACCGCCGACGCCCGGCGCCCGCGGCGTATCGCTGTTCGAACTGGGCCGATTCTCCGACGAGCACCTGGCCCGGTTTAGGGAGGCGCTGGAGGAATAACACCGAGCCCGCGTCGCGTCGCGGGCTCGGTCACTGCCATCCTAGGCCGCCGAGCTTCCGCCTTGTCCTGCTACGGTGTTGTAGAGCCACCCAAAGATGGCGCCGCCGATGGCCCCGTCGACGAGTGCGTAGAGTGACACGACGATTACCGATCCGAAGCCGTCCGGGCCGTCATAACCCGGGTAGATGGATGCTCCCAGGTTGAGGAGTGCCACGCCGTACGAATCCCAGATCAGGTTCGCCACGCCCACGAACAGGAAGCAGCCGGCGAAAAGCGCACCGCTCGTAATGGCGAGCGCTTTGGTGTTGAGAGCCATGTTGCCCTCCAAGGCGTTGAGGTTGGGACAGATGACGAAAACTGGACGGCCTGTCCCGCCAACGGCCCTAATAAGCGGATTGCAATCGCAAATGACAAGCGAATCGGGAGGTGATCAGTTCGTCCTGGCCGATGTGGGGGCCAACCGCTCGGAACGGAGCGGTCGCGATCCCGTCTCTCTGCTGGGGTCGCGGCTGTCTAGCGCCGGTGGAAGAACCAGTTGTCTGGCGGATGTCCTTCCTCGTGCAGCGGTGCCTGTATCTGGAGTGCCAGCGCCGCGCCGATTCCACTATGGTCGGTGCTTGCTGACGTCGCGGGTCGGCTCGGCGAACCAGAACGGGACGGCGTGCGTTTTGGGGAAGTGACGGCATCCGTCCCGTGCCCTGGCCAAGAGAAGAGAGGACGGCTATTTCTTCGCTCTTCGCACCCCGACGAAGGAGACGCGCCACCGTGAAGACCCATCACACTTCACCCCAGATCCGGCATCCATGGGCCCTCTGACCAACCAGGTTCTCGGGATCGTCTTCGTCGTCGTCGCTACCGTGACGACGGTGCTGATGTTCTATCTGTGGGGCTTCCGGTTCGACAAGGAGCGGCGCAGGAGCGATGCCCCGCCGCACCTCATGCTGCTCCACCGCATCCTCGGCTACGTCTTCGGGGTGATCTATCTGTTCCTGATGTGGCAGATGGTGCCCCGGATGTGGCGGTATCAGATCGAGTTGCCGGCGCGAACGGTAGCGCACCTCGTGTTGGGGATGGCGATCGGCGCCCTCCTCTTCGTCAAGGTCATCGTCGTGCGTTTCTTCAAGCACCTCGAGAGTACCCTGGCGCCTGCGCTCGGCACGTTGCTGTTCGTCGCGTCGGTGCTGCTGATCGGGCTGGCCATACCGTTCTCGCTCCGCGAGTCGATTTTGCGGCGGGAAGCTTTGAGGGGCGCGGCGTTCACGTCGGAACGCATGGAGCGCGTGCGCACCCTGCTGCCGCTTGCCGGCATCACCGACCCGGACGAGGTAGCCCGGCTGTCGTCGCCGGAGGGATTGGTATCCGGCCGGCGGATCCTGATGAGTAAGTGCGTGCAATGCCACGATCTGCGCACGGTCTTGGCCCGACCACGCACGCCCGACAGCTGGCGGCAGACCGTTCGGCGCATGGCGGAGCGCTCGACGGTTCTCTCTCCTATCACCGAGATGGACCAGCGCGAGGTCACGGCCTACCTCATTGCGATTTCACCCACGCTACAACGTACGGTCGAGCTGCAACGCCGGCTCCGGCAGGCCGCCGCGGCGTCGCAGCAGGCGGTTATGGCGGCCTCGGAGATGCCGGTCGCCTACGATCCGATAGCCGCCGAGCAGCTCTTCAGAACGCGATGCTCTCAGTGCCACGACCCGTTCCGGGTCGCGCAGCGCCCGCCGGGGTCGGCCGAAGAGGCCGCACAGCTCGTGGCCCGCATGGTGGGTAACGGCCTCTTCGGTACAGAAGAAGAGTTGGCGCAGATCATTCGCTACATCACGGAGACGTTCGTTCCGGCGCCTGATTAGCTGCTCACCGCCGCCGCTGGTGTGGAGTCAGTGGGTGGGGAGCCCGCCAACCAGCTTCGCTTCGCCAGATGTCGTTTTCAGTGCGATTACGGGGCGATGATCGCGCTCACACAACAGCCTTTGCTATAAGGGGTTACGGTGTGGCCGCTCGCGCGCCGGCGGGGTCAGGTGGTATGTTTTCTGCGAGGGTGTGTGAACGGGCAAGCGAGGCGGCGTTCGGCCGCAAGTTTGAGTGACGCAGGATCTTACGCCGAGTGTCTCATGTTCGAGGTTGCGGAGCTAGAACAAACGGTTTCCACGGAGGAGTTCCAGCAGCAGGTGCCCCGCCTGCGCGAGAGGCTCCTGGAGGCCCAGGCCCGTCTACAGACCGCCGGGTTTCCGGTGATCATGCTGTTCGCCGGCGTCGATGGGGCGGGGAAGGGCGAGACCGCAAACCTGCTCAGCGAGTGGTTGGACCCCCACTGGATCGTCACCCACGCATTCGGCGCGCCTACCGCAGAGGAGCAGGAACGGCCGGAGTTCTGGCGTTATTGGCGGGACCTGCCACCCAAGGGGTATCTAGGCATCTTCCTCAGCGCGTGGTACTCGGAGCCCCTTCTGCTGCGCGCTTTCGAGGAAATCTCGAGTGCGGAACTCGACGAGCGCCTCGACAAGATCGTGCACTTCGAGCGGACGCTCGTGGACGACGGCGCGTTGCTCCTCAAGTTCTGGATGCACCTGGGGAAAGATCAGCAAGAGCAGCGCCTGACGACCTTGAGCGCCGACCCGACGTCGAGCTGGCGGGTCACCGATCGCGATTGGAAGCACTGGCGCATGTACGACAAGTTCGCGCATGCCGCGGAGCAGATGATCATGCGCACGAGTACCGGCGAGGCGCCGTGGACGATCGTCGAGGGCCTCGATGCCCGATTCCGCAGTCTCAAAGTGGGTACGGCACTGCTCGGGGCGATCGAGTCGCGACTCGACGACGAAGCCACGGCAAAGAAGAAGGCGTCTTCGGGCAGGAAGAAAAAGAAGAAACAAGATGGACGCGACGCAGCGAAGGCCGTCCGGCCTCCCACGCCCAAGACCGTTCTTTCACGGCTCGACCTCGGCTCGTCGCTGGCCAAGCAGCAGTACCGGGAGGAGCTGGAGGTGCTACAGGCGCGCCTGAACCTCCTGCATCGGGGCGCGCTCGAGCGGCGGCGGTCGACCATCATGGCGTTCGAGGGATGGGATGCCGCGGGGAAGGGCGGCGCGATCCGCCGGATCACGGCGGCGCTCGATGCGCGCCACTGCCACGTGATCATGATCGGCGCGCCGACGGATGAGGAGCTGGCACATCACTACCTGTGGCGGTTCTGGCGTCATCTCCCGCGGGCGGGTCGCGTCACGATCTTCGATCGGAGTTGGTACGGTCGCGTCCTCGTCGAACGGGTTGAGGGCTTCGCCACGCAGAAGGAGTGGCAGCGCGCCTACGCCGAGATCAACGAGTTCGAGCGCGAACTGGTGGAGCACGGCATGGTCGTCATGAAGTTCTGGATTCACATCAGCAAGCGTGAGCAGACCCGGCGCTTCAAGGCGCGGGAAAAGACGGCGTACAAGCGATGGAAGCTGACCGCTGAGGATTGGCGGAACCGTGAGCATTGGAACGACTACGAGCTTGCGGTGAATGACATGATCGAGCGGACGAGCACGACCATCGCGCCGTGGACATTGGTTGAGGGAGACGACAAGCGGTTCGCGCGCGTCAAAGTTTTGCGGACGGTTTGCGAACGGCTGGAGCAGGCGCTTGGCATGCCCGTGGAGCGCGAACTGCAACTCGCGAGCGGAGTGCAGTAATGGCCGGCATCCAAACCAACCGCGCGGCGCTGCCGCCCGACACTCAGGAGCGGCATCTAGGGCCGAAGGAACCCGAGCCGGTGAAGGCTCCCGCTGAGGCGGAGCAAGAGCCGGAAGCGATTTCGCGGGTGGCATCGGTCCCGGGCGATCGCGTGCCGGTACCGCAACTGACGGCAGAGGCGGCGGCGGAACTCACCGACCCGGCGTTGTTCCTGAACCGGGAACTCACATGGCTGGGCTACAACTTCCGCGTGCTGCACGAAGCCGAGGACGGGCGCGTTCCGTTGCTCGAACGCGCCAAGTTCATCGCGATCGCCAGCTCGAATCTCGACGAGTTCTTCATGAAGCGCATCGGCGGCCTGAAGCAGCAGGTCGGCGCCGGGCTCCAAGAGCGGACCGTGGACGGCCGGACCCCGCAGGGACAGATCGAGGAGTGTTACGAGCTGATCGGCGAATTCGATCGCCGCCGCCGCAAGGCGCTGTTGAAGCTGCTGGCCGATCTGGCGCAGGAAGGGATAGTCCTGACGATCTGGGACCGGGTGACACCGGAAGAGCAGGAGCAATTGCGGGACGATTATCTCAACAACGTCTACCCGCTGGTCACGCCACAGGCGACCGACCCGGCGCACCCTTTCCCGTTCATCTCCAACCTCTCCTTGAACCTGCTGGTTTCGTGCCGCTATCAGGACAGCAACAGAACCTCGCTCGCCCGTGTCAAGGTGCCGGTGGGCGCGGGGATACCCCGGTTCCTCGAGCTGCCCGGCAAGAACACGTTCGTCACGCTCGAGAGCGTGATGGCCGGCAATCTCGATCTCCTCTTCCCCGACATGATCATCGAGAGCTGCGACACGTTCCGTGTCACACGGAACGCCAACACCGAACTCGCCGAGGAAGACGACGACGCGGACGATCTGCTGGCCTCGATCGAATCCGGGCTCCGCAAGCGGAAGTTCGCGCCCATAGTGCGGCTCGAGGTGTCCGCCGAGATGTCGGCGCAACACCGCGGGATGTTGGCCGCGGAGCTCGAGCTTGACGAGGTGATGGACGTCGCACGCGAGGAGGAGTTGCTCGGGTTGCGGGATCTCTGGCAGATCGCGGACCTCGAGTTCCCGGCACTCCATTACCCGTCCCACAAACCGATCGACCACCCGAAGATCCAACCCGACCAGAGCATCTTCCACATCATCCGGGACACAGGTCCCATCCTGGTCCACCATCCGTATGAGTCGTTCACGACGTCGGTGGAGAGATTTCTGCGCGAGGCGAGTCACGATCCGAAAGTGCTCGCCATCAAGATGACGCTCTACCGTACGTCGGCGGATACGAAGGTGATCGACTATCTGGTCGACGCCGCACGTAACGGGAAGCAGGTTGCGGTCGTAGTGGAACTCAAGGCACGGTTCGATGAGGAGGCGAACATCCGGTGGGCCAACCGCCTGGAGTCGGTGGGGATCCACGTGACCTACGGGGTCATGGGTCTCAAGACCCACTGCAAGGCCATTCTCGTCGTTCGCCGCGACTTCGACATGTTACGTCGCTATGCCCACGTCGGTACCGGGAACTACCATGCCGGCACGGCGCGTGAGTATTCGGATCTAGGACTGTTGACCTGCGACGAGGCGGTCGGCAGCGATCTGACGGAGATGTTCAACTACCTCACTACCGGATACAAGCCGAAGCGGAATTACAAGAAACTGCTTACCGCGCCGAAGCTGCTGAAGCGGGCGCTGCTCCGGAAGATCGAGCGCGAGATCGCCGGTCATGCGCCGGAATCGCCTGGTCTGATCCAGTTCAAGGTAAACGCGCTGGAGGATCCGGACATCACGCGTGCACTCTATCGGGCTTCACAGGCCGGCGTGCGGGTCGATCTGATTGTGCGCGACACCTGCCGCCTGCGGCCCGGCGTGCCCGGTCTATCGAACCACATCCGTGTTACCAGTGTCGTCGGCCGGTTCCTGGAACACACGCGTATCTACTATTTCGGGAACGGTGGCAAGGAGGAGTACTACATCGGCTCCGCCGACTGCATGCGCCGAAACCTCGACAGCCGTGTCGAGGCCATGATTCCGGTCGAGGAGCCGGAGCTGCGGGAGGACCTACGCACCTTCCTGGACGCACAGCTCGCCGACAACCGCAGCGCCTGGGATATGCAGCCGGATGGGTCGTACGTGCAGCGACGGCCTGAGGATGGGGAGGTGGAGCGTGGCTCGCAGCAGGTGATGATCGCGTGGGCGGAAAAACGCCAGAAGGAGAGCCGGCGTCTCAAGCGGCGCCCGCTGCGCGGCGTGAGCCGGCGCAACGTGCCCTAGTGTGGTGTCGCCGAAATAGTGCTGCTATTGGGACGCCCCCGCATCCCGCCCCGCGGCGTTTCTCGTCGTCGCAATAGCGCTGCTATTACTCCTCCTCGTGCCTTGCGGGATCGGGCGCAGTGACGCCCTCGGTAGCTACCATACTTCGGCGACACCACACTAGCCCCGCAAACGACCGCTACGAAAGGATCAAGCTGGCCAGCGTGAAGTAGATGGTCACTGCCGAGATGTCGATGAGCGTCGAGATGAGCGGCGCGGACACGATGGCGGGATCGAGCCGGACCGCGCGGATGATCAGCGGCAGCGTTGCCCCCACGAGGTTCGCCCACAAGACCACAAGCATCATGGTCGCTCCGAGTACGAGCGCGATCCGGAATTGCCCCTGGCTGCGAAAGAACCCCATGAAGCCCAGGAGCGTAGCCAGCATCAGCGCCAGAAGCACGCCGACGAGGATCTCTTTGAGCAGTACCTGGAACCAGTTGCGCACGTGCAGGTCGCCGGTAGCCAGACTGCGAATGACCAACATGGCGGATTGGGTTCCCGTGTTGCCCCCCGTACCGTTCAGCAGTGGAATGAAGAAGACGAGCAGCAGATGGCGCTCTAGCGTGCTTTGGAAATGCTCCAGGATGAGTGATGTCAAGGTGCCGGTCACGAGGAGTATCAGCAGCCAGCCGGCACGCCGCCTCCACAACAACAAGACACCGGCCCGTGCGTAGTCGATATCGGTCGGCGCCACCGCGGCGAGCTTGTGGATGTCTTCTGTTGCCTCCTCCTCCATGATCGCAATGACATCGTCGCTGGTGATGATCCCCTTTATTCGGTTGTTGGCGTCTACCACGGGGATAGCCGCGAGCCCTTGGTCGCGCATGAGATTCGCGACCTCTTCCTGGTCGGTCTCTTCCCGAACGGTGACCAGATCGAACTCCATGAGTTCGCGTACTCGCGCCATGGCCGGTGCGCCGAAGAGAGCGCGGAAACTCACCACACCGGCCAGGCGGCCGTCCCGCTCGAGGACGTAGACGTAGCGGATCGTCTCGGGGTTCTCCTTGAGCTGGAGCCGCAGCGAGACGATCGCGTTGTCCACCGTCATGTCTGGGAGGATATGGGCGAAGTCCGGTGTCATGACGCCGCCCGCGTCGTCCCAGTCGTACGCGGCTAGTTCCTTGACTTCCGCCAGATCTTCGGGCGCCAGCGACTTGAACACGATGCTCTGTGCACGCGCGTCGAGTTCCTGGAAGACATCCGCCAGATCGTCCGGCGGCAGCAAGGCCAGGTACTGCGAGCGCTCCGATTGCGGGAGGTGCTGGAGGATCTCGGCCTGATCCACTGCATCCAGGTGGGGGAAGAATTCCGCGGCATCTTCCGCCGAGAGGTGGCGGAAGGCTTCCAGCCGCTCGTCACGGGTGAGAATAGCCCATGCCGCGACGAGTTCGGCGGACTTCATGTCGGCCAGTTCGGTTGGTTCCATGTACCGTTCGCCGTTATCGTGTTTCAGGGTTCTCCGGGTTCTCCGGGTTCTCCGGGTTCTCCGGGTTCTCCGGGTTCTCGGGGTTCTCAGGGTTCTCAGGGTTCTCGGGGTTCTCGGGGTTCTCGGGGTTCTCGGGGTTCTCGGAGTTCTCGGAGTTCTCGGAGTTCTCGGAGTTCTCGGAGTCGCGCGGCTTGGGGGCAACCGCTCCCATCCGCTTGGCGCTCCGCTCGCGTGCCGCCTTCTGAAGGTCTACCACGGCGTCTGTCTCGTCCACGATCTCCTCCCCGATCAGGGACTCGAGCACGTCCTCCAGGGTGACGATGCCAACGACGGCGCCGTACTCGTCCAGTATGCCGAACAGATGCTCGCGTCGCTTGAGGAACTCGCGCAGCAGGCGATGCCCTGCCATGGTCTCCGGCACGAAGTGGAGCGCCGTGCTGAGCGAGCCCACCGTCACGGTGAAATCATCCCGCGCGAGCGCCGCCAATATGTTGCGCCGCAGGACCACGCCTATCCAGTTCTCGCGATCGTCGGCGTCGTAGACCGGTATCCGCGCGTACGGCAGCTGCCCGGCCTGTCCGGACAGATCCTGCACCGTCGTATCCGCCGGCACGTTGAACACCACGGTCCGCGGCGTCATGATATCGTGTGCGGTCACATCGTTCAACCGCAGGACGTTTTGCACCAGATCGGCTTCGAGCGGCAGGATGCTGCCCTCTTCGGCGGAAAGTTCCGCCATGTGTCCGACTTCCTCCTCCGGTGCTATCGGGCTGACGCGGCCTCGGAGAACCAGGCTGGACGCCCGCTGACTGAGCCACACCAGCGGATAGAGCATGGTGATCCCGGCCTGAAGCGGTATACTGACCGCCCGCGCCACGGTACGGTTGTAGGCCACGCCTGCGACCTTGGGCAGGATCTCAGCGAACAGGAGCACGGCCATCGTGAACAGCGCCGGAAACCAGAAGAGAGCGGACGCGCCGAACAGGGCCCGCGCTTGGGCGCCCGCTACCGTCGCTCCCGCCGTGTTTGCCACGGTGTTCACGATCAGAATAGCGGTGATCGGCCGTTCCATGTTCTGCTTGAACTCTGCCAGGATCTGGCCGGCACGACTAGCCGACTTGGAGAGCCGGCGGACGTAAGGTGGTGGCACCGCGTAGAGCGCCGCCTCGGTCAGGGAGCACACGGCCGAGACCAGCAGGACGGTGACTACCGACGCAATGAACAGCGACATGGTATGTCAACCCCGGTTGGCGATCCGGCTGCCCGGCTGGACAGTCGTTAGATCACAATGTACTAGCCGTAGCGGCCCTCGATGTAGTCGTCCGTCTCGCGGTGCCGTGGGATGAGGGACAGGTCGGTGGTGGGGCGATGCTGATCACCTTAACATCGTTCGTCTGTGACAGTCGGCGGCGAGATAGCGCGAGGTCTGTGTAACATTCTCTTCACGAGCCCCGCCGCAGGAGCGAAAAGGGCGGCCTCCAAGCGGGCCGCCCTTCATCCTGGTCGACGCCGGTACCGCCTAGTTTGGGCCGCCCACCTCCACGAGGCGCCGGAGCAGGTCCTGAAGGATATCGGTGGCTACCCGCGCCCGTACCTCTATCAGGTATCCGCGGAACCGCACGGTGCCGACGGCGCTGTCGGGGGCAACCGCTGTCACACGGCCTTCACTCGGCTCGGTCGTGTCGCCGCGGAATGGGAGCATGGTCAGTGTGAGCCGCTCTCCCGACTCCAGCAGCTGCACCACGCGGAAACCCGTCTCCCCGTTGGATGAGAACTCACTTACGTCCTCGACCGCGAGGCCGGCGACGACGATGATGGGTTGGTCCACCCCCGGGACTCCGGGCGGGAACGCGACCGGAGCGGTCACAGGAGCGGGCGGCGGCGGCGGCGCGGTATCGGCCGACGGCGACGACGCGGTATCGGCCGGCAATTCAGCCGGGGCGACCTGGACGGGTGGCGCCATCACGGCCCGGGCCGTGTCCGGTGACGTCGTCGTGTCACCGATCGCCACCTCCGCGGCGCCAAGTGGCTGGAGAGGGTACTGGGCCACGACAACAGTGTCGTTGGTGAGGCCGGCGACAGCAGTATCGCTTGCGAGGGTGGCCGCCGTGTCCGCGCCCGCGGTATCCTGTGCCAGCGAGCCGACCAGCATCGCAGTGTCACGCAAGTCGAGCTGAGTGAGGCTGTCGGCTTGCAGCATGGCCGTGGTATCCTGCTCGCCCGTGTCCGCAGGAACGACCGCGAGGGCCCCGGGATCCTGGGTCGGCGGACTGGGTTGATCTACACCGCCCGGTGGCCGACCGCCGCCGCCGCCTCCCAGCGGAATCACGCCCGAGGCCACGAGACCGATGCCGGCGACTACCACGACCGCGGCCGCCATCCCTATCCAAAGGGCGCGGGACTTCTTCGGTCGGGCTACCGGTTCCTCCTCGATTGCCGGTGCCCGGACATCCTCCCCGATCTCCGTTCGAACCTCCAGCGCCTGTACGGTCTCGGCGACCTGCTCCGGCGCTCGTTCTGGCAGATCGGGTTCTGGCGGGAGTTCGGTGGCGGGTTCCAGCTCGGGCACGTCAGCGATGAACGGCACCGCGGCGGCAGCTGCAGGCTCGGGCTCATCCACCACCATCGCGGCTGGTTCTTCCACCTCCGGCGGGGCCGTTTCCTCTTTTGGGACCGCTGGCCGACCAGGTTCGATCGGCGCAGCCGGCACCGCCGGCTCAGCCGGCACCTCCACGGCTCCGATAGGCTCTGATTTCTCGATCTCCAGCGGGGCGGGTACCTCTGGTGGAGTCACCGGCCCGACAGGTTCGAGCGGCGCTTCACGCGCTGGCGGCTCCGCAAGTTTCTGGGGCGGTTCCGGCGGCGCGGGTTGGGCCGCCACCGGAGGGGCGGGGGCGGGGGCGGGCGCGGGCGTGGGCCGCACCGGCTCGGGAGTCGGTTGGGGAGGTTTGGCGGTGGTCGGGGTGGTGCTCTGCGCGGCACGCTGCGCCAGTGTCTTTTCCCTCCGTTCGGCCGCGGCCAGCATCTTCTCGAGAATGGGGCGCAACTCGTCGTCGCCTCGGCCGGCGAGCCGCTCGAGCAGCTGCAGCCCCTTCGGCTGGTTCGTCCGCTTCGCGTAGCGTGCCAGCACTTCCCGGGCGGCCCCGACGAAGCCTTTTTTCACCATCAAACCGGCGAGCCGGGGATACAGATGCGTCTCGCGTGGCGCAATCCGGAGGATCTTGGCGCACAGAGCGTTCACGCTCTGCGCCGACCCATACTCCGCGTACCGCCTCGCCGCCCGGCCATACATGGCGACGGCCGACTTGGTGTCGCCGAGCTTGAGGGAGAGGTCACCCGCTTTGACGTAGAGCGGCAGTTCCTGCTTGATCGCGGGGGTACCCTCCACGTGCGCGAGGATCTTGCGGTAGATAGCAAGGGCTTGTGCCGAATCGCCCTGCTGCTCGAGCGACCGTGCCTGTTGTTTCAGGGTTGCGACGTCCACGGCTCCCCTCTCCGCTGCCGGTGAGTGCTCGTGAAACCGAACTTGGCTGAAACCTAAGAGCCGCCCGGAACAGGACAAGGGTAACGCCGGTGGCGGTAATCGGGCCGGCGCCCCTGCGTCGCGAGCGGCAAGGGTATTGCCTCGACGGCGTCTCGCCGGCCAATCTGAATGGTACGGCGGACAACCCGAGGCAACGGGAGGAAGAGCGATGGCACGACTGCTAGCGGACCGATGGTGGATCGCAATCTCGAGCACAGTCTGCGTGACTTTGCTGGCGTGCGGTGGCCGTGCGGGAATGGCGCCGCTCGACGCGGACCCGTCAGGCCGGTGCGTGGTTGCCGCCTTCGCCCCAGCTCCACGGCCGGATACCATCGTGGTAGCGCTCCGCGGTCCGGTCGATCCCGCGCACGCGCCGGTACCGCGCAACGATGCTGAGCGGCTGTTGTTTCGACACCTCTACGAAACGTTGACCGCGGTGGACTGCGAGGGCCGCATTCAGCCCCGGCTGGCGGAACGCTGGCTGGCGGACGATGACAGCCTGCGGTGGACCTTCGTTCTCCGCGCCGACGCCCGATTCTGGGACGGTGCGGCCGTCGCGGCGGAAGACGTCTTGGCAGGCTGGGGGGATGAGGTCGCGCGGCGGCTGGGCACTACGGTGCGCGCCGTGGGCGACAGCGCGATCGTGATCGATCTTGCCGCGCCGTACCGGGCGATGCCAAGCCTGCTTGCGGCGCCCCTTTTTGCGGTACGGAAAACGACCGGCGCAGCGATCTGGCCCCTCGGCACCGGGCCCTTCCGCCGGATCGGACCGGCGACAGGTGGAGAGATCGTCGTCCACGCCACGGCCGGTGAGACGCCTGTGATTCGATTCCGTACGGTACCGCCCAGCCGCGACGCGCGGGACCTCCTCGACTCCGGGATCGACGTGCTGCTCGTCTCCCGCAGAAGCGTGTTGGAGTATGTGACCGGCCGCTCGGAATTCGCGGCCGTGGCCCTGCCATGGAACCGGACGTATGTCCTCCTCGCTGCGGGCCCGATCGTGGGTGAGGGGTGGGGGCGGGGGCGGGGGCGGGGGCGCAGCCTCGGGGCGGCGCTCGCGCGCGACGCCGTGCGAGTCGATGCTCGCGCGGCGAAACCGCCGTTTTGGTGGGAGCGGCGCGAGTCGTGTGAGAGCGTGCTAGTGGACGCCCGACCTCGCCCGGTGGGCACGACGGCCAGAATCGCATACCGGCGGAGCGACCCGGTTGCGCGCGCCCTGGCCGAACGGCTGGTTGCGGTATCCGCCATGCAAGACGTCGCTGCGGTTGGTATGGCCGCTGCGGAATACGATCGTTCGTTGGCCGCGGAGACGGAGCACGCGTACGTTGTCGCCCTGCCGCGTCACGTGCTCGACCCGTGCAGCCACGCCGTTCCCGGGTGGGTCACGCATCTCGTTCCCCTGATCGACACGCGGTCCTGGCTCGTGACCCGGCGTAACGTCGGGCCGATCGCGATCGAGTGGGACGGGATCCCGCGCATCGAGGCCGGGCGGTGACCTTCCGCGCGCGTTTACTCGTCTCGCTGGGAGCGGTAGCGCTGGTTCCTCTGCTGCTGCTCGGCTACGGTGTACGGCGCGAGGTCTCCGACCGGTTCCAGGCGCTGGAGGCGGAACGACTGGAATCCCTGGTGCGGCGGCTCGAGCGCGACATCGACGACGAGAGCGCGGCGATCGCCGCGCGACTCGCCACGCTTACCGAGGTGCTTCGGGCCGACAATCGGTTCCGGCGTGCTACCATCCAGCATACGAATGCCGACCGTTCGTACCTCCTCGATTACGGGGAGAATGCGGTTCGCATGACTGGGCTCGATATGCTCCAGATTCAGGACGGATCGGGGCGTATCCTGAGTTCGGGTCACTTCCGGAACGCCTACGACCGTGTGGAGGCGGAGCTGCCGCGGTTTGTGAGGGCGGCGCCGGCCGGCGTCGCGATCGCGCGGGCGCGAACGCCCGAAGGATCGTTCCTTGCACTGGTACGTGCCGATTCGTTCCGGCTCGGGGGCCGCAGGTTCACGGTGGTTGGCGGTGTGTCGGTAGAGCGCCGCCTGCTAGCTCGGCTGGCGCCCGGCGGACAGGTGGGTGTGTTTGTGCTCGTCCCCGATGACACGATCGGTTCCGGCAGGATGCTTGCCGCGTCCGATTCGGTGGTGTGGGACCGGTCACTCCCGTTTATCGATGCCAGCGCATCCGCTGTTCCCACGGTCGGTAATGCCCGCGTCGTGGTCGTGCAGGCGGGCACTCCGTTGGCGGCGCTGCTGCGGCGCCTGAACATCTGGTTGGCGGCGGCACTGGCGGGTGCCGGGTTGGTCGCGCTGCTGGCTGGTGGGTGGGCGGCGACCAGGCTCAGCCGCCCGCTCACGGCGCTGGCGACCAAGACGCGGGAACTCGATCTCGACCGCCTGGACGTGGACTTCTCGAGCGACCGGCGGGACGAGATCGGCGCCCTGTCGCGACTGTTGGAAGCGATGACCGGCAGGCTGCGTGACAGTGCCGGTAGGCTCCGGGAAGCCGAACGGCGGGCGACTATCGGTGACTTGGCTCGACAGGTCAATCACGATATCAGGAACGGGCTGACGCCGATTCGCAACGTGTTCCGGCACCTGGCCGAGGTGGCGCGCGACGATCCGGATCGGCTGGGCGCCGTCTTCGCCGAGCGGCGCGGTACCGTGGAATCGAGCATCGCGTACCTCGAGGAACTGGCCACGAACTATGCCCGGTTGTCACCCCGGTTGCGTCGGGACGAATGCGACGTCAACGCGATCGTCCTGGAGGTGGTGCGTGACCTGGGCGGCGCACCCGGGCTCGTAGTGCGAACGGAGCTGGCCGATGAACTGCCGGCGGTACGCACCGATACCGTCGTATTGCGGCGAATTCTCGAGAACCTGGTCGGGAACGCCGTCGAGAGCCTGGAAGGCCAACCGGGATCCGTCACCGTCGCGACGCGGGTCGTCCGCGCAGGATCGGCGGCGGACTCCGTATCGGTCGCCGTCAGCGATACCGGGCGCGGGATGACCGAGGCGGAGATGGAGCGGGCGTTCGATGACTTCTATACGACCAAGGAGGCCGGTATTGGGCTTGGCCTGTCGATCGTCCGGCGGCTGATCGCCGACCTGGACGGTACGTTACGGATTCAAACGGAACCCGGCGTGGGTACGACCTTCGAGGTAGAGCTTCCGCCGGCTCGTGGGGGTACCGTGTCGCATCCGGAGGGAGGGATGCCGTGACCACCGTGCTCGTCGTGGATGACGTGGCGCCGCTGGCCGAGCAGTATGCGTACGATCTGAAGCGGGTCGGCGGTTATGCGACGCTGGTCGCGGCAGGCGGGCGTGAGGCGCTCGAGCTGCTGCGGCGCGAGGCGGTGGATTGCATAGTGCTGGATCTAGAGATGCCGGGTATGGATGGATTCGACGTGCTGCGGGCGATCGGGGAGCAGGGCATCAGGACTCCGGTCATCGTATACACGGGGACCGGCAGCTACGACCGGTGCATTCAGGCGATACGGTTGGGGGCCTATGGGTTCATCGATAAGGCGGAGCCGATGGAGCGCGTCGTCCGCGAGATCGAGAACACCTTGGAACGCGAGCGACTGCGTGGCGAGGTTGCCTCGCTGCGACGGCACGTGGGCCAGGAGTCTCCGTTGGTGGGCAAGAGCCGGGCGATGGAGCAACTCCGGGCGCGAATCGCCCGGTTGGCCCCCATCCCGAGTCCCGTCTTGATTGTTGGCGAGAGCGGTTCGGGGAAAGAGCTGGTGGCGCGGGAGCTGCATCGGCTGAGCAAGGCCGGCTCGGGTCCGTTTCTGGCGATCAACAGCGCGGCGCTGCCGGAGAACCTGATCGAGAGCGAGTTGTTCGGGCACGAACGCGGCGCGTTCACCGGAGCGACCGGCGCGCGGAAAGGTGCATTCGAGGCTGCGTCGGGGGGCACGTTGTTCCTGGACGAGATCGGTGACCTGCCGGCCGGAGCGCAGGCCAAACTGCTTCGTGTGTTGGAGGAACGGCAGGTGACGCGTGTGGGTGGGAACCGCACGGTCACGGTCGATGCGCGAGTGCTCGCGGCGACCAATCGCAACCTGGAGCAAGAGGTCGAGGCGGGCCGATTCCGCCAAGATCTGCTCTACCGCATCAATGCCCACGTGCTGCTGGTGCCGCCACTGCGCGAGCGCCTGTCGGATGTACCGGACCTCGTCGGGCACCTGCTCCCGTACACCTGCGCGCGCTTCGGCATGCGCGCCAAGACGATCGACAGCGCGGCACTCGCAGTGCTCCAGGCGTACGACTGGAGCAAGAACAACGTCCGTGAGCTGCGCAACATCGTGGAGCGTCTGGTCATCGCGTGCGCCGGTGACCGGATCACGACGGCACACATCACACCGGAGATCCGGCCGCTGTCGTCAGGTGATTCCCCGCATCACGAAGGCCGCTCTTTCAAGGAACGCAAGGCCGCCGCTGAGCGGGGGATCGTCTTGGAGGCGCTGGAGCGGAATGATTGGCACGTGACGCGGGCGGCGGACGATCTAGGACTCGCCGACCACGCCAGCCTGCTGAAGATCATGCGGCGACACGGAATAACGAGCCGGCGCGCCGAATGAATCGTGGTGGTGTGTACGGCCGAACACTCCTGGTGCCCGTATGGTGTCCTATCGGACACGAAAACCGCTGTGTGCATGACGGTCGCAGCTGATGTCACATCACCGTAACCGCCCGTAGAGTATTCACTTACACCACAGGACCGCAGGTTGGTCGGCATGGCCTCTCGCCTGCCTCTCTCCCTGGTGACCGTGAGTCACCAACCTGGGCGCCAACGGGCGTCCGCAATTCCGAAGGGAGGCAGGTCATGCGTTTCAACTACGCTCTCAGCTCCAGAACGAAGGACCGGGCCGGCGAGGCTGCCGTCGTGCTGTTCCTGATAGGCATCTTCCTGGCGACCGGTTGTGACGTTCCAGGGAGAGAGAAACAAACCCGGCGCACAGCGAGCGAGCGGCCGTCCGCCGCCGTCGCATCAATCCAGACGCCGACCGTGAGGCCCGCGTCATACGTCGCCGAGGAACCGGTAGCGGAAACGCAGCCCGCGCGCGTCGCGCCGGAACACGTCACGTTCGACGAAGCGGAAGCGGCGTTCCGTGAGGGGCGCTACGAAAACGCCGCGGTGCTCTTCACCGTGTACGCGGACAACCGACCCGAGAACGTCTGGGGGTTCTACATGCTCGGCCTGTCCGATTGGAAGGCGGGGAACCTCGCAGGAGCGGAGGCTTCCTTTGGCCGGGCATTGGGACTCGACCCGTTTCACGTCAAGAGCCATCTCAACCTGAGCCGCGTGCTCTTGGAGCTGGAGCGTCCCGACGAGGCACTGCGACACGTCGAGAAGGCGCTGGAGTTCGATCCCGGATCGGGTGATGGGTTCCGGCTGCTCGGCCAGGCGCGTTACGAGCTGGGACGTGTCGAGGAGGCGATCGAAGCCTATCACCAGGCAATAATCATCGACGAGACGGATGCCTGGTCCATGAATAACCTCGGTCTCGTTCACATCCGCCGCGAGGCGTTCGATGTTGCGCTGCCGCCGCTCGCGCGGGCGACCGAACTGCGTGATGACGTCGCGGTATTCCAAAACAATCTGGGCATCGCGCTCGAGCGGAGCGATTACTTCACGGCGGCGACGGAGGCGTTCCGGCGCGTGTTGCAGATCGACGCAACCTATGCGAAGGCGCAGCTGAACCTGGCGCGCGTGGAAGGACGAACCGATGATACCGCGCAGCCGCCGCTCGATCTCGCCGACCTCGCCAGGCGGTTTGTGGTGGAGATCCGGGGCGACCCCGAGGAGATCAGTGAAGCGGTGCCGATCGATGCCGTATCCGACACGGTGCCCGCCATACCAGAAGCGCACGACTCCGGCATGATCCGCACTCAGCCCGCGGACACGATCGATCGCTGGCCGCCGCTGTTCCCGGCGCGTGACACTACGGCAAGCGACTCTGCGCGGACTCTCTAGCGGGCTGCCGGCTGGTGGACCTTGACCAAAGTTTCGTCGGCAGGCGAACCGCCGACTCGGTTGCCGACGCGAACGGAGATACGGTCCACCAGCAACGCCGCAATACGGATCCCCGCAACAACTTCCGCTACGGGGATCCGACTGTAGGTTCAGGCGTTCGTGAAAAGGAGAGGTCCAGTGTTTCCACGTCGCTCGATCGTAATGGTGGCTGCCGGTGCCGCACTGCTGCTCGCTTCGCCCGTGGTGGGACAGGAAATCGGTCCCGCGAACGGATCACTCGTCATCGTCGGAGGCGCGATGCGGGACACCGCGATCGTGCGCCGGTTCCTGGATCTCGCCGGTGGGACGGACGCGCCGATCGTGGTAATACCCACGGCCGGGACCGCCGATAGATACGGTAGGTTCTGGCCCGGGCTGCGCCAGTTCAAAGCTTTGGGCGCGACGAATCTCAGCGTGCTCCATACCCGCGACCGCGCGGTCGCCAATAGCGACGAGTTCGTGGCCCCGCTGCGCGCCGCCCGCGGCGTATGGTTCAGCGGCGGCCGGCAGTGGCGCCTCGCCGACACCTACCTTGACACCAAGGTGCACGACGAGCTGTGGGCTTTGCTCGAGCGCGGTGGCGTGATCGGCGGATCGTCCGCCGGAGCGACGATTCAGGGGTCCTATCTCGCGCGCGGGGACACCCGAAGCAACACCATCATGATGGGCGATCACGAGGAGGGGATGGCCTTCCTTCGAAACGTGGCGATAGATCAACATCTGCTCCGCCGGAATCGCCAGTTCGATCTCATCGAGATCATTGAGGCGCATCCCGAGTTGCTTGGCATCGGTCTCGATGAGAACACGGCCATCGTGGTGCGGGGCGATGCGTTCGAGGTGATGGGGCAGGGGTACGTCGCGATCTACGATCACGAGCGACAGCTCGACTCGGGCGGCCGGTTCTACTTCCTCGCTCCGGGCGACAGGTTCAACCTTAAGACCCGCGAGGCGTCGCGCATGGAGCTGACGCCCCGGCCGCTCGGTAGGGTCGAGGAGCGACCGTGGCGGTAGGCTCCTCCGGCGTGCCACCGCGCTCGAGATGCCTGCTGTGCATCCACTGGCCGAGCAGAATGATGCCGCCGATACCGCAGAGGCGCCGAAGAACAGTAGCAGCACTTCCGGGGGCATAGACGCACCCTAGTCTGGCATGTGTTGAACGGTACCCCGTTTCCCTGTTGCCGCCTAGCCGGTCATATCGACTGCTACCGCCCCGACGAGAGACCGCCGAGCACCGCTCCGATCAAGAGCGGGACCATGTTCATCAGGGCCAGGAGCTGTGCCCCCATGCCGGTGATGAACGCGACGAGCTGACCAATGAGCGGGATCCAGCCGAGCAGCGCGCCGATGAACAAGGATAGAACGAAGAGCAGGATGCCGGGAAGGATGGCCGCCAGCATCGCTGGACCCACGGCGCCGGCCTTGCGGCCGCCGACGAACCCGGCGATCAGACCGCCGAAGACCGGTATCCAGAACAAGGCGACCGAGAGGCCGACCATCCAGGCCATGGCGCTGCCGATGTTGCCACGCCGGACGGGATACGTCGTCATGAGCACTCCTGTGATGGGTTTCACCTTGTTCTCCCTACGCTGGGAGCGACCTGGGAGTTTCGGGTTGTTGCGAGGTTTCGCCTGGTGTCGGCGTCGTGAAGGAAGCTCCGTCCCGAGTTCCCAAGGCACGGAGGTTCTGCCCGCTATGTACTCTGGGCGAACCCTTTGCGCCGGTGGTACTGGTAGATGACCACCGCGGCGGCCACGGCCATGATCCACGCCGTTCCGATCTTCATGATGCCGGCGGCGAGCTGTTGGTCCCCCAAGGCATCGGTTCCGGGGATCGGCGCCGCCAGCTCGTACGTGGCGTACACCGGGTATCGGCTGAACAGGAGGAACGCGAACGGCGGTCGGATGAGGATCGCGTTCAACGCCAGGTAGACCACCTGTAGCATCGGCCCGAACCGTGGCCGGGCGGGGACCGGCGAGCACAGCGGCCACCAGAAGACGAGACCCGTGAGGAGCCAGGTGATATCGACGACGAAAGAGCCGGCGGCCGTCGCCATCAGCGTGTCGACGACGGACGGCCAATGGGTCACCGTCATGACGACGTTGAAGATGAAGAACGCCGCGATCGGCTGCGTGAGGTCGTCGAGCAACTTCATGAACCGGGGTGCCCGCTCGATCCGGCGGAACGTCTCGGGTGGCAGCCCCAGCAGGAGAAACGCCGGCGCCGCCACGCCCACGAGGAGGAACTGCACCATGTGAAGGCTCGCCAGGTAACCGGCACCCAGCGGGCCCAGCGGCCAGTCGAGCGCGCCCCATAAGAGGATGATCCCCGTCGCGAACCAGCCGACTGCGCGCCGCCGCGCGCGCCGCTCGGCCGGCTCCGGCCTGCCGAGGCGCCGGACGAGGAGGATGTAGGCGCCTATGATGGCCAGCAGGAAGAGCCAGACACCCACGTAGGGTTGCCAGGTCCAGTCCCAGGCCCCACTGGCCGGCCCGCACCACCAACGCAGTTCCCGCATGAAGAAGAAGGGAACCCAGAAGGTTCCCTACGAGCAATCCCGGCCCGGCAGTACGACTCAGATGTAGCTACGGTAGACGGGCTCGTACATCAGTGACCGGACGTGAGCGAGCATGTCGTCCGGTTTCGGGGCGGTCGCCAGTCCCGAGCTGAACGCCTGCTCGGCTACGGCGACGGCGATCCGCGCCGACACCTCTCGGATGGACGTGAGCGGCGGATAAACCGAGCCCTGCTCGAGCATCTCGTCCGGCACCTGCTCGCACAAGGTGTTGGCGGCGGCGTAGAACATCTCGTCTGTCACGCGGGTCGCCTTGGCGGCGATGGTGCCGAGCCCGACACCGGGGAAGATGTAGGCGTTGTTGCCCTGGCCCGGGGTCAAGCGTTTGCCGTCGAGCGTCACGGCCGGGAACGGGCTCCCGCTCGCGAAGACGGCACGTCCGCCGGTCCATCGGTACGCCTCTTCGGCGCTGCATTCGGCCTTCTTGGTGGGGTTCGAGAGAGCAAATATCAGCGGGCGCTCGTTGACCTGGCCCATCTCCGTGACCACGGCTTCGGTGAAGGTGCGTGGTTGGCCGGAGACCCCGATGAGAGCGGTCGGTCGCACCCGCGCAACGCTCGCGGCGAGGTCGGTGATGAACTCCTCCTCCTGTGCGTAAGGCCGCTTGTGTGGCGCGAGGTCGTTTCTGGAGGCAACCACCAGGCCTTTCGAGTCGATGAACCAGCACCGCCGTCGCGCCGTCTCCCGGTCGAGCCCGGCGTGGACCATCGCGCAGACAATGAGATCGGCGATACCGGTCGCGGCCGCGCCGGCGCCGTAGAAGAGCAATCGCTGGTCGGTCAACGCCTGACCCGTGATCCTGAGCCCGGCAACCACACCCGCGAGCGTGACCGCGGCGGTGCCCTGAATGTCGTCGTTGAAGCACAGGATCGTGTCACGATAGCGCTCGAGCAGTGTGATCGCGTTGCGGGTTGCGAAGTCCTCGAACTGTATGAGGGCACCCGGGAAAGCGTCCTGGCAGGCCATCACGAATTCGTCGATGAACTCCGCGTATGCTTCGCCACGCAGGCGGTGCTGCATCAACCCCGTGTAAAGAGGATCATCGAGCAGTGTCTCGTTGTCGGTGCCCACGTCGAGCATCACGGGGAGACACTCTGCAGGGTGGATCCCGGCGAGGGCCGTGTACAGAGACAGCTTGCCGACGGGTATCCCCATGCCGTAGGCGCCGAGGTCTCCGAGACCGAGAATACGTTCCCCGTCCGTGACGACGATGACCTGGACCTCCCGGGCGCGCCAGTTCCGCAGGACGTCGCGCATCCGTCCGCAGTCGTTCGCGGTGACGTACAGGCCGCGCGGGCGGCGGAAGATGTGTCCGTATGCCTGACATGCATCACCCACCGTCGGCGTGTAGATGATTGGCAGCATCTCCACGACGTGGTCCACGACCAGCCGGTAGAAGAGCGTCTCGTTACGGTCCTGAAGTGAGATGAGGAAGATGTACTTCTCGATGTCCGTGGTCTTGTGGCCGTACATCTCCAGGGCACGATCGACCTGATCGTCGAGCGTGAAGATGCGTGGTGGAAGCAATCCCCGCAGCGCGAGCGCGTCACGCTCGGTAGCGCTGAAGGCCGTTCCCTTGTTCCGTAATGGATCGTGCAGGAGATCCACGCCCGTTGGCATGTCGTCTGGCTCTATGGTCACGGGTCGACTCCGTTGCAGGTGTCCCGGTAGGAAGGTAGTGCGCCGATAATAGGGTGATTGTGAAGATTTCGTGAGAGGGGGGTGATTCCGGTGGCATGCTCCGCTGGTCGAACATCCGGCCGCACATTACCTTTACAAAGACGCCGGATTCACCACCGGCTGCCGGAGGAACCGCATGCGGTCTTGCGTTGTCCGCTTCGTCGTACCCTCAATTGCGTTGCTGGTCGCCTGTGGCTCGGAACCCGTCGCTCTCGACGAGGGACCGGAGCCGATCCTCTACGACACACCCAACTTCCTGATCGTCGACGAGGCCGGTGTGCCGGCCGCGGTCATCGACTCGTTGAGCGAAGCCCTCGAGATGGAGTGGGAACGGGTGGGGGCGTTCTTTGCGGAGTTCATCCTGCCCGACCGGATCACCTTCATTCTCAGGGCGGGTGATGGGAGCCCCTTCGTCACCGTGGGCGAGAACAGCATGAGCCAGTGGGCGAGCACGCTGGCGCTGAACTACATTCCGCACCAACTGGCGCACCTGTGGACGCGCTACACGCGACGCCCGTTCCTGGAGGAGGGGATCGCGGTCTATGTGACCGAATTCCTGATGCCGGAGAACCGTGACGTGCACCCCTACCGCGGACAGGTTCCGCACGCGTGGGTGGCGCTGTTTGAGCTGAACGGGTCGACGCTTTCACTCTTCTCGGCGTACCGTGCCCGTAACTTCGTGTTCAGCTTCGCGGGCTCCAGCCAGGACGCCCTCGCGTGGCAGGTATTCATCGAGGCCGGCAGCTTTACGCGCTGGGTGATCGATACGTTTGGCCGGGACGTCTGGTTCGAGCTGTTCCGGTCCGACGATCTAGGTGGGACATTGGGCGGGAGCACCGCGGAGCTGGAAGACGCATGGTTCAGGACGGTCCGGGAGGCATACCCCAACCAGCTTTCCTGTGAGGAGGCGCTCGGCACCGTGGGTAGTCGCGAGGTTTTCTGGTGCAGCCGGGCCCGAGGTCAATGAGCCGACTCTCGCTATCTGCGCTAGTTGAAATAGTTAGGCTTCCAGTTTCGTGGAGGTATCGCTGCGGAACACCGGACCAGATATGCGACAGAACCAGCGGGGGCCTCCGTCTATTGCGTTAGGCGCCCTCGGACCGAACCGTGACCACTGAAGCCAACATCAGACGCTTGGCCTTCATCCGGTATCTCTACTCCCTGGCTGAGGAGCAGGCTGAAAGGCCGGAACCTACCTGCGCGGTAGCGCTCCTGCTGTTCCACGATGCTGCAGAACTCTTCCTCCAGCTCTCCTCGGAAGAACTCAACACCGGTGCCACGAGACCGGAGTTCATGGAATACTTCACGCTCCTTAACGAGAAGCTGAAGCCAGGCCACCTCTCGAGCCAGGAATCGATGCGGCGCTTGAACAAGGCACGCGTCGCCTTGAAGCATCACGGCACACTCCCGTCGCGCCTCGACCTTGACTCTTTTCGCGCAACAGCTGCCGAGTTCTTCCGCGCCAACACTCGACTCGTGTTCAGCTTGGATTTGGAGGATGTCAGTCTTGTCCGCCTCATCGGCTACGAGCCAGCACGGAGTTGCATGCTTCAGGCCGATCACGAGATTGAGGCGGGAAACCGCACTCGGGCGCTTGAACAAATCGCTCTGGCATTCGAACACCTCATTACACATGAAGAGCGCAAACAGGGCACATCTCAATACCCTCCAATCTTCAGCCTCAGCCGCAGCGATCTTGAGGATGTTTCGTCTCGTGAGCTGCCGCGGTACTTGGAAGGTCTCGAAGCCTTGGTGAAACGACTACAAGCAGATGTCCGCTGGCTTTCTCTAGGTCTCGATTTACGCCGCGTCCGGCGATTCCGCCAACTCACTCCTGAGGCCGTCGTTGCCCCGTCCGGCGTGTCGGATGTCTGGACAGTTGATCTCAGCCAAACGAGTAATCAAGATGTTGACTTCTGCTACAACTTCGTTATCGAAGCAGCGCTGAGGCTGGAGACTCAGCCTTAGTTCTCCCCATGCCGTGGGCGCCTAACACTTGGAGCTGACGGGCGCTGTCGTGTGGTAGGGAAGTCGTCGGGTTGTGCGCCTGGGGAGGTTTGTGCACGTTCCGCACGAGTTGATCATGCGCGGCGAGGCTTCGGGTGGCGCGGCCGTCAGGGAGTTGTCTGCAGCTCAAGCGCAGAACCGTTAGGCCGCGGCCGCCCCAGGTAACGGACTATGAAAGTCCCTCGTGGAGTTCTATTCCCGGTTGTTCTGGCAGGGTGCCTTGGTGCGACCGATCCAGACGTAGGCCCCGATCTGGAGTTTGAGCTGGGCGAAGAGGACCCCATTGCTCAGCAGCAGTCGGTTGAGATTAGCTCCCAGGGCAGCAGCATCATCGTCACGGGTCGGGTCTGGCTGCCGAATACGTGCTACGAGATCACCGCGGCTTTGACGGTCCCTGACTCCACCCATTTTCGCTTGGACATCGACGCTACAGGCTTACTAGGGCCCTACGCAGTTTGCTTCGACGTTTCGATGAGCTTTCCTTACGTTGCACGCTTCGCTGCCACGCGCCCTGGGCGCTACGAGGTGGAGGTTTTCCACCGCATTGACGGTCGGACGCGGATACGCGTATCCAAGCTACTTATTCTCTGAAGCTGGCCCGAGGCCGCGATCCTAGCAGGCGTTGCGGACCTGACAGGGCGGTTCCGCTGCGCCGGCAGGGGGGTCAAACTGGACCACTCCCCGTGATCGGGGACGGGGGGTCGTGAGAGCTCGGCAGTGGTTACCTTAGTATGATGTCCGACAGTCTGGTACGCGTCGACCTACACAGCCATACCTCGCGCTCGCACGACGCCTGGATGGCGCCCAGCACCCTGGTTCAACGCGCCTGGGAAGCCGGGATCGACCGGATCGCGGTGACCGATCACGGATCGCTGGAAGGGGCGCTGGAGGCGCATGCGCTCGACCCGGAACGGGTGATCGTGGCCGAGGAGATCGGTTGTGCGGAGTCGATCGACCTGATCGGCCTGTTCCTGCACGAGACGATCCCGGACGGCCTCCCCGCTCGGGTGGTGGCGGATCGCATTCGGGAACAGGGTGGCGTGGTCCACGGACCCCATCCGTATGCCTACCTGGTGGCCGCCAGGCGCAAGGCGGCGCTGGTGTTGGCGGTGGCGGACGTGGTCGAGGTGGTCAATTCGAGGGCGTTCCTGCCGCGGTGGAACCGATTGGCGCGCCAGGCCGCCGGATCACATGGGCTCCCCGGAGTCGCCAACTCGGACGCGCACTTCGGCTGGGAGATCGGACGCTGTTACAGCGAGATGCCCGGCTTCGACGGTCCGGAAGAGTTCCTGGCTGCCGTTCGCCAGGCGCGGCTCGTCGCCCGCCGGATGGCGAGCCCGTTCATACACGTGGCCTCGTTGGTGCTGTCGTACACACGCCTACCGTGGCGGGTCTCGGCTGTGCCACCGGTGCCTGACGCACCGGGTGCGGGTCGGTCCGCTACTGCGGACCGGGTTCGGGTGGACTAGCTAGCTAGGGCTAGTGGACTGCAACCGGCGTGCGAACCGCAGTGCGTAGAGGGCCGCCGCCGGCATGCTAGCGCCCCATACGTAGATCCCAGGGTGGCCAGGCCGGCTACTTGGCGGACGCCGGTGGCCGCGCGAGGTCGAAGAACGCGCGACCGTGCCAGGTGTTCCGCGCGGTGGTCTCCCACTTGCCGGCACGGATCGCGCCTAGCGTCGCGACGGTATTGTCGAAGACCACGGTCTCAGGGGGCACGTCTCCCGAACGCACCAGCTCGCCGAACTGCGCACGCGATATCCGCTCGACCGTATCTCCACGCCGGTATAGGACCGGTGCGTTGTCCAGCAACTCGATCCCGAGCCGGCGCTCCACATCTCGCAGCATCCGCGTGAGGGCGTCGATGGAGCAGCCGGAGACGCCGGCGGCCTCCTCGTCCACAGCGACTATCAGGAACCGTTCGTAGCGCCAGTCGCGAGCGCCCGTGAGCAACGTGCCGTGAGCCGCCCACGCGTCGAGGAATACATCCACGCCTGCGAGGAGGCCATCCCGCTCCTCCGGCGCCAGCTCTCTGGACGCGGCGAACAGCCAGACACGTGCGTGATCGGGCAGATGCTCGATGTCGACTCGGGGCATGTGGGGTCTCCTTCCTCACCGGTTCCCGGGTGGATCGGCGGCGACGAACGCGATCCGATCGCCCCGCGGGCTCACCGCTATTCTCGTGATACCGCCGATAGCGGCGGCGGAGAAATCAGCAATCTCGACCCACGATTCGTCCAGCTCGGGCCGGTACCAGTATATGCTGGACCCATTGGCGCTGAAAAGGGTCCCGTCCGGGGTCGAGGCGAAGTAGTCGTCTCCCGGCAACCGTACGATCCGGTGAACGGTCGACGCGGTGTCCTGCCGGGTGACCCAACCCTCGCCGTCGGCCGTACGCTGCACGAAGCTGATCTGGGAGCTGCCCGGGACGCGTACCAAGGAGCGCCCGACGTTCTCGGCTATGGTATCGGGCCGGCCGGCAGACAAGTGAACAATCTGCAGCGTGTTCGGCGTGCCGAGCACGAACAGCGCCACGACGTCTTGGGTGAGCCACGCATGATATCCGACGGGTGCGACGGACGGGATCAGCAGTCTAGCGTCCGACCCGTCGAGCGCGAAGGTCCAGAGCCGTTGCGTGGAGTCCGCTTCCACCCGCACCACCGAAAACCGCCGCCCGTCGGGCATCGGGGTGGGCGAGTATTCGCTTTCGGGCGTGTCCGTGAGCTGCGTGTGTTTGCCGGTGGCGAGGTCGTAGCGGTACACGTCAGCCTGACCGTTCCGGTACGACGTGTAGTAGATGGCCGATCCGTCTGGCAAGAAGAACGGCTGGTTGTCGTAACCGGCACGCTCGGTGACGTTGACGGGTTGGCCCAGCACGGCTCGTCCGTCCCGGATGGCGAGGGAAGCGACAAAGATGTCGCTCCCCGGCGGTCCTTGGGCTGCGAGCGGCGTAGTGACGGTGGCGCACGCCACTAGCGCCAGCCGCCGACCCAATCGCTTCGTGCCGGTATTCATCGCTTCTCGACCTCCCACACGTTGTTGCGCCGGTCGACGTCGGGCAAGACCCCTGCCGGATCGATCTCCACCCGCACCACCCTGCCAGCCACGCGAATCTCGGCACGCGTAGCCCCGCCGAGCCAGGTGTCCACGGGCACCTCGTACACTTCGGTCTGCCCGTTCTCCCTTGTGATCGTGACCCGCGCTGGCATCGGTGCGAGCCCGCGATCCTCGATGACGATGGTAGTGTAGTCGCCGTCCGACGACACCGACGCTACGGCGTGGTCCAGCGTCCAGGTGTGCTCATACCAGGTCGTCCAGAACCAATCGAGATCCTGCCCGCTCACCGCGCTGAACGAGTTGAAGAAATCCCAAGGCTTCGGGTGCTTGAAGCGCCACCGCCGCAGGTATTCCCTGTAGGTCCGCACGAACGTGTCCTCGCCGAGCAGCGCACGCAGTGTCGCGAGCAACGTCGCCGGCTTGCTGTAGGAGGCGGTACCGTATGCCGGGCCGGGGTAGTGATAGTCGGACCATCGCATTATCTCGCCCTCGAGCGCTTGGCGCGCCACACGGAGATAGGCGTTGCGGTCGCCCACGTCGTGATCCGCTCCGGGGAAGAACTCCTTGCGTGCCTGGTTCTCATTGAACGAGGTAGTGCCCTCGTCCATCCAGGCGTAGCGGCGCTCGTCGTTTCCGATCTGCATCGGCACCCACATGTGCGCGAGTTCGTGCGCGTGCACGTAGTAGAGGGCGCTGTCTCCGCGTTGATTGTAGTCGCCGATCAGCGTCATCATCGGGAACTCCATCCCACCGTTGATGATGCCTCCGCCCTCGACCGAACTCATGTGCGGCCACGGGTAGGGCAGGCCGGTCCAGCGCGACAGGAAATCGATCGAGTGCTGAGCGTAGCGCCAGGCGTGCTGCCACTTCGGGGCGGACGTGCGCCAGATGGCGTCGACGCGGGCATAATCCATCTCTCCGTCGCCGTCCCGGTCGCCGACGGGCGTGCGGGCGGCGTCCCAACGGGATTCGGATGTGAGTGAGAAAGCCGCGTCCCGCACCGTGTCCGACACGAAGTGCCAGCGCAGCAGCCCGCCATCGCCACGCCGGGTGGCGTTCCCCGGACCGAAATCCTCGGGCGCGAGAATATGCACGACCGTGTCGCTCTGCTCGGCGCGTTCGAGCCGCTCCCGGATGCGGTCGGGAAGCACCTCGCTCCGGTTGACGAGCCGGCCGGTGGCCATCACCAACCAGCCCGGCGGCGCCTCGACCGTGACATCGTACGAACCGAACCCGAAATAGAACTCGGAGCCGCCGCGATAGGCGTCGACCTGCCAGCCTACTACGTCGTCGTAGACCGCCATCTGCGGATACCAATATGCAACGTAGAGCATGTTGTCCCGACTCCACCCCATCCGACCGGCACCGGACTGCGGGATCTGGAACCCCCAATCGATCTCGAGGGTCACACTCGCTCCGGGGTCCAGGGCCTGGGGAAGGCGGATTTCCAAGATGGTGCCCTCTACCCGATAACCGGCCCCGCGGCGCGACCAGCCCTCGGACAACACCTGGCCCGCCGCGGCCACGCGTTTGAGGCGTATGCCGCCCGTGACCTCCTGAGGTTCGTTTCGCGTCACACCCTCGGCGTGCAGGTTCTGCAGCAGATGGAGAAAGACGACCGGCAGGGACCGCGGGGAATTGTTGTGATACATGATCCGCGCCGTGCCATCGACTCGGCGCGCCTGCGGGTCGATCGTGGCGCGCAGCACGTAGTCCGTCCACTGCTGCCAGTAGGCCGGACCAGGCTCGCCGGTAGGCGTTCTCGTCTCACGCGCTATCGCCCGCTGGAACTGCGGCGGGGGTGCCAGCGGAGGGGGCAGAGGACGCTGGGCTCGCAGTACCCCGGTGAGGGGTGTCATGAGAAGTGCCGCGAGGACGAACGAGCGATGCATCGTCAATCTCCAGGTTGGAACGGGGCGTGGCTGACGCTAACCGGACGCTACGCGGCAGGGCAAGTGGGGCTATACTGGGTGTCATGATAATCGCGAGCCGCGTTGTCGCTCTCGTTGCGCTGTGGTCCGCCGCCTCCTGTGCCACAGGCGATGGTACCGATCCGGGGTCGCCTTTGATCCTGATCGGTATCGACGGGTTCCGCTACGACTACCTGGACAGCATCCCGACGCCCGCCCTTCATCGGCTGGCACGGGACGGCGTCCGCGCGCCACTCGTCCCGGTCTTCCCCACCAAGACCTTCCCGAACTTCTACACGCTGGTGACCGGGCTGTATCCGGACCAGCATGGGATCGTGGCCAACGATATGTACGATCCGGCGATAGAGCACCCCTTCCGGCTCGACGACCGGGATGCAGTTGAGGACCCACGCTGGTGGGGTGGCGAGCCGATCTGGAATACGGCGCAACGACAGGGCCTCCTGACCGCCACCTTTTTCTGGCCCGGCTCGGAGGCTCCGATCGGGGGGATGCGCCCGACCTTCTGGAAGAAGTTCGACTTCCGGATTCCGCACGACGAACGCGTGAACCAGATCTTGGCGTGGTTGGACCTGCCCAGAGCCGCGCGCCCGACGTTCGTCGCGATGTACTTCAGCCTGGTGGACCGGGTCGGGCACCAGTTCGGTCCGTTTTCCGCCCAGGTCGATAGCGCGGTCACCGAGGTGGATCGAGCGATCGGGCTCCTGCTCGCTGGGCTGGATGCACGCGGCATCGACGCCAACGTCGTGGTCGTCTCCGATCACGGGTTCGCAGCGCGCAGTCCCGACCGGGTCATCGTGCTCGACGACTACGTGGATCTGGATGCGGTGGAAGTGATCGCTTGGTCGCCGGTTGCCCAGATCCGGCCTCGACCCGGCCAGGAGGAGAGCGTATACCACGCGCTCGTCGGGAAGCATCCACATCTCGCGGTCTACCGGAAACGTGAGATCCCCGAGCGGTTCCATTTCCGGGATCATCCGCGGATCCAGCCGATCGTGGCCATCGCGGATGAAGGTTGGGCGATCGCGTCTCGCAAGCTCTACGAGCGGCGGCCGGAAGCGTTCACCGGCGCCACCCACGGCTACGATCACGAGTTGCAGTCCATGCGCGCGATCCTGCTGGCGCGCGGGCCGGCATTCCGGGCAGGTGTCGTGGCGGCACCGTTCCAGAACGTGCACCTCTACACCTTGCTCGCGCACCTCCTCGGAGTGACCCCGGCGCCGAACGCCGGCAGCCGGGATTCTACGGCTGCACTGTTGAGCATGTCCGGGCGGTCGGCGGCCGGCGCCGGACTCGCGCGATGAGCGGTCCGCTCACCAGGCCGGCCCTGCTCATTCGTCTGGAGGGCCTCGCAGTGCTTCTCACGGCGGTGGCGCTGTACTGGGCGGTGGATGGGAGCTGGGTGTTGTTCGGGCTGTTGATCCTGGTCCCCGATCTCTCGCTCCTGGGTTACCTGGCGTCCAAGCGAGTGGGGGCCGCTACGTACAACCTGATCCACACCATGCTGCTCCCGCTCGGGCTGGGACTCTACGCGATCGTCGCGTTCGAACGCTGGGCCGGGCTGGGCGCGCTGGTCTGGCTTGCCCACCTCGGAATCGACCGGGCTGCGGGGTTCGGGCTTAAATACCCCAGCGGATTCAAGGACACCCATCTCGGCAGACTGTAGCCGCCGCTCGTGTGCATCCGGGTTCGGCTCACGGTCTTCAAGAGATTCTCCGCATGCGTGTGACACCAAGCAAACGGCCCCGGTTGGCAGATCCGCCCCTGCCGTCTCGTATCGTGGCAGCGCCGCGTTCAGCCGCGCCCCGCCGCCACCTGCCGCGCTGCACCCGTCTCGAAGTGCACGCCGTTTTCGTGATGTACTCCGCTCACTCGGGCGGGACATCTTCCTCGGGGAAGATCGCGGTCACCGGGCACTCGGGCTCGCACGCCCCGCAGTCGATGCACTCGTCTGGATGGATGTATAGTTGATCCTCGCCCTCGTAGACACAATCCACGGGACACACATCCACGCAGCCCCGATCTTTAAGTTATCTATGCACGGCTCCCAATGACTTACGGCATGTAGGTTCCCGCAGTCATTCCTGATTGGCCCACCGAATGTTGAACACTCCCAAGTGGAGTATCAAGTGACGCTCGGTTGCTCTGGCGTGAAGGCCCTTTCATCTTAACAGTATGCGGATCGCGTCACTGCTTGCCAGCGCCACCGAGATCGTTTGCGTGCTCGGGCTCGAGGACGATCTCGTGGCCATCTCCCACGAGTGTGATCATCCGCCCGAGGTGCTGGATCGGCCCCGGATCAGCCGACCCCGCTTCGATCCCGATGGGTTGAGCGGTGGCGAGATCGACGCGGCGGTGCGGGAGAGCATGGCAATGCACGGGAACGTCTATATCCTCGACGAGCCGGCTCTCCGTGAGGTGGCTCCCGACCTGATCCTCACGCAGGCGGTATGTGACGTGTGTGCGGTGCCGACATCCCTTGCACACGAAGCCGCCCGCTCGCTCGACGGTGCAACCGTGCTGTCGCTGGACGCGCACACCGTCGACGGGATCTTCTCCACCATTATCCGTGTGGGCGAGGCCACCGGGACCACCGCACGCGCCGAGCGGGTCGTGGCTGGCTTGCGGGCGCGGGTGGCCGCCGTACGGGACCGGGTGGCCCATGCGGTGCGCCCCAGCGTCCTGGCGCTGGAGTGGCTCGACCCGGTGTTCACACCGGGGCACTGGGGACCCGAGATGGTCGAGAGCGCGGGTGGCGCCAACCTGTTAGGTACCGCGGGGGAGCGCTCGAAGACCGTGACATGGGATCTTCTGGAGGCGTGCGACCCCGATGTCCTCCTCGTGATGCCGTGTGGCTACGGGCTGGATCGATCTATCCAGGAAGCCGACGCGCACGCGGACCGGATCCGCGCGGTGGCGCCGCGGGCTGTGGAGACAGAGCGGGCCTTCGTGCTCGACGGGTCGTCCTATTTCAACCGGTCGGGTCCGCGTGTCGTGGATGGCATCGAGATCCTCGGGGCCGTGCTCCATCCGGAGTGTTTTCCGGCGGTCGACCTCACGGGCAGGGCGGCCAGGTGGCTCTGCCCTTCGGGGCCGTCCAGGCCTTAGATTGAGCCGGTGGATTTTGTGGCAGACACCCGCACCTAGGGAGAGCGAAACCTTGCGATACGACCCCACGATCGTCCAGCCGATGCGGGAGGAACTCACACGGATCGGCTTCACGGAACTACAAACGGCGGCAGCGGTGGACGAAGCCCTCGCCGCCCAGGACGAGACGGTGCTCGTCGTGGTCAATTCGGTTTGCGGGTGCGCCGCTGGCAAGGCCCGACCGGGAGTGGCATTGGCGCTGCAACACGAGGTGAGACCGGCCCGCCTCACGACGGTGTTTGCGGGCATGGACATCGAGGCGACGGAACGAGCCCGTGCGTACTTCGAGGGCTACACGCCGTCGTCCCCGCAGATCGCGCTGCTCAAGAATGGGCGGCTGCTGCACATGCTCGAGCGGTCCGACATCGAAGGGCGGGACGCCTCTGAGATCGCCGAGGATCTCGTGTCGGCGTTCGACACGTTCTGCGGACAGCCGGCATGACGCGCACGATCAACAACCCTTCTTCATCTAACGAGTTCCGGATCATGCGTCTCCTCACCGCAGTGCTGGCACTGGCCTGTTCCACCGCTTCCCTCGTCTCCCAGGAATCCGCGCTCACAGTCCAACGGATTTGGGGGTCGTCCGACTTCGCTTCCGATCTCGTCTCCGTGCGGTGGATGCCGGACGGGCCGTACTACACGGCGACCGAGGGAGCAGAGAATGGCCCGCGTGACCTCTACCGGATCGACGTCCGCAGCGGCGAACGCGATCTGCTGGTACTGGGCGCGGACCTGGTGCTGCCCGGTCAGGACGAACCCATCACGATCGAGCGCTACCAGTTCTCTCCCGACGCCACGAAGCTCCTGATCTTCACCAGCTCGGTGCGGGTATGGCGGCAGAAGACGAAGGGTGAGTACTACGTGTGGGACTTCGAAGCGCGACAGCTCACGCCAGTGAGTACCGCACCAGGCCTGCAGATGTTCGCCAAGTTCTCCGCCGATGGACGCCTGGTCGGTTTCGTGCGTGACAACAACATCTTCGTCACCGATCTCGAGACGGGACAGGAGACACAGCTCACGCACGACGGCGGCGAGGACATCATCAACGGCACCTCCGACTGGGTATACGAGGAGGAGCTTGGGTTGCGCGACGCGTTCCGCTTCAGCCCAGACGGGCGCCGCGTGGCCTTCTGGCGGCTCGATCAGACGGTGATCAAGCCGTTCTACCTGATCGACGAGACCAAGCTCTACCCCGAACTGATACCGGTGCGCTACCCCAAGGCGGGTGAACAGAACTCCTCGGTGCAGATCGGTGTGGTCGAGATTGCCACGGGTGAGACGCGCTGGGTCGATCTCGGTGCCGACGACGATATCTACGTTGCGGGCATGGACTTCGCGGAATCGTCGGACGAGATCTGGCTCACACGGCTCAACCGGCATCAGAACCGGCTGGATCTGATGCTGGCCGACGTGCATACTGGCGAGAGCCGGGTGATCATGAGTGATACGGACTCCGCCTGGGTGGACGCGAACAAACCGATCTGGTTCGATGACGGTCGCAGGTTCTTGTTCCGCAGCGAGCGGGATGGACGCTACCAGATCTTCTCGTTCCATCGAGACGGGTCGCGCGTCCGAAAGCTCACGGCGGAGGAATGGGATGTAACCACGATTCACGGCGTCGACGGCCGCAATCGGGTCTACTTCACCGGTGTCGGTGAGGGGCCGCTCCAACGCCATGTCTATCGGGTCGGGTCGAACGGCCGTGGCCTCCGCCGGCTCAGCGAAGATCCCGGCACCCATAGCGCCAGCTTCGATCCGTCGTTCCGCTACTACATCGACACTTACTCCACAGCCGCCCGCCCGCCGGTCCAGATCCTCTACCGCGCCGATGGCCGGAGGATGCGCGTGATCGCCGACAACGCGGAGTTGATGGCGAAGATCGAGGCGCTCGACCTCACACCGCAGGAGTTCATGACGGTCCCAGGCGAGGAGGGTACCCCGCTCAACGCCTTCATCATCAAGCCACCCGACTTCGATCCGAACCGCCGCTACCCGCTGCTCATGTACGTGTACGGCGGGCCGCGTTCCCAGACGGTGCGTGATGCGTGGGGCGGCGACCGATACCTCTGGCACCAGATGCTGGCGCAGCAGGGATACCTTGTCGCCAGCGTCGATAATCGTGGGACCGGCTGGCGCGGTCGCGATTTCACGAAGCAGACGTATCTCAACCTGGGCACGTTGGAATCAGCGGACCAGATCGCCGCAGCCCGTCATTTTGCGTCCCTTCCCTATGTGGACGGCGCGCGTATCGGGATCTGGGGATGGAGCTACGGCGGCTACATGTCGTCGCTGTCGCTGTTCAAGGGCCAGGGTATCTTCAGAGCCGCGATCTCCGTGGCGCCCGTGACCGACTGGCGGTTGTACGACACCATCTATACCGAACGCTTCATGCGCACGCCACAGGAGAATGCGGAAGGCTACGACCGGAGCGCGCCGCTCACGTACGCCGACCGGATGGAAGGGCGGTTCCTCCTGGTGCACGGGTCTGGAGACGACAACGTGCATATGCAGAACACGACCCAACTCGTCGAGCGGCTCGAGAACGCGAACAAACAGTTCGATCTCCGAATCTACCCCAACAAGACACACGCCATCGCGGGACGCACCACACGCGTCAACCTCTACACGCAGTTCACGGAATGGCTGAATCGGAATCTGCGGGGAATGGAGCTGGTTCCCTAGCCCTAGTGTGGTGTCGCCGAAATGGTGCTGCTATTCGGACGCCCCCGCATCCCGCCCCGCGGCGTTTCTCGTCGTCGCAATAGCGCTGCTATTACTCCTCTTCGTGCCTTGCGGGATCGGGCGCGGTGACGCCCTCGGTAGCTACCATACTTCGGCGACCCCACACTAACAGGCTGCTGAAAAAGGGTGATCGAGTCCGTTGTCACTCTCTCCCATCTCGCCTAATCCGCGAGCAAGTTCTCCAGTGCCGGCTTCAGTTCGCCCAGCGCCGCTTGCAGCTCGGAATGCTCGTTGCCGTATCCCAAACGCAGGTGGCCCGGCATGTCGAAGTGCTCCCCGGGCACCAGCAGTATGTCGTGATCGGCACGCACGTGCTCGACCAGCTCTAGCGCCGGCATCGGGTGGCTGTATCGCACGAGACATATCGCCCCACAGTCGGGCGCGCGCCACTCGAAGAGACCGTCGAAACCGGTGAGCCATCGTTCCAGGACCGGGTAATTGATGTTGAGGATGTTCCGTGTCCGCTCGAGGATGCGCTCGCGGACGCTTAGCGCCGCGCGCGCCAGGAAATCGCTCGCGGGGCTCGGGCAGATGACGGTGTAGTCGTGTCGCCTGATGGCGGCGTCCTTGAACTCCAGCGGGGCGACGATCCACCCGATACGGAGACCGGGTAGTCCGTAGGCCTTGGACAGCCCGTTGACCACCACCACGCGTTCGTAACTGCCCCAGAAAGACGCGGTGGGACGCCCGTCCAGCTCCGCGCCTAGGTACACCTCGTCGGTGAGAAGCCAGGCCCCCGCGGCCCGCGTCCGTTCCAGTATCGCTCCGCGGGCGGCATCGGAGAGCGCGTGTCCCGTCGGGTTGTTCGGGTTGGTGACGATGACGAGCTTGGTATCCGCGGTGATCGCCCGGGCGATCTCGTCCGGATCCGGTTCCCAGTCGCGCCCGAACGACAGGTTGAAACACGAGACCTCGCCGCCGAAGTTCTGGGCGAGTCCCCACGTCTGCTTGTAGACGGGCGTCAGTATGGCGATCCTGTCGCCGGGCTCGATCAGCGTCCAACAGATGACGAAGTTGGCCTCGGAGCTTCCGACCGTCACGGTTACGTGCTCGTCCGTTGCGCCCGGATAGAGTGCGGCGATGGCGGCCCGCAACACGTCCGAGCCGTCTCCCTGACCGTAGCCCATCCGGATATCTGCCAGCTCGTCCAATTCGTGACCTGCCAGCTCCAGCAACTCCCGGATCGACATCGGGTGGACGCCGCTCTCGGAGAGGTTGTAACGGACGCGGTGTTCCCATACGCTCTGCCACCGCTCTAGCTCGAACGTTGTGAAGAGGGTCATGGGGGGAAGCTAACGGCAGGGACAGGCGGGCGGCGAGTGGATTGAAGAACACTCGCCTGCCCGTGTCTGGGAGTGAAGGATGCGGCGGCCCTAGCCCTTGCGTACGGTCACGTTCCCTGAGCCGGTATCGACTACGAGCTTGCCGGTGCCGCTGCCGATCACGCCGACCACGTGGTCGCGCTCCCAGCGGCGGATCTCCAGTGGGAAGTCGACCTCGATTCTCCCGGAGCCCGTATCGATCTCAACGCGGGCGCTGAACGATTCCGGCAGCGTCAGGATGACGCTACCCGACCCGGTATCGACCTCGATGAGATCGAGCGTGCCGGACAGGTCGGCGTCTACCGATCCGCTGCCGGTGTCGAGTAGCACGTTCCGGGCGCTCGAGCTGGCGAGATCGATGCCACCCGATCCGGTATCGATATCGAGGTTGGTCACCGACACACGACTCGCCGTCACCTGGCCCGACCCAGTATCGATGCGCAGGAGATCGCCGCTCATGCCGGTCACGGAGACACTCCCGGAGCCCGTGTCGATGTCCACCTCACCTTCAGCGTCCGTGACGGAGACGTGACCCGATCCGGTGTCGATGATGAGCATGCCACGGGTACCACTCGTCTCCACTCCACCGACTTGGGTGTCCACGCGTAGCTCTCCGTCCACGTTTCGGACGGTTACAGCACCCGCGCCCAGATAGAGGCTGAACTGCTGGCCCCGGGGCACGAGGATGCGGAGATCGGCGTGGGCTTCCAGGCCGCTCCCGGAGGAGCGGATCTCGATCTTGTGACGCCCGCCGCGTCCGCGTCCGCGCCCGCGCCGGTCGTTGTCACCGAAGGTACCGTCATCCCGTACCCACACAGAGGTGTGGACCCTGCCGCCCCGACCGGCAGGCCGATACACGAGCTCCTCGTCTGGGTAGATCACGCGCAGTGTTTCCAGTCCGCGGATCGGGCCGGTTTCGACCGACAATTCCCGTTCGTCCGCACCACCGCGGGTTACCTGAACCACTACCGCCGAGCCGGAACCGCCTTCGATCACCGCTCTGCCCGCAAGGTTGTACACGGCGACGTGCGAGCCCGAGAGTTCGTAGCGCTCAGCCCGCTGGGCCGCTGCGCCGTCGGCGACTCCTAGGAGCGCGACCGTGAGCGCCGCCGCTAGGTGCTTGAAACACACGGGGTTCCGGATGAGCAACATGGTAGATCCTCCGCTTGGCTGATGTATCGTCCACGCCCGTGCTACTTAGACATCCCAACGGGGTAGGTGGTTTGGAGGGTTCAACGGGTTTCCGTGGGCTTGGCGCGTGCCGGTGTGTACCTGCCCGTACCGGGCTTCGCTTCGAGCCGGTGGTCCCGAACGGTTGGACGCGAAGCCACGCGGTTCGGACCGCTACAGGGTCGCGATCTCGGCGGGACCTGCCAGCCAGTGATCGGGCGCGCACGGCTCGAGCATGGCACGGGAGAACGGTCCCCACAGCGCGGCGGCCGTTCGCACGCCGGCTGCTCGCCCCGCCGCCATGTCATGTGGCGAGTCACCGATGAACACCGTGGTGGCCGATTCGGCATCGAGCAGCGCGAGCGCCCGCTCGACCGGTGCGGGATCCGGCTTGTGCTTCTCCACGTCATCGGCGCCGACGATCACTTGGAACACGCCGTCGAACCCGCAATGCTCGAGACCGCGCACCGCCGACGCCCGCAGCTTGCTGGTCACGATGCCGACGCGCGCGCGTTGCGCCACCGCCTGCACGGCCTGGTTGACGCCGGGGTATCGGCGCACCAACCGATCGTGGTTGGCGTGGTTGTGCTCGCGGTAAGTATCCACCATGGCCTCGATTTCGACGGGGTCGTCGGTGAACTCCCGGAACTGGGTTCGGAGCGGGGTGCCGAGACCCGCGAGCCAGACATCATCGGGCGGCGCGCTCCCGCGGTGTACGGTGAGCGTGTGGCGATAGGAGCTGAGGATCAACTCGACGGAGTCGATCAGCGTGCCGTCGAGGTCGAACAGGTATGTCGCGAATGGCATACTGTCGGTCTACCTCGGTGACGGGACGATCACGGCTTTGGTGACGCGCAGAGACTCGACGTCGGCCAGCGCCCGTCCGGCTTCATCGAGGCCGTACCGTGACCCGATGATGTCAGCGAACCGCAGCCGCTCGCGGTGCTTGCTGAGCAGCTTGAGGGCGCGTACGAGATGTGCGAAGTCGGTGCCCCATTGCCCCCGGATGTCGGCGTGTTTGCGGTTTACTGCGGTGTGGAAGTTCACGTTGGTGCTGCCCACGTCAGTGTAGTGTCCGGCAACCACGTACGTCCCGCCATCACGCAGGAGGCGAAGCCCCTCCGCGATCGCGTCGGGGCTCCCCGCCGCCTCGATCGCGACGTCGACGCCGCGTCCGTCGGTGAGTTCGCGGATCAGCTCCTCACGCTCGTCGGGCGGATGCTGGTCGAGGGAGAGCGTGACGTCGGCGCCCAGAGACCTCGCCAGCGCTAGACGGGCCGGCGGATCCCCGATCACTACGACCAGGCCGGCCCCACGCAGCGCCGCGAAGGCGACGGCGGAGAGCCCGACGGGTCCCGCTCCCTGGACGAGCACGGTGTCGGCCATCGCGAGCGTGCTCCGCTCGACGGCCGCGAACCCGGTGAAGAGGCCGCAGCCGCCGCCGATCACCTCGTCCGGCGTGACACCGTCGGGGAGTTTCACGATCCTGACACCCGGCTTGAGGTAGATCCGCTCCGCCCACCCGCCGAGCGGCCCGTCATCGACCGAATAGGTGATCCCGTAGACGCGGCGCCGGGGACAGCGGTTCGGCTGCTTGGCCACCAGACAGTACCAGCATTCGTTGCACACCTCGTGCACGTCGTAGAACGTGACGACGTCGTCCCGGCTCAGCGGGTTCCCGAGAGCGTCGACCGAGACGTCCTTCGCTTCCAGCAGGCGGCCTACGCTGACGTGCCCGGGAATAATGGGGTATGGGACGTCGCTGAGTCGTCCGTGATGCAGGTGTACGTCCGTGCCGCACACCTCGCTCACGATCGTCTCGAGGAGTGCCGAGCCGGGCTCGAGAGCGGGATCGGGAAGCTCCCGAACCTCGAGCGGTTTCATCGGACCGGGCATGACGGCGGCACGCAGCATGGCGACAGGAGAGGCTACGGGATCCCGAGATACTTGTGTGTCTGAATGCTGACTTTCCACCTGCGGTCGCACGCGGCGTATTGGCACACGAGTCCGGTGTTGCGATCCCGGTGTGGTCCGTCCATCGGTTGCAGGTAGAAGTGCGCGAAATCGAGATGAATGAACCGGTCTGGCTCGGCTCCCTCTTGCGGGTGCACGAGTTTCAGCTCGTCCCCCGACGTCACCACCAGCGGGTCGCCTGCCTTCGGACTCACACAGATCCAGTCGATCCCGGCGGGCGGGGAGATGGTGCCGTTGGTCTCGACCGCGACTTCGAAGCCGCGGCGGTGCAACGCGCGCACCAGCGCCCGATCGAGCTGGAGCAATGGCTCGCCGCCGGTACACACGACGAACCGCCCGGCGGGCTCCCAATCGGGCCACAGCGCGGCTACGGCGTCGGCCACGGCATGGGCGTCGGGATACGAGCCTCCTTCGGGACCATCGGTGCCCGCGAAGTCGGTATCGCAGAACCTGCATACGGCGCGGGCGCGGTCCGCTTCGCGTCCGGACCAGAGGTTGCAGCCGGCGAACCGGAGCAGCACCGCCGGCCGGCCGGCGTGGTATCCCTCACCTTGGAGCGTCTGGTAGATTTCCTTGACTGCGTACCTCACAGACCGGTCTCCACCGCGGCGCGGTAAGGCGCGGGATCGGGAATCCCCAACTGGGCGAACCCCTGGAGGCGCAGCGTACAGGCGTCACAGGAACCGCATGCCTTCCCGTCGTCCGACGGGTCATAACAACTGATTGTCAGCCCGTAGTCCACGCCCAGGTCGGTTCCCGTTCGCAGGATCTCCTTCTTCGACATGCGGATGAGCGGCGTGTGAACCGCGAACCGGCGGCGTCCTTCCACACCGGCCTTGGTCGCGAGGTTGGCGAGCCGTTCGAACGCGGTGATGAATTCCGGTCGGCAGTCAGGATAGCCGCTGTAGTCCAGCGCGTTGACCCCGATGAAGAGATCATCGGCGTCGATGACCTCGGCCCAGGCGAGCGCGAGCGCCAGAAAGATCGTGTTCCGGGCAGGCACGTAGGTGACCGGGATGCCTCCACCGATCGCCGCCTCATTACGGTGCTTGGGGACGGCGATGTCAGCGGTGAGGGCGGAGCCGCCAAAGGCGCGCAGATCGAGCGCGATGATCTTGTGCTCCACCACGTCCATCGCCCGCGCGATCTTCCGTGCGGCGTCTAGCTCGACCATGTGACGCTGTCCGTAGCGTATGGTGAGGGCATAGGGCGTGAAACCCTTGGCGATAGCGATCGCGAGAGTCGTGCTGGAGTCCACGCCGCCACTGAACAGGACGACCGCCCCTCGGTTCGATTGCGCAGGCATAGATGAAACCTACGGGGTCACGGGTCGGGTGTCAGGTGGGGCGCCGCACCACCGTGGATACGGCGCGGACAGTTGCCGACCGGCGTGCGGGGCACAGTGCACGAATGGCACCGTATATTGAGCCATAATGACGAAACTGCCATCCACGGGTCCGCTGCCGCGGCCGAGCAATCCCGATGAAGCTCGTGAGGTCCTGAAGGCAGAGGCGTTTCCCGCGCCAGAGGTCCAGCGGGTCACGCTCGATGCGTCGGAGTTCACGTCGCTCTGTCCCCGCACGGGACAGCCGGATACCGGCGCGGTGGAGATTGAGTACGAACCGGGAGAACGATGCCTGGAGTCCAAATCGGTCAAGTACTATCTCTGGTCGTTCCGCGACGAGGGCGCGTTCTGTGAGAGCCTCGCAGCGCGAATCGCCGACGATGTCGTTTACGCGATCGCGCCCACCTGGGTCCGGGTGCGCGTATACCAAAACGCGCGCGGAGGGATTGCCATCGTTGCGGAGGCCGAACGCCGGGGCGACTGAATTCACCTTTCACTCTTGTTGCTGGTTACGATTCCCAATCGGCGTCCCCGTCGGTGTCTCTAGCGGCCGACTGCGGTCGGTGGGGACGGCCGAACGCTCGAGAAAACGCCGAATATCCGCCGCCACGAGTCCGAGATGCGCGGCGTCCGAGCCGCCGAGCGGTCCTCGATCGGCTACTATCTGTCGCACGTTACGGAGCGCCCACTCGGCAGCGGCGCGTACTTCGACGCTGGCGTGTGGGTCCGCCGCGAGATCGATCAATCCGTCTACTACGACGCGCTGCACGACGCGCCGCAAGGCGGCGTGTTCCCCGCGAGGATCCGGTCCCCATGTCCGCTCGACCACCGTGCCCAGGACCTCGTCGAGCGCGGGCACGGCCGCGTTCCTGGTCGAGAAGGCGGCGACACGCGCGAGACGCTGCGGATCGAGTAGTCCGCGGATGACGTCGCGCGTGAGCGTACGGGCGGCGCCGAGCTGGTCGAATGCCGGTCCGGCCGCGGAGCCGAAGGCGAGCCGTGACGGCGGATACCCGAACGGACGTGGGGCCATCAGGTCGAGTACGTGTTCCGGGACAACGAGTCGCTCGGGCTCGATTGCATCGAGCACCGTGCGAAGCGCGCGGCGTTGCCGCTCGGGCGGCACGATCTGGGTCGGCGGGATCGTGTCTCCTCGGACCGCGTAACGGAACTTCATGCCGCCAATCGCTTTGATCGCGGCACCGAGCGTGAAGCGGTGGCTCAGGTAGATCCGCGTGAACCGTTGAGCGAGCAGCGCCATCGGCTCGCCCAGCTCGATCGCGGTCTCGTCGAAACGGTCGATGAGAAAATGTCGCAGTCGCATCATGCGCCCAAGCTCCGCGACCATCTCCGTACCGTTCACCCATGTCGTCGCCTCCGGATACGAGCCAGAGGCGTTCTCATCGGGGTTGGTGATGAATTCCAGGCCGCGCCGCATTCCCTCCTCGACTATCTCGCGGAGGCCGGCTTCCTCCGCGTCCGGCGGGAACTCGGTGTAACCGTACCGGATGGTCAGGGAATCCCACGCCCCCGGGCCGTTACGGTAGGCGAGGGACAGGTCGAGCCGTTCGTCACGCAGCGTGATCAGTGGTGCCGGATAATCCATGACGCTCGCGCGTCCGTAGCTGGTCGCGGCGAAATTGTGCGCCAGGCCCAGGGTGTGTCCGACCTCGTGCGCGGCATGCTGGCGCCGCCGCGCCATGGCGAACTCTTCGCCGGTCACATCGGGGTCGAGTTCCGCGAGCCAGACGAGATCGGCCTCGGCACCCGCGCCGAAGGCGGGAATGGTCCCCGCGTAGATGTCATAGTCCATCATCGAGCGGTACGAGTCCATTCGCACGGCGGCCTTGATGATCTCGCCGGTACGCGGATCCACCAGCGACGGACCGATTGAATACCCCGGCTGCGTACGGTGCACCCACTGGATCACGTGATAGCGCGCGTCCATCGGGTCCATCTCCGGGGGCATGTCCTCGACGCGGAAGGCATCGCGAAAGCCGGCGGCCTCGAACACACGATTCCACCACATGGCGCCTTCCCTAAACGCCGTGCGGTAGGGTGCGGGGATGGCGCGATCCATGTAGTAGACGATCGGCTCCACCGGCTCGCTCAACGGCGCATTGGGATCCCGCTTGATCAGTCGATGTCGCACGATGTAGCGGCTTGGATAGTCCTGCTCGAGCGGTTTGGCGAAATCCCAGAAAGTGACCGGGAAGAAGCCGGCGCGCGTGTCGAACCGTCGCGGCCTGTAGCCGTCGTCCGGCAACCGCACGAACGAATGATGCTGGCGGATAGTGAGCGCACGCCCGTCCGGCGTGTGGCGTCGGATCTCGGGTCCCGGACGATCGCTGGACAGGGTGAGAGTGACCTCGACTTCGGTGTTGCGTGGGAACGCTTTGGTCCGGGACTCGAATATACGGCTGCGGTCGCGATCCAGTTTGAACGTGCCCTGATCGTTCCGTCGCAGTGCGCCGACGACATCCATGATGTCGTTCACGAAGAATCCCGTTCCGTCGACCAGCAGGCGGCCGTCCTCTTCGGCCACGATGTCGAACGCCGCCAGTGTCGACGTCGGGAACGATTCCTCGACCGACCGGACGAGCGCTTCGTTGTCGGTGTAGGCCCTGAATGACGGGTTCGTCAGCTCGAACATGATCTTCGTTCCGACGCGCTCGAACCGCGCGATGTATTCGTTGCCGATCGATCCGCGGTCCAGGCCCAGATCCAGCGACCCGATACCTGTAGCGAGGGACGTGAGGTAGAGGAACGGCTCGTTCAGTCGCGGGATCTCGAGAAAGAGCTTGGCGTTCGCTGCATCCCAGTAGAGCGGGAAGTAGCCGTCGCGTTTCTCGAAATCCTTCGTGTGGTCACTGATGGACGGAAGTTGCGCGGCGAGCGTGGCCGGGACGAGGAGAAGCAGGAACAGAATGCGGCGCATTGAGGCCTCGGGTGGTGGACGGTAGAAGATAGACGGGACTCGCGCAAGGAAAGACGGAGGGACGGACGGCGCGCGCTGCACCGCCGTCCCTCGCCTCCGTCACATACGGACTGTCCTGATCGGCAGCTGCCGTACCGGTCGGCCGGTCAATGCCAGAATAGCATTACACACAGCCGGCGCTATCGGTGGGGTACCGGGCTCACCGATGCCGCCGTGCGGATCGCCCGCGGCGATGATGTGTACGTCGATCTGCGGCGCCTCCCGCATCCGTACGACCCGGTAGTCATGGAAGTTGCCCTGCCGCACCCGCCCGCGCTCGAGGGTGAGTTCGCCGTAGAGCGCGGCAGAGAGCCCATAGATGATCCCGCTTTCCATCTGGGCCCGGACGGTGTCCGGGTTGATCACCTGACCACAATCGACGGCGCAGGTCACGCGGTGGACCCGTGGAGCGCCGTCGTCGTGGAGCGACACCTCAGCTACCTGCGCGACGATGCTCCCGAACGATTCGTGGACGGCAATCCCGCGCGCGCGGCCGGCGGGCAGCGGCGTTCCCCAACCCGCTTTTTCCGCAGCAAGCTCCAGGGCGCGTCTGTGCCGCGGATGCGAACCGAGGAGCCGGCGCCGTACCTCGACAGGATCCTTGCCGCCGAGGACAGCCAGCTCGTCGAGGAAACATTCGGTGACGTACGCGTTCTGCGAACTTCCAACCGAGCGCCACCAATGGACTGGGATCGGCAACTCGGGGTTCGCCCACGTCACATGGAGGTTGGGGATGTCGTATGGAAGATTAGCCGCCCCCTCGACCGCCGCCCGGTCGATCGGCCCGCGCAGCCATCCCTTGCCGCCGAGGATCGACGGGCTTGCCATCCGGTGCACCCAGGCGACGGGCCAGCCGGCTCCATCGATGCCGCCCACGAATTCGTTGTACGCCATGGGTCGATAGTAGCCGCCCCGCATGTCGTCCTCCCGGGTCCACACGACCTTGACCGGCCGTCCGACCGCCTTGGAGGTGTGTACCGCGTCGGCCACGAAATCGGATTCCGAGCGGCGGCCGAAACCGCCCCCCAGGAACGTAGTGTGGACGAGTACCTGCTCGGCCGGCAGGCCGGTGATCCGCATGCCCGCCGCCTGCGCACCCGAGGGGGACTGCGTCGGGGCCCAGATCTCGCATCGACCCGGCCGAACGTCGGCGGTGCAGTTCATGGGCTCCATCGTCGCGTGCGCTAGGTAGGGCACCTGATAGACCGCCTCGAGCGTCTGTGCGGCACCTGCGACCGCCGCGTCCACGTCGCCGAGCCGCCGAGCCTCCGCCCCCGACCGTACGATCGTGCGACACCGCTCGGTGATCGCCTCACTCGAGATCCGGCCGTTGGATCCTTCGTCCCAGGTGACGGTGAGCGCCTCACGACCTTGCTGCGCGGCCCAGAAGTGATCGGCCACGATGGCTACACCGGTCGGTATCTCCACCACGTGACGGACCCCGGGCACGCCGAGTGCCGCCGAGGCATCGAAGCTCTCTACCTGGCCGCCGAACACGGGGCAGTGGACCACCTGGGCGACCAACATGCCCGGACGCCGGACGTCGATCCCGAAGACTGCGCGTCCCGTGGTCTTGGCTGGCGTGTCGAGCCGCTTCGTGTCGTGCCCGATGAGCCGAAACTCACTCGGGTCCTTTAGCTGCGGGTGCTCGGGTACGGGTTGCCTGGCGGCGCCGGCAGCGAGGCGACCGTAGGAGAGCCGCCTGCCGGTCGCGCCGTGGATGACCTCGCCACGCTCCGCGTGGCATGCGGTGGCGGGCACGCCCCACTGTTCGGCCGCCGCCGCGATCAACATCTCGCGCGCGGCCGCCCCGGCGACGCGCAGCGGTTCATAGCCTTGCCGCACGCTGGTGGAGCCGCCGGTTCCCTGGGTGCCGTACTTGGCGCGGTCGGCAGGCGCATGCTCGGCAGTGACCTTCGACCAGTCGGCTTCCAGTTCCTCGGCCAGGATCATCGACATCGAGGTCAAGACCCCCTGGCCCATCTCCGACTCGCTGATCAGCAGCGCCACGCTGTCGTCGGGCGCGATGCGAATCCAGGCGTTGAGGTCTGTTGGGACGTCGGTAGGATGGAATGATGGAGCGGTCGACCGCCGCGGGAACCGGAAGCCGAGCAGGAACGATCCGGCTACCGAGGTAACCTGTAGAAAGTCGCGGCGGGTGACGTTGGAGGAGGTCATCGGGCCATCTCCTCCGCCGCGCGGTGAATTGCCGCCCGGATCCGGTTGTAGGTCCCGCAGCGGCAGATGTTGTTGGACATGGCGTCGTCGATGTCCTCGTCGGTCGGACGCGGATTCTCGGCCAGCAACGCCGCCGCAGACATGATCTGGCCCGGTTGGCAGTAGCCGCACTGAGGCACGTCAATCTCGATCCACGCCCGCTGGACCGGGTGGAGCCCATCCTCGGCGAGACCCTCGATCGTGGTCACCTCCTGGCCGGCGGCGGCCGAGATCGGGATCTGACACGAGAAGGTCGCCTTACCGTTGAAGTGCACCGTACAGGCGCGGCATTGGCCGATCCCGCACCCGAACTTGGTGCCGGTCAGCCCGACGATGTCCCGGACGACCCAGAGCAGTGGCATGTCGGGTGGGGCGTCGACGGTTTGAGGGGAGCCGTTGAGTGTGAAGCTGTATTGGGGCATCACGAGCGCCTGGAAGAAGTGGTGCTTAAACGGTGTCGTGATTGAATGGCGCAGTCAAGGCAGACGGGCGGACGGGCGGACAGGCGGACAGGCGGACTGTCCGCCCGCCGTGCCTCACGCCGACTTCACGGCGTGGTCGAACTGCTCCTTTTCGGTGGACCCGTCCATGGCGAGCACCGCCGAACGGCCCCGCGTCACCGTCTGGGTGATCTGGTCGAAGTAGCCCGCCCCGACGAACTGCTGGTGTTTGATCGCCTCGTAGCCGCCGTCCTCCAACTGGAACTCGCGTTCCTGCAACTCGGCGTACGCCGCCATGCCCCGGTCCCGATAGCCGCAGGACAGCTCGTACATGGCCTGGTTCAGCGAATGGAATCCGGAGAGCGTCACGAACTGGAACTTGAAGCCCAGCGCGCCAAGGTCCTTCTGGAAGGTCGCGATCTCTGAGTCGCTGAGGTGCGTCCTCCAGTTGAACGACGGCGAGCAGTTGTACACCAGCAGTTTGTTCGGATACTCGTCCCGAATCGCCTCCGCGAACTGTTCCGCCTCGGCCAGGTCGGGTTTCGACGTCTCGAACCAGAGCAGGTCGGCATATGGCGCGTACGCAAGCCCGCGGTGGATCGCCGCGTCGATACCGCACCGGACGCGCGCGAACCCCTCAGGAGTTCGCTCGCCCGTGACGAAGGCCTGGTCGTGCGGATCGATGTCGTTGGCGAGGATCGTGGCACTCAGGGCGTCCGTTCGGGCGATGAGCACTGTGTCCACGCCGCAGATATCCGCCGCCAGGCGCGCCGCCACGAGCTTGTTGATGAATTCGCTGGTTGGTACCAGCACCTTGCCGCCCAGATGACCGCATTTCTTGAGTGACGCGAGCTGATCCTCGAAGTGAACCCCGGCCGTCCCCTTCCTCACCATGTTCTTCATCAACTCGAAGGCGTTCAGCAAACCCCCGAACCCGGCTTCGGCGTCGGCGATAACCGGTACGAGCCAATCGGTCCCTTGCTCCCCACGCTCGTGATGGATCTGGTCGGCACGCATCAGCGCGTTGTTGACCCGTTCCACCAGGTTCGGCACGCTGTCGGCCGGATAGAGGCTCTGATCGGGATAGACCTCGCCCATATCGTTGCCGTCACCTGCCACCTGCCAGCCACTCACGTAGATGGCCTTGAGCCCGGCACGAACCTGTTGGATTGCCTGGTTGCCGGTGATTGCGCTCAGGACATGAACGTAGGGTTCCTCCTGCAGGAGGCGCCACAGCCGCTCAGAGCCCAAACGTGCGAGCGAATGGTCGATGCGAACCGTTCCCGCCAGTCGCCAGACATCTTCCGCGGTGTACGGGCGCTTGATCCCGTTCCATCGCGGATCATTCGCCCAGCGGTGCTCGAGTTGGTTGATGAAGATGCGCTTGTCCATGGCGGCCTCGGGTTCAGTCGATGTGATCGTATGCGATGGTCGTTAGCCACTCAGAAAGCTCGGGCGCGGTCATCATCTGCTCGTAGAGGCGCGCGGCGAGCGTGAACTTCGACTCGGCGAACAGGTCGGCTCCCAGGTTCTGTTTGCGGTCTTCCAGGACTTCGAGGATCGTTTGCTTGACGAGATCTGCCGTGACCGGACCGCCGTCCTCTAGGGTTGCCGCGTGACGAACCCACTGCCACACCTGCGTGCGCGAGATCTCCGAGGTGGCGGCGTCTTCCATCAGATTGTAGATGGGTACGCAGCCCGACCCCCGAAGCCAGGACTCGAGATACTGGACGCCCACGTCGACGTTATGACGCAGCCCCTCGCGCGTGATTGGACCGTCAGGGACCGCGAGCAGATCGGCGGGCGTTGTCTCCATGTCCTCCCGTTTGCGGTCGATCTGGTTGGGTTGCGGCATGTATTCGTCAAACACCGCCTTGGCCAGGGGAACGAGCGCCGGATGTGCCACCCAGGTTCCGTCGTGACCCGCCTTCACCTCGCGCAGCTTGTCCTGCCGTACCTTCTCGAGAGCCTGTTCGCTAGCCTGCGGGTCACCCTTGATCGGGATCTGCGCCGCCATCCCGCCCATCGCGTGAATGCCGCGCCGGTGGCAGGTATGGATCAGCAGCTCGACATAGGAGCTGAGGAAATGCCGTTCCATCGTTACCTGGCTCCGGTCGGGGAGCACGAAGTCGGGCCGCTGAGCGAACGTCTTGATGAAGCTGAAGATGTAATCCCAGCGCCCGCAGTTCAGCCCTGCGGAGTGATCTTTCAGCTCCCAAAGGATCTCGTCCATCTCGAAGGCGGCGAGGATCGTCTCGATCAGCACGGTAGCGCGAATCGTCCCGCGCGGCATCCCGACCCAGTCCTGCGCAAAACCGAAGACGTCATTCCACAGCTTGGCCTCGGCCGCGTTCTCGAGCTTTGGGAGATAGAAATACGGCGCGGTCCCAAGCTCGAGTTGACGCTTGGCGTTATGCAGGAAGAACAACCCGAAATCGAACAGTGACCCCGAAACCGGCTGTCCGTCGACCAGACAATGGCGCTCGGGCAGATGCCATCCGCGGGGCCGCACGAAGAGCACCGCCGTCTGGTCGTTCAGCGCGTATTCCTTGCCCGCGGGACTGGTGAACGCGATTCCGCGCTCCACGGCATCGCGCAGGTTGATCTGCCCTTCGATGCAGTTGTTCCACGTGGGACTGTGCGCGTCTTCGAAGTCCGCCATGTAGACGCTGGCGCCGGAGTTGAGCGCGTTGATGATCATCTTGCGCTCGACCGGCCCCGTGATCTCGACCCGGCGATCCTGGAGATCGTCCGGAATCGGAGCCACGGTCCAGTCGCCCTCGCGAATCTCCCGCGTCTCCTCGGAGAACCCGGGTAGCCCGCCCCCCCGGATGTGTCCTCGGACGGCCAGCCGCTGCTGTAGCAGCTTCAGGCGCCGCCAATCGAATGCGCGGTGCAGCTCGGCGATGAACTCGAGTGCCTGTGGCGTCAGGATCTGGGCGTGCGCGTCCGTCAGACGCTTGGTCAAGGAGACGTTCTGCAGCGCCTGCAGCGCCTGCGCCCGTGGCGCGGTGGTCTTGTCGGCGGCCATGATCTTCCCTCCCGGTGGCGTTTCACCCTACAAGATGCCGCCTGTAAGTGAGGCTGAATCCCCGATGAATTCTCAAATCTGTCCTGAACGTGGACTCTGCCTGACTCTATTCAATATACGCAAGGAATATGCCCTGGGATGAGGTCGACTTACCCGTTGTGCCGCACCATCTTATGGGGTCGCCGATCGCGGCGGTGTGAGCGCCGTCACTCCCGGGCGCCGTTGCGGTGACGCGACAGCACGCGTGTCTTTGCCCCGGTTTCGGATGCGCCTACCTTGTAGATCATGGATGCCACGTCTGTTGCCGTTCTCGCGCTCGCCACAGTGCTGGTCGTGCTGGTGGTCACGATTGTCGTGATAGTCTCTGGCAGGCGGAAAGGAGCTGCCAGTGACGGCCGTGTGCAGGAACAGCTGGCGGAGGTGAGAAGCCGCGTCGATGCTTTGGCCGAAGCCCAGCGGGACGTTCCGCCGGGAAACTCGAGGACGCGCTCGACCTGCTGAGCCGGCATCTCGCCAACGCGGTCAAGCAGCTCGACGAGGCGGGGCGACGGGGCAGGGCTATCGCGGACCGGATTGGTGGGCTGACCACCCCTGGCGGCGGGGCGAATTCGACCTTATAAAGTGATACAGACAATCTCTCGGTGGAATCCCGGGAGTTGGAAACCTAGTGCCCCCCGGAGGTGGTGATGATGCGATCCGGTCTGCTTCCCATTGTTCTCCTCAGCCTCGTGACGATGCCGTCCGCGGCGCAGCAACAGGGCGAGATATCCGAACAGGCCCGCGTGCGCGGACATCGGATGCTGCGGCAGATCCGCGAACAGCTCGAGAAGGACTACTACGACTCCACGTATCACGGGATTCCCCTCGAGGCGTCGGCCCTGCGCACCGACAGCGCGATCGATGCGGCCCAGACCATGCCGCAGATGATGGGTGTGCTTGCACAGTTCCTCGAGAATCTCAACGACTCCCACACGAGGTTCTACCCGCCCGGCGTCAACGTCGAAGTGCAGTACGGGTGGTCGTGGCGGACGGTTGGGAACGATTGTTATGTGAGTGCCGTAAAGGAAGAAAGCGACGCCGAGGCACAGGGGCTCCAGGTCGGTGACCGCGTGTTGGCGATCGACGGGATCAAGCCGACGCGCGCGAACCTCGGGATGATCGGGTACGTCTACTATCAGCTGAGTCCCCGACCCGGAATGCGGGTGATAGTGGAGCACGCTGACGGCGAGCGTGAAGAGTTGACGATTCGCTCCGAGATGAAGCGACGCCGTATGGTCGTGGACAACACGGATCTCGAGGAACGTCGGCGCCAGCGCGAGGCATGGCAGCGGTCCCGGCCACGGCACCGCACGGTGACGTTCGGGGACAGTGTCCTGGTCTGGCGTCTGCCGGCGTTCATCTACGGTGACAGGAACATCGATCGCATCATGCGGCGCGCGCGCGACCACCGGCACCTGATTCTGGATCTCCGAGGTAACGGTGGCGGCGCGGTGGCCACGCTCGAGCGGCTGCTCGGGCACTTCTTCGGCGAGGAGTTCGTGTACGGGACCATGCAGTTTCGGGACAAGGAGGAGCAGCAGAGTGTCGAGCCGGTGGGCCATGAGCCGTTTGGGGGCGAGGTGATCGTGTTGATCGACAGCCAGTCCGCGTCGGCGTCGGAGATCACCGCTCGAACGCTCCAGATGAGGGGACGGGCCACCATCGTCGGGGACCGGTCGGCGGGCGCGGTGATGGTGAGCATCTCTCGCTCGCTGCATACCGGAGGGTGGGCGGGTGCGTCGCGCGGCTACCGGTGGGGGATGTCGGTTACGATCTCCGATCTCATCCTACCCGACGGCAACAGCCTCGAGCACCGTGGCGTCATCCCGAACGTCGCCGTGCTGCCGACCCAGCAGGACTTGGCGGAGAAGCGCGATCCGGCCCTGGCGTTCGCGCTGGAGTTGACAGGCGTCATGGTCAGCGCCGACGAGGCGGCGGAGATCTATGACAACCGGTGAGGTGTGGGAGGCGTGAGGTGGCAGGGCCGGTTGGCCGGGTCTCCGTGATTCTGTTGAGTGTGACGGCCTCGGGCATGACCCGAGGTCGTCACGATTCGGCTAGAAGGTCGTGAAGTATGCGCCGCACAACTCCGACGACTCGCGGCCTCCGAAGGCGATCTTGAGCAGTGCGCGCACGAGTAGTCCCGGTTGCGGTGCGATGTCGCCCGAGCCGAACCAACCACGTCGCAGGAAGTCGAACAGCGCCTCGTCGCTGGGGCGGCGGACCAGCACCTCGCGAGCGCTCTCTAGCCACTCCTCGTAGCTGGCGCCCGGACCGAGTACCACGCTGCGGAGGTTGGTGCACGGACCGAAGCTGGTCGTGGTCATGAACAACTCCCAGCGGATTCCCGGCGTTGCGGTGGAATCGAGCACGATGTCGGGAGCGTGGCGGAGCGCTTCCTGGAGGCTGAACCCCGAGGAGGTCCGCGTGGCGCGGTTGCCCACTTCGCGGGTCGCGATCTGTAATCGCTCCAGCCCGTCGCCTTCCACACCACGTCCGGTGATGCGGAACAGCGCGGCCAGCGCTCGTCCGCCATCATGTACCAGCATCGTCCCGATCATGTTGTCGATGATCATCGGCGCGTCGTTCATGAGCAGGAACCCAGTCGAGAGGACCTCCCTAATCCGCCCCTCGGCCTGATCGGCCCGTCCGCGCGATAGATCGAGGGCGGCTATGGCCATGTGTGCTATCGCGCCATTGCGAAGCGGGGTGAGGCGGACGATTGGGAGGGCGAATGGGGAGAGACTGTCGGGCAGCGGGAGCTTGTACCGGGTGCCGAGGATATCTGCGCGAGCCGCCCGGCCCGTCGTCTCCCATTCCCGATGTGCCGGGTGCGCCGCCACGCGGCTCAGATACGCGCGCTCGGCCGAGCTGAGTCCTCCCCGTGCCCGTCGCAGGAGATCCAATACCCAGTCGATGTTGTGGGACTCGAGTGTCGAGTCTTCGGTTTCCGGGAACCAGGACTCCTCGTACACGCGCGCGGGTGCCAGCTCAACCTGATTCTCCTCCAGGGCGACACCGACGGACGTGATCGTGTGTAGGGCCTCACCGGCTGCCTGCTCCGATACGCCAGTATCGGGTTCCAGGCGAAAATCGCTGAGGGCCTTCGCGGCGGCGATCCGCGCCCGCGCCCGCGCGATCCCGGGTACGGCTACTGATCCCAGGATGGGTCCGATCGCGGCAGTGAGCGAGAGCGTCCCGGTTGGAACGACCACTATCACCGCGATGATAATCGTCCCAACGATACACAAGCGGAACGCGCGGGGCGCAACGTTCGTGCCCGCGCCGAACCCGGCATCGTGGCCGCTCTCCCGAGCTGCGCGGTTCCACTCGTCCACCTCACCCCGGATCTCTTCCTCGGATGCCGCCTGGGTCGCGGGATCCCGCATGGCCTTCCGGCGGGTCAGATAGTCCAACGCTGTGCCGCCGAATCCGATGGCGAACAGGCCGGCCGGCAGCAGGACGGTGCCGAGCACGATCCCGTTCGCTCCCAGGACGCCCCGTGCCGCCAGAAGGATGGCCACTACGAATCCGAACGGGAGCCACAGCGCCGCGGCAAGATAGGCGAGCGTTCCTACTACACGGGCTGCGATGATTCTGGCGCGCTCTCCGGCACTCAACTGCGCATACAGGCGCGCCCCCTGGAGCACGAACCCCGTATCGCGCGGTGTGTCCACGACAACCTGGAGAATCGTCATCCAGCGGTGTCCCCGCCTGCTCGCCTGGCCGCCAAGCCACATCAGCCGGGCGAGACGCTCGAACCCGGCCAGCAGGAGCACCAACCCAGTGACAGATGTCAGGATCAACACCCACCAACTGCTCCCGAACGGTCCGAGACTCCAAAAGCTCCAATCGCCGGTGACGGCCCACAGCAGCGGAATGACCAGGACCAGGTCGCCGATCGCGAGCAACACAATCAGCGGCATCAGTCGCGCATGGATCATCTCGAGCCCGGGCGGTGGCCAGCGGAAGAACGACTTCTGCACGGCAGTCATGGTGACCTCTGGAAGGCTGTCTGGAAGGAAGATGTGTTGCTGGACGGAATACTGGAAGACGCGGGGATGCCGGCAATGAGGGGGTAGCGCAGCGTGGGGAGTCGTGGACAGATTCGTTCCATGCCAGTCATGCCCCGCAACCTCACCGAGGAACGTAGCTGGCTGATGACCGCCTCGCTCATGGTCCTAGCGGCCGTGGCCGGCGCGTTCGCTCTGGCCTACACGCGCCCGGTCATGGTGCCGTTCGTGCTGGCCGTCTTCGTTTTCTACCTGGTATCGCCGATCGCAGGCTTCCTAGAGGGTCGGGCGAGGCTCCCGCGCTGGGCGTCGGTGGTAATCACCTTCCTGCTCGTGGCGGCCTTCCTGGGGCTCTTGGGGCTCCTGATCGCTACGTCGGCCCGGGGGCTGCTCGACTCGGCGCCGATCTATCGCGAGAAGTTGGTGAACCTCGCTCAGCGCATCTTTGCCCTGCTCGACCGCTACAACATCAATCTGGGGCAGGAGAACTTCCTCGAGTCGCTGCGACAGTTACCGGTTGGCCGGATCGTGGGAGGAGCGGTCGGGACGGTGTTTGGCCTCGTCACCAACGGTTTCTTGGTGCTGATCTTCGTCATTTTCCTCCTGATCGGGCGCCGGCCCGACGCAGTGAAGACCGGGCTCTACAAGGAGATGGACGAAAAGATCAGGAGCTTCATCGTGATGAAGTTCATCATCTCGGCCGTGACCGGCACGCTTGTCGGCTCGATCCTGGCGCTCTTCGGGCTCGAGCTGGCGTTGGTGTTCGGCGTGCTGGCGTTTCTCTTGAACTTCATCCCGTCGGTCGGTTCGGTGATCGCGACGCTCCTGCCGATCCCGGTGGCGCTGGTCCAGTTCGACAGCCTGTGGTTCGTTGTCATCGTCATCGCGCTCCCGGGAGCCGTGCAGGTGATCATCGGGAACGCGATTGAGCCGAAAGTGATGGGCGAGGGGCTCGACCTGTCTCCGATAACGATTCTGCTGGCTCTCGTGTTCTGGGGCCTGCTATGGGGGGTCGTGGGAATGCTGCTTGCAACGCCGATCACGGCGGTAGCCCGGATCGTGCTGGCACGCTTCGAGATGACGCGCCCGATCGCCGAGTTGATGGCCGGTCGGTTCACACGGAGCACCGGCGCGGCGTCACCGCTCGTATCGCGAGGCTAGGTTCATATACGCGGTCGATCTGGTCATCGTCAGGAGATCGGGGAACCCAAGCTGCCCGATGTTCTGAGAGAGGTGGTCAAGTAAAGGGGATGAACATGGGTCATTCGATGAGGTTGCGAGACATCGCCGGGCCGATCGTGCTCGCCGCTGCGGTCGGAGCGCTTGCCGCCCCCCTGACCGCGCAGCAGCCGCGGGACCTCAGCGGTCGCTGGGAGCTGCGCGATCGGGCGCGTCTCGACTCGGCGGTGTCAAACGAAGCCGAGGCACCCGCCATTGCGGAGCGTCCTGCGGGCCGGCCGCGCGGAGGGAGATCCCGGGGCGGACGCCGCAGCCTGAGCGAGAAGGATCGGCTCCAGATCGGCCGGCTGATGGGAATGGCGGAGGTCGTGCTAGCGTTCGAGATCGAGCAGACGGACTCCACGATCACGGTCACCAACGAGAGCGGCTTCAGCTACACGGTGTATCCCGACGGCCGGGAGACAGAACTCCGGCTCGGTGACGACCTCACCATCGAGGTGAAGGCACGCTGGAAGGAAGGTCACCTCGTCGTGGAGTACAAACCGGAAGGCGGTGGCAAGCTCACCGAGACTTACGCGCTCGCCGATTCGGGCCTCTTCTTGCGACTCGAGGTGGCCGTGGAGCACAGCCGGCTGCCACGGCGGGAGTGGTGGAGCCGGATGTACCGCAAGCTTACCTAGCGGGCCGATCTGTCTCTATGATCTCACCCGAAACGGCGCGCGCGCCGGTCCGGCGGAGCACAGTGGAAGCCCTGATCCGGAACATGCCGAAGGCCGAACTGCATCTCCACATCGAGGGCACGCTGGAGCCGGAGCTGATGCTGTCGCTGGCGGAGCGGAATGGTGTGTCCCTAGGCTTCGGCACAGTGGAGGAGGCGCGGAAAGCGTACGCCTTCACGGACATGCAGTCGTTCCTCGATATCTACTACGAAGGCGCGCGTGTCCTGCTGAAGGAGCAGGACTTCTACGACATGACCTGGGCGTATCTCGAACGGGTCCACGCCGAGAACGTGCGGCACGTGGAGATCTTCTTCGACCCGCAGGCACATACCGATCGCGGCGTCGCGTTCGAGACGGTGATCTCGGGAATCCACCACGCCTTGATCGACGGGGAGGAGCAGTTTGATATGTCGACCGGGCTGATCATGTGTTTCCTGAGGCACCTGAGCGCGGCAGCCGCACGTGAGACGCTTCAGCGGGTGCTGCCGTACCGGAATTGGATCGTAGGCGTTGGCCTCGATTCTTCGGAGGTCGGGCATCCGCCGGAGAAGTTCAAGGTGGTGTTCGACGAGGCCCGCGATGCGGGGTTACTTGCGGTCGCGCACGCCGGAGAAGAGGGACCACCCGAGTATGTCTGGCAGGCGTTGGAGCTGCTGCGGGTGAAGCGGATTGATCATGGCGTGCGGTGTATCGAGGATGAGCGGCTGGTCCAGCGCCTGAAAGAAGAGCGGATACCGCTCACCGTCTGCCCGTTGTCCAACGTGAGGCTCCGGGTATTCGATACGATCGACGATCACAACATCAAGCAGATCCTGGACCGGGGCCTGTGCGTGACCGTCAATTCCGACGACCCGGCATACTTCGGTGGGTACATCACCGAGAACTTTCTGGCGGTGCAACGGGCGCTGAACCTGGGTAAGGAGGACATTCATCGGCTCGGTCGGAACGCGTTCGAGGCGGCGTTCCTCGACGAAGAGCGCAAGCACGCCCTGATCGGGATGCTCGAGCGCTTCATGGAGCGGCACTAGCCCTCGGTCCGCCTCCCCACGGCCTGTTCGACCGCGAGAAGCGTGGGTGGGATCGGAGCGGGCCGCGCGACGGCGCTGGCAGCGGCCGGTATGTCCTTGAGCCCGGTTCCCGTAATCAACATCACGACGCGTTCGTCACGCGCGACCAGCCCGTGCCGCAGTGCCACCTCGAGACCCGCCAAGCCGGCCGCTGCTGCGGGTTCGGCGAAGACGCCTGTGTGGCGCGCGAGGCGGCCGATGGCTTCGACGATCGCCCCATCCGGCACGGTGACGCCGCCGCCCCCGGATTGCCGGATGTCGCGCAGGCACTGTAACGCGTTGCGCGGTGTTTGCACGACGAGGCTGTCGGCGACGCTCGCCGCATCGCGAACCGGTGTGACGGTATCGGCCTGTTCCCGGAGAGCAGTCGCGATGGCCGCTGATCCTTCGGGCTGCACGGCGATCAGACGGGGCCGGCACCGGATCAGCCCCGAGCGCTCGAGATCCGCGAATCCTTTGGCCACGCCTGAGATGATCACCCCATCGCCCGTCGGCACGACCACCACATCGGGGCCGTCCGGCGCCATCACTGCGGCGATCTCGAGAGCGGTAGTCTTCTTCCCTTCGGCGGTGAACGGATTGAGCGCGGTGCTGCGGTTGTACCAATCGAACCGCTCGCACGCTGCGAGGCAGAGCTCGAAAGCGTCGTCGTACGATCCATCGACCAGCAGGACGGTAGCGCCGTAGCTCAACAACTGAACGAGCTTGGCTTCGGGCGTCGCGGCGGGAACGAAGGCGATCGCTCGGATCCCGGCTGCGGCTGCGACTGCCGCCATTGCTGTTGCCGCGTTGCCGGTCGATGCGGCTGCAACGGTAGTGCGACCGTACTCTACTGCCTTGGCGGCGACCAGCAGCGAGGCACGGTCCTTGGTTGAGCCGCTGGGATTCCTGGTGTCGTCCTTGATCCAGAGCCGCGGCATGCCCAAGGCTTCGCGCAAGCGGGGCACGGAGAGCAATGGCGTTCCTCCGACCGGGATCGGCGGGAGCGCGTCCGCGGACCTGATCGGCAGGAACGCTGTCAGGAACTCGGCGCTATCCGCGGCCGCGTCCGGCCACGCTTCGGGCAGCCTATCGAGCAGGACCTCGAGCACGCCGCGTGTCGTGCCGCCCGGTTCCTGTTTGCCGGCGCACACATCACAGACGAGCCGTCGCGGGTCCTCGTCGTAAACCTTCCCGCACTCGATGCAGCGGAGATGGAATGGGGCCATTACATGGTGAGGGCCATCAGGGCCTTCTGGACGTGCAGCCGGTTCTCGGCTTCATCGTAGACGACCGACTGCGGGCCGTCGATGACCTCGTCGGTCACCTCTCTCCCGCGATCGGCTGGCAGCGGATGCATATAGATGAGTCGTTTCTTGCCAAGCGCCATGTGCCGCGAGTCGCAACGCCAGCTCGAGTACTGCTCGATGAGCCGCAACCCCTCGGGGACATCGCGCGTCGTGACCAGCGGGCCCCACGATTTCGGGATCACGACGTCCGCGTCCTCGAACGCGTCCTCGAACCGGTCGGAGATCTCGAACTTGACGCCTGCCGCATCGGCGTTGGCCTTGGCCTGCACCTCGATCTCCGGCATGAGCTTGAACTCGGGCGGGTACGCCAGCGTCACGTCGATGCCGAAGCGGGGCATCATGAGAATGAGGCTCTGGGGCACGGAGAGGGGGCGGACGTAGTTCGGTGCACTCGTCCACGCTACACCCAGCTTCAACCCGCGCGTGTCGCCGAATTGCTCCCGAATCGTCAGATAGTCCGCGAGGATCTGGCAGGGGTGGTAGATGTCGCACTGCATGTTGATCACGGGAACGCCGGCGTGCTGGGCCACTTCGTTGAGATAGGGATTGCCCACTCCCATCTCACAATGCCGAATAGCGATCGCGTCGCCGTAGCGCGCGAGGACGTTGGCGGTGTCCTTGGCGTTCTCGCCGTGGCTGATCTGCATCCGGTCGGGCGAGAGATAGATCGCGTGTCCTCCGAGCTGTGTCATGCCGGTCTCGAACGAGTTCCGGGTGCGCGTCGACGCGTCGAAGAAGATCATGTACAGCGTCTTGGCCTGGAGCAGAGATGTCGGCCGGCCCTCGCGTTTCGCGTCTTTCAGTTCGGCGGCGAGATCGAAGAGGATCTCGAGTTCCTCGACCGTCCAGTCCTGTGTGGAGATGAGGTTCTTCCCGTTCAGATCGGCCCGTGCCGACACGTTCAACCCCCCTCCCCGGTGTCCGTCAGAGCGTCCCGGTGCGCCAGCAGCCGCTCGGGAATGACACTGTAGACGGCGCTCGCGCGCACGAGATCATCGACCGCCACCCATTCCTCGGTACTGTGAGCCAGCTCCTCCAGACCGGGTGCGAAACCAACCGTGGGAATTCCGAGCCGACCCATGCTGGCCACCCCGTTGGTGGAGAAGGCCCAACGCGAGATCGTGGGTGGAGCGTCGAGGACCGCGTCGACGGCCTGTGCCACGCCCTGGACCAGAGGGTGGTCAGGAGCGAGAATCCAGGTCGGGTAAAACTTCTCCTGCTGCGCGCGTTCACCGCGCCAGCTCGTCACGTCGTATTGCAGCAACGCGACCTCGGCGTCCCCGATGTGCGGGAGCGCGCGGAGCTGGTCCATGGCGGTCTCTACCGTTTCCCCGACGGTGAGCCGGCGGTCGATGTAGAGCGTAGCGCTGTCCGGTACGGCGTTCAAGGAAGGTGACGTGCACTCGATGAATGAAGCCGCGATCGTGCCTTTGCCCAGGAAATCGTCTTGCGCAAGGCGATCGTTGAGCTGCTCGATGTCGGAGATGATGCCCGCCATCTTGTAGAGCGCGTTCACGCCGCGCTCGCACTGCGCGGCGTGTACCGATACGCCACGCGTCGTGATGGTCGCCTCCATCCGGCCGCGGTGCCCGCGATAGACGTCCAGGTCGGTCGGCTCGCCCAGGATGACGACGTGTGGTCTGATGCCTTCCTTCTCGATCAGGTGGAGCAGGCAATACCCATCGCAGTCCTCCTCCATGACAGTCGCCGACAGATAGAGCGTCACGTCCGCCGGAAAGCCCCGCTCCAGCAGGATCTTCGCTCCGTAGGCCATGCAGGCTATGGCCGGTAGCTCATCCACCGCGCCGCGACCCCAGATCTTCCCGCCCTCCAGTTTCCCCTCGAACGGATCGTGACGCCATGCCGCGCGGTCACCGACGCCGACGCAGTCGATATGGCCGTCCATGAGGATCTTGAGCGGGCCGTCGCCTACCCGAGCGACGACGTTGCCCAACCGGTCGAAAAAGACCTCGTCGAACCCGAGGCGCTCGTATTCCTGTCGGACCCGCTCGCACCGCTCCCCTTCCTTCAGGCTCTCGGCCGGGATGGCTATCATGTCCCGGAGGAACCGTATGATCTCCGTCTCGTAAGTGCGAGCGGCCTCGAGGGCCGCTCTCCCCACTTCCGTCACGTCACCCCTCCTGGCTCTCCAGGCGTTTCAAAGTGATCGATCGGCCGTCTGTCTGCGTCTGATGTGGTCGAGCACGCCGGTATCGCGGTTGAACTGCGCGATCTGCTCGTCCAGCTCGGGTAACTGCGTGACGAGGTCGCGCCAGAACGACCGGCTCCAGAGGGCGTCCAGCTCGTCCACCGTCTTCCCCTGCTGCTCGACCCAGGTGAAGTACTTGAGGTTGTGAATCGCTTTCCGGTCGGTGAAGAGAAGTTCCTTGAAGTGATCGGTTCCCGCCCCCAACAAATACCGTTCGAGATCTGCTGTGGCTTGGGTTTCCGTGTATTCCCCTCGTTCGCGCCGTAGCTCGTCGAGACGCGTGCGATAGAGTTCGACGGAGTCCGTGAGCGACATGATCAAGACGTCGTGTTCGTCGAGCGCGTAGTAGTTGGCCACCTTGATCGCTGCCAGGAGATTGCAGATGCTCGAGATCCCGAGGAGTCCGAGTCGCTCGATCACGCCAACCGCCACGCCGTAGCGGCGCAACACCTCGTGACCGGCCGGTTCGTTGAAGAGCCGGAGCAATCGCATCGTGGCCTCGTCATCGATCGCGGCCACCGCATCGGTGTTGCGCACGTTGTGGATCCAGGGAACGTGCTTGTCACCGATCCCCTCGATACGGTGTCCGCCGTAGCCGTTCATGAGCAGCGTCGGGCATTGCAGCGGTTCGGCGGCAGTGATCGTGACGTTGCGGAACTGCTCCTTCAGGTAGTCGCCGGCGGCCAGCGTTCCTGCCGATCCGGTGGCGCCCACCCAGCCCGCCAGCCGATCGTCGGGTCGCGCATGGCGCCGGAACGCGGACTCCGCGGCGGGACCGGTCACCCCGTAATGCCAGAGATAGTTGCCGAATTCATCGAACTGATTGAAGACGACCGTCTCGGGGCGCTCCTCCCGGATCTTCCAGCATGCGTCGAAGATCTCCTTGACGTTGCTCTCGCAGCCGGGCGTCGCGATGATCTCGGCGCCGATGCGTTCCAACCACTCGAACCGCTCGCGGCTCATCTCTTCCGGTAGAATGGCGACCGGCCGGCATCCCAGCAGCGCGCTGTCGAACGCGCCGCCACGGCAGTAGTTGCCCGTGGACGGCCATACGGCGAGGTGGGTCGTCGGGTCGAACTCGCCGTTGACCAGGCGCGGCACGAGACAGCCGAAAGCGGCGCCCACCTTGTGCGCTCCGGTGGGGAAATACGCCCCGATGAGTCCGATGATGCGGGCCCGGACGCCGGTGAGCTGTGCGGGCAGCTCGAGCGCGTTGACCTCACCGAAGGTCCCCGTCTCGAGGTTGTTACGCCATGTGATACGAAACAGATTGAGCGGGTCGACGGCCTGCATGTCGACCTCGCGCAATGCCGCGACGACCGCCGGGTCTAGAGACGCGGGATCGCGCATCTGGGCGAACGTCGGGATGAGGATGTGCCGTTCCCGGCAGCGGGCGACGGCGCGCTCGCGCATGGTCTGGGCGTTCATCCGAGGAACCTAGTACCCCATCCCAGCGCGTGAAACCGCTTCCAGAGAACCGGCGCTATCTCGCGGGCGTGGCCGGCGATGGCCTCGGGGTCGATGGTCGTGTGGCGATGATCTTTCAGCAGGGGCCGGCCCCGTGCGATCGTATGTCGGATGGGCGCGTCGCTCACCCCGTATACCAGGTGCCCGAAGAGGTTGTCCGGTGTCAGCTGCGTAGGCGTCGGCGCGTCGACGACCATGATGTCGGCGGGCGCGTCCGGGACCAACTCACCGAGCAGCGGCTCGTCGAGGAATCGTCGCGCGACCCGCGCGTTGTTGAACAAGAGATCAGGTAATACCTCCAATCCCGTGTCGGCGTCCCGGCGCGCCGCCCGCTGTATTAGGAACGCGAAGCGCAGAGCCCGCAGCACCGCGGATGACATGCCGTCCGTACCGAGCCCGATCAGGCAGCCGTGACTCGCCGCGCCGACGGTGTCGAGACGTCCCACCCCGTTGTTCGCGTTGGACTCGGGGTTGTGGATCAAGACAGCGTTGTGTTCGGCGATGGCGTGATAGTCCTCGGCATGCAGGTGAATGCCGTGCGCGAGGAGGCAGCGCTCGTCCAGCAGGCCGAAGCGCTCGAGTCGTTGGATCGGCCCTAACCCGAACGCCCTGCGTGACTCGACGACATCGATTGGGTCCTCGGCGGCGTGGATGTGGCAACCGACCCGCGCTGGACGCCGTTCGGCGACGTCGGCAAGCGTCTCGTTCGTAAGGGTGAAGCTGGCATGGAGTCCCACGATCCCGCGTATGCGCGTATCGTCCCGATGCGCCTCGATGAACGACAGGTTCTCGTCGATCCCGGCCCGCGCCTGGTCGTGGCCGTTCCGGTCGGTGATCTCGTAGCACAGGACCGCGGAGAGTCCGGCTCGGCCTATGGTCCGGGCGATGATGTCGAGGCTCCCCGCAAGACAGTTGGGCGAAGCGTGATGGTCGAAGACGGTGGTGCATCCCCAACGGATACACTCCACCACGCTCAGCTCGGCCGACACGCGGATCGTCTCCGCGTCGAGCGCCCGATCGAGTCGCCACCACAGCCGGTCGAGCACCTCATGGAAATCACGCATCGGCGTGCCGGGATCGAGCCCGCGCGCCAGGGCGGAATAGAAGTGATGGTGCAGGTTCACGAGTCCCGGCATGATCAACCCGCCGCCGGCGTCCAGGTACCCCGCGTCGGGATAGTCACGACGCAGCTCCGTCTCCAAGCCGACGGCCACGATGCGGTCGTCTTCCCACACCACCGCACCGTCGGAGATCGTTCGGGGAACATGCGAGTCGGGGCCGCCCGTTCCGGTCGCTACCATGCCGTTGCCCAGGAGTGTCGAGTCGCTCATGGCTCAGCCAAGGCGGGATTGACGCCGCACCCAGCGCCCGGTTCCCGGACCCGCGAAGAACTCGGACCCGTCCTCGTTGCGGCGGTAGACACAGGACCCGCGCAGGTACACGGCCCGCACCCGGCCGGTCAGCGCCCGTCCTTCGAGTGGTGTGTAGCGGTTGAGATTGTGCAGGTCGTCCGCCCGAACTGTCCAAGTCTCGTGCTCTGCCAGCACGACGAGATCGGCGTCGTATCCCGGTTCCAGGCGGCCCTTTGTGCGTTCGATGCCGAGAAAGCGCGCCGGCGCTCCGGCGGTGATCTCGACGAGTCGCTCCAATGTGATACGGCGGGAACGCACGCCTTCGGAGTAGAGATAGGGGAGCATCAGCTCGACCCCGGGGACGCCGCCATAGTCGGTCCAGATAGACCCCGTATGCTTCTCTTCCGGCCACTGGCCCGCGGCATGATCGGTAGCGACCCATGCAATTTCGCCCGACGCCAAACCCTCCCAAAGACGGGCCCGGTCACTGACCGATTTCACCACCGGCGCCGTCTTGAGCAGCGCTCCCATGCGCCGAAGGTCGTCCGTGGTGAACTCGAGGAAGTGCGGGCACGTCTCGGCGGTCATCGGCAGCCCTTCTTCTCGTGCCTCGACCACTACGTCGAGTGCCCGTCCGGTACCGAGATGCACAACGTGGACCCGAGCCCCCGTCTCGCGGCAGAGATCCCGCACCGTTGACACCGCGGAGAGTTCGGCTTCCGGCGGTCGCGCCGCCGCGTAATCCAGCGGCTCGTTCCTACCCGCGGACATGAACCGATCGGTCAGCTCATGCACCATCTCTCGATCCTCGGCGTGCACCCCGACAGGAATGCCAATCTGTTTGGTCTCGACGAGCACCTCACGCATCTGGTCTCGGGAGAGATCGCGGAACGTGTCCATGCCGGAGAGCATGTAGATTTTGATGGACGCCACACCGTCGTCTACTATGTCGGCGAGGTTACGGCGCCAGGCCGCGTCCTCCATTGCGTTGTCCGAGACGCCTCCCCACAGCATGAAGTCCACGTGCGCTTTGTTCGAGATGACGTCCAGCTTGTTCCGCAGGTTGGCACGCGACGTGACCGCAGGAAGCGAGGTGCATGGCATGTCGACGATACAAGTGACGCCGCCGGCCGCGGCCGCTCGGGTGCCCGTCGCGAAGTTCTCTCGGTGCGTGAAACCCGGGTCGTCGAAATGGACATGAGTATCGATCACGCCGGGGAGTACGAGCGCCCCGCCGAGGTCGATGCTGTCGGCGGCAGTGGGGTGAGGCTCGGAATCGGCCGGCAGCACCGCGGCTATCTTGCCGTTCTCCACCAGTAGATCAGCCGTTCGAGTCTCGTTGCCCGATACGGGAATACGCGCATTCCTGAACGTCGTGCGCACGACGACCTCTCAGGCTACGGGATCGGGGTTGACCATGGTAGGCGTGTCCGAGTCGAAGATCGACTGCCACACCGTCTTCATGCGCCACAACACCGCCGTATCCAATGTCGTATCGCTTCCGGTCATGGTGCCGCCGGTGACCTCCAACGGCTCCCATCTCACATCGAGCCGGATGCCGTCTCCGGTGACGGTGCCGGTGCCCTCGTCCGCATCGAGATCCAGCGTCAGCTCGCGGCCGTCGATACGGGCGTAGAGCCTGCCGTCGTCGCGGCAGAAACCGTCGAGGTGGGCGGCAGCCCGGAAATCGCTCAGCGAGAGAAACAGTGTTTCCTTGATCAGGAACGGAGCGCCCGTCTCGGGACAATAGACCTCGCAGTTGGAGCATTCGTTGCAGGCTCCCTCCACGACGGCCAGTTGATGTGCTTCCCGGATCACGAAGCCGGTACCCGGCGCGCGCGTGATCTCCCCGTCGTCGCAGGCGGCCGCGAGGCGCTCGGTGGGAACGTCCAGCGGATCGACCTGGAAGGCGAAGATCGCGTCGTTGGGACAGGCGGTGATGCAGAGATCGCAGTTGATGCAATCGTACAACGCCAGCCGGCTCTCGATCTGCCGCGGGGTCCGGCGATTGGCGCTGCTCCGGTAGCGTGGGTCATCGAGGAGCGCGGGGACGATGTCACGACCGTTGAGTCGCCCGGCGACGCGGGTCGCGTGGAGCACCAGCGCGTCCCCGTCGAGTGCCGCTTCGGTGGCGAGCGCCCGTAGCGCGGCGGGGAGCGCGTCAGGTGCGTCGTGGGCCAAGGTCGTGAGACGTTCGCCGTGATGGCGCCACAGCCCGTCGGCCCGGTGGGCGCGCAGGCTCTGCTCGACGGCGGCGGCTCCGTGCCCGTGCGCCGCGAGGACGTATGCCTCCCGGGTCGTGACGCCACAAAGCCGCATCGCGCTGGCCAGCGCGCGCAGATATGCGGGTAGCCTGCCGTACCCGCCCTGGCGCAGCAGGTCGGTGCAGGTGGTTACGGGCACCATGCCGCACGCGACCGTTGCGGCGCAGTTCTTGGCGTTCACGCCGGCGGAAAACGATACCGGGAACTCGAAGCCGAGATCGTCCCGGAACCGCTGCATCAACGTCATCGCGATCACGTGAAGCGGCGGCCCCGAGACGTACATGTAACGGTCAGTCTGCGTAGGGAAGGCGATGGGATCGTTCGCGACCACCAGCGTATTCGTGAACTTGGCTCCGATCATCGATCCGCGGCTCTCGGCGAGTGGACGCAGGTTTCTCAGGATCTCGAGCCCGTCGTCGTACTGGAGATCCTGATCGAACGCATCGGCCTCGAGCTGCAGGTGATCGTATCCCAGGCGGTCGACGAGGATCTCGCGCACCGCCTCGAAACCGAGCAGTGTGGGATTCAGCTTGATGATCGTGTGCAAGCCGCATTCCCCGATGAGATAGCGGCCGATCTTCTCGATCTGGTCGGCGGGGCAGCCGTGGAATGTCGAGAGTGTGACGCAATCCGAGATGACGTCGGGTAGCGGCAGATCCCGAAACTCGGCCAGGTGGCCAGCGAGTTGCTCGCGCAGCCGGTCGAAATACGGAGCGGGTCGACGGA
>JADFNB010000049.1 GCA_022563595.1 Gemmatimonadota bacterium
CAGTTGGCACGCACCAGCCAGGCAAACCGGCCCGCGATTAGACGGATCAGCAGTCTGTCTAAGCCGCAGTCTGCCTAAGACCATTAGAAGCGACGGACTGCAGGCGGATACATGGTGGGAGCTACCGCCCGCCGGTTCCGCTACGATCGCGCTGCATTTGGAAAGCCAACGCCTGGCTAACGGGAGGATACCTCCTGGAGCATGATGTCGACGATGACGGTGTCGAGTCCGTCCTCTCGCGGCTTGAACCGAATCGGCACGTTCAACACTTCGCCTTGCAGCGTGGAACCCGCCGCTTCCGCCGTGGCGCGTGCGGCGAGCAGGCCGTCGAACGGCTCCGCCGCGAATACCGCGAGGAAGATTGCGTACCGGCCGTTGCCGTCGGCCACGGTGGGTTCCTCGCCCACCCGCGCGGAATCGGCCGCCCGGAAGATCTCGAGCACGACGCTCGCGTTCGGTACCGGCACGTTACCCGGGCTGGTGACGGTGCCGGCCACGAAGACCTGCATGCTGCACGGGAGCAGTGAGTCGTCACAGCCGTCGTCACAGCCGACCGTTGCGACGGTCAATACCGCCAGTACTCCCGCCCACGCCGCCGGGCGCAGCTTCACTCCACACCAGTCTGTCATTGGTCTCCGTGCCACGTCACTGGGATACCACCGGTAAGATCCCCAGGATGCGCCCATCCGGTCAAGCGGTCTGGGCGCGGGCCCTCCAGTGAGCCACCGCGGCCACCAGGTACGCCGCGGCAGCAGCTACGAACAACACCCGGCTTCCGTACTCCAGGGCGGTGAGCGCCGCCAGCGGCGCGGCAACCACCGAGGCGAACCCGTTCGCGGCCCATGCCCAAGCTACGCGATCGGTGCTCTCAGAGGCGAACGTTCGCAAGCCCAACGGGAACGGCATGCCCATCAACACGGCCACCGGCGCCAACATGACCATGGCGGCCGCGAACCGCAACGCTAACGGCGCGGGCTGGAACAGATGGACGACGCCGAGCAGCACCACGCCATATGTCGCGAGTATCAATACCAGCAGACCGGTCACGCGGAATGCCAGCGCGGCCGGCAGGCGGTCGGACCAGGCGCTCCCCATCCCGGACGCCACCAGGAGGGCGGTGAGCACGGCTGCTACCGCGTAGACCGGGTGGCCCAGGAGGAGGGTGAGTTGCTGGATCGCCGCGATCTCCGCTGCCATGTAGGCGAAGCCGATCGCACCGAAGTAGCCGACCAGCGGAGCCAACCGGCGCATCCCAACCCGACCCGCGCCGGCGATAGCCGGAAGCAACAGCATGATGCCGGCCAGCAGAACGCTCTGTGCCAGGGTCGCCAGCAGGGCGACGAATCCCCATTCGGCGAAAGGCAGCCAGTCGCCCCGGCTGCTGCCGAGCAACCGGCTGAGCGCTCTGGTCCCGACGAAATGCTGCGGATACGGTCGTGCATCGGTCGCCGGGCGCACGTCGAACGGGTAGGTCGCCGCGAACCGTGCGGCCGAGTCGCGGCTGCTGAGCGCCGCGCTGGTCGCCTCATAGATCGTTGGCTCGTCGGTGAGGTTGAAGCGCGCCAGCGGCGCGGCGAGGTCGGGGTGCCACTCGATGTCGAACAGGCGCGCCGTTGCCCAGCCGCTGACGGCCGCTATCTCTTCGGCCGTGAATCCTTCCGGTTTGACCAGGGTCGTCACGGTCCCCCAGCTCCGCGTGACCAGGAGCGCGCGGTCGATTCGCTTAGGCGCGATGCGGCGCAGCGCCTCGACCACCGTCAGGATGACCCTCAGGTTCGTTCGGGGCGGGACCGCCGTCCACCCGGTAATCGCCAGCACGCCTCCGTCGTTCAGCCGATCGAGCAACCGCACGTAGGCATCGACGGTGTGCAGGAAGTCCTCGCTCAACGAACGCATTCCCGCGCCTACCACGCCGCCGCCTATCGGGCCCATGGTGATCAGGTCGAATCGATCGTCGGTCCGCGATATGTAGCCGCGCGCGTCACCGGAGATCCACTCGATCTCGGCACCGGTACCGAGCGCTCCCTGATCGGATACGGAGGGCGCCGTCAGGTCGATCAGCGCGGGCTGCAGCTCGAGCGCTACCACCCGCACGGCGCGGTGCGCGACGGCGTTGGCCACCTCCAAGCTGCCACCCGCGTCGATCACGAGGACCGATCGCCGATCGCCGATCGCATAGGGCGCGCTGGTCGGAAGCCAATCCAGCATGGCGCTGGCACTGCTGTCGGGCCAGCGGGTGCTCGCGCCGGCTAGCTCGGCGTCGACGAACAGAGCGGTCTGTTGGGGAAACGCCCCGCGATATGCCAGGGACAGACCGGGAGCGTGACGGAACGCGGGCGACTCGACGGCAACCACCCACCCTGACGGGCTCGTGTGTTCGGCCGTACGGCGCGCATCGGGAAAGGCGCTCACCTGGGGCAGCGCCTTGTACGGCAGAATACTCAGTTGGCGAAACGGATGGATCGCTCCCGCGATCGAGGCCACCAACACGCCGGCCGCTATCCCGATCTTCATGCGGCCAGGCTTGGCCCAGCTGGTGGTGCATACCGCGCCGAGCGCGGCGAGCGCCGGTGGCAACGCCAGTGCCCGGACCGGTTCCAGCGTCCAGAGGATCGCTATTCCCAGCGCCGCCCCCACGCCGGAGCCGACGAAGCTTGCCCCATAGATGGTGCCGGGACGATCGGGTTCGGCTGCTATCGCGCTCAGGACGGCGAGTGCGCCGAGCCCGAACGGGAGCGCCAGCAGCAGGTACACAACGGCGAGGCGGAGCCATTGTCCCGGATCCCAGGCGAGCCGCGTTGGATCGACGTCGACCTGCCCGACGAGCAGCGGGACGCCGAGCAGTGCCACGGCGGTCAGTGTCGTCGAGGTGGCGAACCACGGCGACGGATCGATGAAACGGCGTTGCCGGATGAGAGTGAACACGGTCCCGCTCGCCCCGAATCCCAGCATCGCCACGCCTACCACCATGTAGGCGAAGTGGTAGAACTGCTCGATGGCGAAGATGCGAATCAGCAGGATCTCGAAGGCGAGCGAGCCCGCCGACACCAGCGCCACGGCCAGAGGTCTGGCGAGTGGGAGCACCTTGGTCAGCGCAGGCCTTCGAGCATCGGTACGAAACGCACGGGGATCAGGTGGCGTGTGGTGACCGCGCCCTGCGCATCCTTGGTAACCAGAATGAGATTCTGCACGCCGTAGACGCTCCCCACGGGGATCACCATGCGGCCCCCGGGGCGGAGCTGGTCGATGAGTGCCGGCGGGATGTAGCCGGCCGCCGCCGTCACTATCACAGCATCGAACGGCGCCTCGTCCGGCCACCCGAAGTGTCCGTCCGCGTGGCGGACGGTGACGCGCCGGTGCCCCAGCCGTGCGAGCCGGCGCCTGGCGCTCTCCGCGAGCGGGGCGAAGATCTCCATGGTGTAGACGTCGACACCGAGCGCGGCGAGGACGGCGGCCTGGTATGCCGAGCCGGTTCCCACCTCGAGCACCTTCATGTCCGGGCGCAGCCGGAGGATCTCGGTCATGTATGCGACTATGTACGGCTGCGAGATCGTCTGGCCGTGTTCGATCGGCAGGGGATGGTCGCCGTAGGCACGGCGGCGGTGCTCGGTGAGAACGAACTCGTGACGGAGCACGGCGCGCATCGCCGCGAGCGTCGCCGAGTCGCGCACGCCGCGGCTCGCGATCAGGTCGACCATGGCCTGCCGGCGATCGCGGAACGTCGGATTGTCGGGTCCTGCCTGCCCAGGGAGTGGGACGGCCGCCACCATGGCCAACGTGGCGAGAAACGTGAGAGAACGGGCGAGTCGCATGATATCGGAACGAGATCCTAGAGTAAGTTAGATTCCTTTTCAACAATGAGCCAGCAGACGTTCGAGCGGGCCCTGATCGTCGGCGCCGGACCGATCGGGCTCGCCTGTGCCCTCTCCGCCAAGCGTCGCGGGATCGATCCGCTGGTGATCGATGCCGGTGCCATCACCAATTCGATCCTGCGCTACCCGATTGGGATGACCTTCTTCACGACGCCGGAACGGCTGGAGATCGGCAGCCATCCGCTAGTCTGCGCGGGACAGAAACCGACGCGAGAAGAGGTGCTCAAGTACTACCGGGGCGTCGTCCGCACCGAGGCGCTACGGGTGCGTACCTACACCCGTCTGCTTGCCGCCGAGCGACCTGGCGGGGGCGGGGGCGAGGGCGAGGGCGGGGGCGGACTGATCGGATGCCGCTTGCGGACGCGGCTCGGCGAGGAAGAGATCGAGTGCGAACGCCTGGTCCTGGCGACCGGTTATTTCGATCATCCCAATCTGCTCGGCGTCGAGGGGGAGAGCCTGCCGCACGTGAGCCATTACTTCGACGAGGCGCACGCGAGCGCGGGCCGCGATGTCGTGGTGATCGGCGGCAAGAACTCAGCCGTCGAAGCAGCACTGGAGCTGTTCCGTGCCGGCGCCCGGGTGACGCTGGTCTATCGAGGTGGGGAGTTCCGTCGGAGCGTCAAGTACTGGCTCAAGCCGGACATCGAGAATCGCATCGCGGCCGGCGAGATCAGCGCCTGCTTCGGTGCCGAGATCGTGCGGATCACGGTCCAAAACGTCGTGGTCCGAACGGCGGATGGGCATCGGCAAGAGATACCAGCGGATAGGGTCTACGCGCTCACGGGGTTCCGGCCGGACGTGGAGTTGTTCCGGCGGATCGGGGTGGAGATCGACGAGGATACGGGCCAGTCGAAGCTCGATCGGGAGACGCTGGAGACGAACGTTGCCGGTGTGTTCATGGCCGGGAGCATCACGACCGGCTATGCCATCTCCGACATCTTCATCGAGAATGGCCGGTTTGATGGCGAGAAGATCTTCGGTGACGAGACAGCCCGGCGCGCCGCGGCGGCGCGATACGCACGTGTCGTCCGGCCGAAGGACGAATAGTCGGCCTAACCGAAGACTCCCTTGAGGAAGAAGAAGAAGAACGCGGCGAGAGCTGCGCCTATCGGCAGCGTCATGAGCCACGACATCACGATACCTGCGATGACGCGGAGATCGATCGCCGCGATGCCGCGCGCGAGGCCCACGCCGAGCACGGCGCCGACGATGATATGGGTCGTCGAGACGGGCAGAGCGAGACGGGAAGCGATTACCACGGTACTGGCGGCCGCAAGCTCGGCACAGAACCCGCGACTCGGCGTCAGCTCGGTGATCTTCGTCCCGATGGTCTTCATGACCCGATAGCCCATCGTCGCGAGGCCGACCACGATGCCGCCGCCGCCGAGCAGCAGGATCCAGATGGGGAGCGGCGATTGCTGGCTGACATCTCCGGTGGTCGCGATGCTGACGACCGCTGCCAGGGGACCGATCCCATTGGCCACGTCGTTGGATCCGTGTGCGAACGCCATTGAGCACGCCGTGAACACGCAGAGCGGCGCGAACACCTTCTCGACGCCCGCATAGTGGAACTCGCGTTCCGCATCGGATTCCACCTGGATCTTCCGAATCAGTGTCCTTCCCACCAGCGCGACGGCGAGGCCCACTAACAGCGCGATCGCGAGCGTCTGCCACTCCGCGAGATCGAGGTTGAGGTGCTTGAGTCCCTTGAACAGTGTGACCAGGGCGATCAAAAATCCCATGAAGAACACGTAGATCGGGCCGTAGCGCTTGGCGTTTTCGAGAGGGGCGTCAGTATCGAGGATGAAGCGCCGCAAGCTCACCGTGAGGAGAAATGCTAAGGTAGCGCTGAGGAGCGGTGAGATCAGCCAGCTCGCGACGATGCCACTCACCTTGCCCCAGTCCACGGCGTTCGCGCCCATGCCCACCACACCGAAACCGATCAGCGACCCGACGATCGTGTGTGTGGTCGAGACCGGCCACCCGAAGTAGCTGGCGACCATCAGCCACACACCGGCCGCCAGGAGCGCGGCGAGCATGCCGAAGATCAGGATCTCGGGCGACGGGGCTGCCGAGGCGTCGATGATCCCCTTCCGGATCGTGCTCGTCACGTGCCCGCCGGCCATGACGGCACCCGTGAACTCGAAGATCGCCGCGATTAGGATCGCTTTCCGGACGGTGATGGCCCCCGATCCGACCGACGTGCCCATCGCGTTCGCCACATCATTGGCACCGATCCCCCAGGTCATGTAGAGGCCGAAGATGATGGCTAAGACGATGAAGACAGTGGCGAATTCCATGAGCCGTTCGGTGTGTAGGTTCGGTCTTTGTCTCAGCTCTATCGAGCGATGAGCAACCTGAGACGGTCGCCGACGTCTTCCGCACGGTCGGCTATGTCGCCGAGCTTCTTGATCGTCTCGTACCAGAACACGACCGCAAGCACGCCCATCTCGCTGTCATGATCGAACAACGCCTGCCTGAGGGCCATGCCCAGCTGATCCGTATCGGACTCGATCTTCGCCAGCTCCTCGATCATGTCGAAGACCTGCTCCGCCCGCCGCCCGCGGAATCCCAACTCCAGCAGTTCGTCCAGCTGCCCGATGACCGTGCGACATCGGCGTGCGGCGTCGACGTTCCGGCGAACGAAGGTCAGCAACATGTCGTCCAACCCGGGAGGCATCTTCAGCTTCCCCGTGGCCAGCAGTCCGGCGACGTCCTGCGCGGCATCCGCGATGGCGTCCTGGGTTCCCAGCAGATCGATCAGGTCGCGACGATCGACGGGCATGAACAGACCCTTCGGCAGGTGCGAGCGGATCTCGTTCTTGACCTCGTCGGCTTGCCGCTCCAGCGAGAAGATCTGGTCCTTGGTCGCGATCAATCGCTCGTGGTCGTCGTCGCGCAGCGCTTCGAAAAGCGGCACAACCAGCGCAGCACATTCCGCTACCAAGCTCATGTGCTTCTGGAGTGGCTGGAACGGCGACCGGGCGAACAGGCGCGCGATCGGGCTGGTGGTCTTCATCTGATACCTCTCGTCAAAGCTCGGCGTGGGCGTCGTTGTCAGGACGGCGCCAAGTCGTTCGTCAGATCGAGCAACGGCTCGGCCGGATACGTGAGCGGCGTCATGAGGTTGTCGGTGCGAATGAATACCGCCATCTGATCCCGGCGAGCGCTGTAAACCAGGTGATGCCGTTTGATCCCCCCGAAGTCCAGCTGGGCCGGCTGCTCGCCGGGCCGCGTATTGTGTGAGACGATCATGGCGCTCGCCTTTTTCTTGAGACCGACCGCTTTCTGGAACACGCGAACGTCACGTTTCGTGTATCCGGACGGCGTCTTGGGACTCTGCAGACGGTTCCACATGAGCTGGTGCATGAGCCGCGGATGACGGTTGATGTCGATCAGCTGCTCCTTCGTTACAGTCTCCAGCGGCGGTCCGGCATGACAGGCGATGAACCCGTCCGACATCGCCAGGTAGGGCAACAGGTCGTAGAAGCTCTGCATCGCCTCGACGAAGCGCTCGCCTCGAAGCTGCAGCAATCGCTGCTTCCACAGATGGGCCTGGGCGACGCCATCCTTCGTCACCTCGTGAGAGAAGCTATCGTGGTTACCCCTGATGTAGACGAACCCCTTGGGAAACGCCAGCATGAGCTTCAAGATGACGTCCATCATGAGGACGGAACTGTCCATCTCCGTGAGGCGCCGCCGATCCTCGTTATGCACCGCATCGCCGAGCACGATCATGCATGCCTGACCGGCCTCCAGGTCCTCGAGGTAGCGGTTCTCGCTGAGGATTCGCAACAGGTTGTCCAAGTTCGCATGGAGATCGCCGACGATGACGGGCTTGAGATCGGGCGGTAGCTCCACTAACCCACCCGGTTCTCCGCGCCAATCCCTGGGGCGGTATGGGTGTGTCCTGAGATCGCCGATAACCGACTCCAAGAGCGAGAGAGCCTCGTCTGGATCGAGCGCGCGAAGCGGGCCACCGAACAGCGCGCACACGCGCCGCAACCGCTCGCGACGGGCGCGCGGCAGACGTTCGCACTGGTCCGGATCGAGTTGCGTGATCTTCGCACCGGCAGGAGACTCGAGATCGATCAGCGTCAGGGCGTCGGTCTCCATGATGATCTCGAGCCGCGGCAGGATGTCGGCGGGGAGCTTCGGGGTGATGAGCCGGTCTTCCTCGCCCTTGCCAATCCGGATCCGGTCGTGTGGACGGAGTCGAATGAACGGGCTGATTCGCGAGAAGTACTCGTCAGGATCGAAGAGGACGACGCTGCGGGGAGCGTCGCCACCAAGTGGGCGGAGTGGGCGTTCGGGATGGACCTGTAGCGTCTGGTCTCCGAGGGTCACCTCGATCGGCAAAGCTCGCAGTGGGATCTTCGCTTTGGCTCCCCTGAGATGGAGACGCTCGAAATCCTCCATCACCGGTGGGCTCCCCGAAGTGATGATCCGCTTGATGTACGTATGGAGAAACGGGGTTCTCTTGCGTGCCGGGCTGCGGGCGGTCACGCCGGTCTGCCAGGCGCCGTTCGGGATCTCCTCCACAAAAACCTTGGGGAGGCCGCCGAAATCGTCCCGCAGGTAAACCGGCATACCGGCGCGGTGGAAGTGCAGGGCGACCGTCCAATATGCCCTGAGTTGCTCGCGTACCTGCTCCAAGGAGACCTCGACGTCCACGGGGTGACTGCCCTGGTCCGACCGTTGCTGCCGTGCGGCGAACACGCTCTCAGCGGGAGGAACGAGGAACTCGAAAACGTACTTCTCCTTGCCTTTCCAAGGCGTCCACTTAGGGGCGGCGGGCGGGAGCTGGACGCGGGACAGGTCCAGCAGCGGTGGGGTCGGCGCCGCGAGCCACTCCGGGTCGAACACGGCGAGGGCTTTCGGATGGCCGGCGAACGGCATCCCGAGGTGCACCTGTCGCGGGCGTAACGCCAGGATTCGGGAGCGCCACCAGTTGCGCTGCGTGAGGTCTAAGAACCCTTCGTCCGGCCATCCGCCGAGCGCTGAGATCTGGGTGGTCTTGCCGACACCCGGTGGTCCGGTGACGATCAGCTGCCGGAAGGTGATGGACGCCGGGAACGCGTTTCCCTTTATGGTCTGTAACTCTCTGACGGCCGTCAGCACGAACGCGGCGGCTTCGTCGCCGGTCTCGGGCCGGCGCGCGCTGTCATTGGGCGGAAGAGAGTCGGTCGACATGGAAAAAACGCTCCCAACTGTTACCGTGCCGGCACGGGCATGGCAAGCGGGTGACGGCTAGAACCCTCCCACGATCTCGGCGCCGCGGTACAGACCGTCGGCTGCCTGGAGGATCTTGCCGCGCAGGCGTGGCGGGTAATCCGGGCGGGTTTCCAGGAAACCGCGCACGATGCCGGCTGCGGTGCGGGAGTTGTGACCGTTCAGGGTCGCATTGAGCCACCGCATCGGGAAGAAGATGTCGCCGGTCCGCTGGATCTCCTCTACCAGCTCCAGGCTGGCGAGGATATAGCGCTCCGACTCTTTGGCGCGGAGCGGGTGGTGGAGATATGAGACCGCTTCCAGCACCCACGGCTCGTGCTCGCGGTTCCGTGGGTCCCGAAGACTTTCGAAGAAGGCGTCCCGAACGGCCGGATCAGCGGCAACGGCAGGCATGACGAAAACGAAGCGCTGCCGGCGATCCGGGTTGCCGATCCGGTCGCGCTGTTGCTCCAGGATCTCCTCCCAGTCCGGCACCTCACGAACCGCCAGCTCGAGCGCCAAAGTGGTGTAATCGCGTTTCCCGAGGACCAGACCGGCGATCTTCTCTCGTTTGCGCCACACACGTGCCAGACGTTCCAGTCCGTCCGGGGTCGTAACGATCGAGTAATAGGCACGAAAGAACGCCAGCTTCATCGACGTTGCTTCCACGCGGCCGAGCTGCGCCCACAGGTGCGTCTCCAGACCGGGACCGATCGCCTCGCGTTGCGCGCTGTTGAGGTATCGCCAGAACGCGGTTGTGAGGTATGCGAGGATACGCTGCGTGTTGAGTTCTACGGTCTCCCGCGTGAGGCTGCCCACGGCCAAGGCTACGAACCGGTCGGGTGAGAGCGTGCCGCCCAGTACCGCGTCCCACAGCATGATCCACGCGACTCCACGTATCAGTGGATCGGCGACATCCGGCAGATGCTCGGTGAGGTAGGCCAGGCTCGCCGAGTCAGGCAGGAACTCTCCGTATGCCACGCCGTCGCCGTTTGCCAGGAGGAAATCGGGTAGCGGCAGACCCGCGGCGGCGTCCACCGTCACGCGTCGTGCGTCGAGGTTGACCGGGATGAGGCGGCTGGTGTCGGGATAGTGCAGCAGCACGCGCAGGCGCTGCGGCCATATGCGGCCGCGACCGGTCGGATCCTCCTGGTTGATACGCAGCGAACCGATACTGCCGTCGGGTCGTAGCGATACGGTCGTCGTGATCCGGGGTCGGCCTGGTTCCTCCACCCAGGCGCGACTCCAGCGGTTCAGGTCGTCCTCGGTCAGGGCGTCGAGAATCTCGATGAGATCCGGCCAGGTCGCGTTAGCGAACTGGAACCGCGTCAGGTAATCGCGCAGGCCGTCCCGAAACGTGTCCTCTCCGATCCGGGCCTCGAGATGCCTCATCGCGATCGGCGCCTTCTGGTAGATGATCGCGCCGTACAGACTACCTGCATCGGCGAGATTGCGGAGCCGCTGTCGGATCGGATTGGCGCCCTCGGTGCGATCGACCGCGTAGGCGGCCGGATAGTGTGTCAGCAGGAAGCGGAGATCGTGATCGACGTCCGGGAACGACGGATTCACTATCTTCGCCGCCATGAAGTTGGCGAACACTTCTTTCGTCCACACGTCGTCGAACCAGTTCATGGTGACCAGATCGCCGAACCACATGTGTGCGGTCTCGTGCGCGATAACACTCGCCCTGGCCAGCAGTTGGTTCTGGGTCACCGCCTCGTCGAGCAACAAGCTCGATGCCCGATAGAGGATGGCACCGGGATGCTCCATCCCGCCGTATTGAAATGACGGAATGAGCACGAAGTCGAACTTGGCGAACGGATAAGGGATGGCCGTGTAGGATTCCAGCCAGTCGAGTGCCGTGTGGTGAAGCTCGAAGATCGCCTCACGGTTTCGGGCCACCATGGCGGTGTCGGTCTCGCGGTGGTACATGTGGAGCAAACGCCCGCCGCGCATGGCGGAATCCACTTGAAACTCGCCGGCTGCGAACGAGAACAGGTATGAGCTGATCGGCTGTGTCTCGGCGAACTGTACGGTGACAGCTTCGGCGGTGGTCCGGCGCTCGATCGCCGGTGCGTTGGCGACCGCCGTCCACTTCGGTGGCAGATGCAGGGTCAGGCGGTAGCGAGCCTTGATATTGGGCTGGTCAAACACGGGGAAGGCAAAGCGCGCCCGGTCGGGCACGAAGAGGGTGTATAAGAACTCCGCGTTGCGGTTCAACGAAGTTTCACCCACCACGAACGCAATCTCGACGGTGCGCTCGCCTGCCGCTCGACGTGCGAGCGGGATGATCAGGTGATCGTTGCGAGTCTGGTATTCCGATGCCGCGCCGTCAACCAGCACCTCGTGGACCCGGCTCTCCGGCTCGACGAAGTCGAACACCAGCGGATCGCCGCCGCGTGTGACGCTCAGCGTGACGCGGGCCGATCCTTGAATGGAATCGTCGAGATCCGGCGGGATTGTGAAGGTCAGATCGTAGCGCACGTCGCTAACTTGGCGCGCTCGGAACTGAGCGAGATTCCAGGACACTCCTGGAGCGGTATCCGGCGGGGCCCCGCACGCGCACAGCGCGGCGACCGCGCCGGCTAGGACGGAGGCGAAGCTGCGCGGGCACATGGTCATGGCGTGAGCCGGGTTGGAGTGTGATGCTGAGGATGGAGGCGTGTGGCTGTGTTAAGCCGGGCCCGCCGCCTCATCGATCGTCACGCGGCGCAGCTCCCGACGGAACTGCGAGTGCACCCGCAGCAACAGGAACGCGGCCACGGCCGCAAGGCCAGCGACGAAGCCCCACCACAGACCGACCGGACCGGCTCGCGTACCGAATCCCAGGTACACGCTCACGGGCAGGCCGATGAGCCAGAACCCGACCAGGCTCACCAGCATCGGCGCCCGCGTGTCACCGATGCCACGCAGAGCGCCGGCGGCGACCACTTGAGTGCCGTCGAACACCTGAAACAGTCCGGCGATCGGGATCAGCATCGCGGCAAGTCGTATGACTTCCGTTTCCTCTGTAAAGAGCCCGGCCAGCGGTCCCGGCGCGACCAGCATAACGATGGCGCTGCCGGACATGACGGTGGCGCCGAGAACCAGTGCGACCCGTGCCGCCCGACGCGCATCGCCGGTGTCGCCCCTGCCCACCGCCTGCCCCACCAGCACGGCCGTCGCCGCGCCGATGCCGAGCGGCACCATGAAGGTGAGCGACGCCAGCGTGATCGCAACCTGGTGTGCCGCCATCTGCACGGTTCCCAGCAATCCCATCAATAGTGCCGTGGCCCCGAACGCCCCGAACTCCAGCTCGTGCTGCACGCCGATCGGGACACCCAGCCGCAACATCTTGACCAGGGCGGGAAGCAGGAACGCATCGCGGTGGAACGGGAGGATGAGCGATCGCAACCGTCGCCAAGATAGCGCAAGCAGGCTCACTATCAGCAACCAGCGGCTCAGGCTCGTCGCCCACCCGCTGCCGACGGCGCCCATGGCGGGGAATCCGAGCTTCCCGAACACGAGCACCCAGTTGAAGAAGACGTTGCCGATGTTGGCCGCGATCATGGTGATCACGATGGGCGCCATCTGTCCCACGGCCTGGAGGCTCTGGCGGAGCACCACGCCCGCGAAGAACGCCGGCATGCCCGGGATGAGCGCGCGGGCGTAGTCGGCCGCCACCGGTACTACGTCATCCGGCTGGCGGAAGAAGTGGAACACGAGATCGCCGGGGATCAGGAGCACGGAGCTGAACACGGTGAGCGCCACCGCTAGGATGAGGCCTCGCTGGACTCCGCGAGTCACCGCGACATGGTCTCCGGCGCCGATGCCCTGGGCGACCACCGGGTCGATCACCATCAACACGCCGACACCGAAGATCGATACGCTGAAGAAGTAGAGATTCCCGAGCGCTACGGCGGCGAGATCGCGCGTCGATACATGCCCAACCATGAGCGTGTCCACGGCACCCATCAGCATCATGCCGACTTGGACGGTAACGATCGGAACTGCGAGACGAAGCAGGGCGCGGAACATTAGAGAGGGAAAGTAGCTAGTGTGGTGTCGCCGAAGTATGGTAGCTATCGAGGGCGTTACTGCGCCCGATCCCGCAAGGCACGAGGAGGAGTAATAGCAGCGCTATTGCGACGACGAGAAACGCTGCGGGGCGGGATGCGGTGGCGTCCGAATAGCAGCACTATTTCGGCGACACCACACTAGGCGGCGGCGGCGGCGGGGAAGTACGCGGGCGCTAGATTACAGCTCTGGGCTGGGTGGACGTCGGAGCGTGGGTTGCGGGGCCGGCCGGCCACCACGATCCCCGGGCGTGAGTCCCGGGTTGGGGGGTGTATGAACGAGGACGTTCTCAACATGCAGCTACGCAAGTTCCTCAAGACCGTCGGCGTCACATCGCAGCGGGAAATCGAGCGGGCCGTCAGGGACGCGCTGTCCGCCGGCAGGATCACGGGGCAAGAAACCTCGATGTGCACATGACGCTCGAGATTCCGGCCGTCGGGTTGACGCATCACATCGACGGCACGATCGCGTTGAACGATTGAGCGAGCGCCGTCCTTTCCCGCCGCCGCTCCGACGTTTCGTCGAGCTGTTCAATGAGGCACGGTTCTGGGATGGCCACGAGGTGCTGGAGGACGAGTGGCGGGCGAAGAAGAGCGACTTCTATCAGGGTTTGATACTCTACGCCAGCGCGTTCGTGCACGTTCAGCGTGACAACCGCCATGGGATCCTGGCCCAGCTCGATAAGGCCACCCGCCGACTGGCGCCCTACGGTCCGTCGTACCTGGGGATCGATGTCGAGCGCCTGTTGCTGCATGCTCGGACCGTGCGGGCGTGCGTCGAGCGAGGCGATCCAGTGCCGTTGATCCGGCTCGAGCTGGACCCGGCGCTCTTCCCCGGGACGGAACCGGAGATCCGGGATGAGTGACGAGTCAGGTTCGGTCGTTCCACAACGAGGCGAGCCGGGACGCGTCGACGTTCCCGCCGCTCAGCACGGCGACCACCTGGTCGGACGGCGTGATGGGGATCCGGCCCGCCAGGAGCGCGGCTAGCGCGGCGGCGCCCGACGGCTCGACCACGAGGCGCGCGCGCGTGTAGAGCGGTTCCATCGCGGCGCGGATCTCGTCGTCCGAGACCAGCACCACGTCGTCCACGTATCTCTCGACATACTCGTAGTTCAGCTCACCTGCCATCGGCGGTGCCAGACCGTCGGCTATGGTGTTGACCACATCCAGTTGCACGGGGCGACCTGCGTCGACACTGGCGCGCATCGCGGCCGCGCCCTCGGGTTCCACGCCGAACACCCGCACGTCGGGCTTCGACAGCTTGGCGGCCGCGGCGACGCCCGCGATGAGCCCCCCGCCGCCGATCGGCACGACGATCGTGGCGACATCGTCGAGCTGCTCGACGATCTCCAGCCCGACGCCCGCGGCGCCGGCGATGATGTGCGGATCGTCGAACGGGTGGATGAATGTCAGCCCGCGGTCCCGCTCCAGCTCGCGGGCTTTCTCGAACGCCTCGAAGACGGTGCCGTGCAGGACGACCTCCGCACCGTACGCGCGGCTCGCGTCGGCTTTGGTCCGGGACGCGGCGGCGGGCATCACGACGGTGGCAGTGACGCCCAGGTGGGTGGCGGCCCACGCGAGTGCCTGGGCGTGGTTGCCGGCTGATATCGTCACGACCCCCGCAGCTCGTTCGTCGTCGGAGAGCTGGGAGATCTTGTTGAGGACGCCACGCGGCTTGAACGAGCCCGTCTTCTGGAGATTCTCGCACTTGAGGTGGAGCCGCGCACCGACCCGTTCACCGATCTTTGTGGCGGAGAGCAGCGGCGTCTCGTGCACCCTGTCCCCAATGCGGGCGCGAACGGCGGTCAGGTCGGCTAGAGCAGGGAAACGTGTCATGGAGGACGCGGGTCGACGTAGGCTCCTTCAAACATCAGCATGGTGCACCATCCTTATAACGTGTAGCGGTAAGCGAGTCGCGGCTCAGGAGGCGCACGGGAACGGCTATGCGGCTGGGTACGCTCGTACCGCGCAGGTATGTGACCACCGTCTCGATGGTGCGTCGGCCGATATCGACCGGGTGCTGGACTGCGTCCGCCTCGAGCGCGGTGCTCCTGATAGATGACCGCGATGCCGCGATCGAGCGCCAGTACCCCCGGGTAGCGCTTGACGATACCGTTCAGATGGAGCAAACTCACGCGCCGCTAATCTATTCACTTGCCGGAGGCAGGGCTACGCTCAATCCGACTCTTCTAGTGGTGCTCTTCGCGTATGCGTTCATCTCCAACATCGCGATGGCGATCATACCGCATGAGCCCGTGGTGATCTGGTACGGCGCCCAGGCCGGTATCTGGACCACCGCGGCGGTGGCTACGCTCGGCACGCTCGCTGCGGCCTGGGTCGACCACCGCGTGTTCGTCCCGCTGATCGCCCGCGTGGCCCACAAACGTTTCTTCGCCGAGGGAACGGTCGGATGGCTGCGGGCCCGGTTCTCGCGCGCGCCGTTCGCCATTCTTGCGATGTCGGGTGTAGCGCCGCTTCCGGCGTTTCCGTTCAAGGCGATGGCGTTCGCCGAAGGGTACCCGATAGGTCGCTACCTCGTGGCGGTCGCCGTCGGCCGGTTCCCCCGCTACGCGTTGCTAGCCTGGCTCGGGCTCATGTTAACCATCCCCACTTGGCTACTGGTGACGCTCTTCGCGGTAATGATGCTTCCCTCGCTGAGGCTGCTATGGAGACGGCGAAAAGAGAGATGACCTTCCTCCTGGCGGCGCCGGAGCGGAAGATCCTGAGATGGATCGCCGCCCGGCTGCCACTGGGAATGACACCCAACCATCTGACCGCCATCGGGGTCCTCGGCGCGGTCGGTGCCGGTGTGGGATACGCCGCCTCCGCGCGGCATCCGGCGTGGCTCTGGCTCGCCAGCGCGATGCTGGTGCTCAACTGGTTCGGCGACAGCCTCGACGGAACGCTAGCCCGCGTCCGGAAGATCGAGCGGCCGAAGTACGGCTACTATATCGATCACATGGTCGACGCGTTCAATACTGCGGTGGTCGGCGCCGGGATCGGATTCTCCCCGTATGTGACGCTGTCCTTGGCGCTCGTTCTCGTGGTCATCTATCTCTCCCTCTCGATCAACATCTACCTCGAGTCGTCGGTGTTCGGTGTGTTCGAGATCTCGTATGGAATCTTCGGGCCCACCGAGGTGCGCCTGCTCCTGGTGCTCGTCAACGCCGGGTTGTTCTGGGCTGCCGTGGCGGTGGGCCTGTCCACGGCGTCGGTCGCGGCGATCGCCAACTGGGTTATCGCGGCGGTTTGTGTCGTGATGTTCGCGGCGCTGGCCATCCGGTTCGGCAAGAATCTAACGCGGCTGGCTCGGTTGGAGCCTGAGCATCGCGATTGAGGACGGCGGCGACCAGCAGCGTCGCGGGTCAGTTGGTGCGCTCGAGGCCGACCAGCAGGGCACGCAGGGCCTTGCGGAACTCCGGCACGAACTCGATCCGGAGCGGCACCATCCCGACCGGGGCCCGGATCCAGAGCAGGATCTCTTTCAGTATGGGAGGCTGGCCGGTGAGGAGGACTCCGATGCGGAACACCTTGGCCGCCGTCCACAGTGCCGCCGCGATCGAGAGGACGAGCAGGGTCGCGGTGGCGACGTGCCGGATCACCCGAATGGCCGGCCGTTAGCGGCCAGCTGTGTTTTTCGGCCACGATCCGCGTCACAGGGGGCCCTGGATTGTCCTGGGAGCCGTAACCCTGGCCACGCGATCACCGTGACGTGACGAGCGAGCGGAGCGCGTCGTCGTCCAGGCGATGGCCTCCCTCGAACGCTACGGTGCGGTGGCGCACGCCGTGTGATTCCAAGACGTCTGCGTACCGCTCGAGTGCTTGCGGCGTGGCATACCGGTCGTCGGTGCCGGCCACGAGCACTACCTCGTCCAGGCTGCGAAACGCGTTCCCGGCAACCATCCAGTCGAGGTCCGCTGGGATCTCCCCGCCCCAGATGATCAGCCGTTTCGGGCGCACCGCGCCGTGGGCGATCCAGCGGCACGCGGTCGCGGACCCCTGGGAGAACCCGAGCAGGTGAATCCTGGGTCGCGTTCCCGCCGTCGTTTCGCTTTCCACTGTTTGCAGGATCGCGTCGAGATACCCGATGTAATCCTCGATCTCGTGCAGCCGGTCCTCGCTCGTCATCCACGACGCGCCGATCCTCCCACCCGTGCCGGTGAGGTAGAATCGGGACAACCCTTCCGGCACGACGACCAGCTGCCGTCCGTTATCGAGCGCCTCGAGTGCCGTGGCGAAGGCTCCGGCGAGCTGGCCGTAGCCGTGGAACCCGAACCAGATCTCGCGGGCTGTCGCGTGAGGGGAGCCGAAGGTGACGTATCGGGCGGAGCGGGAGACCACGACGTGGTGCTCGCGTATGCTGTCGCTCATTCCCCTTGGCCGTCGGCTTCTCCGACCTGATCGTGCAGCGTGACGAGGTGCAGGATCTTAAGCCTGCGGATGCCATCCGGGAGCCGAACGGTCACCTTGTCACCCGGCTTTCCGTTCAACAGTGCCCGGCCGAGCGGGGACGAGACCGAGACCTGCCCCTTGTCAAAATCTATCGCGTCGGGGATGACCAGATCGAAGCTCTCTTCCACCTTGGTATCGAGGTCGCGGACCTTCACCGTCGACCCCAGACCGACCCGCCCGCGGGGCACCTTCGAGAGGTCGGCCGTGGCGAGCTTGGAGAGACGTGACCTGAGGTGGCTCAGCCTCGCCTGGACGAATTGGTGCCGCTCGATGGCTGCGTGATAGTCACCGTTCTCGCGCAAGTCGCCCAGCGCGAGGGCCTTGTTGAGCGCCTGCGGCAGCGTGACGCTCAACTCGTAGTTGAGCGCCTCGACCTCGTCTTGCAGCTTCTTCCGGACAGCCCCGAGCATACTGCATCGTATCAATATTACAGGCGCACGTCCAGCGGCTGGGCTTCGGCGGCAAGGCGCGTTGACCTGGCCGGCCTGCCGCGGTACCATATCCAGATTACGGGCGCCGATTCTGAGCGCCCGTCGTTTCTTCCAACCTGGTCAAGAGGTTGATGCGCGCGATACTTCGCCGCCTGTTCCGCTTCCGTCAGGTGCTCGGCGCGGTCCTGCTGGGCGGGTTGGGGCTCGGCATAGCGGCCTGTAGTGGCGATCCGTACCCGCAATCTACGTTGCACCCCAGCACCGATGCCGGCCACGCCATCGACGGGTTGTTCCGCCAGATCTTCTGGTGGGCCGTCCTGGTGTTCGTCGTCGTCGAGACCGCGCTCGTCGTCACCGTGATCCGGTTCCGCCGGCGCCCCGAGCGCGGGGAGCCGAAACACGTCCACGGGAACACGTTGGTCGAGATCGCCTGGACGCTCGCGCCGGCCGTTATTCTGATCTTCATCGCGGTCCCCACGATCCAGACGATCTTCCGGACCGATGGGTCGGTGCCGGAAGACGCCCTCCAGGTGGAGGTGATCGGACACCAGTGGTGGTGGGAGTTCCGCTATCCGGAGCTGAACGTCGTGACCGCCAACGAGCTGCACTTGCCGCAGGGGCGGCCGGTACAGCTCGTGATGAGCTCAGCCGATGTCATTCATTCGTTCTGGGTACCGAAGCTGCACGGGAAAAGGGACGCCATACCCGGCCGCACCACCAGGCTCGCCTTCACCGCGGACTCGGTCGGCACGCTTCTCGGCCAGTGCGCCGAGTTTTGCGGCGAGTCGCACGCGAACATGCGGATGCGGGTGATGATTGACGCGCCGGCTGACTTCGACGCCTGGGTGGAGCGACAGCAGCTGGTGACACCGACCGATACGACGCAACCGCTCCTGGTGACCGGTGAGGAGGCGTTCCGGAAGATACGGACGCCGGCAAACCACTCGTGTGTGGCGTGCCACACGATTGCCGGTGTCTCGGCCGGCGTGCTCGGTCCCGACCTCTCGCACGTGGGCGGCCGCACGACCGTCGCGGCCGGCATTCTCCCGAACGACGCGGAGGGGATGGCGCGTTGGCTGCGCGATCCGCCGGCTGAGAAACCCGGGAGCAAGATGCCGAAGAT
>JADFNB010000050.1 GCA_022563595.1 Gemmatimonadota bacterium
TCGAGCTGTAGCGCCTGCAGACTGTCGAGCCCATCCGGCATGGTCCACGTGCCCGGCAGAAGCCGCGTGACACCGGCCAGCGCTTCGGGGATCGTGACCGCGCCGACATCCGCATGCAGCTCACCCAGCACCCAGGTGTCGGTGCCCCGCCGGGTGAACGCGAACGTGGCACCGGCGGTGAACTGGCTGCCGTCCTGGATCAGGTCGAGAGACCCGTCACCACTGAGACGCGCCCAGAGACTGTCGAGTCCCTGGGGGGAGGTCGCGAAGCCGAGCAGCAGACTGGCGGTGTCGAGCTGTAGCGCCTGCAGACTGTCGAGCCCATCCGGCATGGTCCACGTGCCCGGCAGAAGCCGCGTGACACCGGCCAGCGCTTCGGGGATCGTGACCGCGCCGACATCCGCATGCACCTCACCCAACACCCAGGTGTCTTGTCCCACTTGCGTGAAGGCGAATTCGGCACCGGCGACGACCTGGCCGTCCTCTTGAATCAGGTCGAGACGGCCGGTTCCGCTTACGTGTGCCCAGATACTGTCCGCGCCCTGCTCGGGCACGATTGCGAAGCCCAGGCCGAGTGTTGCCGTGTCGAGCGTGAGGGCATTGAGGCTGTCGAGGCCATCGGGTAGCGACCAATTGCCCGGCAGAAGATCGACGGCCATCTGCAGTACGCCGGGCAGCGTCAACGACCCGACTTCGACATTCACTTGTCCCCTAGCCCAGGTGTTCTCCCCGACGTCTCGGAAGGCAAACGATGCGGTCGCGGCAACGGAGCTTTGACCGTTGGTGAGCGAACCCCGGCCGCTCACTACAGCCCATGCGCTGTCGCTCCGAGTGTCGAGCCCCAGCTGGAGCCGTGCGCTGTCGAGCGTTATTGATCCCAGCGACCCGGTGCTGGAGGGGAACTGCCACGTTCCGCCAAGCTGCGTGGCCGTGAAGGACAGCAGCTCGGGCACGTCGGTGTCGTCGGCACCGAGGTCGAACTCGGCGCTGAACCAGGTGTCCTCACCCGTCTGCCCGTACCGGAGGGACGCGGATCCGGCAAACGGGTCCCGTCCTTCAGCCGCTAGGGTGACGCTCCCACCCAAGCCGCCCCACGTGCTGTCGGGAACCCAATGGATGTCGAACCAGGCGTTGCCGAGGGCGCTGACATCGATGCCGAACTCTGGAGGCGTGAACGAACCGGGGAGCATGGTCCCGATCAGGGCGAAACCGTCGTCAACGGTGAGGCTCTGGGTGATGCTGGCCGCCAGATCGAATCCTGCTTCCGACCCGACTCCGAACGAGAGCGCGATGCTGTCCAGGACCAGCGGGTTGCTAGGGACGGGGAGAGAAGTACTGAACCCGTTATTGATGAACGAAGCGACATCCGCAGTCGTGAGGCCCATAGCTGCGGCGGTGAACTTGGCGGTGAGCGCGCCGCCCTCGCCCATGAGGCCGATAGCGAGCCGCGCGCGGCCGTCACCCAGTCGCATCGCGCCGGACAACGATGCCGAGCCCCCTATGCCGGCGGAGTCGACTCCCGCGGCCAACCGGAGCCGTACCGAATCGACAGTGAGCCAGTCGAGCCCGAACGGTGCATCCCACGCGCCCTCCATCCTTCCCTCGAAGGCGAGTGCGACACCACTGCTGTCGCCGCCGATGTCAGCGCTGAGCACGAACGTCTGGTTTCCACCGCCGAGTGCCCCTTCGGCCACGGTCTCCAGGCTCACGGCGATCGACTGGCCGGCGGCGGTGAACCGGACGCTGTGTTGTCTCGGCGTGAGCCAATCCGGGAATCCTGCGATGTCCGTCGCGGTGAGCGTGGCGCGGAGGTCGAGGCCGGGCGCCTCACGTGCGCCGCCATTGTCGAACAGCGCGTTGGGGCCAACACCGAGCCTCCCTTCGAGGATCACCTGGTCGGCCTGGATGCCGATCGCTTGGAGCGCCCGTCCGAGCGTCGTCCCCGCGAGATCGATCTCGCGGCGGAGATTCACGCCCGGCCGCAGCGACACCTCCGTGCCGCTATAGAAGTCCTCCGCCAGTGTGGGGAACCGCTTGGTGTCAAGTTCCAGTGGGCCACTAACGAGCATCAAACCGGCTTCGCTGAGGTCGAACTCGCTCAAGCTCGACCCGTCGGCGCCAGACACCAGATCGTCGATCCTGAAGTCGACCGGCTTTATGCCGAACGCGAAGGTGGCGGTCGCCTGCGTGCCCCAGTATCCCAGGAACAGCAGGTCGACCGACTGGCCCAGCAACACCGCCGTACCCGAGATTGCCAGGGACCGCAACCCATCGTCGAGCGCGATGCGCACGTCGGAGACAGGGATGTCGTCAAAGAGATTGAGGTCCGGGAAGGGGAGCGGCAGGCTCAGCTCGTCGCCTTCTTCTATCTCGGCGAGCCGATCTTTCACATCATCGAACGATGCGGTGGCGAGTCCCGCGAGTGGGCCGCTCGCGCGCTCCACGTGGACGAAGCGCGTCGCGGTGACGTCGCCGAAGATCTCATCATCCCCGCCGTCACTCCCCGCCCTGTCGCTGTAGATGAAGGTCCAGATTTCGCTGCGGCCTTCGTTCGCCGCGATCGGTACGCCGTTCTGGTCGAGTGCCTGGACCCACCACGCGTAGCGTTTCCCTGACTCGAGAGGGAGTGCGCCCAACGGATACTGGAACGAGGTCGCCAGCAGTTCGGGATCCTCGTAGTGCAGGACGTTGGCGGTGAGCGCCTGCCGCGGCGGCTGGCCGGCCAACACCTCCGCGATCTGAACAACGTAGCCGACCTGGAAGTCCACCGGGACCTGCGACGGCATCCAGTCGAAGATCGGGTACTCGTTCGCCACAGTGTCGCCGTCCATCGGAAAGATGAGGTACGGCGGGTCGGGATATATGGTGGAGAAGTCCGCGCAGATATTGTCCGCGATGACGAACCCGCTCTCGTCTGTGAGCAGAACGCACGCGGTGTAATCGCCTTCTGGGAGGCGACCGGTCCGGACAACGAGGTCTTCGAGGTCAGAAGCGTAGTCGGTGGTGCCGCCGATCGTGGACGCGGTATTGAATACCGTCGGCTCGCGGTCGGGGATGAGCTGAGGATCGCTCCTTCCCGATAGCAGTACGGCGCCGTTTGGATCTACGACCGTGAAGTGGATCGTCGCTCGAGCCTGTCGGCCCGTCAGGTTGACGATCGTCAGTGACGCGAACGTCGGGTTGGTTTGCCAGTCGCTGAGATAGGGGGAGGGGAACGGATCGATGATCAGCGTGGCGTCCCAGCCGCCCTGGGCGGGCAGGCACGGCGGCGCAACGCCCCAGAAGATGGCCGCGAGTACCAGCCTCCTTCGCCATGGGATCAATGCAGTGGCCGCCTTCCCGGTGGTACGCCTGGGCCGACTCACTTTCACGAGGTCACAAGCGCAAGTACCGTGCCCAATTCCGATAGAACTGTTCCATTATGCAGGTAGTCCCTCGGGTTGGCTAGAGAGCCGGCCTGCCGGCAGACTTTCGAGGGGACAAGCCTTTCGGCCAGGGTTTTTCCAACCCCGGTGTAGGGACGCAAGACGCAGCCCATCGCACGGTTTGATGGGCTGACACGACAGTCGAGAGCCGGAGCCACGTGACACTTGCAAGAGGAAGCGATGCCCTCGATGGCCACCGTGAAGTGGATCGTAGGGTTGACCATCGCCGCGGGGTTCCGCGCACCCTGGACGAGGATGTCTGTCCCAGTGCGACGAGCAAGCTCGTCGCCCACATGACACCGCGTGCCCACGTTGGTGATCGCTTGCAAGGACCGTCGTGCGCGCGATAGCAATGCCGCCGGGCGAACGCCCGTAGTTCACGTATGCCCCACTAGTCCGGCGTCCCGGTCTACGCGAAGCATGTCAACCAGGCGCGCAGCTTCGGATGTGACCGGGGAAATGCGAGAGCATCACGAGTCTACTCACGGGGTCGGCACGCAGCCGTGGTACGAAAGGACCATTCCGACACTTCGGGTTGCGAGTACAGCCGTCCGCGAGCGTCCTAGCTTCTCCATCTTGCCGCCGACTGGGGAGGACCCATCGAGCCCGAATCCCACACGATGACGGCGCTGATCCATCGCGCATGCGTATCGAGCCGCTAAGGCGCATCCAAGACGCCGGCGCTGCCCGCCGGCAGCCCCTTAACATTTCGCATACCCGACCTGTCGTACAGATGAACACACGAAAGCTACGAACTCCAGATACGGGAGGAGTGCCATGCGTAGGCTACTGACGGTCGTGCTGGGGCTCGCCCTGCTGGTTCCCGCCGGCCTAGCGGCACAACGGGGGTCACACGGCGGACGGCACCCTGCCATGGGCCGGTATTCGCGAGTGATGGGTCCGGGCGAACGCGGTGTCGCGCGACAGGGACGGGCGGTCGCCTTCTCGCCACGGTTCCTGCTCGGGATGCGCGAGACATTACAACTGACCGACGAGCAGGTCTCGCAACTCGAGGGTCTGGCCGGCGAGATGCGGGACGCCAGTGAGCAGCAGCACGAGGTGATGCGTGAGCACCGGGATGAGCTACGCCAGGCGTGGCGCGCTGACCGGCCGGACGTTGACGCCATGCGCACTCATGCGCTGGCGATGATGGAAGCGCGACAGAACGTCGGGCTCACGGGCCTCACGGCGAGGGCTCAGGCGAAAGGGCTACTCAACGAAACGCAGCGCGGCCGTGTGCAGGGCTGGATGGAAGCCCGGTCGATGCGCCGCGGGTCACGACCGTTCGGTCCGGACCGACCCGGCCGGGATCGTGCACGCCGCTTCCGCCGTCATAACCGTTGAACCGCTTCGGCGCGTAACTATGCAGCGATGGGGCCGGCTGTGCCGGCCCCCCAGCCCCCTTTGCATCGCGCCTGACAGCACCGGCGCTGTGTCTTCCAGAACTGAGCGGGCCGTCCTGCTCGTCGCCTCATGTGCCCGAGCCGAGCCGATCGCTAACCGTTCGCCGGCTCGGCAACCCATCCGGCGGCGGTGAGCCGCTGGGATACGGCCTGCGCCTGTACTTTCAGCGAGAGGAATGCTACGACGTCGCCGGGCTCGATCGACGTCTGGTCGTCCACCGGGAGCACCCGTTTCTTCCTGGTCACGCTGAGTGGCAGTAGCAACGCCTCCGCCGGACGGTGTCCCCGGATCAGCTCCGTTCCCGCCGTCGCGTCGTCTTCCCGGGCGAACCGCCACCGGATCGTCGTCAGGTCGCTTTCGGCTGCGGCGCGAATCCAGCGATCGAGGCCGACCGGGTGCCCGAACAGCACGCGATGGCCGCGATCGACCACCTGCTGCAGCGTGACACCCGCCTTGCCGCGTTCCACCGCGACGTAGGTGCGCGCGCTACGCGCCTCCTCGTGTGCCCGCTCGGCGATCAAGAGGTTCACCCCTTCGTTTCCGGTTACGGCGATCAGGCCGCGTCGGCCCTCGATGTCGGCGCGGAGCAGCGTGCGCTCGTCGTGTGCGTTCCCGAAGATCACGCTGAATCCCGCCTCCTCGGCCCGCCGCGTCTCCTGCGCGTTGGTATCGATCAGCACGATTTCGTGCCCGCCGTCCCGGAGCACGGCGGCAACCGACCGGCCGAGGGCGTTGGCACCGACGATCGCGTAGCCGTTGTTGCGGCTGCGCCTGAGGCCGAGCACGGAGGCGAGCAACCCACCGCTGAGACCCTGTATGATGACGGTTACGGTGATAACGAGGAAAACCAGCGCGCGGAGTTCCGGTCCGCCGGCCACCCCTTGGGCGCTCATCAGCTCCGCGAAGAGCGATGCCACGGCCGCCGCTACGATCCCCCGCGGTCCGATCCAGGCGATGAACGCGCGTTCCTTCAATGTGATGTCGGAGCCGCGTGTGCTGGCGGCGACGTTGGCCGGGCGGACGACGAGCATCAGCACCAGAATCGTCCACCACGCTCCGGCGCCCAAGGCCGCGATCTCGCTCATCCGCACGTCCGCCGCCAGCAGTACGAACAGCATGGCGACGAACATGATCGTGAGCTGCTCTTTGAATTCCTTCAGATCTTCGTGCACGCCGACGTCCATGTTGCCCACCACCAGTCCGGCGATCGGGGCCATCATGATGCCGCTCTCGGGCACGATGGCTTCGCTGATCGCGTAGAACGCGAGCACCATCGCCAGGGTGAACATGTTCTTGGAGTCGTCGGGTATGATGTGCTCGTGCCGGAGAATGAGCGCGAGGGTGAAGCCGGCGACGGCGCCCAGGGCCGCTCCGAACAACAACCGGATGGGGATACCGAGCAGGCTCAGGGCGGCCGACCCAGCCGACTGCGCCAGAACGACCTCGAGGGTCACGACGGCGATGATGGCGCCGATGGGGTCGATCAGGACCCCTTCGCCTTCGAGGATGGTCTGGAGCTTGGTCTTTACCCGGATACGCCGGATGATGGGCCCGATCACCGTGGGGCCCGTGACGATGACGAGCGTCCCGAAGATGATCGCCTGCCGCCAACTCCATCCCATGAACAGCTTCGCCGCCAGCGCCCCGCCCACCGCGGTGATCAGCGCTCCGACGGTCACCAGCCGGCGGATCGTCACCGCCTGTCGTCGGAGTCGCGCGACGTTCAGGTTGAGACCGCCCTCGAACAGGATCACGGCGACCGCGAGCCCGACCAGGGTGTTGAGCCCGCCGCCGAGCGTGTCGGGCCGGACGACGTTGAGGACATCGGGCCCCAACAGCAGCCCCATCCCCAAGAACAGGATGATCCCCGGCAGGCGGAGGTGATGCGCCAGCGCATGCGCTATCACGCCGCCGCCCAACGCGAGCGCGAAGGTGAGCGCTGGGCTGTCGAGTCCCGATGCTGCCTCGGTGACGCTGGTAAGAACGGATGCGACGACCATGTCGAGGGGGAAGGTAGAGCGTACCGCGCGGTTGGGGGAAGCCGGGACTATAAGTGAAGACTGTGGGAGCTGGGCACCTTTGGTCTGCCGACGGTGTGCTGCGAGGGGAGCTGCCTACAAGCGCTCATCGCGCAAAAGCTCAATCCCTTGTTCAGAATCCACGATCTGGTCATTATCAATACAATTCCGCCGGACGGCGTCAAACAGTGCTGATCCGACGCTCGCTGCGAGCGCGTTACCTCGAGACGGAGAGGAGCAGCTGATGAAGAGCGCCGTGAAGGGCTACCAAGGCGACGGTTTCGAGGTCACCTACGACATCAGGCGGTGCATCCACGCGGAGCAGTGCGTGAACGGCCTGCCGAAGGTGTTTGACCGGGATCGGAAGCCGTGGGTCGACCCGACCCAGGGGGACCGGGACGAGATCGCGGCGGTCGTGCGTCTGTGCCCGACCGGTGCGTTGAAGCTAATGCTCCCGGACGGATCGGTCGCGGAGCCGGTACCGGAAACGAACGTCGTGCGCGTTGGCCCGGACGGTCCGCTCTACGCGACAGGCGACATCGAGCTGGTGGACCACGAGGGTACGCTACTGCTGCGGGATACCCGTATCGGATTCTGCCGCTGCGGGTTATCGGCGAACAAGCCACTGTGTGACGATTCACATTATGATCAATTCAGCGATCCGGGGTCGCTGGCCGAGATGAGCAGCACGGGCGATACCGACGAGTCCGGCGGTCGGCTGAAGTTCACGGCGCGGCTCAACGGACCGCTCGTCTTCGAGGGGGCGGTCGAGATCGTCGGCGATGACGGCTCACGCGTCCAGAAGAGCAAAGGAGCGTTCTGCCGTTGCGGCGGGTCGCAGAAGAAGCCGTTCTGCGACGGGACTCACAAGCGGATAGGGTTCACCACGGAGCAGTAGGTCAGTACCGCCAGCTCACCGTATCCGCGTCCGCCGGATGGTTCTTCCGGATCTGATCCATGATCCGCGGAATGAACATCTGGTGATACCGCAGCCTGGAGAGCGCGTTGGGCCGTGTATGGTCCCCGTTCCAGCAGTGCTCGTCGCGGGCGCCGTAGTCCACCTCGCCGTCGTAGTACGGGTCGATCGTCCCTTCCAGGAACTCCTCCGCCAAGTACACCGCGTTGTTGAGGTAGTAGTTGTCCATCTCGCCTACGTATATGTGGAGCTTGCCCCGGAGCTTGGGGCCGAGCGTTTGCCAATCCCGGCGTAGGATGTAGGACAGGTCGTAGTTCTCGCGCCAGTATGCGGCCACCTCATGGTCGATCTCTCCGGTCAGCTTATCCCAGATCCGTCGCGGATAACCGTCTGCTCCAACGGGAGAGTACACCGCTTCCCAGATATCCCATTGGTCGCCTGACCGGCTCTTGGTACCGAGGGCTAGCTCGCGGTGATTCATCTCCTCGAGGGTTGCGCTCACGTGGCCCAGGTAGTCGCGCCGGCCGGGACGCGGCGTGCGTTTCCACTGACTGTCCACATGGTAGGCGTTGTCGTGCTCGTAGATGTCGACCACTGTGTACGCCCGGAAATCGATCGGGTCGGGACAGGCGATCCAGGCGCCGTTGAACTCGTCCGGGTAGAAGACCTGCACGGCCATCGCCTCCCAACCGCCCGTGGACCCCCCGTACGTGAAGCGCGCCCAGCCCTCGCCTATGCCGCGGTACCTCCGCTCGATGTACGGGATCAGCTCGTGCATGATGGCGTCGCCGTAGGGACCGTTGTTCTCCGAGTTCACCGCGTACGAATCGTCGTAGTAGGGCGTCGGATGTTGGATCGTGATGAGGAGAACGCGGGGGAAACCCGGTCCGGTCCAGTCCTGATAGAACTGGTGCGCGTACTCCTGCTGTATACGGTTGTAACCGTCGATCCCGAACCGATCGCTGTAGGTCGGCTCGAGGTTCGGGTCGGGCGGTTCGGGTCGGAAGCCTGTGAAGGTGTAGGGGAAATGACCGTGCATCACGACGAGCGGGTAGCGCGCCTCGGGATGCTCGTCGAAGCCCTCAGGCAGGAGGACGTGCGCGCCCAGATACATCGGCCGTCCCCAGAACTCCGTGAGCAGTCCGCTCCGGATCCTCACGTGCTTGATGTACTTCGTTTCGGGCGGCAGAGGGATCGGAGGGATCTCTCGGTCGAGCGCCAGTCGGATCACGTGATCCCGGCTGGGATCGATATTCACTTCGCGCGGCGTCGAGTAAAAATTCCCTGGCTTGCGGTTCCACCGCTGGCCTTCGCCCCTGTCGGGAGGGAGCATGACAGTATGCCCGTCCGCGCGATGGAAGGTCTGGTAGCGGTTGAGCAGTGCCTGCACGGTGTAACGCCCGGGAGGAAGCTCACGGAGGCTGCGTATCGGGTAGCCGAACGCGTTCTCGTCGATTACCGCATGCTCACCGGGCGGGAGTCCTGCCACGTCGATCCCGAAGACGAGCTGCGTGCCGGGGCCGTCTGAGATCTGCAACCGGGGCTCCGCACTCGAATCCGAGGAGATCATGAGCAGGAGACGGCCGTTCTGCGGTGCTTGACTCCGTTCCGTAGGGAAAGAGATGGCGAAGCGCAAGCCGTCTCTAGCAGCCTCGCTACGCCCCCGCGCGGGCCACAGCACGAGTACCAGGAATAGGCCTGAGAGAGCTGTCGCGAGTTGCCGGCGAGTCATGGCGATTCCTTCGTTTCTAGTTTGGTACGTAACATGGAGTGGGGCACGGCACCTGTCTATCGTACGACACTGGCTCGTATCATGTCTCCCGTCCGCATGCTGCTCGGGACCGCACGGCACAAGAGTGGCCCTCGGCCGGAGGAGATCACCCTGTTACGGGATTCCTTGCCATCGTTCGCCGTCGACTCGGTGCCGGACGTCGGACAGTTCATCTTCGAGGAGCGGCCGGAGGCTGTGCTGGGCGCCGTCCAGCGGCTCGACGTCGCTCCCGATTCCCCCGCGCACTGAGCCTGCGAATGGCTGTGCCCGAGGCGGCACTATGGCGCATCCGATCGACGCCCCCACAGGCGTCGGCGTGCGTTCCGGCTTGCCACCGTCCCCGCCGGCTCCCATCATGTTGTCATGACGCAGACCGAGATCGCTACCCTGGCCGGTGGGTGCTTCTGGTGCCTCGAGGCGGTGTTCGCCGACCTCAGTGGGGTGGAACGCGTCGATTCAGGGTATGCCGGCGGGCCTGTGGCGAACCCGTCCTACGAGCAGGTGTGCGGCGGCACCACAGGACACGCCGAAGTGGTTCAGGTGACGTTCGATCCGGACCTGATCACTTTCCGGGATCTGCTCGACGTGTTCTTCGCGATACACGATCCCACTACGCTGAACCGACAGGGGAACGACGTCGGCTCGCAGTACCGGTCGGGAATCTTCTATCATTCACCCGAACAAAAGGCTGAAGCGGAGCGCGCGATCGCCGCACTCGAAGCGGAGCAGGTATGGAGCAATCCGATAGTCACGGAGGTCACGCCCCTCGAGAAGTTCTACGCCGCTGAAGAGTATCACCGCGAGTTCTACCGGCGGAACCCGGGCCAACCCTATTGCCAGCTAGTTGTCGCTCCCAAGGTGGAGAAGGCGCGGAGACTCTTTCCCGACAAGCTCGCCACCTGACGTTGCGGGGTCCGGACTGGCTCCTCCTTTTGAAACCCTGGCTGACGCCCGGGGTCGGGGGCTAGTTGGTGAGCACGAGCGGTGAGTATGCCACCCCGTCCGGCCGGGAGCCGGTCGGCAGATAGCCGGTGATCTCCTGTGTCTCCAGATCGATGATCGCGACCCGGTCCTGCCGGCTCAACGCTAGATAGAGGGTCTTGCCGTCGCCCGACAAGGTCACGCCCTGCGGACCCGACCCCGGCAGATTCAGGACTGCAAGCTCGCGATGCGATGCGCGGTCCAAGATACGCAGCTCGTTGCGCCGGAGATCGGGGATGATTGCCAGGCGATTGTCGGGCGTGACGAGAATGCGATACGGCCAGCCGAACCCACGGGCCACTTCCTCGATGCTGCGGTCTTCGGTATCCACGATGCTGACGGTACCATCGGCATTGCTGCCGACCCACACTTCGCTCCCGTCCTCGGTGACCGTGATGGCTTCGGGCCGGGCCGGGACGGGGAAGCTCGTGGTCTGCCGCACTCCGCTGAGGTCGATGTCGGAGACCGAATCATCGCGACCGTTGCTGGTGTAGATCGTCCGACCGTCGCCGACCAGCGCGAGCATATGGGAGCCTCCCTGAGTGGTGGAGAGGGTGCGCACGATCCCGCCGTCGGCTACGCGCACTATCACGACGTGCCCGGCCGCTTCGGACGTGACCGCGACGAGACTGTCACCGGGGAGGAACGCGATCCCGTGCGGGCGACGATATCGCCCGAGATCGATCGTTCGCGCTACCACCCGGCCCGGTACGTCGATCACCGTGAGGGTGTTGCCGCCCGGGCGCCCGCCGTAGTCGGTGACCACCGCTGTACGCCCGTCGCGCGTGATAGCGATCTCGTGCGGGCCGTTACCGGTAGGCAATGTGGCGACGATGCGTTGTGACGCGAGATCCACCAAGCTCGCGGTACCAGCGCCCTTGTTCACCACAACGAGAGTGCCCGAGTCGCCTCGCTGTGCGGCGGCCGGTTGCACGGTGACGAGAAGAGTGCTCGCTGCAAGCAGGTGCAAATAAGAACGAGTCATGGTCCGAACCTGTGCATACCCTCGGCGCCTGGAAAAGAGCCGAGTCGTCGGCCCGAGATGGGCGGATTGGGCTGTCATATGGAGATAGACCCCTTCCGGAAGTCGGTGGTGCCGATCATGGCGTTGACGAGTACCGGCACACCGCTGCGCGCCGTCTCTTGAGCCCGCCGGAGCGTGGGCTCGATCTGATCGGCCCGCACGATCCGAAACCCCTTGCCGCCGTAGCCCTCGGCCACACGGTGGTAATCGGTGCGCCGCAGCACGGTGCCCACGTCGTCGTCCAGGATCTCTTTCTGGCCGCGCGCGATCTGTGTCCATGCCGCGTCGTTGCCGACCAGCGCGATCACCGGTAGTCCGTGGCGCACATAGGTGTCGAATTCCTGAAGACTATAGGCCGCCGAGCCGTCGCCGTAGATGATCCAGACATCCGCGTCCGGTCGGGCCAGTTTGGCAGCGAGGGCGAACCCGGCTCCCACGCCCAAGGTGCCGAACACCCCCGGGTCGAGCGAGGCGAGCGGCGCGCGGGGCAGCGTGACATACGAGGCCGTGGCGGCGAAATCTCCTCCGTCCAGCACCAGTACGCTGCTCTCGTCCAGCATGTGGTCGACGGCTGCAAGGAGGAAAAGCGGGTTGACGAACTCCGTAGGGTGACGGCTCACCGTCGCGATCTCCCGCTCGCGCTCCTCCTCTCTCTCTCGCAGCCGGCTCAACCATCCCCGCCGTACCGACCCGTCACTTGGGGCGCGAGCGGCGAGGCGCATAATGAATGACGCCGGATCGGCCCAGATGCCGAGCGTCGGACGCCGGTTCTTCCGCAGCTCGGTCGCGCTCCGGTTAGCCGAGATGAGGGTGGCGTCACGGTTGATATGCTTGCCGTAGTCGAGCCGAAAGTCGCACGGCACGCCTGCCAGGATGACGAGATCGGCCTCGCCCAGGGCACGCTTGCGGGCGTGTCGGAACAGGCACCGGTGCTCGCGGCCCAGAAGACCGCGTGCCATGCCGGAGAGGTAGACGGGGATGCAGAGTCGCGTGACCGCATCGGCCAGGGCGCACGCCGCTTCCCGTGGGTTGGGGTGCAGCAATGCTTGGCTTCCCACCAGCAGGACCGGGCGCTCCGCCCGCTCCAGAGCCCGCGCGGCGCGTCGCACCAGTTGCGCGGCCGGCGCCGTCGGGTCGGGGACGACCGGGGTCGAGAGAGAACCCGGTTGCGCACCCCCGAACATCCGATTCAGGTGGCGGTCCAGGCACCACCGCCGGAAAGAGGATTCCGCGCCGGTACCGTACCACATCCGCACGACCGATTCATCGTACAGCAGATCTACCGGGCACTCGACGAAGACGGGGCCGGGAACACCCTGACGCGCGATGCGAAATGCGTTCTCGAGTTGGGGGACGAGATCGCGGACCCGACGCACCGAGGTGGCCCATTTCACATGTGGGCTCGTGAGGGCAAGCTGATCGATGTCTTGGAGCGCGCCGCGTCCCTTGAGGGCTGTCGGCGCCGCACCGCCCAGGAGCACCACCGGTGATTGGGCGAGCCGCGCGTTCTCGAGCGCCGTGATCGAATTGGTGACACCTGGGCCGGCGGTTACGGCCGCCACTCCGGGTACGCCTGAGAGGCGCGCAATGGCGTCGGCGGCGAACACCGCCGTCGCCTCGTTCCGCACGTCGACTACGCGAATGCCGCACCGCTTCGCGCCGACGAGAATCGGCGAGATGTGGCCGCCGCACAACGTGAAGAGAAACCGTACGCCGTGGCTTTCGAGCACGCGTGCCACGAGGTCACCGCCGCTCATCGCACCGCTCCCAAGCATACACGTTCATGATGAGGAGAGGCGGCGCGCAGCGCCGGCGCGAAGGTCGAGATCATGTTCGGGTTGGAAGAATGCGGACCACTTCCGATCAGGAGGATGCCGATTTGAATTCGCCGCCGCTCGTTACACCTGCTTGCCGTTCAGGTCCGGTGGCCCGTAGGGATCCCGCCGGTCCAATCTGGACCGCCGGTCCGCGCGGCGGCGGTCCAGACCCGCGCGCCGGCTGCCGAAATCGATGTCTATGTCTTCCCGGCGACGGTCCTGCCGCCGCGTCGGTCCTTCGCGACGATCGACGTCGAGCCGCTCGGAGAAACGTTGCATCTGGCGTGTGATCTGGTCGGCCACTTCCTTCCACTGCTCGTAGAGCCGGGCCCACCCGTGTTTCTCTTCATGGGTGAGTTTCCGCTCGCCGGCTTCCTGTACTATCCTCTCCAGTTCCTCGGCGAGCTGCTCCTTTGTCATGCGTAGCGCCGTGAAGCTCACGACATCGAAGTCCGCCAACACCTCATCCACTGCAGGGGACAGAGGGAACGGCTGGCCGCACTCCGGGCAGAATCGCTCCGCCTCGCCGACCTGGGCATGGCACACATAGCATTCCATGCGCCAATGCTAACGCTCAGATGGTGGGGCGACCAGAGGGTGGCGGGGACCGGAGCGAGCCGAACCCCGCCGGTGAGACGGTCAGCCCACGTCCAGCAGCACCTTGAGGGTCCCTTTGGTTCGGGCGCGGGCCAGGGCTGCCGGCGCGTCGGTGAGCGGGAACCGCGCGTGAATCAGCGGCTCGACGTCCACCTGCCGTTCGGTCAGTAGCCGGAGTGCGGGTGCGAACGGACCGCAGCGCGACCCGACGAGGGTCAGCTCATCTACCACGACGGCGGCGGCATTGAGCGTGAGATCACCGGCGTATGTGCTCTTCATGACCAGCGTCCCGCGCGCTCGCAGGGCCCGCTGTGCCAAACCGAACCCTTCGGGGTTCCCGGTGCATTCCACGGCGAGATCGAATGCCGCGTCTCGTACCGCGTCGCCGGAGAGGGTCTCGATCCCGCGGGCGGCGAGCAACTCGAGCTTGGCGGGCGTCCGGCCCACCACTGCCAGGTGGCAGCCGGTAAGCGCCAAAGTCTGCGCGACGAGTTGCCCCAGTTTGCCGTCGCCCACTACGAGCACCCGGTCGCCCGCCGATACCGTCACCTGTTCCTGAATCTCCAGCGCCGCCGCGAGCGGCTCGGTGAACACGGCGAGATCCGTCGGTATATCGTCCGGAACGGTGTGCAGATTTTCCGTGGGCAGGGTCAGGTACTCGGCGAATGCGCCGTGTCGGTTCACGATGCCGAGAACCGTGCGCTGCGCGCAGTGCGTGCGTCGTCCTTCGCGGCACGCGCGGCAGGTGCCGCACACCGCGTTGATCTCGCCGACCACACGCCGGCCTATCAGCTCGGCGGGTCCCGCCTCTACTACGCCGACGAACTCGTGACCTGGGATTCCCGTGTACGGATAGTATCCGCGCAACAGCTCGAGGTCGGTGTTGCAGATACCGGCCCGGAGTATCTTGACCAGCGCCTCGTTGTGCGGCGGCTCCGGGACCGGGATATCATCGCGGACGTTGATCTGCCGATCTTCCAGCCAGACGGCGCGCATGGTTCGGGGCATGACACCGGAAAGCTGAAACCATGTCACGACGGCGGCAATGGTCGCCACCCCGTCGCCTTCCCCGGTACCTTGGTCCATGCGCCGTCGCCGGTCAGCGGCTCTTAACGCTGCGGAGAGCGGAGAGCGGAGTGGCGGGACGGGGATGGACAGGGTAGGAGTGGACCGCCGCGCGGGCCCGAGGTAGTATCCGGATAACTCCACTCGCAATCGAGGAGCGTCGGGCCATGATCACGAAGAGGACACTATTGGGTGCGGCAGCGATTGTGATGGCGGCCGCCTGCAGCAACGGGTCGCAGCAGCAGGCCTACGTCGAGCTGTTGGGTACCGACACGTTGTCGATCGAGGTCTACACCCGCTCCCATGACCGGATCGAGGGCCGGCTCCTGACCCGCAGTCCGGTGACGCGGGTTGCCGACTATGTAGCCGAGCTGTCGCCGGATGGCGTGATCGACCGGCTGGAGGTGCGCTACGCCACCCCATCCGAGAATCCCACCGGTCCACCGGCGGAAGTCGTCGTCGTCACGCTCGACGGAGATACGGCGTTTGTGGAGCGAACGAGAGACGGAACAGATACCATCGCCGTGCCCGTACCGGCCGGCACTGTCCCCGTGGTCTCCAGGCTCCCGATGCCGGTGGCCTTTCTGGAGTTCTTCGTGCGCCGCGCGGTAACGGCCGGCGCGGACGAATACCCGTTCAGCTATCTCGCCGCGGGTCGGAGCCGGGTGTCCCGCAACGCGATCACCCGACGCTCGGCCGACACGGTCACCATGGATTTCTTCGGCTCGCCCATCTATGTGGCGGTGGACGGTGAGGGCCGCGTACTCGGCGTGAGCGGGCGGGCCACGACGCTCAAGGTCGAGATCCGCCCGGTAGACGCGGGTACCCTCGATTTCGACGTCCTGGCGGCCGATTTTGCGGAGCGGGACGCGCGCGGCGCCGGGATCGGGGTGGCCTCGCCTCCCGATACTGTACTGGCATCGGGTGGCGGGGCGACCTTCGAGATCTACTACAGCCAGCCGGCAAAGCGTGGCCGGCTCATCTGGGGTGGCCTGGTACCCTACGACACCATCTGGCGCACCGGTGCCAACGCGGCCACGCAATTCGTCACCAGCCGCAATCTACGGATTGGGGACGCGCGCGTTCCGGCCGGGGCCTACAGCTTGTGGACCACCTTCAGTGCGGAAGCCGCTACGCTCATCATCAACGAGCAGACCGGCCAATGGGGGACGGCGTATGACGCCTCGCGCGATCTCGTCCATGTCCCGATGTCCCGGGCTCCGCTGAGCGACGTGGCGGAACGGTTCACCATCTCGATTGAAGAGACGCCGGAAGGCGGGGTGTTGAAGCTGGCGTGGGACGATACGGAGTTCTCCGTACCCATGCGGGTGATCCGCTAGCGGGAGGAGGGGGCCACCAGCCGGCACGCGCGCACCCCAGGAGCCCCCGAACTCACGGGTCTGGAGGCGGTGGTGCAACGGCTTCCTGGAGCGAGGGCGGCACGGACTCGGCCTCCACTGCCGGGGGCTGCGCGTGGGCGCCAGCCCTGCGCCGGACGCCAAGAGGGCGCATGGCGACGCCCGCCGCGTATCGGCACTGCGGGTTCACGCCGCCGGTCGGAGAGCAGGCCAGCATGTTTGGGTAGGTATGATTGACATGCGGTGGAGGACTGAAAGAGCAGCCGGAAAGCTTCAGCGGTTCTCCGGGTCGACCACTGTGAACACCCTCTCCACGGTGACCTCCTCCTCGTTCGCGCGGTCGACGATTCGGACACGAACGGTGTAGTCACCGGCCCGCAGGTCCGTCAGCTCCAGCGCAACGAACTCGACGGCCAAGTCGGCGGTCACGGGAACGACCCGCTGCCACGCTACCGTCGTCCCGGTAGGCGCGCGACGAACCACGCCCGCCACTGCACGAGCGATGCGCGCGATCCGCCCTCGGCGGGTCGCGTCCGCAACGGAGATCTCCACCTCGTATTCGGCGAGGCCGTCGTCGCCAAGCTCGAGGCCGTAGACCTCGAAGTACAGGTGGATCAGCGCTCCTACCGGGACCTCCAACCTGCGATTGGGCCAGACCTGAAGCTGGTCACGACGCACCGGGGTATCAATCAACGGATGAACGCTGTCAGCGAGTAGGATATCCGAAATCGAGAGCTGGCCTGGGGGAAATGGTGTTAGGCTCACCGATTCGCGGGCCCGCGCCGCCGGTCGGGTCTCGGATTCGGTTCCTGCGCGCCGCACCTCGATCCCGTAGCGGTAGTCGCCAGCGAGTAGGTCAGCGGCATACGTCAGACCCATGCCTGCATCCTCGACACGAACGACGCGGCGGCTGCTTGCCACCTCGTGGTAGGTGTCGTCAAAGACAAACAGACCGGTCTCCGCTCGTGCACCTGGGACCACCCCGAGAGAGTCCCACGGCGGCGCGGCGTAGAGCTCCAGCCGGACGCGGTCGCGCCCACGCCCGCGGAAGCGAGCGAGCTGGTGGGGAAAACCGAGTAGCCGCTCCACCGTAACCGCGGAATACGTCTCGGGGATGGAGTGGGCAAGCTCGTCCGCGAGGGCCTTGGACAGCTCCGTCAGCCTCGCGTGACGGTACGTCAGCTCCCGCGTGAAGACGAAGACGGGTCCGCGTGGCCCGTATGACCACCACACGTGTCGGATCCCATCACCAAAGCAGCACTGTATTTGGCGCCACGGAGCACCGTATCGCACCCAAATACGGCCACGCTCGCTCTCCCACCCACGCTGCCCCGAGCTCGGCGAGCTGAACTTCAACTCGGCCCACGCGAGCCGGGCATAGTGCTCGAGACGACGCTCCTCGACTTCGGTCAGGAACAGCGGATCGGCGGCTACGAAGAGGCGGCGTGCCGTTTCCCGACGCCCGGCGGAATCGAGAGCAGCATACGACGCGCGGACGCCCCGCGGGAGCAGGAGGGCGACATCGTCGAACACACGACGATCCGCCGGGTCGAGACGGGCCAGCGCTAGCGTGAACGCGCTGTCCGCGGCCGCATCGCGACCCTCGCTGTGGAGCCCCAATCCCAGGAACAGGTACCCGCGGGCGTCGGCAGGACTGGCGCGTGCAAGCCGTCTCGCGACCTGGCCGAACTCCTCCCACAGGCCGGCGTCCGCCAGGTGTCCGAGCAAGCGCGCCCCGACCCCTGCGTTCCCCGGCTGGTGATCGAGCACGCGCCGGTAGTGGTGGAGCATCGCCTCCCATTCGTCCCCCTTCAGGTCGGCGATCGGCACAACGTAGTCGAGCAGTTCGGCGAACCGCGCCGGACACTGCACCGCGAGATCAGCGTACCCCGCCGTGCCGCCGCCTCCCGGCTTGGCCTTCGAGCAACGCATCGATCCTTGGGCAGTCCACGGGATCATGACCAGATCCTGCCAGTCCTCCCACCAGGTTTCATAGATACGCCCGAGCGTAGTGTGCAACAGCACTTGCTGTTCGGGGGCGAGGAGTTCCGCCTTGTCGTTCGCGGCGCGCCGGGCGCGGCTGAGCAAGCGGCGCGCGTCCATGCGCATGCCCTGCTTGTGAAGCAGCAAGCCGTACGCAAGCAGAATCTCTGGATCGTCACCTTCCAGCCGCATGGCCCGATCGAGGATTCGTCGGGCGTCCAGGCGAGTTCGGAAGTCCCCCTCCCGCTCGCTCGCGCGCAGCGCCAGCAGAATGCCCAGTCGACGAAGAGCCGGTCCGTAGTCGGGCGATGTTCCGATCGTCTCCCGCAGCATTGCGATGGCAGCGGTCGTGTCTCCTTCCGCGAGTTGATGGACGGCCTGGGAAAACGCGGCGACGACAGAATGCTCCTGGGCATCCGCAAGTGAAACGGACACCAGGAGCGCTACGCATGCGAGCAACCCAGAGCCACTTCTCACGGCCGGGAGGTTCCCCCGCGTCGGGCTATCGCTGGGACGCCGCGACGGACGACGCCGTCAGCCCGGGCCAATGTCCGCGTCGCACGGATCCCTGCAGCAATGACGGCTTGCCGCGCCAGCGCAATCGCCCGTTCGCTCGCTGCGCTGCGTATGCAGGTTGCCAGGCTTTCAGGCGCCATCCGCCACCGCGTTGCCATTTCCCGCGGACTCAGCGGAATGCGACCCCGGGTCCCGAAATC
>JADFNB010000087.1 GCA_022563595.1 Gemmatimonadota bacterium
CGCTGCACAACACGGGCAATGCTGGATGACTCGGGATCCGTATGCGTAATACATTATGGGAAAAGGAGTTACGGACATTCTGGAGTGGTGCATCATACCAGCCGGTGACCATCTGTTGCGGCACCGCAACACCTTAAGGATCTGGCAAATACCCGATCAGCCCACCCCGAGGGCTTCGCCACGCGTCCGAGGGGAATCGTCTGCTCAATCCTCTGCCGCCCTCCCACCTCACATAGGGCTGCTTCGATATCTCCGTATCCACCCAACCCGGCGCCACTGCATTGACCGTGATCCCGTGCGGCGCAGCTTCCACGCTGACCGACCGCCAGCTATGGGCAAGGCCCGCACCCGTTCCGAAAAGCTACCTATTATAACTGCTCAGACGACAACTCGTTACGCCCTCGTCGCCGCCGACTAGGCGAGTCCTCGCTGCATTCGCGTAACACTCTGTCCGGTGCTTCCAGACCGACTGGCGTCAGCGCGCAGCGTTCCGGCGGCTGCACGATACGCCCTCACTCGTTGCCAGCCGCCTCAGCACGTGGCGCTTCGCCAACGCAAACCGCTTTTTGGCCACGCCAGCGACGTAGTGGCCAATCGCAAGGCACGGCGCGGGGGCGGTTCCACACCCGCCGTTCGGGGCACGCGGTCGGCGTGAAGTCCCACACAGTTGACGAGGCAGCGGGTGGGCACCATGCCATCTCCCGTTGGCAACGAGGCCCCCCAGCGCGGGCCGCCGCGTTCGTGCCGACCAGACCGCCCGCTTCCTGAAAGAGCCGCGCGAGCGTCTGGGCGAAAACGCCAAAATCGACCGCGGGCGCCGTGGGACCATGCAGCGCGGCCACTCCCGGCGCGTGGGCTCAAGCTCTCGCAGTTCCTCCCAGTCGATCCGCTCCTGACCCCACCCTCTCTGCCAATATGAGTGAGACACCTTACCTGCAGTAGTTTAGTGTAGAGGGCGACGAAGGAGACAGCGATGAACACGGTGATGGTGGCGCCCTCGCGCGGTCAGGAGGTGGAGGTATTGGCCAAGGCGAAGCGACGGCGTTTCACGCTGGAGTACAAGCGGCGGATTTTGCGGGAGGCGGATCGATGCCGCAAGCCGGGTGAGCTGGGCGCGCTGTTGAGACGGGAGGGGCTGTACTCCTCGCATCTATCGGTGTGGCGCGCTGCGCGGGAGCAGGGGAAGTTGGGAGGCCAGGGCACTCGTAAGCGAGGACCGGAAGCGAAGCCTCCAGACCCGCGAGAGAAGAAGATTGCCGAGCAGGCTCGCGAGATCGCGCGGTGGCAGAAGCGCGCCGAGCGTGCTGAGGCGCTGGTGGAGGTCCAAAAAAACTCTCGGAGCTGCTGGGGGTCGAACTGCCGCCGAGCAACGGGAAGTCCTGATGGAGAAGATCGCCGAGGTGGGCCCGCGCCTGGGGGTGCGGGCCACCTGCGAGGCCCTGGGAGCGGCACCGGCGACCTACTACCGGCAGCGCCGTCCGAAGCGGCTAGCCAGGCCTCGCTCGTCGCCGCGAGCGCTCTCGTTGGAGGAGCGCCAGGATGTGCTCGTCGTGCTGCACGAGCCACGCTTCGCGGATCTGGCTCCGGGCGCGATACACGCGACGCTCCTGGACGACGGCCACTACCTGTGCTCGGTGAGCACGATGTACCGGATCCTCGAAGCGAACGAGGAGGTGCGCGAGCGCCGCAACCAGCTACGGCACCCGAGCTACGCGGCGCCGGAGTTGATGGCGAGCGGCCCCAATGAGTTGTGGAGTTGGGATATCACAAAGCTGAAGGGTCCGGCGAAGTGGACCTACTACTACCTGTATGTGATTCTGGACGTCTTCAGTCGCTACGTGGTGGGATGGATGGTGGCGCAGCGGGAGTCGGCAGTGCTGGCCGAGCGGCTGATCGAGGAAACGTGCGAGCGACAGGGAATCGCCCGAGGGCAGTTGACGCTGCACGCGGATCGGGGCTCTTCGATGCGGTCGAAGACCGTGGCGCTGCTGCTGGCCGACCTGGGAGTGACGAAGACGCACTCGAGGCCTTACACGTCGACGGACAATCCGTTCTCGGAGGCGCAGTTCAAGACGATGAAATATCGCCCCACGTTTCCGCATCGGTTCGGGTCGCTGCAACATGCGCGCAGTTTCTGCGGTCCTTTCTTCGGCTGGTACAACACCAAGCACCGCCACAGCGCACTGGCGATGCTGACGCCGCAGGATGTCCACTACTGCCTTGTCGAACAGCGCCTGGCCAAACGCGCGGTGGTACTTGCCGCGGCGTATGCGGCCCATCCGGAGCGCTTCCCGAATGGACTGCCCACACCAGGGTCGCTGCCGCAGGCCGTTTGGATCAACAAACCGCTCGGATGCGGGGGCGAGCAAAAAAGCGAACTCGTAGGATGCCACAGGAGCGCCGATCTCGAGACGCCGAGGGGGAGGAGTACCCCCGAATCCGGGGTGATCAGACCGCGTGAGGACGAGAAGTTACTCGTGAATGCTCACTAAACTCTAACACGCGTGTGTCTCACTTTCATTGACAGGTACCGCCAGCCGTGGGAGACGACCTGATGGCCGGCGGCGGCGATGGCGTGCACCACCTCGGGCCGGCGTTCGGCGATGCACCCCCGCACGAAGAACGTGGCGGTCGCCTGGTGACCCTCCAGCAGCCGCAACAACTCGTCCACCGACGTGGCTACCCGACTGTGAATCCGGCCCCAGCTGTCCCACCGGACGAACGGCTTGAACGCCGAGCCTGGAAGTACTCCTCAACGTCAACAGAGAAGTGATACGTCGTCATGCCTTTATCTCAGGACGGGAGCGGCGTTGAAACGCGCATTCAGCTACCATAGGCCGCTTCCCCTCATCATCAGGAGTCCTGCACCGGCAAGACGGGGCCGGGTAAGTAGGGCGTCTGTGGCAGCTCCGCGTCGAGCGAAGGCAACTTCCAGGTGTCGGTCCCCCATCCACCGTGGCGGTTTGGCGCCAATGCAGGCGTGTCGTGACGTACCCATCGAGGGCGCCCGACGACCCTCGCCACAGGTCCTTGCACGCAGACGCCTACCTGTATTCCGCCATCGCCTGTCGCATCCACTCCACGAATCGAGGGATTCCCTCCTCGATGCTCACACTGGGATAGTAACCAAGCAGCTCGCTCGCCTTGGTGATGTCTGCACAGGTCCGGACCACATCTCCCGGTTGCACCTGCTGGACGTCGAGCCGAGCTTCGCTCCCCACGGCAGCAGCGAGCAACTCGATGAGGCGCTTGAGCGAGACGCTGCGATTCCCGCCAAGGTTGATCACCTCGCATTCACCCGGCACGCGCGCCGTGCGGTCGACAGCCGCGAGCACGCCGGAGGTGATGTCATCGATCCACGTGTAGTCCCGCTCCGAACTCCCATCGCCGAAAACCGGCAGAGGATCGCCGCGCAACATCAACGTGGCGAACTTACGTATCGCGAGGTCCGGTCGCTGCCGTGGACCGTAGACAGTGAAGAACCGCAGTGCAACGATCCCGAGACCGTACAACGCGTGGTAGGTGCGGCACAGGATTTCGCCGGCGGCCTTCGTCGCCGCGTACGGCGAAATCGGGGTGCAACCGACATCGGCTTCCGTGAACGGAACCCTGGGACTGTTACCATAGACGGAGGACGACGACCCGAAGACGAATCGCTCGACACCCTTCCTGCGGGCAAGCTCGAGCATTACCTGCGTGCCAACCACGTTCGCCTCTACATAGCCAACCGGGTCCTCGAGAGAGGGCCGCACCCCGGCCTTGGCTGCAAGGTGGACGATTACGTCGAAACCGTCGTGGGCAAGCTCATCCTCGAGCGCACGAAGGTCGGCGCAGTTGGCCTCCACCAGCCGGAAGGACGGGTTCTCGAGGGCGGCGGTGAGGTTTCGCTCCTTCTCCTCGCGCGGGTAGAACGGATCGAAGTTGTCTACTCCGACGACGAGGTCCCCCCTCGAGAGAAGGCGCTCTGCAACGTGGCTTCCAATGAAGCCAGCCACCCCGGTGACCAGGACTCTCTCCGGCACTCAGCGCACCTCCTCGTGGCCAAACGGCCGTCGGGACATCAGACTCGTGGACCGATGCCAACAGACGTGTCCGCGCACCGTCAGGCGGCTCCCGAATAGATGACCCTGCTGCGCTGATTGCGCGCAGGTCCATCG
>JADFNB010000088.1 GCA_022563595.1 Gemmatimonadota bacterium
ACTCCTGCCGCCCAGACACGGCATCTTGAGATCGCACACAATGGCGCGAAAGGTGTGCTCCTCGATTTCAGCGTACGCCGCGAGGCCGTTGTCCGCACACGTCACCGTGAGCCCAGCCCGCTCAAGCATCCTTCTGTGGGCTTGTAGTACGTCTGCATCATCATCGACGACCAGCACGTCCACGTAACAATCTCGCCGGGACGTGATCTCCGGCGAACCATCATCAGCCATCGGCATGAGTCCATCCCTCGGCGAGGGGATCGCCTCGAAACCGCTTGAGAAACTGCGAGGGTAGGAGTGCCTCGGAATACCACCGCGCTCTAGGCATGAGGGCAAAGGGATGCGGGACGGCGTAGCGGTCGGCTAAGGCGGCTTTCAGGCGGTCTAGCGGGTCAGCCATGAGGGGCTCCGGCTACGAGCGTCCCTAAGATGGGGTGCTCGACCGCCTCGGGTAAGCCTACGGGTCCCACTGACGGGCGGTTCGGGCTCGGGCTGTCGGTCCGGTTCTGAGTCCCGTAGCCGTCACCCACCGGGGCGCACCCAACGAGGCGAATGTCTCAAAAACGCCCCCCAATGTCCCCAAAACGCACTACCCGATCCTCCAGACTGACGGCATAATTGCTCGATCCATTCAGTCATGCCGAGGTGCCGCTCCACGAAAGCAAGTGAACCATCCAATCTCGGAGGCGAAGCCATGCGGAATGCACTTATCGTTCTGGGTACGGCCCTGCTACTACCGACGTACGCGGCCGCTCAACAAGGGGACCGTGTCGCCGAGCTGGGGACCCGAGCCGTCGGTGCAGACATCCTGACTGATGGCGGAACGCTCACGACAGTCGGGATCCCCGGAGGTGGGATCCTAGGCTCGCCGACGATCTACCTTATGTTCTGGCCCGCACCCAACGTCATGGTGGGGCCGGAACTCAACGTCAACCTGGCGACGAACAGTGCTACCCTGACCGCTTTCGGGCTTGCCGGTTGGATTGGCTGGCTGGCGACTCCAGCTACACCCGGTTCGTTCTATCTGGCCGCGAACGGCGCATTCCAGTTTGTCGACCTGGGCGGATTTTCCAACACCGACTTCGGTGCCGGTGCGGCCATTGGATATCGCTACGAGGTCCTGAATCAACATCTCGCCATCAGGGCCGAGGGCGGGTATCGCCGCTGGTTCGATTCGGATCTGAATGAAATTGTAATTAGTCTCAAACTCGGCCTGGTGTTCCGGAGAAGATAGCGCCCGTTCTCCAACTGTTTCTTCTGGCATCCCTGCCGCAAGGGGTACCATCGCGATACAGCCCCGAGCGTCACACAGGCGTTCGGGGCCTCGCTTGCTCCAACACAACACCAACGGGGCCGTCTTCATGCTAGCGTGTCGTTCAGCGTGACAACCCCCCCTGTTTCTGGCTGACGCTGGCTGACGGAAGGAAACCCGAACCCCTAGGAATCATGCGGGGTTTCGGGGGGTGGCTGACGCTGGCTGACGCGCGGTTCCGGTTTCACATACCGGAGGTCACTGGTTCGAGTCCAGTACCGCCCATACACGCAAACCGAAGCCCCGCGCAGTGTTGCGGCGTCCGCGCCGACCGAGCACGAGAGTTGACCGGTGGTGAGACGGTAGTGGGTGACAGACTGGTGCGGGGAGTCCCGGCCTGCCGCGCCACCGGAGCGCGGGTCGCCACCGTCCCGTCCGCGGCGTAGTATTGCAGGATCCTGCTGCAAGGAGGACGCATGGCGGACCGGGTGAAGAAGGTGAGCTACTGCTACCTGATGGTATCCAACCGCGCCGGGCAGGGCACCAAGGTGCTCGAGACACTCCGCGACGCCGGCGTGGATCTCCTCGCGTATTCCGGGTTCCCGAGCAAGGGCAAGGCGCAACTCGATCTGATCCCGGAGAACATGGCCGCGTTGCGCCGCGTCGCCCGCACGCGTGGGTGGCGGCTGAGCAAGGTCAAGAAGGCATTCCTGATTGAAGGCAGCGACAAGCTGGGCGCCGTGCATCGGCACATCGCCAGGCTCGCGGATCGGAAGATCAATATCGTCGCGGCCGACGCGGTGGCCGCCGGCAAAGGTCGCTATGGCATGATTCTCTGGGTGAAGCCCAAGGATTACGCCCGCGCCGCCCGGGTGCTGCGCGCGAAGTAACCTTCACGCGACCCAGTACCGCCCATTGCGATTGTGAAAGCCCCGCAGACCGGTACTGGTCTGCGGGGCTTCGTGATCACAGCTCCGATGTGGCCACTGCGGGCCGCGTTTTGCCTGCTAGCGCCCCCCAGCAGTCACCATCTGCGGCTGACTGACCTGAATGAGGCCCACCGCGCCCCTCTCGGCGTCGGCGAACGCGTGGGTCACGAACGGGTACAGCCCCACACCGCTCGCACCTGCCTCAAAGGTGGTCTCGAAAACAGCACCGCCGCCTGCCGGTACGGTATACGTCTGTACGGTTTCCAGCACGTTGTCGGGATTACCGTCCGGGTAGACCCGATCGAAGATTGCGCCGACGATGTGGAAGTCGCTGCGGAACGTGGGGCCGGCGGCAACGACGAACAGCCGCACACGGTCGCCCTGCTCCACCTGCAGCGGGTGCGCCTTGTATTGGAACGCGCGGCCGTTGAACACGACATAGCGGGCGCTCTTGGACATCGCGGCCTGGAAGTCCGGAACCAGCGTGCCCTGCTCCTGGCCCGGCTGCACGTAGAACTCGCTCTGAACCAGGACGAACTCCTTATCGACTTCTGTGCCCCATCCGTCCTTTGGGTCAACGATGATTGCGAGGTACATGCCCTGCATGATATGCATCGTCACGGGCGGGGTGCCGCAGTGCACCAGGTAGACGCCCGGATCGCGCGCCGTGAACTCGAACCGCAGATCCTCGCCGGGATTGATCGAGTGATAGGCCTCGTTCCAGGGAATCCGAGCCGAATGGAAGTCGATCGAGTGAGGCATCGACGATTCATTCACCAAGTGAATCTTTACCAGATCCCCCTCGCGTACCCGGATGACGGGGCCGGGAACCGTGCCCCCGAACGTCCATCCTTCATACGTGAACCCGTCCGCGATCTCGATCGTCTCATGGGTGATCGGGATACGGAACTCTTTGACCCGGGCAGCTGACGGCGGTGAGACCGCCGCGACATAGGCTGGCTGCGTAGCAGTTTGGACTTGTCCGAAGTCTATGTACTCCACGGCCGCCGCGCCGCGATCGGTGGTCGAGCGGAACCCGACCAGGCCGACGGCGCCCGCGGCCAGTAGGCCTATCGCGAGCTTGGTGTATGGCATCTGTTGCTCCTTGTATGAAGACAGCCTTTTCGGCCTTGTGAGTATCTTCATAATCGCTAGGTGCGCGTAAGCCCGTCCTGAGACGCCTATGAAGCAAGCTTTATCTACGGCGGCCGAGCCCTGGCCTCGCATCCCAACACTCGATGTGGCGCTGCGCGCGAAGTAAGCTTCACGCGACGCGGAAACTTTCCCGACACCCTCCCGTAAGGCAGGCCAGAACCCGAGCGTCTTTGGCAAGCGTTCCAGGATGAAACGTCTGTGCGGGAGTGGTGATGGACATTCCACGCAGGGAGCGAAAAAGCGGGAGGAAATACCTGTACGGTGGTGTCATCGTTGGCGCCATCGTCCTGGGCACCACGGCGGTTGGCGGCCTTGGTTCCGGCGTTCCGTCGGTGGAGGGCGCCTCACTCTGGCGTGACGTCGTTCGCCGCGGAACGATGCTGCGCCAGGTACGCGGTCCGGGAACCCTGGTACCGGAACAGATCCGCTGGGTGCCGGCCGTTACCGCGGGCCGGGTGGAGCGGAAGCTGGTGCTTCCGGGAACCCGGGTCGAGCCTGGGACCCTCCTGCTGGAGCTGAGCAATCCAGACGTTCGGCTCGAGATGCTCGAAGCCGAGCGTCAACTCTCCGCGGCGCAGGCCGCCCTCGTGAGCCTCCGGACCTCTCTCCAGACCCTGCGGTTGAGCCAGGCCGCCGTGGTCGCCTCGGTCCGCGCGCAGTCGCTTAAGGCGCAGCGCGACGCCAGAGCCGCGACGCAGCTCGCCGAGAATGATCTCATGTCCGAGGCAGAGGTCGCG
>JADFNB010000051.1 GCA_022563595.1 Gemmatimonadota bacterium
TGAACCTCGGAATGTGAATCGCATCGCCGCCCGTCAGGATTAGCTTCTCTCGGAAGCCGGGGTCCTCGAGCTCGGCAGAGAGGTGAACACTGATCCGGCCGATATTCTCCTCGCTGCGGAAGAAGCGTACCGCAAGTCGTCCGCCGTTGGGACACGGGATCACACCGCCGTCGGGTGTGTCTTGGTTATGGATACACCCCGATCCCGTCAGTCCCAGGCCGCTCTGACTAGGCCCACAACCGGCCCCGCTCGCTGTCGGCTGTCTTACTACCCAATTGGCGAGGACGATTGCACCGCGCGACGCACAGGCGTCATCTACGCAGCAATCGATCGTCCTGCGCTGGCCGGAGCCCGTGAGATGCGCGCTCCCTCAACTGGTGGGAGGCACGCGCTCGGCTCCACTCGACACCCCCGGTTGAACCCCGGCTAGGTGCGCCTCACGAGGGCACGGGCCGCAGGACACGTCGTGGTAGCTCCACACTTACGGCTTGGCACAGGACCGAGAGCCGCACCACGACCCGAGTCCGCCCACGCTCTTCAAGCAGCACCCCCCGCATCCCGGCGAATACTCCTGCGGTTGCGATCACCTCTTGCCCAATCGTGACCGTCTCCACAGGCCTGGGCATTGCCTCACCGGCATTCACGCCGGTGACCAGAATACGTACCGATTCCAGCTCTTCGTCCCGAAGCGGTGTCGGGTAGCCATTGGCTCGCACGATGGTAACAATGCCTGGCGTGTTCAACACCTCGTACGTTTTCCGGAGGTCAAATCGGGCGAAGACGTAACCAGGAAACAGGGGAAACGCAACTCGCTTCTTTCGATCCGACCACTGCCTGAGTTGCTCGATGACCGGCAGGTACGACTCGACACCGTTGCCCGCGAGCAAACGGGCGGCCCGCTTCTCTGCCCGCGCCCGTGTGCGGCAGGCATACCAGCGAGGTGTGTCGAACACCTGCGGCGGCAGTACGGTCGACTCGCGGTTTGACTCGAAAGCCGACCGGCGGTAGCTCGAATCCGGCATCGTCCTGTGAGCCATGCTATCTAGCATCGCTGCCAGCATGGGCCCGCTGTCTCTCCACCGCAGCAATCTGCATCCCGCCGACAGTTGTGCATCGTGGACCACCAGTCGAAGAAATGTCCCAACCGACGTGCGGCAACAACCCGGCAAGACACTCTCGCATCTCATCGGTTTTCCCTTCGTCTGCAGCAGCCACCAACTTCGAGATGCCGTTGAAAACACTCACAACGTCTATATCCTTCCCAACTTTGAGCCCGGAGAGTTCGATTAAATCTCGTGCCAGGTCGACGATCTTCACGGGTTCACCCACTATCCAAAACAAAAGTCTCTCCGCCCTCGCCAAGAGCAGTCCGCCTGGAGAACCAGTTGTACCGCCTCAGGAATGGTCATGAAGTACCGAGTCATGTGTGGATGTGTAACCGTAACAGGTCCTCCCTGAGCGATTTGGCGGCGGAACAGCGGTACAACACTTCCACGGCTTGCCAAGACATTCCCGAACCGAACAACAACGAAGGCCGGCAGTGAACGACCACACCAAAAAAGACAACTCCTCGTGATTCCCCGCAACCGCGAGCGAACGTCACTACTCTGTGTCGGCGACCAACTCGCACTCGCGCTGCAGCCGCTCGATCTCCAGCCGCAAGGCTTCGTACTCCTTTACCTTGCGGATTAGGAACTGCCGCGTCAAGTCGGCCTTTGCGGCAACCCCAGCCGGGGTTAGGAGATACAGATAGGCAAGTTTGTTACTGCTCTTCCGATAGTTCTCCGCCTTCACCAACCCCTTGGTGATGAGGGCACGGAGACAATAGTTCGCCGTCCCTAGGCTCACGCCTAGGGAGGACGCCACCTCGCGCTGCGACATTTGTTGGCTCGCAGCTAGCAGGCGCAACAATCCGAGGAAAGTCTCGTCCTTCACCGTGAGAGCCAAGCCTGAATTACGGGGAATACTCATATGTTCACGTAGTGAACATATCCCTTGACGAGCCCGCCTGTCAACCTGCAACACCGCCAGGGATTCAACTCAAAACGGCGATGTAGAGGACTGTGGTTGCCTAGTCGGGAAACTGTATCGCGTCTCGGCGGTTTGGAGTCTAAGGGACAGCCAACCGAAGTGGTAGGACGTACGAGATCGTCAGGTCCCCCACGAACCTCGTTGCGTTGGCTCCCGCCACGTGGTCGGCGTTCTGGAGCAAGTGGAGTCCCGCCGAACCGTGGATGTGAAGTCCTGCCGCCGGCGCCATGTCCAGCAGCAGCGCGCCGCGCCACGTGCGCTCCACCACCCCTTCGAATATCAGTGTCGTGGCAGCGTATTCCTCCGGGAGCGGGAACGGCTTCCTAATGTCACCTTCGCCCTGGCGGAGCAGGGCAGCCTCGAACCCGGCGAGGGTAGACATCGGAAGCAACGTCCTGAGCCGCAGCCCGATCTGGTCGTAGTCGGAGAAGTTACGTGCTACACCCACGTTTCGTCGCAACGCGGCTTCCGGAATCTTAAAGGTACGGTACGCCAGGCTCGAAACCGCAGTGTATAGCGCCTCCCAAGTGGTCCTACCGTTCAGCCGCCCCTCCACGGTGACGCTTGCGCCTAGTCGGTTCGGGAGCGGACCTCTATTGAAGAGTTGCAGGTCGTCGATCAGGAGCGCCGCAGTCAAGACCGGCATGTCCTTCGGCGCCAACCGCACGACGCCCTCGAGAAACGCGTTGGTCCCCGCTTCCCGGTTCTCGTCCTCTGCCGAGAAATTGCCGAGTCTGAGCGGGTTTAGTGCCCAGAATTCCAGTTGTCGATTCTGTCCACTCAACAGGGTAGCCTGGTTGACCCAGAGCTGCATCCAACTCCACGGACGAAACACGGCTCGGTGCGCTATCCAGTACCGCTGATGGGTCACTCCTGCTGGGTCCGTGACGTCATCCAATTGGCTAACCAGCGACTGAATGCCGAACACCGGCGTCTCGACCGAGACGAACAGGTGCTCATAACTGTACGGCACGTTGGAAATCAGGAGGCCCGGCAGCGCCGCGGGTCCCCAGTTTCGGTCAGGATTCCCAAAGGTGATCTCGACCGCTCCCTTCTGGAATGACAGGTAGGCGTCATCTAAGCGGCCGGCGAGCGGGCCATGTCGGATCCCCTTCCAATCGGGGTCGTCGACCAGTCGGCTGTCCCACCTCGTCCGCTGTGACAAAGCGAAGGGTCCCCACACGGCCCACGCCGAAGCGCCACCACGACTCTCTATCCCGCCCGGTCCACCGGGCCGCATCGGGTCACGGCGACCCTGAGAGAGCAGGCCGGCGTCGGCGAAGAAATCGATCCGGTAATGGGCGGAGTTCTCCGAGAGGGGAAGGAACTCAGCGCGAAGGCGATGGATCAGTGCGCGCGTATCGCTAGAAGCCCCCGCAGTATCCACGAGCAACAGAGCCTGTGCGATGGACTGGCGCTTCAAGGGGCGGGTAAGCGGCGCGGGATCGTTAATTACTCGCGCGCGGATCAGGTACTCTATGTATGGTCCTGCCCAATGGTCCAACGGTAGGTAGGGAGACGCCTGACTCCACACGGGGGGAGCGTAGCTGAGAAGCCCAAGGCAGAAGAGTGAGGTCCGGACGATGGCCTCACAAGGGAGCATTCGCATGACAGCGGTGCGACGTAGCCCGAGAGACGTCACCTCACCGCGTCGCGACGACAATGATCGCCACGGTGCTGGCCAGAATCTGCGCTACGCTCGCCATGAACGCCGCCACATTGAAGCCTTCGCCCGGCTCTTTGGACGGCACGAACACCGTGCTCCCCGGGCCCGGCTTCGGCGACGACGAGAAAAACAGGAACCGGCTCTTCGTGCGCGCCGACCCGTTCGCGTATCGTACGCTGACCCGCCCCTTGTCGGCCTCCCGCGCGTACCCACCGGCGTTCGCAATGTAGTACCCTAGTCCCTCTCCCGCCTGATACAACACGCTGGTTGGTGAGACGACCGCGCCCACCACCCGTACGGTGGGAATGAACTCCGGGATATCCAGCGAATCCCCAGGCTGTAGCACGATATCTTTATCCCCCCGTGGATCCCGTAGGGCGCGCTCGAGGTCGAGATTGACCCGGCCGGCGTCATCCAGGCGCCGAATGAATCGGGCACCTGCCGCATACGCCGTCGGCACCAACCCGCCGGCTCGCGCAACCAGGTCACTGACACGCTCGGCCTTGTCCCGGAGCACGTACCTACCGGGAAACCGGACTTCGCCCGTGACCTGAGCGCTGCGCTGTAGCTCGAAGTTGGGCTGCCTGAGGATCGTCGCCTGATCGAACGGATCGAGCAGCACCTCCGGTGCCCCGCCGGCTGGCCCTGGCAGACCGGGGAGCCGGGGGTAGGTCGTGGAGTCGCGCTCGAACAGATAGGTCGAGTCGAGCGGCACGCGCAGGATCGTCGCAAGCTGGCCGTTGGACCGCTCGGCAGGCAGGCGCCCGATCTCGGCACTGTCCAGATAAGCTCCGTCCCTCAGCCCACGCGCCATGAGCACCAGATCCCGCAGCGTCATCCCGCTGCTATAGGGAAAGCGGCCAGGATCGTTGACCATTCCCGAGATGGTGACGTATCGGTCCTGACGGAACTCGGGACGCCCGTAGATCGTGACGATGTCGTAGTCGTCGAGCAAGATATCGTCGGGGTAGGGCTGCGTGCTGTCTTCCGGCAGGGGAACCGTGAGCAAGTATCGCGTGGAATCGGCCGGATTGAGCCGCTCGACGTGCGCGCGCCCCGCGTACACCGCGGGCCGAAAGCCACCGGCCAGCTCGATGAGGCCACTCAGCCGCAGTCCCGGCTGCCATCCGTACGAACCCGTATCGTAGACCGCGCCCTTCAGCACCACGAACGAGCGCCATAGCTGCGGCACCTCGAAGACCGTAACGGAATCGCCCCCGCGAATCTCGATCGGCGGCGCCATCCCGTCGCGGATCTCGCCGATAGGCACGTCCAGCAACATACGGTCGGGACCGTCCGCCAACCGCTGGTCGGGTGGCACGATCCGGCTGATAGATACCCGCTGCAGCGCGGCATCGGGCCGGAATCCGCCCGCCGCCTCGACGAGGTCCCGCAACGTCTCCTCCGCGCGCAGCTCGTAGACGGCCGGCCGTATGACCGCACCGGCGATCGTCGCGCGCGTTCCGTGGATCGGCACGAAGAGCACGTCACCGGTCTGCAGCCGCACGTCCGCCACGGTCTCGCCGCGCAGCAGGTAGTCGTAGAGATCGAGCGTGTCGACCACGGCGCTGCCCCTGCGAACCACTACGGAGCGGAAGTTGCCGCGCTCCGTCGGCCCTCCGGCTTCGTAAAGTGCGGTCAGCACGGTGCTCACCGAGGGGATCTGGTAGCTCCCGGGACGCACCACCTCACCCACTACGTACACCTGGATCATCCGGACCCGGGCGACCGTGATGTCGAACCGGGTCGTGCCCGTCCGAACGCCCGAATAGACACGACCGAGACGGCCGCGCAGGCGGACACGCAACCCCTCGAGTGTCAGGTTCGCCACGGAGAGCTGCCCCACCTGCGGGATGACGATGAAACCCTCGCGCGTGATCTCCAGCTCGTGGGCGAGTTCGACATCTCCGGTGAGGATCAGGACCAGCACGTCTCCCGGGCCGAGGCGGTAGTTGGCGTCGACCGGTCCGGCGAGCGTCGGGAGGAATTGCGTCGTGGACCGGCGAAATACATCCAGTCCAAAGAGCTTCAGCTCGCGCTCCTTCTCCTCGCGCGCCAACGAGTCCGCTCGCAAGGAGTCCAGCACCTCAGGTGAAAGCAATGAGACGCGCAGCGAATCCGCGAAGCGCTGAAGGTCGGTCGCGGTCCCGAACCCCAGGATCGTCATCGCCGCCACCACCGAGTCACCCGGGGTCCGTGCCTGGCCCTCTGCGGCCCGGAGATACGAGTCCAGCAGGGACGTCGGATAGCCGGCAGCCTGGAGGCGCACGCGGATCTGGTCGGCGGTGAGCCCGGATTGCACAATCCGGCGCCGGATGACTTCGGCGCCCTCACGGGTCTGCAATAGTCGCTGCGCCTCGGCCGGCGTGGGCACCTGCGCGGCGAGTGGCAGCACTGCAGAGCCCAGGGCGGAAACGACAATCAGGACCGAAACCAGACGCACGACGACCTCACGACCTTTACAGAATAAAGTACTTTGGCACACGCCAGTTGCGGTGGCAAGCGCGCGAAACATGGCCTCTAAAGTGCCGTCAGTCAAGAGGTTGGAGGTGGAACGGGAAGCGGGAAGCGCATGGCAACGGAGCCCGCGGCGCCAAGGAAGGCATCGAGCGGGGACGGTAAGTAGCCCGCCGCACGCAGCCGCGCCCGGACCTGGTCGGCCGACATGCCCGACTGCTGGATTCGTTGGCGCACCAGATCGGGATTCTGTCGCAGAAGCTCGAGCTGCTGGGGAGTCTGAGCGGTGAGGGACGCATCCTTCATACCGTTAGCAGCTCCAGTCCTTCTTCGCTGGCGGTCCGCACGATCCCCAGCTCGCCGAGCTTCCGCTCGTATTCGTCGGGGGTGTAGCACAACAGCTCCACTCCGAAACGGATGTCGCAATCCTCGGCGACGCGCACCGGCCGGTCCAGCCAGCGCACGCTGCGGAACGCCTCTGCCACGATCAACACGTCGATGTCGCTGTCCTTGAGCGCCTCGCCGCGAGCCCGTGAGCCGAATACCAAGACGCGCGCCGGACGGTACCGCTGCACCAACCGGGGCAACACTTCGCGCCGGAACCGGGCTATGCGCTCGTCAACTGCCTGAGCCACCGAAACGCCTCCTCGCCCGCGGCCACCTTGGCTTCCGCGGTCGGGCGATCGTAGATCTCGTAGGGCACGCCGTTCGCCGCGTCGGGATACCGCGCCGTGGTGTAGTCGGGATTGAGGTATACCAGATGCCTGCGCACCTCGGCCGGCACGCCGAGTCCGTCCCCCAACTCGGTCAGCGAGTGCGTGCGCGGGGGCCTCCCGCTTGCGAACCATCCAGGCCGCATTCAAGTGTTTCTCGACCGCCTGCTGGCAGACGAACGCCGCCAGCTCGTACGCCTCGATATCCAGCGTCTTGCGCGCGTTCTCCAAGTCGCGCTCCGCCTGTTTGATGAGACGCTCCACTTCGATTCGCACGCCACCTCCGATTCGCGACGCCGCTCATGCCGCCGGTGCATCTGGCCTGCGACCGCCCGCTCAGGGCATCGCGGGCGCTCCGCATGCTTTGGCGAACCCGGAAACTGATCCCTAACTGTGTATCAGTCAAGGCGTTGGGCGCGGCCGCCCCACTCATCCCGGGACTTTGAAGATCTCGGCCAGCTCGATCTCGAGTTCCCCCGCATCGGGCGCCACCCGCCACCGGAGCACATCCGTGACGATCTCCGGCCGCTCATCGTCCGGTCGCCAGACCTCGACCACGGCGGCGTCGGAATCCATGATCCAGTAGGTCTCCACCCCGTGCTCCTGATAAAGCCGCCGCTTGATGATACGGTCGTAGCGGGCGGAGCTGGGAGACACCACCTCGACGGCGAGCAGCAGCGTCTGGATGCTCGACCAGTCCTGCGCCGTGGTCTCGGAGGCAGGCACCACGAACACGTCCGGCTGCACGAGGACATCGTCCGCCCACCTGATGTCCGCCGGAGAGAAGAACACGCGAACCTCGGCCCGATCCGCAAGGTAGGTCCGCAGCCGGAAGTAGAGGTCCCCGGCGACGTCCTGATGGCGCAGCCGGGGTGCCGGCGTCACCAGCAGCTCTCCGTGCACCAACTCATAGCGGTTCCCGTCGACCGGGAACGCCAGTACTTCCTCGACGGTGTAACGGCGGGCGGCTTGTGGCATACCCATACTATCATCTCTCCTCGGCCGAGGGGGCAAGTGCGGGACATGCGCCAAGCTGGGGGTGGTGCACCCGCCCGTAGTCATCGAATCAGGGCAAGCCGGAGCGGTTCATTGGGGGTATCCTCACTCCTCTCTCATCCGGGCTTGGTCCCCCGGTCTTCAAGAGGCAGGTTGGGTCTCGCGGCTTCCGCTTGACGGCGTCCAACGTCGGCCCGTCTATTAGATTTAGACTGACTCAACGAGGGCAGGCCCATCCCGAAGCTCCACGACATCCAGCCACCCGCCGAGCGCGCGCTCCTGGTCGGCGCGCCCCGTCGCGGGACGACCGACGCGCTGCACGCCGAGGACCACCTCGATGAGCTGGCCCGCCTCGCCGATACGGCCGGCGCCGCGGTCGTGGGCCGCATCGTCCAGCAGATACGGGTCCCAAGCTCGAGCCTCTACCTCGGGCGCGGCAAGGTCGAGCAGCTCCGCACCCTGGCACAGGAGACCGACGCCACCATCCTCCTGTTCGATGGGGAGTTGTCGCCGGTGCAGGGCAAGAACCTGGAGCAGGCGCTCGGCCTGCGCATCATGGACCGGGCCGAGCTGATTCTGGATATCTTCGCCACGCGGGCGCGAACCAAAGAAGCCAAGATGCAGGTGGAGCTGGCCCAGCTCGAGTACCTGCTCCCCAGGCTCGCTCGCATGTGGGTCCACCTCTCCCGGATCCGCGGCGGGATCGGACTGCGGGGACCGGGAGAGACCCAGATCGAGACCGACCGCAGGATGATCCGGCGCAAGATCAGCCAGCTCAAGCGCAACCTGGCCGATGTCGAGCGCCACCGGGCGGTGCTGCGTCGTGGCCGACGGCACCGGCCGGTGCTCACCGCCGCCTTGATTGGCTATACCAACACGGGGAAATCGAGTCTGCTACAGGCGCTGACCGGCAGCGCGACCTTCGTAGAGGACCGCCTGTTTGCCACGCTGGATACGCTCACGCGTGAAACTGAGGTCGCGCCGGGACGGCGGGTGCGCCTGGTCGACACGGTGGGGTTCATCCGGAAACTGCCGCACCACCTGGTTGCGAGCTTCCGGGCGACACTGGAGCAGGCCGCCAGGGCCGACGTGTTGCTGCACGTGGTCGACGCCTCGCACGCCCACTGGGAGGAACATATCCAGGTCGTAGACGCCGTTATCGCCGAGCTGGGGCTCAACGGTGTCGACCTGATCCACGTCTTCAACAAGATGGATCTGGTGGACGATCCGGACGCCTTCCAGGAGCGGGTGGCGCGCAGCTACGAGGCCGTGGCCTGCGTGTCCGCGCTAACCGGCGATGTCGCTGAGCTGGTGGCGCTGTTGCGCGCGGCTACGAGTCCCGCAGCGAAGACGGGGACCTAGCCACCCCCCACAACACGCCCGCCACCTCTTTCGCGAACCGGCGTGCCGAGTAGCGATCCTCCGCACGCACTCGACCCCGGGAACCTACCTGGCGGAGTGCTGCCGGGTCCATCGCCAGCGCCAGGCTCAATGCCCGGGCCAGCGCCGCAGGGTTGCGCGGCTCCACCAGCCAGCCGCCTTCGGTCACGATCTCCGTGGGTCCGTCTTCGGCGGCAGCGATGATCGGAATCCCGCAGGCCATCGCTTCCAGAACCACGCGTCCGAACGCTTCCGCTCGGGTCGAGTAATGCACCACGAGATCCAGCTCGGGATAAACAGACTCGATCCGAGCCTGAAACGGGAGGTGATGCACCCGGTTCGCGTTTCCCGCGTCCCGCTTCCCGATCTCCCGTAGCAGCTCGACCTCGTACGCCCGCTCCGCCACGGTATCGTGGATGCTCCCTCCCACGAAGACGAGGTGGACATCGCGGCGCGCGGCGGCCAGGAGATCGAACGCCCGCAGCACCTCGAACTGACCCTTCCAGCGGGCGAGGACGGCTGGCATGCCGATCAGGCGATGCTCGCGGGGAATGCCGAGCTGTTCGTGAATCCAGTGTGAGCGCACTCGCGGACGGAACCGATCGAGATCGACCCCGTTCGCCACCACGACGATCCCGCTTCCCGCTTCCCGCCATGCCCTTCCCACTGCCTCGCTGTTGGCGATCAATGCTGCGGGCCTGCTGTGCGCGAGCCGGCGCCAGAACAGGCCGGTCACCGCGGGCGGGAACTCGTGCAGATGCCACACGATGGGTGCTGGGTGCAGACGCGCTGTGGCGAGATGGGGTTTGAACCCGGTGGACAAGACGGCGTCGGTCTCGCGCACGAAGGGATGACGCGCCAGACGGCGCGCCCACATCGCGAGTCCCACCAATGCCGCCGGCAGGCTGGCCAGCGCAGCAGTTCGCTGAGAGTCCCGGAGCATCATGGCGGGAGCGGGAATTACGGTGGCGGGCACACCCGTATCGTTCAAGATCTCGAGCAGCGGGCCGGGCTGTGGCGTCACGACACGGAGCGCGATGTCGTGCTCGAATGCGTGGTTCGCGAAGTCGAGCAGCACGCGCTCGGTCCCCCCGAGTTGTGCCGATACGGTAACGGCTGTGACGCGCAGCGGAGCGCAGCGTTCAGGCAACGGTGCGGTAGACCTCCGCCGTACGCCGTGCCGTCTCGCTCCAGGTGAAACGTCGCGCCCGCTCCCGGCCGCGGCCGGCCAGGTCGCGGGCCCACGCGTCGTCCTCGGCGACGCGCGCTACCGCCGCGACATAACGATCGGGATCGCGCCCCTCGATCACCGCCGCCGCGTCGCCGGCGACCTCGGCCAGCGCAGCCGCGCCCGAGGTCACGATCGGTAATCCGGATGCCATCGCCTCGAGCAGAGGCAGGCCAAAGCCCTCGTAGTGCGACGGGAAGAGCAGCACGTCGGCGGCGCGGTAGGCCGCGCGTAGATCGGGCTCGGTGGTGGCGCCCACCTGCGTGATGACCGACCCGAGATCGCGCGAGCGGATCTCCACTGACTGCGCGTCGGTGAAGCGGTCGCCGACCTGAAGCAGCCAGACTGGTAGGCCGCGAGCCCGCAATCCATATGCGGTCGCGAGAACGCCCGGTATGTTCTTGCGGTTGGTCACGCTACCCACGTGCAGCAGCACGAAGCGATCGTGCGGAATACCCCAACGCTCGCGGGTCTGCGCGCGCGATTCGGCAGGCTGCTCGAAGAACGCGTCGTCGACACCGAAGGGGATCACGTGCAGGCCGTCCTCCCGCTTCAGCCACGCAGCAAGCTCGCCGCGCATCCACTCGGTGCCCACGATCCACGCCCGGGCACGCCGCAGTCCGTCCAGCACGCGTTGGAGCAAGAACTTGCGGCCCCGGGCCCGGAGACCGGCGCTGCGCTGCCGGAGCGTGATAAGAGGAAGGAGATCGTGCACCGTCACGACGGCCGGTCTGCCAGAGCGGGTGGGCACCATGTGCGCGTACGAATGATCGAGCACGTGGAGCACGTCGGCCGCCTGCCGCCGCACGCGGAACGGGTAGGTGATATAGCGCTCGACATAGCGGTCCAGCTCGGAGATCCCGGACGGCACGAGCGAGCTTTCCAGGGCGCCCGAAGTTCTGGATTCGCGGGCGGGAACATCCTCGGTGAGCCGCGCGATCTTGCCTGCCACCGCAATGTCCAGCTCCGGAGGGCACGGGAGATGAGCCACCAATCTCGAGGCATAGCGATCCATCGAGGGCCACCGCTCGATGGGAAGATCGGGAACGAGGAGAACGCGCGTCATGTCCGCTGCGCAATCGTCTCGTGTTGGAGCATGCCTAGCTTGAGCACCGCCCCTAGCAAGAACCACCAGATCATGCCGTGCGGGGCGGTGAACAGCGGCGATCCGATCAATAGCAGCACGCCGGTCGATACGACCCCCATCTCGGCCACCGCGCGCCCGACATCGGTCCAGCGGTCGGTCCGGGCGGGCGTGGCCGGGATCGCGTAGCCGGTTGCGACCTGGGTCATCGCACGCTCAGGCACGCCGGGTCGGTAACCGCGGGATGAACCCGCGGCTCGGCTCTAGCGAGCATCACGCATCTGCCAATAGGTCATGTCTCAGCGAACAATGTCCTTACCGGCAACGGCTAGGAAGCGCACCAGTGGCCGGGCGAGGATCGCGTCGTCGTGGAGCGGGGTATCATTCCAGGCAAACGTGCGATAGTCTGCTTGCCAAAGCAATGCCAGGACCTCTGCCGGGTCCCCCCCGCGTGCGCGGATCATCTCGACGTGCAGCTCGAGGCACACCAATGGCGGGCGCTCGCCCGCGAGCCTAGCGGCATTCGGCGTCAATGAGGTGTCGCGAACTTGAAGGGCCGGTGATCGTCCGTTTCTAGAGGTGGTTATGCACTCGACAATTCTGGTTATCTCCAGGCCTGTCTACCCCATTGTGCCGATCGCCAAGCGAACGACCCCTCACGTTGTGCGTGTCCGGATCATCCGCAAATGGTTGGGCCGCGCCAGGCCGTTTGTTGCGACATTGATTGGCGCCGCCGCGTTCTCTGCCTGTGGGGGTGAAACACCCACTGGGAATGGGCTGGCTGAGCAAGTAGGGTCTGTACAAGTCACGACGTCAACAACGGGCACCGATCTGGATACGGATGGGTACACGGTGACGGTCGCCAGCCAAAACGAAGCCATAGGCCTGAACGCATCAGTAACCTTCTTTGACATTCCAGAAGGCGACGCGACCGTCGCACTTTCAGGGATGGCCGCGAACTGTACAGTTGCGGGCAACAACCCTCGGGACGTCAGCATCTCCGTCGGCGCTACAGTCCAAACGACCTTCGACATCGCGTGCATGAAGATTCTCAGCGAGTGGGGCGAGCTGGGATCGGCAGACGGTCAGTTCGACAGCCCCCACGGCATCGTGGTTGGGCCTGATGGGTCTGTGTACGTCGCTGACACCGGGAACAATCGGGTCCAGAGGTTTACCGCCGAGGGTGTCTTCATCGACAGCTGGGGTTCGATTGGAGTGGGAGACGGCGAGTTCAACCACCCTCACGGGATCGGAGTTGATGCCTCAGGCAACGTCTACGTCGCCGAGACGGGCAACCACCGCGTCCAGAAGTTCACGGCCGACGGCGTGTTCCTAGCGAGCTGGGGCTCGGCGGGCGACGGTGATGGCCAGTTCCGCCACAACCACGGCCTGGGCGTCGGGCCGAGGGGTATCGTTTTCGTCGCCGACCGTGACCGCGCCGACGTTCAGGCGTTCAGCTCGGAGGGCGGCCTCATCGGGTCCTGGGGCGTACCCGGAGCGGGTCCGGGGGAGTTCTCTGGGCCGAACGGGGTGTCGGTAGATGGCGACGGCTTCGTCTACGTCGCGGACACGGGCAATCGCATCCAGAAGTTCACCGCTGACGGCACATACGTGCTCGAGTGGGGCGCCTCCGGAGACGGAGCCGGCGAGCTGAACTTCCCGCGCGGGCTGTCCGCGGCCCAGCCGGGCTACATTTATGTCGCCGATCGCGACAACCACCGGGTCCAGCGGTACACGACAGACGGAGACTTCGTCAGCCAGTGGGGGAGCTTCGGCCGTGGCAGCGGTCAGTTCGACCGTCCCTACGCCGTGGCTGCCGACGGCGCCGGGACAATCTACGTGGCGGATTCGGGGAACCACCGAATCCAGGTGTTTCGCTTCTCGCCATAAGTAGGTGCCGCGCGATGCAGATGGGCTCGACACCCTCACGTTCGAGCGATCCGCGAGCTCGCGTGGGTTTCTTCCCCGCCTTCTTCAACCTGTCCGAGACGGGACGTATGATCCACATAGCAAAGGCCGCGGCGAGACGCGATGCGGAGCCCCTGTTCTTTTCCCACGGTGGCCAGTTCGAGTCCCTCGCACGCGATGCCGGGATCCTGGGTCGGCACCGCAGCACGATCCTCCGGGAGCTGGCGCGCAACCGTGGCCGGAATGGCGCGTACCGCCCGCGGCGGGTGTGCGCGCTGCTCGAGGAGCAATGGAGTCCGGGGCAAGTGGCCGGCTATCTGCGGCGCCATCGACTCCTCGAGATCAGTCACGAGAGTCGGGTTCGCGAAATAGGGCTGCGTAGGAGCGCTCGTAGCGTTTTGGGGTCCCCCGTGCCGGTGGGGAAACACGGTTCGTGCAGGGTGGCACGCCGTCAGGACGTAGAATGCGCGTTTCCTGACGCCTTGCCCGAGCGCGGGCGACGCCCAAGCTCGAAACGGTCGTCACCTGGCGGAGCGCGGATACCATGCAAGTCGTGCAACAGATGCTGCACGAGGTTTCGCGGCGCGGCCCGTACCGCAACCGCGGCGACAGAAGGAACGCGATCCGCCCACCAACCGACCAACCCGGCACCCCCCACGTGCCCGGGCCCCACCCCACCCGTCAACTGAAGCTTGGTGGGGCCGGTTCCTGATGATCCCTCAAGGCACCATCCGATACACGGTCCCGTCCAAGGACACGATATACAGTTCCCCTCGCGCGTCTTCACCAAACGATGCCACGCTGTTGATCGTCCCGAACAGTGCGGTGTAGTCACGCTCGTCGACGGCCACACCATTCTCCATCCGAAAGCTCCTCACCCATCCCGAACAGAAGTCGCTGTAGAAATAGTGGCCGGTGAGGCCCGACAGCTGGGTTCCGCGATAGACGTAACCCCCCGTTATTGAGCATCCTTGGCTATGAGCGTATTCCAAGACGGGCAGGACCAGACCAGTGGTGTCGCACCCACTCGACGGGCTGAAACATAACGTTCCCTCCATCGTGTTCCAGCCGTAGTTCTCACCACCAGCGCTACTCGCCAGCTGGAAGTCAACCTCCTCGCGGGCACTTTGCCCCACATCGGCGATGTACAAGTCACCCGTCAGCCGATCGAACGAGTAGCGCCACGGGTTGCGGAGACCGTAGGCCCAGATCTCCTGGGCGGCCGTCGGGTGCCCCTTGAAAGGGTTGTCGGCGGGAATGGCATACGGCGACCCGCCGTCCACATCGATTCGGAGGAGCGAGCCGAGTACGGTGGTACTATCCTGACCGTTTCCCAGAGGGTCCCCACCCGAACCCCCGTCGCCCAAACCGATATACAGCATCCCGTCCGGGCCAAACGTGACGAGACCGCCATTGTGGTTGGAGAATGGCTGGGCGGTGTTGAAGATCTGGCTCGCCGACAGCTCGTCCGCCGAGTCCGGATTCGCTGACGTGAGGTAACGCACTACGTTCGTGCTGCCATCAAGTCCGGTGTACGAAACGAAGAATTGGCCGTTCGTGGCGTAGGCCGGATGGAATGCCATGCCTAGCAGGCCTCGCTCTCCACCCGACAGCACGAGAGGCTGGATATCGAGGAACGGTGCGTTGAGCAGCGTGTCGTTTCGGACGACCCGAATCGTTCCCCCACGCTCCACGATGAAGAGACGAGTTGTGTCGTCCGGTGGCGCTGTCAGATAGAGCGGGGAGTTCAGCCCGCTCGCGATCACTTGGAGCGTGGGTACTGCAGGAGCTTCGATGTTGAAGGTCGCGCTGGTATCCGGCATCACCCCACTCGCACTGATCTCAAGGGTGTATCCCGCACCGGCAATGTCGATGCTGACGTTGGGAAAGGTCGCCACGCCGTTCACCGCGCTCACCGGACCCCCGCCTGACAGTGTGGCAGTCCCACCACTCGGATCTGTTGCGGCCACAATCGATAACGTGATGGTTTTGGTAGCAGTCGTCACCGTGTTGCCCAACACATCTTGGACGGTCACTTCAACCGCTGGTGACACTGTCACACCTACCGTTGCGTCGGTGGGGTGAACAGTGAATGCCAGTTGTGCCGCTGGCGCCGCCGAGATGTCGAATGCAACACTTGTGTCTGCGTTCAATCCGGAAGCATCCGCTGCTAGCGTGTATCCGGTCTTAGCCACATCCAGGCTCACTGAGAACGTGGCAACACCACTCACCGCACTCACCGGACCGGCTCCAGACAACGTCGCGGCACCACCGCTTGGATCGGTCCCCAGGCTTAGGGTGATGGAATGGGTGGCCGACGTAACCGTATTGCCAAAGGCGTCCTGTACCGTGACCTCCACCAGCGGCGTGATCGTGGCTCCCGCTACGGTGTCACTCGGCTGTACCGTGAACACGAGCTTGACCGGCGAAATCAGCGGCTCTGCTGGACCGCCGCACGCCGTCTGGGCGGATAGGGCGATTGCAGCTGCGGCAGAAATGAGCAGCTTCGGCTGAGTACGAAACATCAGTCACCCCTCGGGCATCTACCTGGCATTACGTTGCCATCGGCCTAGGAGCGGTCGTAGCGTCCGGGGGTCTCCTAGGTAGGCGAACGCACTTCGTGCAGTGTGGCACGATGTCAGGACGAAGAATGCGCATCTACTAGACGCCCTGGCCCGAGCGAGCCGGTTGGTACCATGGCTCATCACGCCGCCGCTTCAGCTACGCGAGCCTTGCCGGCCGACCAGCCAGGAGACGCTCGGTTGGGCCTAGCTGGGCTTCGGCTTGGCCCTTCCCCCTCAGGAGTACCGGAGACACCCCGCCCAGTTCCTCCCGGTCGTCCGGCATCCCCGGTTTCCTCTGGTCGTCCGACTCCGAAGTCGGCAGCATCGTCTTCGGAGACCCGTCGGGCAGGTTTGATGAGACTGCGTCCGAGGGGCGATGGGGGGAGATACTTCCCAAGGTCTCGGGCGCTGGTCCGCTCACCCTTGGCGGCGTTGATCGAGATGGCATCTTGAATTGTCCTTTTGCCTTGGTAGCTCCGCGCTGCTTCAAGTACGCCCTGAAGCCGGTTCTGGACAACAAGGCTAGACCGCACCGCAGCAGAACGCGCGTGCCCTGGCCCATATCCTCCGAGGGGTCGCCTAGCCGTGCGGGACTTTGCTAGTTTAGTTAGTTCGCAAGTAAGGGGGGTCCCCGGCCCGTGATGGCCTTCGGCACGTCCCACAGTCTGCCCCACAGTCAGTATCTGGAGTTGAAATGGGCCGCAGCTATGCCCATACGTTACAACAGTTTGGGCCCTTAGCTCAGGGGTTAGAGCAGCGGACTCATAATCCGTCGGTCGTAGGTTCAAATCCTACAGGGCCCACTCAGCTGCGCGTGTTGCACAGCATCCTGGGCCCTGTGCCCTTGCGCCCGCCGCCGCGGCGGTGCACTCACGCGCACCTTGCAGCGGCGTTGGCGTCCAAATCCTACAGGGCCCACTCAGCTGCGCCCATAGCGGCGTCTTCGCGCCTCCCGGCAGCCTTGAGGACGGACCGGAGGCTGACGATATTACCGGCTGACGAAGCAAGCTGGTAGCATGGCAGTTCGGCTCTGTCTCATAAAAAGTGAGGTGGTGGGCCCGGCTTCACTCCAGAAGTGCAGTCATCGAGACATTCGGGTGGTTAGCTCAGTTGGTTAGAGCGCCGGTTTCACATACCGGAGGTCACTGGTTCGAGTCCAGTACCGCCCATAGACTTAGCCCACTTCGCCCCGCCCAGCGTGTCGTTCAGCGTGACAAACGACGGCCCCTACCGCCCCATTCTGAGGCCTGCGAGGCGTCCCTTGAGCTCCTCGAGGTGTTGCTCGACGCGGTACTCGACGAACTCACCGCGGTGCCGTACCGCCCCGAGGTGGCTGTAGACCTTCTGCACCATGCTGGTGGAACCGTGGCCGAGTTCCCGGGAGACGGTGTAGATGCTCACCGGCGCCCCGTGGTCGAGCGTTTGGAGACGGGCAGCCGTGTAGGTATGCCGGAATACTTTGGTTCGGATCTCGCCGGGCTGCCAGCCGGCACGGGCGGCGATCGCGTCGAGCACCTTCCTGACGTCCCTAATCATGCCTTCGCGGTGTGCTCGGATGGCGGTCCGCTCTGAGGGGAAGAGTAGGCGGCCAGGCGGGCCATTGGCTCCGAACACATAGGGACGCAGGATCTCTTCCAACTGCGGGACGAGCCGAATGGTCCGCCGTGACGCCTCCGTCTTGAGTCCGCGCCACTCGTTCGGCCGGAACGTGAGGGTCTTCCGGTCGAAGCTCACGTCCTCGACCTCGAGACCGAACACCTCGGCAGCCCGGCCGCCGGTCAACAGGAATGTCGCGAGCAGTTCGTAGGCGTGGGGCAGGGCGCTATCGGCCCGCGGTGAGCGATACGTGCGCGCCGCCTCGAGCAAGAGGGCGGCCTCGTGGATCTCCAGCCAGCGCGCCTCGTGGTGTGGCATCCGTGGCTTTTCCATGATCGCGGATGCCGGGTTGAACCCAGGCGGCACATATCCCTCGCTCGCCGCGCGGCGGTAGAGATTCGACAACGCCCCGAGGTGGTGCCGCGCACTCCAAGCCGACAGCGTTCCGCCCCGTTGGTTGGGGACCGTTTGGAGGTGCGTGAGCCAGTCCCGGACCTCGGCAACGGTGATCGTGCCGAGCTCGCGCTCGACGCCGAAGAAGTCCAAGGCACGCTGTAGGTACAGTTCGTGGGCGGCGATCGTCTCATCGGCGAACCGGCCCGAGCGTTTCTTTGCCAGCAGGTGCTCGGACGCAAACGCACCGAGGGAAGTCTGTTTCACGGTCCCGTGTATGGCGTGACCGTGCCGCAAGGCCTCGAGTTCCTGAAGACGACGACCGGCCAGCACTTCGGCCACGTTGTGGTCGGTGGTCGCGAACCTCTCACCGGGCGCGATTAGCCGCTCGCGATCGCCGCCCACGTCGCTGAAGTCCCGGAAGTCAGCCCAGAACCGCGCGCCACCGGGATAGGTGCGCGTGTAGATGCGGGATG
>JADFNB010000052.1 GCA_022563595.1 Gemmatimonadota bacterium
GCTCGGCGGGACTGAACGGCTTCGTCACGTAGTCGTCCGCGCCGAGTTCCAACCCCATGACCTTCTCGGCTTCGTGGACCTTGGCGGTGAGCATGATGATGGGTGTCTTGCACCCACCCCGCCGCAACTCGCGACAGACTTGGAATCCGTCCTTGCCCGGCAGCATCACATCGAGGAGAATGAGGTCGAAGGCCCCCTCCCGAGCACGGGCAGTCGCGGCGTTGCCATCGCGCACCACCTCGACCTCATACCCCTCCAGCGTCAGATCGTCCTCGAGTCCCAGGGCGATGCCCGGGTCGTCTTCTACCACCAGGATGCGCGCCATCAGTCGCTCGCCAACGGTAACCGGACCGTAAACGTGCTGCCGGCTCCCGGCTCGCTTTCCACCTGAACCTCACCACCGTGCGCCTCGACTATATGGCGCACCATCGCGAGACCGATCCCTGTTCCTTTCACTCCATCGATTTGTCGACCACGACCCCTAAAGAACTTCTGGAAGACTGCTTTCTGGTCGGCACGCGCGATGCCCACACCACGGTCGCGCACGCGAATGGCAATGCACCCATTCTCGGGCGTCTCGTCGATCCAAACCGTCTTGCAGTCCGGGGAATACTTGACGGCGTTGTCCAACAGATTCCACAGCGCTCGCTTCAAGGCCTCATCATCAGCTCGTACCGTGTATGTGTCGGCCCCACCCCCACCCTCTCCCCCGCCGTTGAGCACGATCTCGTATCCGCGCTCGCCAACCTCCTGTTGAAACTCGTCCACGAGCTCTCGCACCAGAGCACCGACCTCGATGTCCTCCAGGTGGAACTCCAACGCCCCTGCTTCCATTCGTCCGAAGTCCAATAGACCCTCGACCAGCCGGTGCAGGCGCTCGCTCTCCCGGTTGATGACGTTGTAGTAGAGCGCACGGCGCTCGGCGGATGCGACGCGACCGGCGATAAGCAGCTCGGTGAGCTGCCGCATCGACGTCAGAGGCGTGCGAAACTCGTGGGAGACTGCCGCCACGAAGTCGGACTTTAGGCGTGCAGCCTCCAGCTCCCGCGTCACTCCCCGCGTCACGGCGTAGAGACTGACTAAAACGAGGAGCGCGACAACGCTCATGCCGAGCAGCATCACACGACGGCGCTCGGCGAGCTGGATGAAGTCGGCGTCGAGACTCGCGCTCGCGACCCGCAGCGTCAGCGGCAATCCGGTCTCTGCTGCGGCTCGCCTGGCTTGAACCTCCGGTTGATCGGAGAAGCGGGAGATTATCGGCTTGCCTTGCACGTCGGCGATCGCGAGGGCGACCCCGTCTGTAGCCTGCGTCAGTTCCACCTGGGTGAGCCAGTCGTCGAGCTGTCCCGCTCCGGCGATGATCCCTGCGGCGCTTCGTGACGAACCGACCCTAATGATAAGGAAAGGGTCGTCCCCAACCCACACGATCCGGCGATCCACACTCCGAGTGTCTGGCTGTCCGCTGCGCCAATCTCTCCACAGCCGGTCCACTCCCTCGGCGAGAGCGACCGCCTTGTGCGCCGACATGCTGTTACCCGGATCGTGAACGATGTCCGAACCGACGTAGCGCCCCACTTCTTGAGTGTGGAACCGAAAGCCTGCCCGCGTGATCTGCCAACGGCCAGCGTAGAGGTCGGCGTAGAGAGAATCGGCCTCCAGTTGTAGCTCAGCGACACGCGACAGCTCCTCTAACACCGTGAGGCGGGCGAACCGCGCCACCAACTCCGCCGGAAGCTCGCCCACGGGCGTGTCGCCGAGCTGCGCGAGATCGGCGTAAACAGCGAGAGCCGCGTCCAAGCGGTCGGCCTTGCGATGGATACGGGCCAGTCGGAGCAGTGCACCGGCGCGAACCGCCGGATCGTCGGACTGCGCGAGAGAGCGGAACAGCCGACCGGCGCGCTCGTAGTCGCGCTCCCGGAATTCGAGGGCCTCGCCCCGGGCAAACACGCTGGCGGGAGGTACCTCGGGTGAGGTAACTGGATGGTAGATCAGGCGTCCCTTCGGAAAGCTCTCAAGGCCGTCCGCGGTGAGGACTACGAGGAGGGCATCGCTCGCTAACTGGTCGGCGTAGCGGCCGGCTGCAATGGGCAGCTCCGACTGGGGAGTCGCCGAGAGCCGCGCGAGGCTGTCTTCGATCGCGGCCAGCCGACGCGTAAACGCAGCGGCCGCACGATCGGCGGCAAGTTCGAGCCGATCCTGCACGCGCTGGCGCTCCAACGCCCGATCCTGTTGCAGCAGACGGCCGCCGAGCCACCCCAAGGCCACGATCAGCACGAGGGTGATCCCAAGGAACAGGACCACCAAATGACGCGGCGCTCTCAGCCATGCGTTGATTGGCATTGCTCTCCTTCGGAAGGCCTCCACCAAGTATCAGGGACTGGGCGGATGGCCGCTACCCGTTTCGCTGCTCCGCGCCGTCGAAGTGCAAGGTCGGAAGCAGAAGCGAGCGGAGCCATCACCAATAGGATAGGGCGAACTCACCTCGGCTGGGTCAGCTTAGGAACCAGGCTCTGTTAGGAAAGCTTGTCATAGAACTCGACCACATCCTCGAGGGTGGCCAAGCTGCCATCGTGCATGTAGGGAGCGGTGCGCGCGACTTCACGTAGGGTAGGTGTGACTGCCGAGCACCCGGAACCTCGCTGAACCCCGCGTACACCAGCGACGCGACGCCAATACACCAAGGGTCAGACAACTTCCATGACGATCTTGCCATTGGCCATGTTCTCGTCCATCGCGGTGTGCGCTTCCCGGAGCTTCTCGAAAGGGAAGTTCGGTCCGAGCTTGAGCTTGAGTTCACCAGATTCAACGAGAGAGACGTATTCTTGAAGCTGCGCGGGTGTGATATCGGACGACTCACCGGCGTATGAGGTCAACTTTACGCCGGTTGGCACATCAGCCATTGGGCGAAATTCCGATAGAACCCACCCACCGCCAAGAATGCCGGTCATGCACACAATGCCGCCTCGTCGTACCGCCTGCAGTGAATCCAGCAATGTCGTGGCCCCCACCAATTCGAGGACGCGGTCGAAACCATTTGGGTAGATCGCTCGGGCTTTGTCCGCTATGGATCCGTCATCCACGAGCACGTGAGTAGCTCCTGCGGCCACAAGTTCGTTGGCCTTAGTCGCACTTCTGGTGGTCGCCGTAAGCTCGAGACCCGCCGCTCGCGCGAGAGCAATGGTTGCGAAGCCGATGGACGATGTCGCGCCTCGCACGAGGAGGTTCTCAGCGCGCTCGATCTCGAGGCCAGTATGGAGCGAGCCATGGACGGTCTGCAGCATCTCGGGCAGCGCTCCGAGGATCTTCCAATCCAGGTTCGTTTCCAATGGGAACACGTGCTGCCGTGGAACGAGGACATACTCGGCGTAGGAGCCGTCGAACTGTCGCCCCATCCCACCCATCATCGCCGCGACTCGCATCCCGCGGGACAGGTTGGAGCCGGGCGCGGAAACCACTTCACCGACGCATTCGATGCCGAGCACCCGGGGAAACTCCACTGTGGGCGACTGCCCCCGTCGTGTGAACCACTCTGATCGGTTGAGCCCGAATGCCCGGTTGTGAATCAAGACCCACCCGTCGCGAGGCTTCGGTCGGGGTATTTCTCGGAGCTCGAGCTTTTCCGGGCCGCCGGGCTCTTCGATCACGAACGCGCGCATCATTTCCATTCTCGGTCCTCGCAGCCCCTCATGCAGCGCAATCTCTTGGCGGCCGAACTGGCATTGCCTCTTTGTAGGGGAAGGACATCGTGAAAACTCGATTGATCTCATGGTCGTATACCATCAGCCCTACCTCCGTAGGGTTTGTCGACGCAGATGTCGACGTTTCCCGGGATCAGCCCGACCGAATCCGACCGCCAGGCGCTGGAGCTGTTTGTCAGCTACGGTGGTTTGGCTCTTGCTCGGGACGGGTCTAAGATGCGCTGCTAGGGTGCTGCCGGCCAGTTTGACGGTCGCTCAGCTTTCCCGACGGCGCGCTGTCGCGAGGCCAGCGGGCGAAGTACGCCTCGAGCGCAGGCTGAGCGTCCTGGACGGGGATGAGCCAGAGGAACAGTGTGACTCCAAAAGCAGTTCGTCGCAAGCACAATAGGCGCTCGGCAGGAGGTGCAGCGCCAGGGATTGTGACTATGGCCTAGCTCGCGTACTGCTCCAGGAGGCACTGCTGCACGCTACTCGTATCGCAACGACTCCACCGGATCCATCGCCGCCGCCTTCCGCGCCGGTAACAACCCCGCGAGCAACCCGATCATCACCAGGATACCCACGCAGATGAGCGCCACGGGCCATGAGAGGATGGGATTGGCGAGGATCTGCAAGGCCTCGTTGTCCTGCGGCAGCTGACGAAAGAGGGCGACCACAGCGGCCGAGAAACCCAGCCCGATGAACCCACCCGTGAGCGAGATCAGGACCGACTCGAAGACGAACTGTCCCATGATGTGCCGTCTGCGCGCCCCCACGGCGAGCTTCACCCCGATCTCGCGGGTGCGTTCCTTCACGACCACGTACATGATGTTCGCGACGCCGACGCCCGCCACCAGCAGCGTGAAGACGCCGATGATTCCGAGGAAGATCTGGATGCCGAGGCCGATCTCATTGATCAGTTTGGCCTCCTCCACGAAGTCCCATATCGCAAGGGCCCGCTCATCCGACGGATCGAACTTGTGGCGCCGGCCGAGGACCTCGTATATCTGCTCTTTCACCTCGCCGGCGCGCGTGATGTCACGCGGGCGCACCAGAATCTGGTTCACGTACCGGTATCCGTACATCGTCGCAAACGTCGAGGCGGGGATGATGGCCCGGTCGGCGTCGGGACCATTGTGGGATCCCAACTGGAGCTTCTTCTGCATGACCCCAACCACCGTGAACGGGAGACCATCCACCTCCACCTGCTTACCGACCGGATCTTCGTCTCCGAAGAGCTGCTCGGCGATCTCGTTGCCAAAGAAGATGACGCGTCGTTTCTGGTCGATATCGGGGCGGTTCAAGAAACGCCCGCCAGGCTGCGGGTACATCGAACGCAGGCGCTCGAACGCGGGGTGCACACCCTCCATGTACGTATTGGTCCGGGTCTCCCCGTAGGAGAACGTGGTGCCCCAACGCCCGTACGACGCGCTCGCGACCTCGACGTTGTCGAGCGTACGCTCGAGCAACTCGAGATCGGTCTCCGAGAGGCGAATGCGGCGTCCCTTGCGGAGTCCCTCGAACTCCTTGCTCGTCTCGCCGCCGTAGATCATGAACATGCGGTCGCCGGCGTTGATCGTGCCCCGCATGAACGAGTCGTGCAGTCCACCGCCGAAGGCGAGCAGGATCACGATGGCAATCGTGCCCCACGTGATCGCGAGCATCGTGAGGAAGGCACGCGTCTTGTTCTGCCGGAGGTCGCCGAGGAACTCTTCGAAGAGGATCGTCCACATGGTCTAGAACCTCACCGCCTCGACCGGATCCAGGTTTGCCGCCCGCCGCGCCGGAAACAGGCCTGCCATGAACGCGATGACCGCGAGCAACGCGACGGTCACGACGGCGACCTGTCCCGAGATGGTAGGCCGTCCGACGAATTGCTCGGCCCCGATGGCACCGACGACGGCGACCAGCCCCCACGAAATCAGAAAGCCGAGTACCGCACCGACGCCCACGATCAGGAACGTCTCGGCAAAGAACTGAAACAGAATGTCGCGCCGCCGGGCCCCTACCGATCGCTTGATGCCGATCTCGCGTGTCCGCTCGCGGACGACGATGTACATGATGTTGGCGACGCCGATCCCGCCCACCGTAAGCGTGAAGCTGCCGACGATTGCCATGAAGATCTTGAACCCGAGGAAGAACGCGCCGAGAAACTTCATCATCTCGGCGGTATCCCAGATCATCAGCGCGTCCTCGTCACTGGGGTCGAACCGGTACTTGCGACCTAGGACCTGATACACCCGCTCCTCCACGGCTTCGTGCACGAACGGTGTGGTGGTTTTGTACACGATGTTGGAGACGTAGCGGTTTCCGAAAACGGCCTGGTGTGTCGGCGCGGGGATGAACATGCGGTCGGTATCGCGTGAGTTGTAGGACGAGTTCTGGTTCTTCGGGACCATCACGCCGATCACGGTGAAGGGAGTGATCCCGATGAAGACATCCTGCCCGATGGCGTCCTCGTCGCCGAACAGCGATTGCTTCACGCCATCGCCGAGCACGACGACGCGTCGCCGCTGCTTCATGTCGAGCTGATTGATGAAACGGCCGCCCGCTGCGGGGATGATGTTCCGCATGTCCCCGTACACCGGGTAGATCCCCGTGATGTTGGGACGGACGATTTCGCTGCCGCGACGGACCGGCGTGTTCCGTTCGCTGTACTCCGGGCTGATCTGCGCAATGTCGGGGATCTCACGCGCCAGCAACGCGGCGTCATCCTCGACGTACCGGATGGGACGGCCATCGGGGAACCCGGCGAACGCCTTCGTCGTCCGTCCGCCGAACATGATGACGATACCGTCACCCAGCGCGATGGAGCGCTTGCGGGTCTGGTTCTCGAACCCCACCCCAAAGGCGAGCAGGACGACGACCGCTACCGTTCCCCACGTGACGCCGAGGATGGTGAGGGTCGTGCGTAGTCGCTGCGCGCGCAGGTCGTGAAAGAACTCGCGCGCCACCGTGACGAAGCGCATGGGCGGTTAGCGGATCTCTTTGACGGGTTTCTCCCGGACGCGCTCACCCTCGGCGAGACCATCCAGGATCTCGATGTTGATCGCATCGGAGAGACCGGTCTCGATGGTACGGACCTCGGTCAGGCCATCGCCGAGCTGCACCGTCACCCAGGCGGAGTCGCCTTCGAACGTGATCAGCCGCTCGGGAATGACGAGCACGCTGTCACGGCGGTCGATGATCACCTCGGCGTTGGCGGAATAGCCGGCCCGCAACACTATTTCGCCCGAGGCGACGATGGTGATCTCCACCGGGAACACAGTGGCCTGATCTTCGGTGCGCGCCTTGAGTGAGATGCGGGCGAGACGCCCCTCGAGGGTGGTTCCCGGAAGGGCGCCCACCTGCAGCTCCACCGTCATGCCCTCGTGCAGTCGACCGACATCGATCTCATCGACGGTACCGCGGAACACGAGATTCTCCATCTGGGCCAGCCGCATGAGCGCCGTGCCTTCCTGGAAGGCCGTCAGCGGCACGACCGGATCACCAATCTCGACGGCTTGCTCCAGAATGTGCCCGTCTATAGGGGACCGGATCACCGACTCGACATTCCCGTCTTCGGACGAGATGCGCCCTTCCTCCATGAGCGACAGGCGCTCCGAGGCGATCTGCGCCTGGATGTCCGCCTGCTCGAACAGCTGCTGAGCATCCTGGTATTGCTGATCCGAGATCAGCCCCTGGTCCAGCAGCATCTCGTTGCGCTCCATGTCGCGCCGCAGCTTGTCGCGCGCCGATTGGCGCAACTGCACGTGCCGGCGCGCCTCCGCCAGCTCGAGCGGCGTCGGGTTGGGCCGGATCTCGATTAGAGGGTCGCCCGCACGCACGAAATCGCCTTCCTCCGCGAAGAGTCGCCGGACGACGCCGCTGATCTGCGATTTGACTTCGATCTCCACGTCGGGCTCGATCGTGCCGACGGCGAGCGCCTTGTCGATGATGGTGCCGCGCTCGACCGCGACACCCTCGTCGCCTTGGTCGTCGGAGTCGCCGTTGCTGGCACGGACGGCAGACGCGCCGCCCACGGTCACGGTCAGGCCGATCAGGCCCAGGATCACCTTGGTACGCCGCTTCATATCTTCTTGCTCCTCAACGGGATGCGATTGATACGCCTGGGAGTCCTTGTGTCTCCTTACGAGGGGAACAGGGGGAAGTTTCGGGACGTGAGGGATACGTGGTGCGCAGTGGGCGGGCGGCGCCGGCTGGCGCTCACCAAACAGGCGGCGTGATCAAGCCGCCCAGTCCAAGAAACCGGGACCGCTACACGCCATCGCCACTGTTGCGAGAGTCGCGCCTTGAAAGGTGCGCTCAGCCAAGGCTGATGCGCCGCTCTCAGAAACGTTTTTCTCAATGCCCATAACGGTCGCCAGGATGAGCATCCAGCCGAGGCTGCCGACCTTCAGGGCGAGCTTCATCGGGTAGGTGACCCTGCAGCCCCGCATACGTCGCCGCGGTATACCCCAAGACTAATGCGCGATGGGCCCGACCTCGAATGGAACCACTAGGCGCAGTGAGGCTACCAGTCCGCGGCGCGAGACGGGCCGCGACAGCTCCGGATCCTCAGCCAAGTAGAACTGAAGCTCGGGAATGACGAGGAGGCCGGCCAATCGGGCCTGCAGCGAGACGCCCGGCGCCGCGAAGAACTTTGTGCCGTGCTCGCGGACGGGGGACCCTCCTCCCGCCGGAACCACGCGTTGCGCGAACCGCGCCCAGCCGAGGCTCGCGCCCGGCACGATCTCAAACTGACCCACCGGGAACAGGATTCCGAGGTCGGCCGCGAATAGCTGCACGCGGCTGGTAACCTCGACCGGCGTCGGTCCGCCGGTCGCAATCGTCTCGCCGGTCAGGTACGTCCACCGGAGGCCGAGGTAGGCCACCCGGCCAGCGGCCACTCCCACCACGAGCCCCGCGCCGGGGCCGAAGTTGCTCGGCAGCCCGTAGCTCACGAGCGCACCTACGTGCACCTCGCCCAGCTGCGCGTGCGTCGCGGCCGGTATGCACACCAGCGCCACGGAGAGCGTCCCGGCCCGCAAGAGCCGCATCATAGCGCGTCCTTCATGACGCGTGCGAAGCGCCGCCCCAGTTCGCCGACCGGTGGGAGCAGCCGGTCCAACATCTGCTGGTCTTCCACCCAGGTGACGGTACCCTCGAGAAACGCCAGATCGAGCAGGGGCACCAGCGACGCGAACCCGCTGAATAACAGCGCCACCTCGCCATCCATGAACATCCCGCGATAGTCCTGGTTTTGAGAACCCAGCAGCGCGTAGGTCGCGACCCGTGGACGGTTGCGGGTCTCGGCGAAGACGCGCTCGGCGATGCGCGCCAGCTCCTCCGAGAAACCGTGTGCGTCGGCGGGCTCCTCACCAAGGGCGTGCGTCGCCTCCCGGTACCGGAGGTACGTCGCCATGAACCGCGGCCACTCTGGCGAGGCGGCGATCGCGTCCCACAGTTCTCCGGTCGCGAGGAACTGGACCTTTTGGTGGAGCATGGGTCGTGTCGCGGTGACGCCCGGCACCTCGGCCAGCTGGCGGTCGCTTGCTTCCGTGACCACTTCCCCCACCGTCTGCACCAAGTCGCTCGCGAACGGCATGAGCGCCTGCACGAGCGGCATGTTCGCGACTTGACGCGCCCACACATCAGCGCGGCTAGCGAATCCGCGCCGGTCGCTGTCGAGCGCGTACAGACCTATGCTAAGCGTGCCACCGGTGACCCGCATAGCGTCGCCCAACTCGTTGCGCACCAACAGCAGCCGGGTGAAGAGCTCGTGCGCCCGTGCCATCTGCGGAAACCCCGCGCTCGGCGCGTTGGTAAGCGCCGGCGCGACGATGGAAACCGCAGCGCCCCGCACGCACGCGCCCACCAGCAGGCCGGCAAAGAAGGTCGAGTTCCACAGCGCGTCGGGGATCTTGATGACCGATCCTCTGGGCAGCAAGGAGTAGAGAATAGCCTTCGCGACATTCAGCGGCTTGTCGAGGTAGCCCGTTCCATTCACCAACATGAGGGCGCGCGTGTCGAACCCAGCGGGCGCCACGCGCTCGGCAACCGTCGTATCGCCGATCCCCGGTGGCGCATCCCGAAGAGGCAACGGAAGTTCGAGTTCGGCGATCCCCTGGCTCAGGAGCAAGTCGCGTGCCGCCCGCCTCAAATCGAGGAGTACCGGCCCCTGAACCAGCAGTGAGCGATCCTCCCAGCCCGGACCCAGATAGTGCGTGCCCACGCCCATCCCGGTCAGGATGGCGACGCCGCCCAGCGGGTCGGCGTCGGTCACGTCGCGGAACGCCACCTTTCGATGATCGCGCATGATGTTGTCGGCGTACCCGAAGACCGTCGACACGAGCGAACCGCCCCAGAAGGACGGGTCCGGCCGATGCGTGATGCTTACGTGAACCTTGATTCGGTTTCGCAGCCACGCGTTCCCATATTGCCGGGCTTCGGCCTGGAGCACGCGCGACCGGCGCACCGCAGTGCGCAGCCGCTCTTGCGCCCGCTCCAGGGGCTCCACATCGCCGCGGACGCCGCGCGGAAGCTGCAACGATGCCTCGAGTGGATCCTCGAGCACCGTCATCAGGAGCCGCGAACGGCCCTGTTCGTAATAGTGCTGGTCGAGAAAGATGAAGAAGCTCGGTAGAGTGCCGGTCTCATCGTAGGCCTCCACTCGCTCCGCCAGCGTCGTGAGGTAACCATCAACCACCTGCGTGAGCGAGGCGCCGTCGAGCGCGCCGTCCGCGGTCACGGCGGGAAAATCGTGGATCCAAAGGACGTGATAGCTCTTCGTCTCCTGGATCGTACGCAACAGTTCCCAGTGGAACTGGAGGTTGGCCACGTACAGGACGCGGTTTCGATCGCTGAAACGAACACCGGTCGCCCGCTCGAGCAATCCATCCAGCTCGGATTGCTCGTCGTGATCCTCCGGCAGCAGTGCGTACTGGAGTGGCAGCCACACGAGCCGGGCGTCGTACCATTCCTTGGCTGCCGTGCGGCGCACCTCGTCCATCACTTGCGTGAGGTACTGGAAGGCGTAGAAGACACGGTCGGTGCGGTCCCCCGGTACGATCCCCGACAACACCACCCAGCGACTGAACTGCCCCCGCGCGGCCGTGCCGAGGTCTTCCAGCGTGTCCCGTCGCTTCTTGCGCCCAAGGAGGCTGTTGTACGGGAGGATCACTTGGTCGAGCAGGATCGCGCGGGCGCGGCGCGCAAGCGCGCGGCCGGCATCCGTGTTGCCCGCGGCAATGGTGAAAGCCCGCTCGAGCTGGGCGTGAAAGCTTCGCACCTCCTGCTCGGTGCTCCGGAGGGCCAGGTGGACCCGTAGTTCGCGGACGTAGCGTTGTGTGCGCTGCACGGCGATGCCGGCATCGCGCCCGTCCTGGTCTAGGAACGGCACCACGAGTCGCCGGATCCACTCCGCCGACGTGCGCAAGCTGTCGAGCACGGCGTCCAGCGCCGGCTCGGACACCTGGTACGGGACGGGCGGCTGAAAGTCGGCGCTGACCACCACATAGTCCCGGATGGGCCGGCCCCGGCCGGCGAGCGGATCGGCAAGCGGTAGCGACACGCCAAGGGTGACGCTGTGCCCGCGGGCAGGATACCAGTCGACCCGCACCTGGCCCCCCGGCACGAGGATGCCACCTCGGCGGATGGGACTGTGCGCGGTGACCATGAAGTCGAGCCTCAGGTCCCGCAGGTTGAAGTCGGCACCGACGCCCATGCTTAGGTAGGGAACCCTGAAAAGGACGCGCCCTCCCCCGTCCAGCAGGGCATCTCGGAAGCCAACGTATGTCTCGACGCCGATACTGGCCAGGCCGACGACCGGGTTCAACAAGTGACGTGTAAGGCCGAGGTATGCCCGTACCGCAAACTGGGCGCTTGAGCTGTCGAAGAGGGCGCCGGCACCAAGGCCGGCCTGCCAGCGCACGCGGGGCGGCTGGCCTAGCGAAGCGGTTCGGCCGCCCATCTCGGGCGGCCGATCCCACTGGGCATTCGCGGCGGTCGCTGACCCGAACAGCAGCGCGGCGGCGCTCGACACGGTCAGCGCGCGCCAGAGCCCGGCGGTGCCCGCCCGCGACCGAAGACCTCGAATGACAGACATGGCGTGAGCCATCGGGAACTCCACGACCCGGCGTCCCAGTGTCCGCCCTACGTCTGGGCTCGCCAAGAACGAAAGTATGCACCGCGGCTGGATCGTCCACAAGAGGTCGCAGCCGCCGTGCTCATTGCTCAGCCATCACCGCCGCTGCGGTCCTCACTCGTCAGAATGTCGAACCGAAGGCGAGAACGGCGCGCACTCCCTCGCTCCCGTACGACACGCCGACGCGCCCGATCGACGCGTCCGCGGTCACAACGCCAAAGGCAAGTCCGAAAATGTTGTGGACCGCCGAGAAGGACAGGTCACCGAACAGGTCGTCTCCTACCAATCCGAGTGCCGTGAACAGGATAGCGTCTACCCATACAGCATCCGCGGCTTGGCGCCACAGCCGGGACCGAGCTTCGAAGCGAGAGAGAAAGATTTCCCGGGCTCGCAGTCGGTCCCACTGAAACGCAGGGAAGGCCGCCCCGCCGAGGGCGGGGAGATCATAAAACGGAACGGACGAGCCGCCTCCCCGCACTCCACGGTACTCTCCGGCCAGCGTGAGGCTACCTCGTTCCTCATCGACGGGCCACTCCGCCCCGACCGCCAGCCGGGCCTGCCCAAAGTCCCGCATCCAGTCGGATTGCCCGAAGATGTGGCGGTAGTCGGCCTCGATCCACACTCCCCGGCGTTGTTGCGAGAAGGGAATCCCGTGCCGCCATGCCACCCCTCCACCAACCGCCACGGCCCGTGCCACCAGTCCGTATCCGGGCGCAGCCTCCGGGGTGAACACGTCCACGAGATCAGGGAGGTCCTGGTTTGTCCCCACACCCGTCTCGCGCCGCGACCAGTCGAACAAGAGGTGGACCGCGAGCTCCGCTCCCACCTTTCGGGCTAGCGTCACGCGGATCGATCGGCTGACGAGCTTGTAGTCGGAGCGGTCCGCTTCCTGGGACGCGCTCCCAAGGCCGAAGAACTCGTCCCGAGGACGGCGAGCGATCTGTCCAGATATCTCCACTTCTATGGGATGCCGTGCCAGATTCACGCGGGTTACTGCGCGGGCGCCGACTACCCGGTACTGCACGTGGGTGATGCCGCCCCAAAGGTGCAGGGCGAAAGGTCTTTCCGCGGTCTCGATCCACCCAGCGTCCAGCCAGGGCCCCGTGCCGGACTGCCGCCCGTGTCCCGCAAGCCGCGGCCGGAAACCGTGCCGCGTGAGCCACGCCTGTGCGGACAGGACCTTTGGGACGACCCTACTCGCTTCCACCCGCTCTCCGACCCAGGCCACCGCGCTCTTGAGGGCACGCACGGCGTCGCCAACGAGCCCGGTGGGCCCGCGGCTCTCATAGGTTATGTCGGCAGCGGACTCCTGTAGGGCGTGCAGCGGCGCGGGGCGTACGCCGGTACACGCAAGGAGCGCGAAGAACAGGAGCCCGGTGCAGGCCGAGCCAATGCGCCTGGCATTCAAGTCGGTGTGCACGGCGCGCTGGAATTCGCGTTGTCCAGGCGGATCGCGACCCAGATGGGTCGGTGGTCGCTCACCCCGGGCGTGATGGATACAACCCCTGCTTCGAGTGCGGTGGCGCCGCGCACGAGGACATGGTCCACCGCCCACGGACCTCTCGTGGAGCCGCGCCCCTCGGTCGGCCAGCTATAGCCGCGGTCAACCGCCGCCTTGGCCACGCCGCCGCTGTTGAAGTCGCCGCCGACGATCGCGATGGAGAAATCGTCGGCATCGTCGAGAACCGTGACGAGTTGCTCGCGACGCGCGCCCGGGCCCATCTCGGTCATCGTGCCCAGATGCGTGGCATAGACGCGAACGGGCGTCGAGCCTATGCAGACCGTCGCAGCAGCAGCCACGCGGCGGTTCTGACGCCACCTCCCGAGGTGAGGTAGCAGGATCTTGGCGCTCTCGATGATCGGCCAGGCCGAGAGGATGGCGTTGCCATAGTCCCGCCGCGAAACCGGATGCCACATCGCGGGGACGTACACGTACGCGCGCCCGAGAGCCGCGGCCAGCCACTCGGTGCTCGCCAAGTCGGTTTCTTGTAGCAGGACGAGGTCCGCGCCCTGAAGCAGGGGCGTTTGTTGGAGGACGCTCGCCACTTCGTGCAGCGCCCAGGCGTAATTCACGTTGAAGCTGACCACGCGCAGGACTTGCTGGGCCGGACGCTCCGGTACTACGCCGCCCATGAAACGCGGGCCGTTTGGCGCGTCATAGTTTCGGCCGTGGGCGCATCCGCCCCCGAGAAGCGCGCCGAAGAGCGTCAACGCGGCGGCCGACGACTTCCTCATCTGCCGGACCCTCCTGATGCGACGCCTCGAAGGTCGTCGGAACAGCTGGCGCCAGACGCGATGACTTGCGAGCGTGCGCGGGAGGCACGCCAGCGTTTTGCAGCCGACCAAGCGTGATCGTAGCCCGGCGAAGTTCCCGGCAATCTATAGCTTGCGACGCCAAATAGGCATCATAGGGGCGTGGCGTCCGCGATCGTCGGTTGGGTCTAGGTCACCGTTATCCGCCGCTTCCCCCCGGGCGTTTTCTCCGACCAGACGTGTGCAGGTGCACGATCACCCATCGCCCGTTCCGTTTCTCGAGTACTGCGGTCCCGCGCCCCTCGATCTCCGCGTGTCCCCGTTCCGTGTCGGCACTCAGCTCGTAGCGGAACGGCGTCCACGCCGTTGCCCCGCGCACTTGCGGCTCGATGGCGAAGTAGCGATAGCGGAAGTTCTCCATCTCATCGAGTTCCGGCGCCAGGTGATGATCGCGGTAGTCGGCCCAGCCGTGATTGACGCCTGCGCCCTCGATGATGTGCACCCACTCGTCCGGGGCGAACAGCGTGTCCATCCCAGCGAGATTCTTCGCCTGAGCGAACTCGGCGAACGCCATCAGGACCAGCTCAACAGCCTCGACGTCGGGGTCCTGCGCCGTCGCCGGAGACGGTACGGCCATCCCCACCAGCAACAACCCCATCGCACCGGTGGTCGTCAGGAGCTTCCGCATCTTATTTTCCCTTCCCTAAGGAGGCGTGATAGACACCGGCTGGAAATCAGGACTCATCGTGCTTCGGCCCCATAGAAGGCATTTGCTTTCCCCCATTCCAAGTATCGCCCTTGGTACTGGAGGCGTCCAGCCAGTGGGATGAGAGTACCCGGGCAGTCTCCGATAGCTCTCATGTCGGGTACGGGACGATTCGTACCACTGCTCGGCTGTTTGCCAGCCTGCGGGTCGGTCACTGGCTTTGCCGGGTACCCCAGATAGCCCCCGAACCAACGATCCGGGGCGGCTGGTTACAGCAGCGTTCTCTAGGCGGAACCGGAACCGGCCGCAGCGCGACTCGAAAGGCCGCTACACGGGACAGGAAACCGTAGCGCGGTTACATTTCCGTGGGCACGCGCGTCGTCGGGCTTCCATTCGAAGTGGCTTGAAGAGGAGGACTCCATGAGTTTTTGGGTGTTCATTGCTATTATCGTCGTGTGCGGCCCCATCGCCAAGGCGGTGGCGGTACGCATTCGGAGTGGGAACAGCGGTAACCCGGCAGCACTGGGCGAGTCCCGAGAGCGGCTCGACGAAATGGAGCAGCGCATGGAAGACACGACCGCGCGGGTAGCCGAATTGGAAGAGAGACTCGATTTTACCGAACGCATGCTGGCCCAACAGAAAGCCCGCCAACAACTCAACCGTTGAGTCTCCAGGCGCGTGCCCTCGCCCACCGTCTAAGCCGAAGGCTAGACTGCATACCATGACAGACGAACGGACCCGTACTGTCGTCATAGTCCGTCACGACGGTACCGAGACAACCGGCCGCTACGGACTCGGTCGCGGTAGAGGATCCCGAGGCGGAAGCGGGCGAAGGAATAGGCGAGGGCGGTAGGGCGGTCAGCGAGAGGGTTTGATTGCAAAGGCCATCAGGAACACCAACGTCGTGATGGCGGCCGACAGGACGAACACCGTCCCGCCGAGCGCACCGAACATCAACCCGCCGACCAGGAGCCCGGTGATACTCGCTACGGCTCCCGCACTCCCCGCCAACCCTTGCACCGCTCCCTGCACGTCGGGCCCTGCCGTCTTCGAGATGATCGCCATGAGCGAAGGCCACATGAGCCCGTTCCCCACCGCGAGCAGCACCGTGCCGGCGTAGATCACCCACGTCGTCTGCGACGTGAAGAACCCGAAGCTCGCGGCGAGCAGCAGGCTCCCGAACAGGACCAGCGTTTGGTCGGACCAGATGGCAGAGGCGCGCTTCAAGACGGGTCCCTGTACGGTCGCCATCACGAGACCCATGAACGAGAAGTAGAGACCCGTATCGGTCAGCTCCCAGCCAAGGTCGGTCACCGCGTACACGGGGAACGCAATGTAGAAGAAGTTGAACGCGAGAAACACGAGGAAGTAGATGGCGAGCAACAAGGCGATCCCCGGCAGGCGAAGGATCTGGCCGGTGGAAAGCTGGGCGGTCGCCGCCATGCAGAAGCATTCCTTGTGCTCTTGTCCCATGATCTTCCGGGTATTCGCAAGCTCCGGATCGGCCCGCAATACGCAGGGTGGCTGCTCCCGCAGTCGGAATGCTATGAGGAAGCTCGCGACCACAGAGATCAGGAACGCCGCCATGACGGGCGGGAACTCACCAAACGCCGTCGCACCAAGCACCGCGGCGATGGCGGGGCCAAAGATGAATCCGAGATTCGAGGCCACCGCCATTTTGCCGAAGTTCGCGGCGCGGTCCTCTTCCGCCGTGATGTCGGCGAGATAGGCGTTGGCCACCGACACGTTGCCGCCGGTGATCCCGTCGAGGGCGCGAGCGAGAAAGAGTACGACCAGGGGAACCGTGATCGTGAATTGTCCGAGGACGGGAGAGTCCACGTCGAACATGCGTGTCAGGGGCAACGCCAGCGCGACGAGAAAGATGCCCCAGGACGCTAGCGTCCCGAGCTGACTCAACAGCAGCACGCGCTTCCGGCCGAACCGATCGGACCACCGTCCAAGGATGGGTGCGCCGATGAGCTGAAAGGCGGAGTACGTGGCGCCCATGACCCCGTAGATGAGCGCGTTCCCGCCAAGTCGGGTCACCAGGAAGATCAGGAATGGCAGCACGATGCTGAAGCCGAGCGTGCCAACGAAGGTGATTGACAGAATCGGGTAGACGTAGATACGCGCTGGCTGGGCGGCCGCAGTCATCGAGCCTCGAAGGTAAGCCGAGACGTCAAGCATAGCAGATGCTGCAACGCTACGGGAAGAAGCAGCTCGAGGAGCGCCTCAAGTCGGGTAATTAGGGTCAGCTGGACGACCTCATTCGCTCTCGGTCGCGTGGGGCGCGGGACATCTCGACTCGCGGCGCTCAGTCACCGCCCGCGGACAAGGTGTAGCACCAAGCCGTGCCTTCGAGCACCACCTCGCCTTCCTCACGAGAGACGCTGATCCGCAATTCGCAAACGGGCTTGGTTGCGTGAACGCTTCCGAGGCGAGAGGAAGTCTCATATCGACGATTCGTCGACCCCGCAATGTTCGATACGGTGTCACAGACACAGGGAGACTGTTCCGCACGGCCGGGGTCTTGTTGACCGGTGCCTTACTCGGCGGCGGTTCCGACGGTTTGCACCAGCTCGTAGCGGTGTTCACTAAGGGCAGGCTCCTGCGTAGACACCTGCCACATCCCAGGTGAAGCGCTGTCTAGCTAGGTCGGACCGGCGGTTAGTTAGACGCACGACCAATCCGATTCCGCCTCCCGCCCGTACATCGGGTGTCAGCAACGACCTGTCACCCGCAGAGAGGGATCTCAGGAGGCACAGATTATGAAGGTTACGCGCAGGTTCACCATCCCGGCGCTCGCCGCGCTGGCAGTCGGTGTCGTCGGCTTACCCGCAGTGCTCCGCAGCGCGGATCACATCGACGCGCCGGTCACGACCGCGCAGGATGCCTAGTCAGATGGGTCGTTTACGTTTTCTCACCGCCGGCGAGTCCCACGGGCCAGGCTTGACAGTCATCCTGGAGGGCTTGCCCTTTGGGCTGCCGCTGGGCGTGGACGATATCAACCCGCAACTGGCCAGGCGGCAGGGTGGCCACGGCCGCGGTGGCCGCATGCAGATCGAAAAAGATCGGGCCACCATCCGCAGCGGCGTGCGCCATGGGCTGACCCTGGGCAGTCCGCTGTCCCTGACCATTGAGAACAAAGACTGGGAGAACTGGCGCGAGAAAATGGCCGTCGAACCCATCGACGGCGTGGTTCCCCGCATCACCAAGCCGCGCCCGGGCCACGCCGATCTGGCCGGCAT
>JADFNB010000089.1 GCA_022563595.1 Gemmatimonadota bacterium
ACGAATTTCCCCCGCGCCCTAATCGGCCGACTCGCGGGTTGATCTGGCAGGCTCGGCGCCGTCAGCACCCAGATGTAGAGCCCGGAGGCGAACGGACGCCCACCCCGCGTAATCAGCGAAACGTGCAGGTCTCCGGCACCCATGAGATCGGCCGGCGTCCAGGAGATCTGTTGCACGAACTGACCACTCACCGTGTAGATACGCAGCACACCGATTGGCGGGACGTGCGTGAAGATGATCCGGGGATCATTGGGGTCGGTCTGATAGGCCGAAAAGAGCACGAACGGGTTTGGCACGACCCTGATCCGCTCCAGATCCTCAGCCTCGATGCTGGTGATGTCTCCGCCCGCGACCGGTCCGACCACCTCGAACTCGTAGCGCGAGTCCGGCTGGAATCCCAAGAAGTAATGGAAGACCGACTCATCTCCTGCACGTATGGGCTCGTATCCGGTGGCACCCGGAGTGCCAGGTTTCACCGGGTTGCAGCTCAGGCGCGGAAACGCACAGGCGATCAGGTATCCAGCGAACGCTTGGCGCGCCCGCTCGATCCTGATGGGCTGGCTGTCCGCACCCAAGACGACACGCCCCCTCCTGTCAACGGAATCTTCAGTCACCCGCTCAATCAGTACCAGCAAGTCACCGGGAATCCACTCATTGGGCGGGATGGCGACGCGCAGCGTGTCGGCACCCGATCCCAGCAGAATCGAGTCAGTGGGCCGGCGCAGCATCATGATCTGAAGCGTGCGATCGAAGGTCTCGTTCTCGATCACAAACGGGAATGAGGCGGGCACGAGCGCTTCGGCTGCCAGTCCGAAGAGGACCGCCGTAGCCGGATCGCTTGCCCCGATCGTCGCTCGCGGGCGTGCCTGGAGCGCAGCCGCCAGCTCGGATTCGGTGGCTTTCGGCGACGTGAAATTGAGCAAGACGCCGTCGGTAAGGCCGAACGGGTCTCCGGCCCAACGGATCCGGTACCTTCCTCCTATAGCCGGGTTGCGAGATGCCCGTTGCTCCATCCACTGCACCATCGACGAGTCAACCGTAGAGCGCGAGAGCGTGTCGGTTCGGCCCGCACGAAGATGCAGCTCGCCGACCACGTCAAACGTCCCGGCGGGGCGCTGGTCGGCGCTGATGACGAAGCCGGGATCGATCCTGCTGCCGAGCACACCACCTGGAAAGGTGCGCAATCCAGACAGGGTCACGGTTACGTAGATAGGGACGTCATTGCCATCGACGAGAATGAAACCGACACCCACGTAGGTGTCGATCTGACGGACGAGGTCAGGACCCGTCTCGACCGTGGTCTGAGCCCGCCCGGCGACCGGAATCGGGGTGTTGTCGCGCCTGACGAATTCCTCCGTGCGAATCGCAACGGTCGCAAAATCAACCCTTACGGTGTGCTCTACGCGTATGCGTGTCTCCACGACCCTTTCCTGGGACGGGATGCTGTCGCGGGTGATGACGAACCTGTTTCCGAACAGGGCCCGATAGGATCCCGGCCGCACCGAGTCGCTCGGGATGACCTCGAACGGCACCGTTACGCCGGCTGGTCGTTCCAGGAACCGTACGGTCGGACCACGTCCACCCGCCTCGCGGCTGGCGGGCACGTAGATGTCTACCGCGTACGGCGCCGAATCATCGAACTCGAACGGCGTGCGCAACGACGGAGCGAACGTCAAGTTGTCAGGTCCGCGGATGGTCTCCACCAGCAGCGTCACTCCGCGCGTCTTCGCCACCAGCACATACGTGTACGTGCGCCCTGCGGCAACGGAGCTGTCCGTGAACACGTTGGCAGCGCCTCCGACAGACCGGTCTACGGGAAGCCAGGCATACGCCTGCCATCCGACGCCGAGCCGCTCGCCACGCGTGCCCACCGCCGGATCACCGTCGCAATCGTCGTCGGCGGTAAACGTGCGACCACCATCGCACGACTTGTAGACCTCGATACCCTCCAGGTTTGAGCGGGCTCGCACGCGCAGCGAGTCCACCAACCACGGGTTCAGATCCCGCAGCTCGCCGCGCCCCGATCCCGCCGCCGCGTTCTCGAGCTGATCGGCAATGCTCTCGAGATAGGGATCGATCCACCGCTCGGCCGGGGCATCGAAGAACAGCATCGCTGTCGCTGTCGCAGTCACCCCCAAGAGCCCGGGTGGCGAAGTCTGGGTTGCCACGACCCGTGGCGCCGGCGGAGCTTCCGCCCGGGGGAAGAACCCGAGATAGGCCTCCGTCGCCGCCTCCAAGGCCGACCACATGGGCACCGAATCGCGCGACCCGATGAACGCCACGAACCAGGACGTCGAATCCCCAGCGCCCAAGCGGAACGGACCCGCGGAGATCACGCCTCCAATGTTCGAGTAGGTGTTCACCAACCCACCCGGCAGCGTGTCCCAGTCCTGTTCCACGCACCCGCTCAGGCCGCAGGTCGTGTAGTACAGCGTGTCCGGGAGGCCGTCGTGGTTCCAATCCCAGGTCGCCGCCGGCGGGCCCATGACGCCGGGCACGTACTTGTTGAACTTGGCTACCTCGGTCGGATAGTTGGCCGCCCGCCACGTGCGCCAGCCCGTGCTCGTGCCGGCGAGCGCCTGCGCGTCACGCCCATCGAGCGTATTGTCGTCGGTCGAGGAGAACATCCCGAAGCTGCGGCGGTCGTTTACGTTGTGCGTGTTCGCCCAGCATCCGCCGAACCCGCACATGTGCCCGTGGTTGAACGTGATCGTGTCGCCGGCTGACGCATGGGACGGATCGTAAAAGCGCGACCCCACCCGTGTGAACAGCTTGTTGCGGAGATCCCCGATCGGGCTCTTGAGCACGAGCGTCACGGTGGCACCGTTCCCGTATCCTGCGCCTGCGGGTGAGAAGGAGCACCGGCTGACCCCCGTGGGTCGTCGGAAGCCCTCATCGCATGGGCCGGGAACGCGGACGCGGCTCTGATGAAAGATCACGGCACTCAGATCGGGTCGGAAATACCACGACTTGCGATCGCCGCCGCCGGCACCAGCTGCGCCGGTTCCGACCATGAACCCGAGATACAGTGAGTCGTAGCTTATCCCGCTACCCCATACATCCTCGGACCGGTTGATCACCGTGGCACGCCAGAAGTGCACGTCCTCCAACCCCGGGGCGTTGAAGTTGAACGCGTCGAACCGCCAGATCAGACCCAGGGGATAACCCTCGAACTGCGGTTCGCCCACACCGCCCGGGACCACGCTGCCGTACGACGCCAGGATCTCGGCGTAGTGGTCCGAGATCTCCCCATAGGTGGCAAAGCGATCACCCAGGGCCCCGTGAGCCTTCAGGCTGTCGGGAACACGCCAATAGTCAAATTGGAACGCCGATCGTTGTTGAGCGAACAGTTGGCGCCATGCCTCGGCCGGGATCGGCCGATCACCGCCGAACCCGTCGGCGGGCCACGTCTCGGGGCAGTCACTCCCCGCCAGGAGGCGCAGCCCAACCGGGAGGAATCCGTCGGCGAAACCGGTGTTGTCACGACACGTCCCGTCGTCGGTACTCGTCACGCCGGAAAAGAGCGTGCCCAGCTGCCCGTCCGCGGGCCCCCATTCGAGCCGTCCGGCGAACAACGCGAAGTTGATGAGCGACACCCAGCCGCCGCCTCTCGCGTTCGCTGCCGAGGGGGCGACCGCGAGGATCTTCGCCCATGCGGACGGCGGTGCGGCGGCCGCGGTCAGGATCTCGAAGTGCTGGAAGGTGGCGATGGAGGGGTTCCGCCGGGGGTGGACATAATAGGCGCAGAACCCCGAGAGGGGAGCGTCACACGGGCTGTAGTTGTCCGTCGCCCAGCTGAAGTCGCCGGCACCGCGCATCCCGGTCGCGGCGCCGTCGCTGTTCGCGAACAGCCTGAAGCCACGACCGCGCAGCGCCTG
>JADFNB010000090.1 GCA_022563595.1 Gemmatimonadota bacterium
ACGCCTCCGATATCCGCCGCTCGTTCATCGATTTCTTCCGCGATCGCGGCCACCACGAGGTCCCGTCGTCGTCGCTGGTGCCGTTGGGCGATCCGACCCTGCTGTTCACCAACGCTGGCATGGTGCAGTTCAAGCGGGTGTTCCAGGGTCTGGAACAGCGGGACTACAAGCGGGCTGTCAGCGTCCAGAAATGCGTGCGGGCGGGAGGCAAGCACAACGACCTCGAAGAGGTTGGGCTTACCAGCAGGCATCACACTTTCTTCGAGATGCTCGGGAATTTCTCCTTCGGCGACTACTTCAAGAAGGAGGCGTTCGAGTTCGGGTGGGAGTGGATCACCTCGGAGCAGTACCTCGGTATCGATCCGGAGAGGATCTACATCAGCGTGCACGAGGCCGACGATGAGGCCCGACGGCTCGCGCTCCAGGTCACGGGACTGCCGGAGAATCACATCTTCGGGTTGAGCGATGAGTTCAATTTCTGGCAGATGGGTGATACCGGTCCGTGCGGTCCCTGCGGGGAGATCTACGTGGATCTTCCCAGAACCATGCCGGCCGGCGGACGCGGAGATCTGTCCACCGAGCAGTTCGTGGAACTCACCGAGTCGGGGGCGATCCTGGAGATCTGGAACCTGGTGTTCATGGAGTTCGACCAGGCAGCCGGCGGCGCCCGGGAGCCTCTTCCGGCGCAGTCGGTCGACACGGGTGCCGGACTGGAGCGGATCGCGTCCGTGATGCAGGATGTCGATTCCAACTTCCACACGGATCTCTTCATGCCGGTGATCCGTACCGCCGAGCAGGTCCTGGGTCGCGAGTACGACCGCGGGGTGCAGGGAGTCGGGTTCCGCGTCCTGGCGGATCACGCACGCGCGGTGGCGTTCCTGCTGGCCGATGGTGTCTACCCGTCGCATGAAGGGCGCGGCTACGTGCTACGCCGCATCCTCCGGCGTGCGGTCCGCCACGCATACCTGCTCGGCAGGTCCGAGCCTACGCTTGCACGTCTCACGAGTAGCGTGATCGACACGATGGGTGATGTCTATCCCGAGCTGGCGGAGAAACGCTCGCACATCGAGGAGGTAACCCTGGCCGAAGAGGAGCGGTTCCTCGAGACGATTGCCGACGGGCTGCGGCGCCTCGACGACGTGACCGCCGGGTCGCCCGGGATGGTGAGCGGCGCGGAGGCGTTCAAGCTGTACGACACCTATGGGTTCCCGCTCGACCTCACGCAGGTGATCGCGCGCGAGCGCGGTTGGGGTGTGGACACCGCGGGCTTCGATCGGGCGCTGACGGAACAGCAGGAGCGATCGCGGCTCGTGGGGAAGCGGGAAGCGGGAAGCGGGAAGTGGCAAGGCGCGCCCGCGATTAAGCGCTCGCGCCGGGGAAAGTGGGTGCGGGTCCAGCCGCGCAAACGCCAGCGCTGGGTGGGGTACGAGACGACACGGACGGAGACGGACATCCTGGCGTTCCGCAAGACGGGCGACCAACTCGAGCTGATTCTGCACGAGAACCCGTTCTACGCCGAGTCGGGCGGCCAGGTCAGTGACACCGGCGTCGTGAAGGGGGAGGGCTGGGAGCTTCCCGTGGAGGACGTCGAGCGGCTGGAGAACCGGCAGGCGGTCGTCGGCCCGTGGAAGGGCGACTTCGAGCCGACAGCTGTCGAGGCCATTGTGGCCGAACGGCGGCGGCACGACATCGAGCGCAACCATACGGCGACCCACCTGGTCCATGCCGCGCTGCAAGCGGTGCTGGGCACGCATGTGCGGCAGGCCGGCTCCGTGGTCGCGCCCGACCGGCTGCGGTTCGACTTCTCGCATCACGCGCCGGCGACCGACGCCGAGTTGCGCGCGGTCGAGCAGATCGTGAACGAGGGTATCTGGCAGAATGCGCTCGTCGAGCACCACGAGACGAGCTATGATGCGGCCATCGCGCGTGGTGCGATGGCGCTGTTCGGGGAGAAGTACGGTGATCGGGTGCGTCTGATCGAGATCCCGGGCCTGTCGTTGGAGTTGTGCGGCGGAACACACGTCCGCAGCACGGGCCAGATCGGCTCCTTCCAGTTCACCTCCGAGTCGGGTGTCGCCGCGGGCGTCCGCCGCATCGAGGCCGTCACCGGACCGCGCGCCTATCGGCTGGTGAAGGAATTGGATGCGCGGATCGGCGCGGCGGCGGATGTGCTGCGGACGACGCCTGAGCACCTCGTGGGGAAGATCGAGGGACTGCTCGAGGAACGACGACGTCTCGAGAGGCAGATCGCGGCACTGCTGCGGGAAGAGGGAAGCGGGGAGCGGGAAGCGACCGAGCAACACCGGATTGGGGATGTGCGCGTCTTCGTGGGTCAGTCGCCGGTATCGGAACGACGCCAGATCGGCGTGCTGATGGACAAGTTCCGCGAGCGGGAATCGTTGGCGGTCAAGATACTCTTCACCGGCGGCGCCCGGGGGAGCGTGCACGTGGCTGTGACCGACGATCTGATCTCACGAGGCCTGCGCGCCGGCGAGCTGGCAGCGCGGATCGCGGCGCTGAGCGGTGGACGTGGCGGCGGTCGGCCGCACTTCGCGTCCGGTGGTATCGCCGACCCGGAGAAGTTGGAGCAGTCGAAGCGGCAGATACCCGAGCTGGTGCGCGACGCGCTCGGCGCACTGACGGCGTGAGCGATAGCGATGCGTGGCTCGCCAAGCGATTGGCGCGTGCCCCGGAGCCGCTGCGCGCCCGGCTCCACGTAGCGCTGCGCGACACGCTTCCCGCTGCCCGTTCCCCGCTGCCCGACCAGCTCCGGGCGGTCGCCGAATCCCTCATGAACGAGGCCAGGCACGGCCCACCAACCCGCGATACAGCGCTGACCCTGCTCGCCGCCGATGCCCTGGTCACCCTGGCATGTGAATACGTGGCGGAGCATGAGGCCGAACGGCTAGGGGAGCTGCGGTGAAGCTGTATCATTACCATCCTTACCATCCTTCCAACCGTCTTTCCCGCCGCGCGGAACGCGGGCGCCGGCGCGGAGTTCCAACCGGGGGTCGGGGGAGGAGGGGAAGGCGGTGATGATCGATCTGCACTCCCACTTGCTGGCTAACGTCGACGACGGGTCCACGTCACTGGAGCAATCGGCCGACGTGTTGGCGCTCTTCCTGGAACACGGCGTTACCGATGTGGTGCTCACCCCGCACATTCGGGCGAGCCAGATTGCCCGTAGCGCTGAGCAGCAGATCGAGCGACGTGACCAGGCCCTGGCCGCGCTCCGCTCGGCGGCGCCGGCCGGCGTGCAGCTCCATCCCGGTTTCGAGATCATGCTCGACGAGCCGTTGCCGGAAATGGCGCGGGGCGATCGACGCTTCGCGCTCGCAGGTTCTCGCTACTATCTGGTCGAGTTCCCGCTTGCCATTGTCGGCGAGCTGGCCGGCGGCGTTCTCCAGAAGCTGGCACAGGTGGGCATCATCCCGCTGGTCGCCCATCCGGAGCGATACACCCAGTGTTCGGTAGAGGGGGTCGCTGGATGGCGTCGGGCGGGCACACGCGTGCAGGTGGACGCGACGACGCTCACCCGAAAGACCCTGCGCGGCCGGCGCGCGCGGGCACTGGTCGCCGCCGGGCTGGCCGATGTCCTGGCCGCGGACAACCACGGTGACCGACGCACGCTCAAAACCGCGGTCG
>JADFNB010000019.1:0-444 GCA_022563595.1 Gemmatimonadota bacterium
GTGCAGGGCATTGCTGGAGCGGTCTCGTTCGCGGGGATGAACGTAACGACGGATGGACCAGTGCGACCGATCGCTGATCCAGCGGCATTTCGAAGTCGCATTGAGGGCGATGCTTTTCCCCCGGTTATGAGCTACTTCGAGCCTCAGAAGCGAACGACGGCAGGAGCTAGTTTCATACAAACACAGCGTCAAAGGTGGGCCCAGCTTGCGGTTGAGGCCGAAACCATCGTAGTCGTCGGAATCCGTGTTCGACCACGCGACAACCACATCTGGCGCCCGCTAGCAACGAGTGACGCTACTATAGTCTACTGTGGAGGACCATCTGCCGTACCCGAGTACGAGGCCTGGGCGCGATCGGAACGCACTGGTAGTGAAGATGTGGTGCTCGATTCCTATTTTGCAGATGCACTCGACGAAATCTTTGAAAAGCTCAGCATGTAGTGG